>JAEWFT010000021.1 GCA_023388715.1 Pseudomonadota bacterium
GTCGAGGAAGGCGCGGGTGGTGGCCAGCAGTTCGGGCTTGCCCGGCACGTCGCGGTGGCCGACCACGCGGATCCACTCGCGCTCCTCGAGCGCCTTGATGATGTTGCTGTTGACCGCCACGCCCCGCACCTGTTCGATCTCGCCGCGGGTGATCGGCTGCCGGTAGGCGATCAGCGCCAGCGTTTCCAGGGTGGCGCGGGTGTACTTGGTCTGGCGCTCCGTCCATAGCCGGGCCACCCACGGATGGACGTCGGCCTTGACCTGGAAGCGCCAGCCGCTGGCCACTTCGACCAGCTCGACCCCCCGCCCAGCGCACGCGGCTTGCAACTCGGACAGGGCGGCCGCGATGCTGCCCTCCGGCGCCGGCTCGTCGAGCGGGAACAGGCCCGCCAGCTGGACCTGGGTCAGCGGCTGGCTGGCCGCCATCAGTGCGGCCTCGACGATGCGGGTGACGAGCGTTTGATCGAGTTCGGTCATCGGGACGTGTCGGGTTCGTGTGGGTGGCGCGTGCTCAAGCAGTGGCTCCGGCGTCATCGTCGTCGAACTCGCTGGGCAAGGCATCGACCGCCGCCGCGTCCTCGCCGGTGGCCAGCGACTTGACGTAGATCGGCGCGAGCGGGGCTTCCTGCACGATCTCGACCAGCTGTTCCTTGGCCAGGGTGAGCAGGCCAAGGAAGGTGACCACCACCCCGAGCCGGCCTTCCTCCGCGGTGAACAGCGACTCGAAGCGGTGGAAGCTGCCGCCGGCCAGCCGCTCCAGCAGTTCGCCCATGCGCTGGCGCACGCTCAGAGCGTCGCGCTTGATCGCATGCTGGGTGTAAAGCTCAGCGCGCTTGAGTACGTCGTGCAGCGCAAGCAGCATCTCCTTCAGCTCCACCGGGGGCGGCAGCCGCACCGCGGCGCGGTCGGGGACATGGGCCGTGGCCACGGTGGTGTCACGGTCCTGCCGCGGCAACGCATCCAGGTCTTCGGCCGCCTGCTTGAAGCGCTCGTATTCCTGCAGCCGGCGGACCAGGTCGGCGCGCGGGTCGTCCTCCACGCCTTCCTCGCTGGGCGGGCGGGGCAGCAGCATGCGTGACTTGATCTCGGCCAGGATCGCAGCCATCACCAGGTATTCGGCGGCCAGCTCAAAGCGCATCTCGTGCATGGCCTGGATGTAGTCCACGTACTGCCGGGTGATCTCGGCGACCGGGATGTCGAGGATGTCCAGGTTCTGCCGGCGGATCAGGTACAGCAGCAGGTCGAGCGGACCCTCGAAGGCATCGAGGATGACTTCCAGCGCGTCCGGCGGGATGTAGAGGTCCCGCGGGATCTCCACCACGGGCTGCCCAAGCACCACCGCCAGCGGCATTTCCTGCTGCTGCGGGTGGTCGCTGGACCTCGGATGGGCATCGGCCACGGGGCCGTTGCGGGAATCGGATGTCATCGGTCGGCGGCCCCCTCCGGGCCACACCTGTCGTTTGGCCGCGCGCGGCCGGGGCAATGCGTTGTCGTGCGGATCGCGTCGTGCAGTGCTCGCCACGCGGGGGACCGGCCGGCAGGCCGCGTCGGGACGGATGACGATGCAAGGCCGGATAGGCGGGCGCGGTGCGGCGTGGGCGTGGGCCGGAGGTCGCGCCTGGCCACGGACCGGGCCATGGCAGAGCCTCCAGAGTACGGGCTGCGCGCGGCGCTGTCCATACGCCGCGCCTACAATGGCGGTCACCAGTCAGGGAGCGGGATGCCATGTGGTATGCGATCGAGGGCCATGACGGCGACGACGTGCTGGAGCGGCGCAAACAGGCGCGGGGCGATCACCTGGCACGCCTGCAGGCGCTGCAACAGGCCGGCCGCCTGCTGCTGGCCGGCCCGTGCCCGGCCATCGATGCCGAGGATCCGGGCCCGGCCGGCTTCACCGGCAGCATCGTAATCGCCCAGTTCGATTCCCTGGTGGAAGCCCGCCTGTGGGCCGACGCCGATCCCTACGTCGCGGCCGGCGTGTACGCGCGGGTCGACGTGCGCCCGTTCCGCCCGGTGCTGCCATGAGCGGGTGGACCGAGGCCGACATCCCGCGCCTGAACCCGACGCGGATCGCGCGGATGCGCGAACTGCTGGAGGCGGCGCTGGCGCCACTGGAGCTGGCCATCGAGGACGACAGCCACCGCCACGCGGGCCACGCGGGCGCGCGTGGCGGGCAGGGGCATTTCCGCGTCGACATCGTCAGCGCGGCCTTCGCCGGCAAGCTGCCGCTGGCCCGCCACCGGATGGTCTACACGGCGCTGGACGAGCTGCTGCAGGCCGACATCCACGCCCTGTCGATCCGCGCGCGCAGCCCGGACGAGGCCGGCTGAGGCCCTATACTCCCGCATTGGCCCGCATCCCGCGTGGCTTCTCTTGCCGATAAATCAATGATTTGCGGCTGAAACATCATCTGGATTCGCAACGCCGCATGCGCCTGTCCACCATCAAGCTGTCCGGCTTCAAGTCCTTCGTCGACCCGACCACGCTGCACCTGCCCACCAACATGACCGGCATCGTCGGTCCCAACGGCTGCGGCAAGTCCAACATCATCGACGCGATCCGCTGGGTGATGGGCGAGTCGGCCGCCAGCCGCCTGCGCGGCGACTCCCTGACCGACGTGATCTTCTCCGGCAGCTCGGCGCGCAAGCCGGTTTCGCAGGCGATGGTGGAGCTGGTGTTCGACAACAGCGACCACGCGATCACCGGCGAATACGCGGCGTTCAACGAGATCTCGGTCAAGCGCACGGTCAGCCGCGACGGCCAGAGCGGCTATTACCTCAACGGCGCCAAGTGCCGCCGCCGAGACATCACCGACCTGTTCCTCGGCACCGGCCTGGGCCCGCGCAGCTATTCGATCATCGAGCAGGGGATGATCTCGCAGATCATCGAGGCCAAGCCCGAGGAGCTGCGCGTTTACCTGGAGGAGGCCGCCGGCATCTCCAAGTACAAGGAGCGCCGCCGGGAGACCGAGACCCGCATCCGCCACACCCGCGAGAACTTGGATCGCCTGGGCGACCTGCGCGAGGAAGTCGGCAAGCAGTTGCAGCACCTGGCCCGCCAGGCCAGGCAGGCCGAGCAGTACACCGCGATCCAGGCCGAGCGCAAGGTCAAGGATGTCGAGTGGAAGGCGCTGGAGTTCCGCGAAATCGACGGCCGCCTGCAGGGCCTGCGCGAGGACCTGTCACGCGAGGAAACCCGGCTCGAGCAGCTGGTGGCCGAGCAGCGCCAGGCCGAGCGCGAGCTGGAGACCGGCCGCAGCCGGCGGGAGACGGCCAGCGAGGCATTGAACGCCGCGCAGGCCGCGGTCTACCAGACGGGCGGCACGCTGGCCCGGATCGAGCAGCAGATCGCGCACCAGCGCGAGCTGTCGACCCGGCTGCATCGCGCGCGCGACGAGGCGCAGGCGGCGCTGGCCGAGCTTGGCAGCCACATCGACGAAGACCAGCGCAAGCTGGCGACGCTGCGCGAGGCGGTGGGCGAGGCCGAGCCGCGGCTGGAACTGTTGCAGGAAGAGGACGTGCTGCGCCAAGACGCATGGCGCGAGGCCGAGGCCAGGCTCGCGGACTGGCAACAGCGCTGGGACGCGCACAGCCGCGAACAGGCCGACGCCGCGCGCGCCGGTGACGTCGAGCGCACCCGCATCGAGCACCTTGACCGCCAGCTGCTGGACGCCGACCGCCGCCGCGAGCAACTGGAGGCCGAGCGCCTGGGGCTTGACCTGGAGGCGCTGGCGGATGCCTTCGAGCAGCTAAGCCTGGATCACGAGACCCGCAAGGAGGCGCTGGAGGCGCTCAATGGCGAGGTCGAGCAGCGTCGGCAGGCGACCGCGGACGTGCAGGAACGCCAGCGGGCGACCCAGTCCGAACTGGCCGAGCTGCGCAAGCAGGCGCAGGCCGCGCGCGGCCGGCTGGCCTCGCTAGAGGCCCTGCAGCACGCCGCGCTGGGGCAGGAGCAAGGCGCGGCGCAGGACTGGCTGCGCGTGCATGGCCTGGACGATGCCGCGCGCGTCGGCGAGCGCCTCACGGTCGAACCCGGTTGGGAAAACGCGGTCGAAGGCGCGCTCGGGCAGCTGATCGAGGCGGTGCTGGTGGATGCGCCCGATACGCTGGTCGATGCGCTGTCCGATCTGGGCGAGGGGCGCATCGCGCTGGTCGCGGATGCCGGTGACGACGAGGCCTACGCGCCGACCTCGCTGGCAGCGAAGGTGTCCGGCCCGCGCGCGATCCGCCGCCTGCTCGCGCGCCTGCACGCGGCCGAGGATCTACCCGCGGCACGCGCAATGCAGGCGCGGCTGGGCGAAGGGGAGTCGGTCGTCACCCGCGCCGGCGAGCGGCTTGGAGAGGGCTGGGTGCGGGTGGTGCGATCGGGCGCCGCCAAGCAGGGCGCCCTGCTGCGGGAAAAGGAAATCCAGTCGCTGCGGGCGGACATCGAGCGGCACGTCGCCCGCGAGCGCGAACTGGAGAGCCTGCTGACCCAGCTGCGCGACCAGGCGCTGGCGGCGGAACAGCACCGCGAGGACGCCCAGCGCGCGCTGTACATGGCGCACCGCGGCGTGTCGGAGCTGGCCGGCCAGCTGCAGAGCCAGCAGGGCCGGCTGGAGAACGCGCGCAACCGGATCGGCCGCATCGACGCCGAGCTGGTGCAACTGGCCGAAGCGCTCGACGGCGGCCGCCAGCAGGCGCGCGAGGCGCGGCAGCACGTGGAGCATGCGGTGGAGCGCATGGGCGAACTGGAAGCCGTGCGCCAGGCACTGGAAAGCGAGCGCCGGCAACTGACCGACGCCCGCGAGGCGGCGCGCAACGCGGCCCGCGAATCTCGCGACGCCGCGCATGCCCTGGCGCTGGCGCTGGAATCGCAGCGTGTACAGGTCGTGGGGCTGGCGCAGGCGCTGGAGCGCATGGGCGGGCAGCGCGGGCAACTGGATGCCCGCCTCGGCGACCTGGCCGCGCAACTCGCCGATGGCGACGCCCCGGTCGAGACGCTGGAGCAGGAACGCCAGGCCGCGCTGTCCGAGCGCGTGCGCAACGAGCGGGAACTGGCCCAGGCGCGCGCGGCCCTGGACGGCATCGACAACGAATTGCGGGCCTTCGAGCAGACCCGCCACCAGCGCGAGGCGCAGGCGCTGGACCAGCGCGAGGCGATCAGCCAGCGCAGGCTCGACCAGCAGGCGCTGGCGATGAAGGCGGAAGGCTTTTCGGCCGCGGTGGCGGAAGCCGGCTTCGTGCTGGACGACGTGCTGGCCACGCTGCAAGCCGACGCCGACCGCGCACTCTGGGAGCGCAGCGTCGTCGAGCTGGATGGCAAGCTGCGGCGGCTCGAGCCGGTCAACCTCGCCGCGATCGCCGAGCACGCCGAGGCGGCCCAGCGCAAGGAGTACCTCGACGCGCAGGACGCCGACCTGACCGCCGCGCTGGAGACGCTGGAGGAGGCGATCCGCAAGATCGACCGCGAGACGCGCGGCCGCTTCAAGGACACCTTCGACCGGGTGAACGCCGGGGTGCAGGAGCTGTATCCGCGCCTGTTCGGCGGCGGCCATGCCTATCTGGAACTGACCGGCGAGGACCTGCTCGACACCGGCGTGTCGATCATGGCGCGCCCGCCCGGGAAGCGCGTCTCCAACATTTCGCTGCTCTCGGGCGGCGAGAAGGCGATGACCGCGGTGGCGCTGGTGTTCGCGATCTTCCGGCTCAACCCCGCGCCGTTCTGCCTGCTCGACGAGGTGGATGCGCCGCTGGACGAGGCCAACGTCGGTCGCTTCACCGCGATGGTCAGCGAGATGAGCGAGCAGGTACAGTTCCTGTTCGTGACCCACAACAAGGCCACCATGGAGGCTGCGCAGCAGCTGTCGGGCGTGACGATGCGCGAGCCCGGCGTCTCGCGGCTGGTTTCCGTGGACCTGGCCGAAGCCGCGCGCCTGGCCGGCGCCGCGTAAGGAGGACGGACGATGTCGGACATGACGCTGTTGCGGATCGGGATTGCGGTCGCGATGACCCTGCTGCTGGGCGCGATCATCTTCTTCGGCCGCGGGCGCCGCAACGAGCGCGGACCTCGCGCCACGCGCGGAGCGCGCGACGCCGGGCGCATCGAGCCCGACGTCGGCGCGGCGACCGAACTGGTGGGCGCACAGGAGGAACTCGCGCTGGACACCGGCCCGGCGCCCAGCGAGCTGGGCAAGCGCGTCAACGAGGATTTCGACCGGATCATCTCCCTGTACGTGGCGGCCAAGGCCGGGAGCACGCTGCGCGGCCCGGACATCGTGGTCGCTGCGGAGAAGGCGGGGCTGACCTTCGGTTACATGGATGTCTACCACCGCCTGGTGGACGGCAAGCCGGAGTCCGGCCCGATCTTCAGCGTCGCCAACATCATCAAGCCCGGCAGCTTCGACATGGCGCGCATCGCCGAACTGGAGACGCCGGCGATTGCCTTCTTCCTGACCCTGCCGGCGCCGGTGCCCGCGCTGGATGCCTGGGAAACCATGGAGCCGGCCGCGCAGCGGATGGCCGGCCTGCTGGATGGCGTGGTGCTCGACGAGGAGCGCAACGCGCTGGGTCGGCAGCGCGTGCAGCACATCCGCGACGAACTGCGCGCCTACGACCGCCAGCGCGCGGTCGAGGCCCCGATCCGCCCCGCGCGCTGGTAGACGCGGCGGGCAGGACATGCGGCCCACCCCAGGCGGCGACACCCCCGGCATGACCATCGCCGCCGCCCGCGCGCGCATCAGCGAGCTGCGCGCGCGCATCGCGGATGCCAACCACCGCTACCACGTGCTGGATGATCCGGACCTCGCGGACGTCGAGTACGACGCGCTGGTGCGCGAACTGGAGGCGATGGAAGCCACGCATCCGGACCTGCACGATGCCGGGTCGCCCAGCCATGCCGTCGGGGCGACGCCGTCCGGCCGCTTCGCGCAGGTGGCGCACGCGCTGCCGATGCTGTCGCTGGCCAATGCCTTCAGCGCGGAGGAAGTGGGCGAATTCGTGGCGCGGATCGAGCGCGAGCTGGGCGTCGCCGCACCGGTGTTCTGCGCGGAGCCCAAGTTCGACGGACTGGCGATCAGCCTGCGCTACGAGGACGGCGTCTTCGTGCGCGGCGCCACCCGCGGCGATGGCGCCACCGGCGAGGACGTGACCGCCAACCTGCGTACGATCCAGGTGATTCCCAAGGCCCTGCCCGCGGGCGCGCCCGACGTGCTGGAAGTGCGCGGCGAGGTGATCCTGCCGCGCGCCGATTTCGAGGCCTACAACGCGCGCATGCGCGAGACCGGCGGCAAGACCCTGGCCAATCCGCGCAATGGCGCCGCCGGCTCGCTGCGGCAGCAGGACCCGGCGGTGACCGCGCAGCGCCCGCTGGCCTTCTATGCCTACGCGCTGGGCGAGGTCCGCGGCGAGGTGCCGCCGACGCATTCCCAGACCCTGGCCTGGCTGGGGGAGCTCGGCTTCCCGATCAGCGAACTGGTCGCGGTGGTGCAGGGCACGCAGGGCGTGCTTGGCTACCACGCCGCGATCGGCGCCCGGCGCGACGCGTTGCCGTTCGACATCGACGGCGTCGTCTACAAGCTCGACCGCCTCGATGAGCAGCGCGCGATGGGCTTCGTCTCCCGTGCGCCGCGCTGGGCGATCGCCCACAAGTTTCCCGCGCAGGAAGCCAGTACCCGCGTCGTCTCCTTGGACATCAACATCGGTCGCACTGGCGCCGCCACGCCCGGGGTGCTGATGGAGCCGGTGCACGTGGGCGGCGTGACCGTCACCAAGGCGACCTTGCACAACGCAGACCAGGTGGCGCGGCTGGACGTGCGCATCGGCGACACCATCATCGTGCGCCGCGCCGGCGACGTGATCCCGGAAGTGGTGCGGGTGGTGGACGCCGAACGCCCGCTGTCACCCGATGGCACGCCGCTGCATCCGCCGTTCGTGATGCCGGCGCACTGCCCGGTCTGCGGCAGCGCGATCGATCGCGAGGAGGGCGAGGTGGTCGCCCGCTGCACCGGCGGCCTCTACTGCCCGGCCCAACGGGTGCAGGCGCTGTTTCATTTCGCCAGCCGCCGCGCGATGGACATCGATGGCCTCGGCGAACGCCTGATCGAAATGCTGGTCGCGCATTCGGACGTGCGCACGGTGGCCGACCTGTACGACCTGACCGTCGGGGACCTCATCGCAATCAAGCAGCGCGCCGACGCGGCGGGCGAGGGCCTGCCGGAAACGGTGAAGGCGGGCCGGATCGCCACCCGCTGGGCCGAAAACCTGGTCGCCGCGATCGACCGCAGCCGGCAGACCACGCTGGAGCGGCTGCTCCTTGCCCTGGGCATCCCCGACGTGGGCGAGGCCACCGCGAAGACGCTTGCGCGACACTTCGGCGCGCTCGACCCGCTGATGGCCGCCGGCGAGGAGGATCTCCGGCAGGTGCCGGACATCGGCCCGATCGTGGCCGCCCATATCGCCAGCTTCTTCGCCGAGCCGCACAACCGCGAGGTGATCGAGGCGCTGCGCGGGCATGGGGTGCGCTGGGCGGAGGGCGCCCCGCGCCGCAACGCCGACGGACCGCTCGCGGGCAAGACGGTGGTGCTGACCGGCTCGCTGGCCGCGCTTACCCGTGACGTCGCCGGCGATGCGCTGGAGGCGCTGGGGGCCAAGGTCGCGGGCAGCGTGTCGAAGAAGACCGACGTGGTGGTCGCGGGCGAGGCGGCCGGCAGCAAGCTCGCCAAGGCCCAGGAACTCGGCATCGAGGTCTGGGACGAAGCGCGCCTGCTCGCCTTCCTGGCCGAGCACGCGGGCGTCGGCTGACCGATGCCGCAGCCCTGGGAGCCCAGCGCTCGCCGCGAGGCCCTGCAACTGCGCGCCCGCTTCAATCGCCTCGCGCGCGGGTTCTTCGACGAGCGCGGCGTGCTGGAAGTGGAGACGCCGGTGCTGTCGCTGGCCGGCAACACCGAGCCCAACATCGCCTCGTTCTCGCTCGCGTTTTCCGGGCGCACCGACGGCGCGCCGCGCACCCGCTGGTTGCGCACCTCGCCCGAACACGCGCTCAAGCGCCTGCTCGTGGCCGGCGTCGGCGACTGCTACGAACTGGGACGAGTGTTCCGGGATGGCGAGGCTGGTGGTCGCCACAACCCCGAGTTCACCATGCTCGAGTGGTACCGCGTCGGCTGGGACCACCAGCGGCTCGCTGGCGAAACCATCGATCTGGTGCAGGCCGCCCTGGCGCTGGTCGGCCGCACGGCGCGCGTCGAGCGCATCGGCTTCCGCGCGCTGTACCAGGCCCGTCTTGGCATCGATCCGTTCGTTGCAGACATCCCCACGCTACGTGCCGCGCTGGGCGACGTCGCCATCGCAGCGGACGGCCTGACCCGCGATGACTGGCTCGACCTGCTGATGACCCATCGCATCCAGCCGGCGTTCGCCGCCGACGCGATCACCGTGGTGGATGCGTGGCCGGCGTCCCAATGCGCGCTCGCGCGGGTGGCGCCGGCGACCGATGGGAGTCCCGTCGCAGAGCGTTTCGAGCTCTACCTTGGGCCACTGGAACTGGCCAACGGCTACCACGAACTGCAGGACGCTTTGGAGCAGCAGGCGCGTTTCCAGCGCGACCTGGAGCGCCGCGGTGCCCGCGGTGATGTTCTTCCCCCGCTGGACACGCAGCTGATCGATGCGCTTGCGCATGGCCTGCCTGCGTGCGCCGGCGTCGCCCTCGGGGTGGACCGCCTGCTGATGGCGCTGCTTGGAACCTCCCGCATCGCCGACGTGCTTGCCTTCGACTTCGCGCGCGCCTGAACGGACGATATCCGGTGCAGCACGAGTCCCCCTGCTTTCGCCTTGCGTTAAGACGGGATGATCGAAAGTTGGACCGCACACCAACGGAGGGAGCAGCCATGCGTGGATACCTGATCAGTGCCGTCGGCCTTGCTGCCGCGGCGTTCGCTGCGCCGGCAACGGCCGCTCCCCAGTACTCGGGCGGCTATTACGGCGATACCGGTGCGAGCGTGCGCTGCGAATCCAACGACGGCCGCGTGAACCGCTGCCCGCTGCCCTATGGCAACGGGCGGGTGGTGATCGAGCGCCAGATCTCGCGCAGCGCCTGCGTCGAAGGCCGCACCTGGGGGCAGGAGCGCGACGGCATCTGGGTTGCGCAGGGCTGCCGCGCGGATTTCCGGATGAGCAATTCCGGTTATTACGGGAATGATCCGTACTACGGCGGGGGTTACGGAAATCCCGGCTATGGCAACAGCTACGGCGACATCGTGCGCTGCGAATCCAACGATGGCCGCACCCGCCGCTGCAACGTGGCCGGCATGGGCAACATGCGGGCGCAGCTGGTGCGCCAGCTCTCGCGCTCGGCATGCGTCGAGGGGCGCACCTGGGGTTCCGATCGCGGCAGCATCTGGGTGACCGACGGTTGCCGCGGCGAGTTCCGCATCTCCAATTACGGGCAGGGCGGCTACGGTTACGGCAACAACGGTTACGGCGGCAACGCCTACGGAAACCAGTACGGCTTCGGCCGCGTGTTCCGTTGCGAGTCCAACGACGGCCGCCTGCGCGAATGCGCCGCCAATACCCGCGCCGGCGTCCAGCTGGTGCGGCAGCTGTCGCGCTCGGCCTGCATCGAAGGCAGGACCTGGGGCTACGGCCGCAACGGCATCTGGGTGACCGACGGCTGCCGCGCGGAGTTCCGCAGCTACTGACCGGTCCCGCTGACGGGATGGGGGTGGGGAAGCCGGCGCCCGCGGGCGCCGGCTTTCTCTTGCCCGGCCGCCTGGGCAAGGCGGCGATGCCGGATAATGCGGCAATGGACACCGCCCTTGATTTCGACCGCTACGACCGAATCCGCCCGCTCCGCTGGACCGGCGACGCGCTGGAGGTGCTGGACCAGCGCGTGCTGCCCTTCGAGGTGGCGTACGTGGCCTGTCGCACCAGCGACGACGTCGCCGAGGCGATCCGCGCGCTGACCGTGCGCGGTGCGCCCGCGATCGGCATCGCCGCCGCGTGGGCGGTGGTGCTGGCCGCCCGCCATGTCGAGGCTGCCGACGGGGAAGAGGCCGCGCGGCTGCTGGTGCCTGCGGTGGAACACCTGCATGCGGCGCGCCCGACCGCCGTCAACCTGGCGTGGGCGCTCGGGCGCATGCACCGCGCGCTGGTCGCGGCCGGCAACGACTGGCGCGACGTGCTCGAGCGCGAGGCGCGCGCGATCGAGACGGAGGATCTCGCCGCCAACCGCAGCATGGGGCAGGCCGGCGCCGCGCTGATCGTGCCCGGGAGCGGCGTGCTCACCCACTGCAACACCGGATCGCTGGCCACCGCCGGGTTCGGGACCGCGCTCGGCGTGATCCGCGCCGGCGTCGCCAGCGGCCGCATCGAGCGCGTGTTCGCCGGCGAAACCCGCCCGTGGAACCAGGGCGCGCGGTTGACCGTGTGGGAGCTGCAGCAGGACGGCATCGGGGCCACCCTGATCGCCGATGCCGCGGCGTCGCACCTGATGAAGACCGGCAAGATCGACTGGGTCGTGGTGGGCGCCGACCGCATCTGCGCCAATGGCGATACCGCCAACAAGATCGGCACCTACCAGCTGGCCATCGCCGCGCGCCACCACGGCGTCAAGTTCATGGTGGTCGCCCCGTCCTCGACGGTGGACATGGCCACCGCCTCCGGCGAGCTGATTGAGATCGAGGAGCGCGATACCGCCGAACTGCTCTCGCACCGCGGCACCCGCACCGTCGCCGACGGCATCCTCGCCTGGAACCCGGTCTTCGATGTCACCCCGCACGACCTGATCGATGCCATCGTCACCGAACGCGGCGTGGTCGAGCGGCCGGATGCGGTGCGCATGCGCGCGGTGTTTGGCTGACCCGCCCCGATTCCCGCCGGCGCCGGCGCCGCCCAGAAAGTTTCCCGCCCGCGAATGGCGGCCGCCAATGCCGCTGGAACGCGCGTAAGTGCTTGTTTTGGCGCCGTATCCGCTCTGCGCCGGGTGGCGCGAAATGGTATGATTTCACGTTGCCCCAACACCCGCCCGACGCGCTCCGCGAACCCGTGGTTCGCCGCGTCGCCGCGGGCTTCGCACACCGCATTGAAATGGACTGCTGATGGCCGATCTCGCCAAGGAAATCATCCCCGTCAACCTGGAAGACGAGATGCGGCGCAGCTATCTCGATTACGCCATGAGCGTGATCGTCGGGCGCGCGCTGCCGGATGTCCGCGATGGCCTGAAGCCGGTCCACCGCCGCGTCTTGTTCGCGATGACGGAGCTTGGTGCGCACAGCAACAAGCCCTATTTCAAGTCCGCGCGCATCGTCGGTGACGTGATCGGCAAGTACCACCCGCACGGCGACCAGTCGGTGTACGACACCCTGGTGCGCATGGCGCAGCCGTTCTCGCTGCGCTACATGCTGGTGGACGGGCAGGGCAACTTCGGCTCGGTCGACGGCGATTCCGCCGCGGCGATGCGTTACACCGAGGCGCGCATGTCGCGCCTCGCGCACGAGCTGATGGCCGACATCGACAAGGAAACCGTCGACTTCCAGCCCAACTACGACGAGAAGGAACAGGAACCGACGGTCATGCCGACCCGGTTCCCGAACCTGCTGGTGAACGGGTCCGCCGGCATCGCGGTGGGCATGGCCACGAACATGCCGCCGCACAACATGGGCGAGGTGATCGACGCGCTGCTGGCGCTGATCGACGACCCGCAGATCGACATCGACGGGCTGATGGAACACATCCCGGGCCCGGACTTCCCCACCGCGGGCATCATCAACGGCGTCGGCGGGATCCACCTGGCCTATCGCACCGGCCGCGGCCGCGTGCGCATGCGCGCCCGGGCGGACATCGAGGTGGCCGACAACGGCCGCGAGTCGATCATCGTCACCGAGATCCCGTACCAGGTGAACAAGGCGCGGCTGATCGAGAAGATCGCCGAGCTGGTCAAGGAAAAGAAGCTCGAGGGCATCAGCGAGCTGCGCGACGAGTCCGACAAGGACGGCATGCGCATCTACATCGAGGTCAAGCGCGGCGAATCCGCCGAGGTGGTGCTCAACAACCTCTATTCGCAGACGCAGATGGAGTCGGTGTTCGGCATCAACATGGTGGCGCTGGTCGATGGCCGGCCCAAGCTGCTGAACCTCAAGGAGATCCTCGAGGCCTTCGTGCGCCACCGCCGCGAGGTGGTGACCCGGCGCACCATCTTCGACCTGCGCAAGGCGCGCAGCCGCGCCCACGTGCTGGAAGGCCTGACCGTCGCGCTGGCCAACATCGACGCGATGATCGAGCTGATCAAGTCGTCCGAGAGCCCGCAGGTGGCGCGCGAGCGGATGCTGGCGCGCACTTGGCAGCCGGGACTGGTCGGCAGCCTGCTGGCCGCCGCCGGCGCGGAGGCCTCGCGTCCGGAGGACCTGCCCAAGGGCGTGGGCCTGCTTGCCGACGGCTACCAACTCACGGAAACCCAGGCCCAGCAGATCCTGGAAATGCGCCTGCACCGCCTGACCGGGCTGGAGCAGGAAAAGCTGACCGACGAATACCGCCAGTTGCTGGAGGAGATCGCCGGGTTCATCCGCATCCTCGAGGATCCCGACGTGCTGCTGGACGTGATCCGCGAGGAACTGCGCGCGGTGAAGGCCGAGTTCGGCGATGCGCGCCGCAGCGAGATCCGCGCCAGCGAGGAGGACCTGGACATCCTCGACCTGATCGCGCCGGAGGACGTGGTGGTGACGCTGTCCCACGCCGGCTACGCCAAGCGCCAGCCGGCGGCCAGCTACCGCGCCCAGCGGCGCGGCGGCAAGGGCCGCAACGCAGCGTCCACCAAGGACGAGGATTTCATCGACCAGCTGTGGCTGGTCAACACGCATGACACCCTGCTCACCTTCACCAGCCATGGCCGCGTGTTCTGGCTGTCGGTGCACCAGCTCCCGGATGCCGGCCCCAATGCGCGCGGTCGCCCGATCATCAACTGGATCCCGCTGGAGGAAGGCGAGAAGGTGCAGGCGGTGCAGCCGGTGCGCGCGTACGAAGACGGCAAGTACGTGTTCTTCGCCACCCGCAACGGCACCGTCAAGAAGACTCCGCTCACCGATTTCGCGTTCCGCCTGGCGCGCGGCAAGATCGCGATCAACCTGGCCGAGGGCGATGCGCTGGTCAACGCGCAGCTGTCCGACGGCACCCGCGACATCATGCTGTTCGCCAGCAACGGCAAGGCGGTGCGCTTCGCGGGCGAATCCGTGCGGCCGATGGGGCGCACCGCCACCGGCGTGCGCGGCATGCGGCTGGCGCCGGGCGAGCAGGTCTGCAGCCTGATCGTGGTCGACGGCGATGGCGACATCCTCACCGCCAGCGAGAACGGCTACGGCAAGCGCACGCCGATCGACGAATTCCCGAAGAAGGGCCGCGGCACCCAGGGCGTGATCGCGCTGAAGACCACCGAGCGCAACGGCCCGCTGGTGGGCGCGATCCAGCTGACCGACCACCACGACGTGCTGCTGATTTCTGACGGCGGCACCCTGGTGCGCACGCCCGCGGCGCAGATTGCCCAGGTCGGGCGCAACACCCAGGGCGTGACCCTAATGCGGGTCGCGGCCGACGAGAAGCTGCAGGCGATCGAGCGCCTGGACGCCTCGCTGGACGAACCGTCGGCGATCGAGCCGCTGGCCGCGATCACCGGCCACGATGAGGCCGCGCCGGAACAGCCGATCGCTTGATCACCCGCCCCGCGCGGCTTCGGCCGCGCGCGGGTCAGCGGCAGGCTTCGGTGCGGGTGCTGTAGACCAGCGGCTCCCAGTAGGCGTTGGCGCGGATGCTGTCGAGGTCGAGCTTGTCGCGCAGCAGGCGGGTGCCGATGCTGTAGCGGGTGTCCGGCGCCACGTCGACCACGATCGCCTTGTAGGCCTTCGCCTGCAGGCGCTTCTGCATCTGCCGGCGCGCCTGGTTCTGTGACGCGGTCAGCCACTGGCCCGGGATGAATTCGCGCACGACCAGCACATGGGTGCCGGCGCCCACCCGCAGGCGCGTGCTGCCCGCCAGTGGCGTGCTGCGGCCGTCGACCTGGGTGATCTCGCCGCTGTAGACCTGGCCGCTGGAGCGCGGCGTGGGATCCCGGTCGCTGACGTAACCGCAGCCCCGCTGCACTGGAATCGATTGCGTCCGCGCCAACGGGCCCTGCAGGGTGATCCGGCGCCCGTCGCGCAGCAGCAGCACCTCCGCGCGACCGTTGCTGGCGCGCAAGGCGGCATCGAGCTCGCGTGCCGGCGCGGCGACGCTGCCCAGCGGTCGCCCGTTGATGGTAAGGATACGGTCGCCCGTGAGGATCCCCATCCGAGCCGCCGCGCCGCCGGGGGTCACCGCGAGCACCGGCAGGCCGTCGGAGTGCGTGCCGCGCGTATCCAGCACCGCCTCGAAGCCCCAGCCGGCGGCTTCCTGGGCATGCACGCCGGTGGCGGCTAGGGCCAGGCAGAGCAACAGCGTGTGCAAACGGGTCTTGGTTTTCATCGCGGGCCTCGGGTCAGGACGGATCGTTAGTGCGTTGCACGAACAGGCGGCGCCGGGCTTCCCACAGCGGCGCGACTTCGTCGTCGCTGGCGCCGCGGGCGTAGGCGTTCTGCAGCGCCTGGTCGATGGCGGAAACGGCATCCGGCGCGGTTGCTGCCGCAGTTGCGGATGCGACCGGCGTGGGAGCTCCCTCCTCCTGCGAACGCCACACGAGCGACAGCGGACCGATCGCCAGCAGGGCGAGTGCCAGCGCCATGCCGGCTCGGCGCACCGCGATGTGGCGCTGGCGGCGCCGTGCCAGCCGGGGCCAGAGGTCATCGGGCAGCGGAGGAGGCGGCAGCGCCTCCAGCCGGTCGCGGAGCGGGTCAGTCGTCATCACGGTTCTCCATTGCGTGCGCGCGCAGTTGCGCCAGCGCGCGCGAAACGATTGATTTCGACCAGCTTTCGCTGCGCCCGAACCGACGGGCAAGTTCCTCGTGCGTCCAGCCTTCCATCTGGTGGAGCCAGACCAGCGCGCGCGCCTGCGGCGACAGCCGGTTGAGCAATCCAAGCGCCTCGCCCCAGGCGTCGGGCGCCGTGCCGGCAGCGTGCGGCTCGGCGGCTGCGGTTTCCGGTTGCTCGCGCCAGCGCCGGCGGAGGCGGTCGATCGCAAGATGGGCGGCGACCTGCCGCAGCCAGGGCCGCACCGGGTGTCCGGGACGCAGGCCACGCAGGTGGCCCAACATCCGCAGGAAGGTGTCCTGCACGATGTCCTCTGCCAGCGCGCGGTCGGCGGTCAGTCGCCATGCCAGCGCGTGCACGCTGCGTGCGTGCAGCGCATACAACCTGGCGAACGCATCCTGGTCGCCGTGGCGAGCGCGCCGCAGCAGGGCAGCCTCGTCATCCGCGACGGGCGACGCGGTCGCGTGCAGCGAGGCGAGCAGGGCAGAATCGGAGGTCATCAACCCTTGTACGCACGAGCGGGCGAAAGCGTCGCAATCCTGCCACTGGACGCCTGCGGTCAGCCGGGAAGGTTGTCCAGCACGTGTTCTGCGGACGACACCCGGAACTCGCCCGGCGCCTCGACGAACACTTCGCGGACCACGCCATCCTCGGCGTACAGGGCAAAGCGCTTGCTGCGCGTCCCCATCCCGAAGCCGCTGGCGTCCATGTCCAGGCCAAGCGCCCGGGCGAAGTCCGCATTGCCGTCGGCAAGCATGGTCAACCCTTCGGGGACGTGCTGGCTTTCGCCCCAGGCCTGCATCACGAACGGATCGTTTACCGCCATGCAGGCGACGTCGACGCCTTTCTCGCGGAACGCGTCGAAGTGTTCGACGAAGCCGGGGAGGTGGCGCTCGGAGCAGGTCGGCGTGAACGCGCCGGGCACGGCGAACAGCACCAGTTTCCTGCCGGCGAACAGGTTGCCGCTGCTGACCGACTGGATCCCGTCGTCGACGTACTGCAGGGTCGCATCTGGAATGCGGTCACCGGGTTGGATGCTCATGGGAATGTCCTTCGGGGGAGGGTGGGATTCGCGGGCGGCGACGTGCTCGACGTGGCCTTGTGTTGCAGCCGGTCACTGCCCATCTTGATCGCGCCGGTGGCTGGATCACGTGAGCGTGCGGGTACCACCGCTTAGACTACCTGCGCGTGCCCATGCCCGGACATCGTCGTGGGACGCGCAGGGCGACAGGAGACCCCATGGAGTTCAAGGACTATTACGGCATCCTCGGCCTGGAGCCAAGCGCCGGCGAGACCGAAATCAAGACCGCTTACCGCAGGCTGGCGCGCAAGTACCACCCCGACGTCAGCAAGGAGGCGGGGGCCGAGGAGAAGTTCAAGGCGGTCAACGAGGCCTACGAGGCGCTGCGCGACCCGCAGAAGCGCGCGGCCTACGACCAGTTGCGCGCGGGTGGGTACCGCCCCGGCGACCAGGTGCGGCCCCCTCCCGGCGGCTTCCATCGCGGGCCAGCCGGCGCCCAGCCGGACTTCGACTTCGACGAAATCTTCGCGGGAGGCGGCGCCGGTGGCGGGTTCTCAGACTTCTTCGAGAGCATGTTCGGGCGCGGCGCGGGCGGCGGCCGTGCGCGCGGGCCGCAACCGACGGGCGACACCCGCGCCAAGCTCGCGGTGCCGCTGGAGTCGGTGCATGCCGGCGGCAGCGTGCGGATCTCGGTGGCGGGACGCACGCTCGACGTGCGCGTGCCGAAGGGCATCCGCCCCGGCCAGGTCATCCGGCTGGCACGCCAGGGTGGCAACGGCGGCGACCTGCTGCTGGAGATCGAATATGCCGCCCACCCGCAGTTCGAGGTCGACGGCCGCAACATCATCCACGTGCTGCCGGTGGCGCCCTGGGAAGCGGCGCTCGGGGCCACCCTCAGCGTGCCGACCCTGGGGGGGCAGGTGGACCTCAAGATCCCGGCGGACTCGGAATCCGGGCGCAAGCTGCGCCTGCGCGGGCGCGGGCTGCCGGCGTCCGGCAATGCGGCCGCGGGCGACCAGATCGTGGAGCTGGAGATCCTCGCCCCGCGCGCGCACGACGACGCCCAGCGCGAGGCCTATGCGCGCATGCGCGATGCCTTCGGGAGTGACTGGCGCCGCGCGTGACGCGGAGGCGCGGCTCAGCCGCCGACGTGCTGGACGATCAGTTCCGCCAGTTCGGATTCGCTGAACGGCTTGGTGATGTAGGCCTTGGCGCCCTGGCGCATGCCCCAGACGCGGTCGGTGTCCTGGTCCTTGGTGGTGACCAGGATGACCGGGATGTGGCGCGTGGTGGGCTCGCGGGTGATCGCGCGCGTGGCCTGGAAGCCATTGAGGTTCGGCATCACCACGTCCATCAGGACCAGGTCGGGCAGTTCGCGCTTGGCGGCCTCGACCCCGGCCGCGCCATCTTCCGCGGTGAAGGCCTCGTGGCCCAGCTTTTCGACGATGCGGCGGATGCCCATCAGCTGCGAGGGCGAGTCGTCGACGATCAGGATGCGTGCCATGAGGATTCCCGTTTGGTCAGGCGATTGTAGCCGTAGCGCCAACCCCCGCAAACTCCGCCGCGACGCGGTCGAGGTCAGGGGATGCGGACCACCGTGCGCCCAAGCGACCCCCCGGCCAGCATCGTGTCGAATACCGATGGCAGGTCCTCCAGCCCCACTTCGCGGGTGCAGATCGCCTCCAGCGCCGCCGGCTTCCAGTCGCCGGCCAGCCGGCGCCAGACTTCGTCGCGCAGTTCGCGCGCGGTGCCGGCCGAGGCCACGCCCAGCAGCGAGACGCCGCGGATGATGAAGGGCATGACCGTGGCGTGCAGTTCATGGGTGGCGGCAAGGCCGGCGGTGGCGACGTTGCCGTACGGCGCGGTGTGCGCCAGCAGCGCGGCCAGCATCGGCCCACCGACGTTGTCGAGGGCGCCGCCGAAGCGCGCCGTGTCCATCGGGCGGGTGGTGGAGAGCGCCTCGCGACCGAGCACCTCGCTGGCACCGAGCGACCGCAGGTATCCGGCCTGACCGGCCTTGCCGCTGATCGCATGGACTTCGTAGCCGGCCTTGCGGAAGATCGCGATCGCCATCGAGCCCACGCCGCCTGTGGCGCCGGTCACCGCCAGCGGGCCGAGCGCTGGCGTCTGCCGGTTTTCCTCCATGCGCAGCAATGCCAGCGCCGCGGTGAAGCCGGCGGTGCCGAGGATCATGCTGTCGCGCAGGCTCAGGCCCGCGGGCAGGGGGACCACCCACCTGGACTCCAGCCGCGCGTACTCGGCGTAGCCGCCATCGCGGGTTTCGGACAGGCCGCTGCCGGTCACCAGCACCGCGTCGCCCTCGCGGAGCGCCGGATCGCTGGACGCGACCACGTGGCCGGCCACGTCGATGCCACCCACCAGCGGGAAGCGGCGCAGGATCCGGCCGCGCCCGGTGCCGGCCAGCGCGTCCTTGTAGTTCACCGACGAGAACGCGGTGCGGATAACCACCTCGCCCGGGTTGAGGTCGTCCAACGACAGCAGCTCGATCCCGCCGCGGTAGCCGTCGGCGTCGTCATGGATGCGGAACGCCCGGAAGCGTGCGGGGATGCTCATACGTCCTCCGGCGTGAGCTTGAGCTGGCTGCGGCGCTTCTCGTCCAGCCACTTGTCGGCCTGCGCAGGCACGTAGCCCTGCATCCAGGCGAGCATGCCGTCGATGTCCTCGCCATGCCACAGGTCGCCCCGCTGCTCCGCATGCAGGAAGCGCTCGCGAACCATGGTGTCCAGCATGGTGACCAGCGGCTGCCAGAAGCCGTTGACGTCAAGGAATGCGCACGGCTTGTTGCCCAGCCCCAGCTGGCGCCAGGTCAGCATCTCGAACATCTCGTCGAGGGTGCCGAACCCACCGGGCAGGGCGATGAAACCATCGGCCAGCTCGAACATGCGCTGCTTGCGCGTGTGCATGGAGTCCACGACATCCAGCCGGGTGACGCCGCGATGGGCGACTTCCCAGTCCACCAGTTGCTGGGGGATCACGCCGATCACCTCGCCACCGCCGGCAAGGACCGCATCCGCGACCACGCCCATCAACCCGACGTTGCCGCCGCCGTACACCAGCGCCAGGCCGTCTTCGGCCATGCGTCGCCCAAGCGCCGCGGCCTTGCGCGCGTAGTCCGGGTGGGCACCGGCATTGGAACCGCAGTACACGCAGAGGGTTTTCATGCGTCGATTATCGCGCGTCGCAAACACAAACGGCGCACCGGAGTGCGCCGTCCTTGTCACCTTGAAGCTAGACGAGGCGCCGGAGCGCTGCGGGTTTTTCGCGACAATCGGCGACATGGATGTCGCCGATTAGCCTACATGGACGTACTTGCGGCGTGTCGCGAAAATCCCGCGCCGCGACACGGCCGCAGCGAACTCAGTTCGCCTTGTGGATCGCGCGCTTGTGCACCGCCATCGCCGCGTCGTGGACGGCTTCCGACAGGCTGGGATGCGCATGGCAGATGCGCGCCAGGTCGTCGGCGCTGCCCTTGAACTCCATCGCCAGCACGCCCTCGTGCACCAGCTCCGAGACGTTGGCGCCCACCAGGTGCATGCCCAGGATGGTGTCGGTTTCCTCGTGCGCCAGCACCTTCACGAAGCCTGCCGGCTCGGCCATCGCCACCGCGCGGCCTACCGCCGCAAAGGGGAAGCTGCCCGCCTTGTACGGGACGCCTTCGGCCTTCAACTGCTCCTCGGTCTTGCCGACCCAGGCGATTTCCGGCTCGGTGTAGATGACCCACGGAATGGTGTCGAAGTTGACGTGGCCGGGCAGGCCGGCGATGAGCTCGGCCACCGCGATGCCTTCCTCGAAGCCCTTGTGCGCCAGCATCGGCCCGCGCACGCAGTCGCCGACCGCCCACACGCCGTCGACACCGGTATGGCAGTGCTCGTCGACCTCGATCTGGCCGCGCTCGTTGAGCTTCACCCCGGTGCCCTCGGCCAGCAGGCCCCTGGTGGCGGCGCGGCGACCGACGGCCACCAGCAGCTTCTCCACCACCAGCGTCTGCGCCTCGCCCTTGGCATCGGTGTAGCTGACGTGCACGCCGTCCTTGCCGACTTCGACGTTGGTGCACTTGGTGCCCAGGCGGATGTCGAGGCCCTGCTTCTTGAACTCGCGCGCGGCGACCTTGGCCACTTCCTTGTCGGCGGCAGCCAGGAAATCCGGCATGCCCTCGAGCACGGTGACCTGCGAACCGAGGCGATTCCACACGCTGCCCAGTTCCAGCCCGATCACCCCGGCGCCGATCACGCCCAGCGTCTTCGGCACGGACTCGAAATCCAGCGCGCCGACGTTGTCGACGATGTGCTTGCCATCGAACTTCGCGAACGGCAGTTCGATCGAATCCGAACCGGCGGCCAGGATCACGTTGGTGCCCTTGAGCGCGATCTCGGAACCGTCGTGCTGCTTCACCTTCACCACGTTGCCCGGCTGCAGGGTGCCGAAGCCGCTGAACGAGGCGACCTTGTTGGCCTTGAACAGAGCCGCGATGCCGCCGGTGAACTGCTTCACGATGCCGTCCTTGCGGGCGACCATCTTCGGCACGTCGATCGCGGGCTTGTCGAAGCTGATGCCGTGCTGGTCGAACAGGTGGCCCATGTTCCAGAACTGGCGGCTGGAATCCAGCAGCGCCTTGGACGGGATGCAACCCACGCGCAGGCAGGTGCCGCCCAGCGCGGGCTTGCCATCCTTGCCCAGGGCGGCGTCCACGCAGGCGACCTTCAGGCCCAGCTGCGCGGCGCGGATGGCCGCATGGTAGCCCGCCGGGCCGCCACCGATGACCACGACGTCGAAATTCTGTTCGCTCATTTCGGGAGTTCCTTTGCGTTCAAGCAGGAAGCCCCGCATCGCGGGGCTTCGCGTGGCTTACATGCCCAGCAGCATCCGGTGCGGGTTCTCGAGCTGGTTCTTGATGTCGACCAGGAACAGCACCGCGTCCTTGCCGTCGATGATGCGGTGGTCGTAGGACAGCGCGATGTACATCATCGGCGCGGCGACGACCTGGCCGTTCTCGACGATGGGGCGCTCCTTGATCGTGTGCATGCCCAGGATCGCCGACTGCGGCGGGTTGACGATCGGGGTCGACATCAGCGAGCCGAACGTGCCGCCATTGGTGATGGTGAAGGTGCCGCCCTGCAGGTCCTCGAGCTTGAGCCCGCCCTCGCGCGCCGCGCGGGCGTAGCCGTCGATCGCCTTCTCGACGTCGCCGAAGCCCATGCGCTCGACGTTGCGCAGCACCGGCGTGACCAGGCCGCGGTCGGTCGACACCGCGATCGAGATGTCGGCATAGCCGTGGTAGATGATGTCCTCGCCGTCCACGGAGGCATTGACCACCGGGTACTTCTGCAGCGCGTTGGCGGCGGCCTTGGCGAAGAAGCTCATGAAGCCAAGCTTGATCCCGTGGTCCTTCTGGAACTGCTCGCCCAGCTCCTTGCGCATCGCCATCACCTTGGCGAGGTTGACCTCGTTGAACGAGGTCAGCATGGCGATGGAATTCTTCGATTCCATCAGGCGCTCGGCGATGCGCTTGCGGATGCGGGTCATCGGCACCCGCTCTTCCGGGCGCGCCCCGCCCGACACGCCGGCGGTCTTGCCGCTCGCGTAGTTGACGATGTCTTCCTTGGTGACCATGCCGCGGCGGCCGGTGCCCTGCACGTCGGACGGGTCCACGTTGCTGGTGGCGGCGGCGAAGCGGGCGCCCGGCGGCAGCTCGGCGGACTTGGCCTCCGGCGCCGGCTTGGTCGACGCGGGTGCCTTGGCATCGGCCTTGGCGGCCTCCGCCTTGGGCTGCACTTCCTGCGCTCCGGCGGCGGGCTGGGCCTGCTTGCCGGCGCTGGCGGCATCTGCGCTGGCGGCGGCGCCTTCCTCGATCACCGCAATGACCTGCTGGCTGTTGACGGTGGCGCCGGCCTCGAACTTGATTTCCTTCAGCACGCCGTCGACTGGCGAGGGCACTTCCAGCACGACCTTGTCGGTTTCCAGGTCAAGCAGGTTTTCGTCGCGCTTGACCGCGTCGCCGGCCTTCTTGTGCCAGCTGGCGATGGTCGCGTCGGAGACGGATTCGGGGAGGACCGGAACTTTGACTTCGGTGGCCATGGGGCGTCCTGTCGGGAATGCGTGGGAGAGTTCGGGGCGAACGGATTATTCGGGGCTGATCTCGTCGGCGAGCGGGTTCACCAGGGCGTCCGCCACCAGCTTCAGCTGCTCCTCGACGTGTTCGGCGAAGTGGCCCGCGGCAGGCGAGGGCGAGCGCCGGCGGCCGGCGTAGTTGAGCGTCTGCTTCGGCGTCAGGCAGGCCTGCAGGTGGTGGCGGATCTGGTACCACGCGCCCTGGTTCTGCGGCTCCTCCTGGCACCAGACCACGCAGCTGGCCTTGGCGTAGCTCTTGAGCACGGCCGACAGCGCCGGACGCGGGAACGGGTACAACTGCTCGATTCGGATGATCGCGACATCGTCCTGGCCGCGCTTCTGCGCATCCTCCAGCAGGTCGTAGTAGACCTTGCCCGAGCACAGCACGACGCGCTTGACCTTCTTCGGGTCCGCGCTGGCGTCGGGGATCAGGTGCTGGAACTCGCCACCGGCGAGGTCCTCCAGGCTCGACACCGCCAGCTTGTGGCGCAGCAGCGACTTGGGCGTCATCACCACCAGCGGCTTGCGGGTGGTCATCTTCATCTGCCTGCGCAGCATGTGGAACGCCTGCGCCGGGGTGGTCGGCACGCACACGATCATGTTGTCGAGCGCGCACAGCTGCAGGAAGCGCTCCAGGCGCGCCGAGCTGTGCTCGGGGCCCTGGCCTTCGTAGCCGTGCGGCAGCAGCAGGGTCAGGCCGGAGATGCGGCCCCACTTGGCCTCGCCCGAGGCGATGAACTGGTCGATGACCACCTGGGCGCCGTTGGCGAAGTCGCCGAACTGCGCTTCCCAGATGTCCAGCGTATTGGGATCGGTGGTCGAGAAGCCGTACTCGAACGCCATCACCGCCTCCTCGCTCAGCAGCGAGTCGATCACGGTGGCGCGCTCGGGCCGCTCGACCAGCTGCCGCAGGGGCAGGTAATCGCGATCCGACTTCTGGTCGTGGAGGATGGCGTGGCGATGGAAGAAGGTGCCGCGGCCGGCGTCCTGTCCCACCAGCCGCAGGCCGTGGCCTTCGACCAGCAAGGTGGCATAGGCCAGGTTCTCGGCGAAGCCCCAGTCCGCGGGCTGGTCGCCGGCCGCCATCTTGCGGCGGTCCTCGTAGATCTTGGCCACGCGCGGGTGCAGGACCACCTCATCGGGGATCGTGTTGATCCGGGCGGCGAGCGCGCGCACCTGCTCCATCGGCACGCGGGTGTCGCAGGCGTCTGAAATCTTGCCCGACAGGTACCTGGACCAGTCGATGGTGAGCTCGTAGTCGCTGGCCTTGCCGGGCGCGAGTTCGGTGGTGACCTCGCCGGCGTCGAGCTTGGCGCGGAACCCGTCCACCAGTGCCTGCGCGTCGACCTCGGTCAGCTTGCCCTCGGCGATCAGCTGGCGCGCGTAGAGCTCGCGCGTGGTCGGGTGCTTGCGGATCACCTGGTACATCAGCGGCTGGGTCGCGGCCGGCTCGTCGGCCTCGTTGTGGCCGTGGCGGCGATAGCAGACCAGGTCGATGACCACGTCCTTCTTGAAGCGCTGGCGGAAGTCGTAGGCCAGCTTGCCGACGAAGGCCACCGCTTCCGGATCGTCCGCGTTCACGTGGAACACGGGCGCGCCGACCATCTTCGCCACGTCGGTGCAGTACAGGGTGGAGCGGGCGTCGTCGCGCTCGCTGGTGGTGAAGCCGATCTGGTTGTTGACCACGATGTGCAGCGTGCCGCCGACCGCGAAGCCGCGCGCCTGCGACATCTGCAGCAGCTCCATCACCACGCCCTGGCCGGCGAACGCGGCGTCGCCGTGGATCAGCACCGGCAGCACCTGGCGGCGCTCGTCGTCGCCGCGCCGCTCCTGCCGCGAGCGCACGGAGCCCGCGACCACCGGGTCCACGATCTCCAGGTGGGAGGGATTGAAGGCCAGCGCCAGGTGGACCGGATCGCCCGGGGTGGCGACGTCGGCGGAAAAGCCCATGTGGTACTTCACGTCGCCGGCAGAGGCCAGCACGTCGTGCTCGAACTTGCCCTCGAACTCGTCGAACAGCTTGCGCGGGCTCTTGCCGAGCGTGTTGACCAGCACGTTGAGGCGGCCGCGGTGGGCCATGCCGATCACGATGTCCTTGACCCGGTCCACGCCGGCGCTGCGCACCAGCGTGTCCATCAGCGGGATCAGGCTGTCGCCGCCTTCCAGCGAGAAGCGCTTCTGGCCGACGTACTTGGTGTGCAGGTAGCGCTCGAGGCCTTCGGCGGCGGTCAGCCGCTCGAGGATGCGCTGCTTCTCCGGCGCGCCGAAGCCGTAATTGCCGGCCGCCGCTTCCAGGCGCTCGTACATCCAGCGGCGCTGGTCGATTTCCGGGATATGCATGAACTCGGCGCCGATGCTGCCCGAGTAGGTGGTGCGCAGCATCGCGTGCAGGTCGCGCAGGCGCATGCGCGGCGACCCGCCGAAGGTGCTGGTGCCGCCGCGCGGGGCGGTGCTGAACTCAAGCGCGAGGTCCGCCTCCGACAGGCCGTGGAAGCCGATGTCGAGATCGGGCGCGTCGGTCTTGGCGCTCATCCCGAGCGGGTCGAGGTTGGCCTGCAGGTGGCCGCGCGAGCGGTATGCGGTGATCAGCTTGAGCACGGCGCCCTGCTGGCGCGAATCCACCCCGTCGGCGCCGGCGGTGTCCGCGGCGATGCCGGCATTGCGCGCCTGGCGCGCGGCGTCCGCGATGTGCTGGATGACCGCGGAGTGGGGGACGTCGCCCGCCTCGCGGCCCTTCAGGCCGTCGAAGTAGCTGCGCCATTTGGCATCCACGCTGTCGGGTGCGACCAGGTACTGCTCGTAGAGGTCCTCGACATACGCGCCGTTGGCGCCGAGTTGGGAGGACTGCGCAAACTGCTTCAATAGATTGGCCACGATGGCGTCGAAGAGCTCTGGGAATGGGGAGGGGAGGCGGATCGCGGGCTGTGCGGCATGATCGAGGCCCATTCAGCAGCGCAATCCGCGCAATTATAGCCCTGCCGGCGGGCTTGGGGCGCCGCTGCAGGCGCCCGCAATGCACTGTTCCGCGGTGGTCGCCATGCTGTCGGGCAAGGATGCCGGACGCGCCGGCGGGCGCACCCGGATGGCGTCAGATCCCGAGCGCGCGGTACTCGGTGCAGGGGCGGGCGCGCTCCCAGAACGGGTCGAAGACGCCGCGCAGGTGGCGCGCGCGGCCGGGGCTGTCGAGCACCGCCTCGCCTTCCCAGCGATGCCCGAGCGGGCGGAAGTAATGGCCGCCGCGGTCATTGACGATGAACGCCGACGGATAGGACCGGTCCACCATTTCCTCGACCGCGCGGAACATGATCGCGGTGGACAGGCGCTGGCCGAGCGCGATCAGCGGCGCCAGCGCACGCTGCGGCGCGCCCGGATCCTGCAGCAGGATCCGGATCGCGGTGTCGCCGGTTGTGGCCAGGCGACGCAGCGCGGCCACCACGTCGGCCTGGTCGAGCAGGCCCGGATCGAGGTCGCGGGTGTAGATCGCCACGCCCCGGCGCGCGCCCTCGATCACCGCGATGGTGGCGGCGATGGCCTCCTCGCGCGACTCCACGCGGCGGGAATCGGTGAGCGCCAGGCCCATCTGCTGGTGCTCGATGCCGGCTTCCTGGAAGCGTCCGCCGACCGCGCGGAAGCCGTGGCGCTGGTAGAAATCGATGGCGCCCACCTGCGCGTTCAGTGCCACCTCCGGCCAGCCGCGGCTGCGGGCGTCCTGCAGCAGCGCCGCCAGCAGGGCATCGCCGACGCCGCGCCCGCGCCAGGCCTCCAGCACCGCCATCCTGCCGATGTGCCCGTCCGGCGTGAGGCGCGCGGTGCCCACCGCGGTGCCATCGAGCAGGCGCGCCAGGGCATGGGTCGACACCGCGTCGAGCGCGTCGCGCTCCAGCTCCGCCGGCACGCCCTGTTCGTGGATGAAAACGGCCTCGCGGATGGCATGCAGCTCGGCGCGGGCGGCGTCGAAGGCGACCAGCTCGACCCGGAACGGCGGGGGCGCATCATTCATCGGCATCCTCCATCTGCAGGTGGTAGTGGCCGGCATCCAGCAGCGCGAACACGGCGTCGCGGCCTTCGCTGGACAGCGCGTCGTACAGCGTGCCATCGATCTCTTCCGCCGCGGCCAGACGCCCGGCGTCCGCCACCGGCAACGGCAGCATGACACCGCCGGCATACAGGTGTGCGTCGCCGCGCCTGGCGTGCACGCGCCGCCAGGCCATCCGCGACCAGGGATGGCGCAGCAGCCGCGCGCCGTGGGCGAGGTCCCATTCCAGCTCGATGCGCGGGCGCGGCGGATCGCCCGGCGCGGGCTGGATCGCACTGCGGTAGGTGGTGATGAAGCCGCCGAACCAGTCGCCGAAGCGGTCGGGATCATCCATCCGCAGCTGGCGCAGCGCCTCCACCACCCGATGCATCGCGGCATCGTCGATCTCGGTCGGATCCGCCGGCGGGGTCAGGTCGGGATCGGCATAGCGCAATGCCTCCGGCGCGTGCTGCGCCAGGGTGTCGGCATAGTCCCCCAGCAGCTCGGCCGCACTGGGCGCGCGCATGCCAAGGGAAAAGGTGAGGCAGGCATCCTCGGCCACGCCGTGATGGGGCACGCCCGGAGGCAGGTACAGCATGTCCCCGGGCGCGAGGATCCATTCGTGGGTGGGGTGGAACCGGCGCAGCAGCCGGAGCTCGGCATCGTCACGGAACGCCAGCGGCGGGTTCTGCCCGGCATCGATCTGCCAGCGACGGCGGCCATGGCCCTGCAGCAGGAACACGTCGTACTGGTCCACGTGCGCCCCCACCGAGCCGCCACGGGCCGCGAAGCTGACCATGACGTCGTCGATCCGCCAGCGCGGCAGGAACCCGAAGTGCGCGACCAGGGCGCGGACGTCGGCATCCCACTTGTCCACGTCCTGCACCAGCAGGGTCCAGTCGTGGTCGGGCAGGGCGGGGAAGATGTCTTCCGGGAACGGGCCGTGGCGCAGCGTCCATGTATCGGTGGCCGCGTCGTGCTCGACCAGCCGGGCAAGCACGCCCTCTTCGCAGGCGAGGCCGGCCAGGTCCTCCGGTTCCAGCGGCGAGACGAAGCCGGGGATGGCGTTGCGGATCAGCAGCGGGCGCTTCTGCCAGTAGTCGCGCAGGAAGCGCGCGGGAGGCATGCCGAGCAGGCTGCGGCCGGCGGCATCGACCTCGAGGGCAGCAGCACGCCGGCCGGCCACGCTCAGATCTCCCTGGCCAGGCGCTCGGCGAGGCCGGTGTAACTGCCCGGGCGCATCTCGAGCAGGCGCTGCTTGTCGGCCACGGGCAGGTCCAGCGATTCCACGAAGCCGCGCATCGATTCGGCGGTGATGCCCTGGCCTCGGGTCAGCGCCTTCAGCTGTTCGTAGGGATTCGGCAGGCCGTGGCGGCGCATCACCGTCTGCACCGCTTCCGCCAGCACTTCCCAGCTGGCGTCGAGGTCGGCGGCCAGTCGCTCCGGATTGGCGCTGAGCTTGCCCAGCCCGCGCTGCAGGGCGTCGAATCCGATCAGCATGTGGCCGAACGCGGTGCCCAGCGCGCGCAGGACGGTGGAGTCGGTGAGGTCGCGCTGCCAGCGGCTGATCGGCAGCTTGATCGCGAAATGCTCGAACAGCGCGCTGGCGATGCCGAAGTTGCCCTCGGCGTTCTCGAAGTCGATCGGGTTGACCTTGTGCGGCATGGTGCTGCTGCCCACTTCGCCGGCCTTCACCGCCTGCCTGAAGTAGCCCTGCGAAATGTAGCCCCAGATGTCGCGGCACAGATCGATCGCGATGGTGTCGATGCGCTTGGCCACGTCGCACAGCTCGGCGATGCCGTCGTGCGGTTCGATCTGGGTGGTGTAGGGCTGCCAGTCGAGGTCCAGCGACTCCACGAATCGGCGCGAGAATGACGGCCAGTCGACGTCGGGATAGGCGGCGACGTGGGCGTTGTAGTTGCCCACCGCGCCGTTGAACTTGCCGGGCATCGGCAGCCCGGCCAGCACCTCGCCCTGTCGCTGCAGCCGGGCGACGACGTTCGCCAGCTCCTTGCCCACGGTGGTCGGCGAAGCGGTCTGGCCGTGGGTGCGCGAGAGCATCGGCAGCGCGGCATGTTCGTGCGCCATCGCCCGCAGCTTCTGGATCAGCGCATCCAGTTTCGGCAACAACACGTCCTGCCGCGCCTGGCTCAGCATCAGCGCATAGGACAGGTTGTTGATGTCCTCGCTGGTGCAGGCGAAGTGGACGAATTCCAGTGCCGGGACAAGCTCGGCGTCGTCCTTCAGCTGTTCCTTGATGAAGTATTCGACCGCCTTGACGTCGTGGTTGGTGGTCGCCTCGATCGCCTTGACCCGCGCCGCGTGCTCGACCGACAAACCATCTGCCAGCGCACGCAGGCGCGCCGCGGCGTTCGCGGAGAACGGTGCAAGCTCGGGGACGCCGGGTGCGTCCGCCAGCGCGAACAGCCACTCCACTTCCACCTTGACCCGCGCCCGGATCAGGCCGTACTCCGAGAAGATCGGGCGCAACGCGTCCACCTTGCCGGCGTAGCGGCCATCCAGCGGGGACAGGGCGGTGAGGGTGTCGGACATGGCGGGCGTGGGGGTGGGGAAAGCGCAATTCTAAACCGCGGCGGCGCTATGCTCGGGCCAGTCCCCACCGGAGCCGGAGATGGCCAAGCACACGCCCGCGGATGCCGACGTCCGCATCGAGCACGACAGCATGGGCGCCCTGCAGGTGCCCGCGTCCGCGCTGTGGGGTGCGCAGACCCAGCGCGCGAAGGACAATTTCCAAATCTCCGGTCGGCCGATGCCGGACGGGTTCGTGCGTGCGCTGGCGCTGGTCAAGGCCGCCGCGGCGCTGGTCAACGGCCACCACGGGCTGCTGGACCGCGAGCGCAGCGAGGCCATCGTCGAGGCCGCCACAGCCATCGCCGGTGGGGCGCATGCCGACCAGTTCCCGGTCGATCGTTACCAGACCGGCTCGGGCACTTCCAGCAACATGAACGCCAACGAGGTGATCGCGCACGTCGCCAGTGCGGCGGCCGGGCTCGCCATCCACCCGAACGACCACGTCAACCTTGGCCAGAGCAGCAACGACGTCGTGCCGACCAGCCTGCGGGTGATGGCAGTGGTGGCGGCACGGACCACGCTGTTGCCGGCGCTGGCGCATCTGCGCAAGGCCATCGACAAGCGCGGCAAGGCGCTGGGCAAGACGGTCAAGACCGGGCGCACGCACCTGATGGACGCGATGCCGCTGACCTTCGCGCAGGAATTCGGCACGTGGTCGGCGCAGCTCGAATCGGCGCAGGCGCGGATCGAGGACAGCCTCAAGCGGGTCCGGCGCCTGCCGATCGGCGGCACCGCGATCGGCACCGGCATCAACGCCCACCCCAAGTTCGGCAAGGGCGTGGCCAAGGCGCTGGCGGCCGCGACCGGCGTGAAGTTCGCGCAGGCGGAGAACACCTTCGAAGGCATCGCGGCGCAGGACGACCTGGTCGAGCTGTCCGGCCAGTACAACGCGCTGGCGGTGGCGCTGATGAAGATCGGCAACGACCTGCGCTGGATGAATTCCGGGCCGCTGGCGGGACTGGCGGAGGTGGAGCTTCCGGCGCTGCAGCCCGGCTCCTCGATCATGCCCGGCAAGGTCAACCCGGTGGTGCCCGAGGCGGCGTGCATGGTCTGCGCGCAGGTGATGGGCCTGCACCACGCGGTGTCGGTCGCGGGCCAGAGCGGCAACTTCCAGCTCAACGTGATGCTGCCGCTGATCGCGTGCGACCTGGACGAGATGGCGGGCCTGCTGGCCAGCGCGATGCGGGCGCTGGCCGACCAGGCGATCGCCGGCCTGAAGGTGCGCAAGGACAACGTGGCACAGGCGCTGGAGCGCAACCCGATCCTGGTCACCGCCTTGAACCCGGTCATCGGTTACGACAACGCGGCCAGGATCGCCAAGCGTGCCTACGCCGAGCAGCGCGCCGTGTTGGACGTGGCGCTGGAGGACAGCGGGCTTTCGGAAGCCGAACTGCGCCGCCTGCTGGATCCCGCCGCGCTCACGCGGGGCGGGATCGCCGAGGGCGCCGGCGGCGGCTGAGCCGCGCCGGGCCGCTTACTTCGCGGGGGCGGACTCCGGCTGCCCCTGCATTTCGCGCTGGATCTCCGCGCGGATCTCCTTGCGGATCTGCTCGCGGATCTCGTCACGGATGCGGTCGCGCCCGGCCGGGTCCGCCGCGACCGCGCCGTCCTTGTCCTTTCCGCAATCGTCGACCTCGGCCTGGCTCAAGGTGGCGTACGGCGCGAACGCGGGCAGGCTGGCTGCCAGTGCCTGCTGCTGGGTGTAAAGGGGACCCAGGCGTTCGCACAGCTTGCGCCCTTCCGCTTCCAGGCGCGCACCCTCCGCTTCCATCCGCGCCTCGAAATCCTTCGCCGCCTTTTCGCCGCCGAAGATCGCGCCGGCCACGCCGCCCAGGGCCTTGCCGCCGAGGTCGGCCCCGGCGACGCCCATCGCCATCCCCGCCTCGGCGATCTGCAGGACCTGGCCGCGATACGCCACCAGCATGGCGTGCTGCTCCGGGGTGGCATCGACCTTGGCGCCGTCAATCAGCAGGTCGCCCTGCGGGGTGATCTCGGCGAGTGGCCGCGGATCGCCCTTGGGCTTGCTGGCCTTGCCCGCGATCGCGCGGACGCTGCCGTCGCCGAAGCTGAACTCGTTGTTGAGGCTGAGGTTGCTGGTCGCCAGCTCCTCGCGGGCCTTGTCGATCGCCAGTTTGACCTTGCGGCCGAGGAAGGTGTCCGGACCCTCCGCGCTGGCCTGGGGCGGCGGCGCGGGTGGAGCGGGCGGGGCGGGCTGGCTGCACCCGGCCAATGCCAGGGCGAGGGTGCCGAACAGCAGGGAATGTCGAAGCTTCATGGCGTTTCCCGGGGGTCAGGTTGAAACGGGCTTTATCGAGGGGATGGAGACGAAGGCCGGATTCCGAAGTCAGCCTTCGTCGCGCCAGCGGCGCAGGCGGATCGCGGCGAAGATCATCGCGATGCCCGCGGCCACGCCGATCCAGAGCGCGGGGCTCGCCAGCAGTTCCCAACTCATGACGCGGTTGATGATTTCACTGATGTCGTTGGGTTCGTTCGCCATGATCCCGTAGCCGTTCTCGTGCGCGGTGAACAGGTGGCTGCCCGGCCATGTTCCCAGCAGCAGGCGCGGGACGATGTTCTCCCAGAACCATTCGCTGACCTGCACCTTGGTCATCATCTCGAACCAGCCCAGCAGCAGGCCCGCGCCCAGCGGCAGCAGCAGTGCCCACAGGAAGGGCTTGGACCGGGCCCACGCCGAGCACAGCAGCAGCCAGCCGACCGTCGGCAGCGACCACAGCAGGTACAGCGGCAGCCAGGCCAGCGACATCCCGACGATGCGCGGCAGGTCCAGGTGCGACCAGTACAGCGCGACCGGATCGCCGCCGTTGGCCAGCAGGAACACGCTGGCGACAACGCCGGTGGCCAACATCAGCGCCAGTGCCAGCGCCACCGCGATCAGCGGGCCGACCACCAGCGCGAACACCACCTTCGACGCCACGGTCAGGCCATCGGAGACCGGCAGCGACTTCCAGAACAGCACGCTGCGGTCCTTGCGCTCGTCGTACAGGGCGCCCAGCAGGTAGAAGAACACCACCACGCCGAACACCATCACCGGCCAGATCCCGGAGAGCAGGGTGGCGGCATTGACCGCCTGCGCGTACTGCACCAGGTCGGACGCCGATGCCGACGCCAGCAGCTGGTCGAGATCGAGTTCCGAGGCCGGCACCTGCACGCCATTGATGGTGGCCATGCCGTCCGCGTTGGCGCGGAACTTGTTCAGCGCCAACTGGCCGACGCCGCCGCCCATCAGGGTGACCAGCAGGAACAACAGGCCGGCGATCGCCGGGGCCCAGAAGATGCCGCCCTTGTGCTCCCAGAATTCGCGCTTCAACAGCCACTTCAGCTTGTGGGTCGGATGCGGCGCGGTGCGCGGCGCGCTGGGGACCGGGGTGCTTTCCAACACGGTGCTCATGCGTAGGTTCCCTTCATGGTGGCCACGAACAGGTCGGCCAGGCCGGGATTGCGGGTTTCGCCCAGCGCGGAAAGGCGGGCGCGTTCGATGCCGTCGAACAGCATCACGGTCTTGCCGAACGGCAGCGCGCGCTCGTCCACCGGGCTCAGCGCGCGTGCTTCCTCGATCCGCGAGGCATCCACCAGGACCTCGGTGTAACGCTCGCCGACCTCGTCCATCGCCGCGTCCAGCACGATCTTGCCGTCGCGGATGAACATCACGTTGGTGAGGATGTGCTCGATTTCCTCGACCTGGTGGGTGGTGACCAGGATCGTCTTCTCCTCGTCGAAATAGTCCTCCAGCAGGCGCTGGTAGAACTGCTTGCGATAGAGGATGTCCAGGCCCAGGGTGGGCTCGTCCAGCACCAGCAGGCGGGCGTCGATCGCCATCACCAGCGCCAGGTGCAGCTGCACGATCATGCCCTTGGACATCTCGCGCACCCGCAGCCCGGGGGTCAGCTGGGTGCCGTGCAGGAAGCGGCGGCACTTGTCGGCGTCGAAGCGCGGATGCACGCCCTGGACGAAGGCGATCGCGTCCTTGACCTTCATCCAGCGCGGGAGCACGGCCACGTCGGCGATGAAGCAGACATCGTTCATGAGCTCGTCGCGCTCGGTGCGCGGGTCCTTGCCCAGCACCCGCAGCTCGCCCACGAACGGGATCAGGCCCAGGATCGCCTTCAGCGCGGTGGTCTTGCCGGCGCCATTGGGGCCGATCAGGCCGACGATGCGCCCGGCCGGGATCTCGAAGCTGGTCCCGTCCAGCGCGGTCTTGCGCTTGTACTGCTTGCGCAGGTTGCGTGCGGAAATGACGTTGGCGCTCACTTGGCACCCCACTTGCTCTTCGGGTCCAGCAGTTCCGCCGGCTCCAGGCCAAGCCGCTGGATGCGTTCCAGCACCAGCGGCCATTCCTCGCGCAGGAAGCGCTCGCGCTCACTGTTCATCAGGCGCGTGGTGGCGCCTTCGGTCACAAACATGCCCAGTCCCCTACGTTTCTCGACGAGTTGTTCGTCCGCGAGCTCCTGGTAGGCACGCGAGACGGTGATGGGATTCAGCTGGTACTCGGCCGCCACCTGGCGCACCGAGGGCAGCGCTTCGCCCGGCTTGAGGACGCCGTCGAGCATCATTGCCACGACGCGCTCCTTCAGCTGGCGGTAGATCGGAGCGCCATCGCTCCATTCGACTGCGGACATGGCTCAGTTCCGGGCTGCAAAGGAGAAGAACGGCATCCGCAGCGTGTGCCGGCGGTGGCGTGGCTGGCCGCCGCCGGTGGTGCGCGTGGTGCCGAGGGGAATCGCATCCGCGACCGCGGCGGCGATGGCGGGAGCCTGCGGGGGCTGCTGGACCGGGGTCGCCACCAGCAGGCCGACGACCAGCAGCAGGCCGCTGGCAAGGAGGGCGAAGAGGGAGTTGTGGAGCCTGCGATACATGGCGAAGGTCCTGCTTGGGGTGTTCGGTGTTGTAGGCAACTATAACACCAAATTCGGCCATGTCAACTGGTACCGACCCAACTGAAGTCATGGGTCAACTGAACCGTATTCCTGTCGCCCGATTGCCCCGTCGGGGCCGCGCATCGACAATAGGCGCTTCCTGCCGCGCGCTGCGCCGGCGCCTTGGTGTGGATCCCGGATGAAGCAAGCCCTGCGTGTAGTAATGGCGATGATCCTGCTGGCGGCATGCGCCGCGCCGGTCGGCGCGCAGCAGCCGGCGCCCGCCAGCGAACGCGACAAGGTCGGTTACATCGTCGGCGTGGATGCCGGGCGCGCCATCGGGCCGGCGATGCACGACATCGACATGGCGGCGTTCCAGCGCGCGCTGGAGAATGCGCTTGCCGGCAAGCCGCCGCTGATCGACGCAGCCACCGCCCGCCGCACCAGCCAGCAGCTGATGGAAAGCATTATCGCGCGCAGGAATGGCACCGCCGCGCCGGCCGTCGACCGCGCCAACGTGGGCCTGCTGCTGGGCGATGACGTCGGTCGTCCGCGCGCCGCGCTGGCCGCCGAGTTCGACATGCCGATGTTCCTGCGCGGCCTGCGCGATGGCGCCGCGCCAGCGCCGGCGCTGGCCCTGGACGATGCGGAGATGAGCCGGGTGCGCAGCGCATTCGCCGCGCGGGTGACCGCCGAGCGCGCCGCCGCCCGGCTGGCGCGCGCAGAGGCCGCCAGCCGCGAGGAAACGGCATTCCTGTCGGCGAACAAGCAGGCCAAGGGCGTGTTCACCACCCCGTCGGGCCTGCAGTACATGATCCTGAAGCAGGGCGATGGCGCGCGTCCGCGTCCCGGACAGCGCGTCAACGTGCATTACGAGGGCAAGCTGCTGGACGGCAAGGTGTTCGACAGTTCCTATGCGCGCGGCGAGCCGGCCACCTTCGGCCTCAACCAGGTCATCGCGGGCTGGACCGAGGGCCTCGGGCTGATGCCGGTGGGCGCCAAGTACCGCTTCTGGATCCCGGCGCGGCTGGGTTACGGTGAAAGCGGCGCCGGCCAGGACATCCCGCCCAACGCGACTCTGACCTTCGATGTTGAACTGCTGGGCGTGCAGTAGGTCCAACGCCATTCGTTTCCGACGTGCCGGCGACCCCGGCGCACCTTTGAGCACACCCGGAGCACCGATCCCGATGAAGTCCTTCACCCGCGCCACCGCCCTTGCCATCGCCACCACGCTCGCGCTCGCGGCCTGCAAGCCGCAGCCCAAGCCCGGCGATGCCGCCAAGCCCGCTGACGCCGCCGAGGCCGGTGCGGACGCCGCCGGCAAGACCGCCTACCCGGGCCTGCCGACCGAGAAGGAACAGGTCAGCTACACGATCGGCATGGCGATGGGCAAGCAGCTCGAGGAGATCAAGGACGAGGTCAACCTCGACACCATCGTCAAGGCGATGCGCACCCAGATGGCCGGCGACAAGGCGCTGCTCAACGACGAGCAGGCGCAGCAGATCATGGAGTCGTTCGGCCAGAAGATGCAGGCCAAGCAGATCGCCAAGATGATGTCGGACGCCAAGACCAACCAGGACAAGGGCGACAAGTTCCTCGCCGACAACGCGAAGAAGCCGGGCGTCACCACCACCGCCTCGGGCCTGCAGTACCAGGTGCTGACGGCCGGGACCGGCGCGAAGCCTGCGGCCAACGACGGTGTCAAGGTGCATTACAAGGGCTCGCTGCTGGACGGCAAGGTGTTCGACAGCAGCTACGAGCGCGGCGAGCCGGCGGTGATGCCGCTGCAGGGCGTGATCCCGGGCTGGGCCGAAGGCCTGCAGCTCATGCCGGTGGGCAGCAAGTACAAGTTCTGGATCCCGGCCAAGCTGGCCTATGGCGAGCAGGCGCCGCCGATGATCGGCCCCAACCAGCTGCTGACCTTCGAGGTCGAGTTGCTGGAAATCGTCAAGCCGGGCGCCGCCAAGTAACGCCGGTGTAGCCACGTTGGCGCACCATCCGGTGCGCCAACGCTCCCGCGGCGACAGGATCCTCGCGCATGCGCGTCTGCATTTTCGGCACCGGCTATGTTGGCCTGGTCACCGGCACCTGCCTGGCCGAGGTGGGCCACGACGTGGTGTGCGTGGATATCGATGCGGAAAAGGTGGAGGCCCTCAACCGCGGCGTGGTCCCGATCTACGAGCCGGGGCTGGAACCCATGGTCCGGGCCAACCATGCGGCCGGCCGGCTGCGCTTCACGACCGACGCCCAAGCGGGCATCGCCCACGGCGACGTCCTGTTCATCGCCGTCGGGACCCCGCCGGACGAAGACGGCAGCGCCGACCTCCAGTACGTGCTGGCCGTGGCCCGCACGATCGGGCGCCACCTGCTGCGCCCGGCGGTGGTGGTCGACAAGTCGACCGTGCCGGTGGGCACCGCGGATCGGGTGCGCGCGGTGATCGCCGATGCGCTGCACGCCCGCGGAGTGGATGTCGCGTTCGACGTGGTCTCCAACCCCGAGTTCCTCAAGGAAGGCGCGGCGGTCGAGGACTGCATGCGCCCCGACCGCATCGTGATCGGCGCTGGCAGCGATGCGGCGGTGCAGGTCCTGCGTCGCCTGTACGCCCCGTTCAACCGCAATCGCGACCGCATCGTGGTGATGGACGTGCGCTCGGCGGAACTGACCAAGTACGCGGCGAACGCGATGCTGGCGACCAAGATCAGCTTCATGAACGAGATCGCGAACATCGCCGAGCGGGTCGGCGCCGACGTGGAGATGGTGCGCAAGGGCATCGGCTCGGATCCGCGCATTGGCTGGCACTTCATCTATCCCGGCGCAGGCTACGGCGGATCCTGCTTCCCGAAGGACGTGCAGGCGCTCGCGCGCACCGCCCAGGAGCATGGGTTGCAGTCGCGCCTGCTCGACGCCGTGGAAGCGGTGAATCGCGCCCAGAAGGGTCATCTTTTCGCCCTCATGCAGCGCCATTACGACGTCGGCGAGGACGAGGGGCTGCGCGGCAAGACCGTTGCCGTCTGGGGGTTGGCATTCAAGCCGAACACCGACGACATGCGCGAGGCGTCCAGCCTGCGCCTGCTGCAGCAGTTGTGGGAGGCAGGCGCCACCGTGCGCGCCTATGACCCGGAAGCTATGGGCGAAGCGCGCCGGATTTTTGGCGAACGCGACGACCTTGAGCTGTGCGACAACGCGGCGGATGCGGTGGACGGCGCGGATGCGCTGGTCGTGGTCACCGAGTGGAAGCAGTTCCGCAGCCCGGACTTTCGGCAGCTGCAGGCTTTGCTGGCCGATCGCGTCCTGTTCGATGGGCGCAACCTCTACGACCCGGCGGAAGTCGAGGCCGCAGGCATTGCCTATTACGGCATCGGACGCGGGCGCTCGTTGCAGGTGCCGGCGCATGGATGAGGCGATCGCGCGGCGCCTTGTGGACCTGGAGACGCGGCTTGCGTTCCAGGAACAGGCGCTGCAGGAACTGAGCGATGCCTTGGCCGAGGCGCGCCAGGAGGAAGCGCGCAATGCGCTGCGCCTGCATCGGGCGCTGGATGAGCTGCGCCAGCTGCGCAGCGCGCTGGCCGCCACCCCGGTCACCGGCGATGTCGGCAGCGAGCCGCCGCCCCCGCATTACTGAACCCGAGACGATGGCGCGATGAGCAATTCGCTGAAAGACCAGTTGCTGGGCCTAGGATTCAGCGCCCCGAAGCCGGAGCCGCGGCGCACGCCTGCGCCCAAGCCGGGGCAGAAAGGATCGGCCAGGCCCGGGCAGCGCCAAGCACCGGCGCCGGGCAAGCGGGAACGACCGGACAAGCCGGCATCGCGCGCGCCGCGATCGCGCGAGGACATCGACCTCGCCAAGGCCTATGCGATCCGCGCACAGCGGGAAAAGGACGAGCGCATCGAGGCCGAGCGCCAGAAGCAGGAAGCCGCACGGCTGCGCCGCGAGGCGCGGGCCAGGCTCGCGGAATTCCTCACCGGCAAGGCGCTCAACGCGGCAGATGCGGACATCGCGCGCCATTTCGAATACGGCGGCAAGATCAAGCGCATCCATGTCACCGCGGCCCAACTCAAGGCGCTGAACGCAGGCGAGCTGGGCGTGCTGCAGCAGGACGGGCGTTACCTGCTGGTCGATGCCGCCACGCTGTCGCAGGCCGAGGCGATCTTCGCCGACGCGGTCGCGCTCAAGGTCGATCCCGATGCAGCGCCCGCGGACGACCCTTACGCCGACCCGCAATACCAGGTGCCGGACGACCTGGTCTGGTGACACCCCGGCGGCCGCCAGTGGCAGCCGCTGCACGCATCACTCGGGGTCGTAGTCCAGGTTGGGGGCCAGCCAGCGTTCCGCCTGCGTAAGGCTCACGCCCTTGCGCCGCGCATAGTCGGCGACCTGGTCCCTGGAGACGCGCCCGACCACGAAATAGCGGCTGTCCGGGTGGCTGAAGTACCAGCCCGACACCGCGGCCGCCGGCAGCATCGCGAAATGGTCGGTCAGCTGCATCCCGATCCGGCGCTCGACATCGAGCAGGTCGAACAGGGTGCGCTTCTCGCTGTGCTCGGGGCAGGCGGGATAGCCGGGAGCAGGGCGGATCCCGCGGTAGCGCTCCTCGATCAGGGCATCGGTGGAGAGCGCCTCGTCCGGGGCATAGCCCCAGAACTCCTGGCGCACCCGCTGGTGCAGGCGCTCGGCGAGGGTTTCCGCCAGGCGGTCGGCCAGCGCCTTCAGCAGGATCGCGTTGTAGTCGTCGTGCCCGGCGTGGAAGCGCGCGAGGTGCGGCTCGACGCCCAGTCCGGCAGTGCAGGCGAAGCCGCCGATCCAGTCCTGCACTCCGCTCTGCTTCGGCGCCACGAAGTCCGACAGGCACAGGTTGGGGCGCTCTACAGGCTTATCCGCCTGCTGGCGCAGGTGGTGCAGCATCACCGGCTTGCCGTCGACGTGCGCCTCGATGTCGTCGCCAACGGAATTCGCCGGCCACAGCCCGATCACCGCCTTCGCGGTCAGCCACTTCTCGTCCACGATCCGCCGCAGCATCGCCTGCGCGTCCCGGAACAGTTCGCGTGCCTGGGCGCCAACGACGGCGTCGTCCAGGATCGCGGGATAGCGGCCGGCCAGTTCCCAGGCGTTGAAGAACGGCCCCCAGTCGATCAGCCCGACCAGCTCGTCGAGCGGGTAATCGTCGAAGACATGGATCCCGGGCTGCCTGGCCTCGGGCGGGACGTAGGCATCCCAGTCGCCACGGAATGCGCGCGACCGCGCCTGCTCCAGCGACACCAGCGGCTTTCCGCTTCCCTTGTTCCGGTGGCGCTCGCGGACGTCGGCGTAGTCGCTGTCGTTGGCGGCAAGGAACGCGGTGCGCAGCTCCGGCGAAATCAGCGACTGCGCCACGTTGACCGCTCGGCTGGCGTCCTTCACCCACACCGTCGGCCCCTTGTAGTGGGGGTCGATCTTGAGCGCGGTGTGCGCGCGCGAGGTGGTGGCCCCGCCGATCAGCAGCGGCAAGGTCATGCCCTGGCGCTGCATTTCGCGGGCCACGTGGCTCATCTCCTCGAGCGAAGGCGTGATCAGGCCGGACAGGCCGACCAGGTCGGCGTTCTCAGCGATCGCGGTGTCGAGGATCTTCTGCGCCGGCACCATCACCCCGAGATCGATCACCTCGAAGTTGTTGCAGGCCAGCACCACCCCGACGATGTTCTTGCCGATGTCGTGGACGTCGCCCTTGACCGTCGCCATCACGATCTTGCCGTTCGACTTGCCGGCATCGCCGCTGCGCAGCTTCTCCGCTTCGATGTAGGGCAGCAGGTGCGCCACCGCCTTCTTCATCACCCGCGCGGACTTCACCACCTGCGGCAGGAACATCTTGCCGGCGCCGAACAGGTCGCCGACCACGTTCATCCCGGCCATCAGCGGCCCTTCGATGACATCCAGCGGGCGCCTGGTCTCGAGCCGGGCTTCCTCGGTGTCCTCCACCACGAAGGCGTCGATGCCGTGCACGAGGGCGTGCGAGAGCCGCGCCGCCACCGGCTGCTCGCGCCAGCGGGTGTCCTCGACCTTCTTCTCGCCCTTCCTGCCCTTGTAGCGATCGGCGATGGACAGCAGGCGCTCGGTCGCATCGCTGCGGCGGTTCAGCACCACGTCCTCGACGTGCTCGCGCAGGTCGGGGTCGATGTCGTCATACAGGGGCAGCGCGCCCGCGTTGACGATGCCCATGTCCATGCCGGCGCGGATGGCGTGGTAGAGGAACACCACGTGGATCGCCTGGCGCACCGGCTCGTTGCCGCGGAAGCTGAAGCTGACGTTGGAGACGCCACCGGAGATGTGGCTGTGCGGGAAGCGCCGGCGCAACTCGCGGGCGGCTTCGATGAAATCCACCGCGTAGTTGTCGTGCTCCTCGATGCCGGTCGCGATCGCGAAGCAGTTCGGGTCGAAGATGATGTCTTCGGGCGGGAATCCGACCTCGCCGGTCAGCAGCGCATGGGCGCGCGTGCAGATCTCGATCTTGCGCGCCGCGGTGTCCGCCTGGCCCTGCTCGTCGAAGGCCATGACCACCACCGCGGCCCCGTAGCGGCGCACCAGCCGGGCCTGGCGCAGGAACTCGGCCTCGCCTTCCTTCATCGAGATCGAGTTGACGATCCCCTTGCCCTGCAGGCACTTCAGCCCGGCCTCGATCACGCTCCACTTCGAGGAATCGACCATCACCGGGATCCGCGAGATGTCGGGCTCGGCGGCCATCAGGTTGAGGAAGGTGACCATTGCCTGCTCGGAGTCGAGCATGCCCTCGTCCATGTTGACGTCGATGACCTGGGCGCCGTTCTCGACCTGCTGGCGCGCGACCACCAGCGCGTCGTCGTAGCGGCCTTCCAGGATCATCTTCTTGAACTGCGCGCTGCCGGTGACGTTGGTGCGCTCGCCGACGTTGATGAAGTTCGATTCCGGGGTGATGACCAGCGGTTCCAGGCCGGCCAGCCGGGTGTGGCGGGGGAGGGTCTTCATGCCGCGGCCTCCATTGCCGGCACCTGGCGCGGTGGCAGGCCGTCCACCGCCCGCGCGATCGCCGCGATGTGCGCGGGCGTGGTCCCGCAGCAGCCACCGACGATGTTGAGCAGGCCACTGCGCGCGAACTCGCCGAGGATCGCCGCGGTCTGTTCCGGCGTTTCGTCGTAGCCGCCGAACGCGTTGGGCAGGCCGGCGTTGGGGTGCGCGCTGACGTGGGTATCGGCGATCAGCGAGATCGCTTCCACGTGCGGGCGCAGGTCCTTGGCGCCCAGCGCGCAGTTCAGCCCGATCGCAAGCGGCTGCGCATGCCGCAGCGAGTACCAGAAGGCCTCGGCGGTCTGCCCGGACAGCGTGCGCCCGGAGGCATCGGTGATCGTGCCGGACACCATCACCGGCAGCCGCGCGCCCAGCGCATCGAAGGCCTCCTCGATGGCGAACAGCGCAGCCTTGGCGTTGAGCGTGTCGAACACGGTTTCCACCATCAGGATGTCGGCGCCGCCTTCGACCAGGCCCTCCGCCGCGTCGCGGTACGCCGCGCGCAGCTCGTCGAACGAGGTCGCGCGGAAACCCGGGCGGTTGACGTCGGGGGACAGCGAGGCGGTGCGGCTGGTCGGCCCCAGCACGCCCACCACGAACCGCGGCCTGCCTGGCGTTTCCCGCTCGGCGTCGTCACAGGCAGCGCGGGCCAGGCGCGCGCCCTCGCGATTGAGCTCGCGCACCAGGTGCTGCAGTCGGTAGTCGGCCAGCGACACCGCGGTGGAGTTGAAGGTGTTGGTCTCCACCAGGTCGGCGCCGGCGGCCAGGTACTCGGCATGGATGCCGCGGATGATGTCGGGGCGGGTCAGGCTGAGCAGGTCGTTGTTGCCGCGCTGGTCATGGCCCTCGCAGCCGCAGCCGGCGCCATGCACATGGCCGTCGACGGCGATCAGCGCGTCGTAGCCGTGGGCGAAACGCTCGCCACGGTAGTCCGCCTCGGTCAGGCCGTGCCGCTGGATCATGGTGCCCATCGCGCCGTCCAGCACCAGGATGCGCTCCGCGAGCGCGTCCAGCAGCGCGGCCACGCGCACCGGGTCCTTCCAGGGCAGGTTCATGCGCGCGTCCCGATCAGCGAGATCACTTCGAAATGGGGCGGCCTGCGCTCGCGGGTCACGGTCTCGCAGCTGGTGATGCGCAGCCCGGCCTTCTCCGCGAACCGGCGCAGTTCCTTTTCGGCGAACCCCAGGTTGCGGTGGCCATAGGCCTCGACCACGGTGCGGTGCTCGTGGCGGGCCAGGCTGGACAGCAGCATCCGTCCGCCCTTGCGCAGCACGCGCGCGCCTTCGGCCACCGCCTGCGCCGGCTTCTCGGCGTAGGTCAGCGCGTGCATCAGCACCACCAGGTCGAAGCTGGCGTCCCGGAACGGCAAGGCGTGCATGTCGCCCTCGCGCACCTCCACGTTGCCGAAGCGGCGCAGGCGTTCGGCCGCCGCGGCGACCACGCGCGGGCTGGAGTCCACGCAGACGTAGCGCTGCGCATGCGGCGCCAGCAGTTCGGCCAGCACGCCGTCGCCCGAGGCGATGTCCAGCACGTCGCCCGGCTCCAGCAACGGCAGGGCGGTGCGCGCCAGTGCCTCCCACGTGCGTCCGGGCGAGTAATGCCGCTCCATGTCGCCGGCCACGCTGTCCGCCCAGTTCTGGTCGGCCGCGCGCATCGCCAGCACCGGCGGCACCCGCTCGGCATCCTGGCGCAGCAGCGGATCGTCGCTGCCGGCGGAGATCGACTGCCACAGCGCGCGCTGCGCCGGGTCCAGCGCGGCGTCGTCGAAGCGGTAGTAGGCGGACACGCCGGAGCGGCGGTCGCGCACCAGTCCGGCCTCCTTCAGCCTGGCCAGGTGGGTCGACACCCGCGGCTGCGCCAGCTGGGTGATGGCCGACAGCTCGGCAACGGTCAGCTCTTCGCCTTCCAGCAGCGCCAGCAGGCGCACGCGGGTGGCGTCGGCGAAGACCTTCAAACGTGACGACCAACCTTCCAGGTCCATTTATATCTTTCCATCGCGATTCGGCGATAAGTCTCCGGCGCGCGCCTGCGAAGGTCAAGCGGCTGGGGTTTTCGCGTTCGCGCGGAGCTACAATGCGCGTTCGACGAAAACGACCGAGGACGACGTGGATTTCGGATACAGCGAAGAGCAGTTGATGCTGCAGGATGTCGCGCGCAGGATCGCCCGCGAGCGGATCGCTCCCAGCGCCGAACACCACGACCGGACCGGCGAATTCCCGCTCGAGAACATCCGCGCCCTGGGCGAGAACGGCCTGATGGGCATCGAGGTGCCCGCCGAGTACGGCGGCGCCGGCATGGACCCGGTGGCCTACGTGCTGGCGATGGTGGAAATCGCCGCGGCCGACGCGGCGCACAGCACCATCATGTCGGTCAACAACTCGCTCTTCTGCAACGGCATCCTCACCTTCGGCACCGAAGCACAGAAGCAGAAGTACGTGCGCGAGATCGCCGAGGGCCGCGAGATCGGGGCGTTCGCGCTGACCGAACCGCAGTCCGGTTCGGACGCCACCGCGATGCGCTGTCGCGCAGTCAGGCAGGACGACGGCAGCTACGTGGTCAACGGCAAGAAGAGCTGGATCACCTCGGGCCCGGTGGCGAAATACATCGTGCTGTTCGCGATGACCGAGCCGGACAAGGGCGCGCGCGGGATCACCGCGTTCATGATCGATACCACCCGCGAGGGCTTCCATCGCGGCAAGACCGAGCCGAAGCTCGGCATCCGCGCGTCGGCGACCTGCGAGATCGAGTTCACCGACTACGTGGTCCAGCCCGACGAGGTGCTGGGCGAGGAAGGGCAGGGCTTCAAGATCGCGATGGGCGTGCTGGACGCCGGCCGCATCGGCATCGCCAGCCAGGCGATCGGCATTGGCCGCGCCGCCTACGAGGCAACGCTTGATTACGTCAAAGAGCGCAAGGCGTTCGGCCAGCCGATCGGCGCGTTCCAGATGACCCAGGCCAAGATCGCCGACATGAAATGCAAGCTGGACGCCTCGCTGCTGCTGACCTTGCGCGCGGCGTGGCTGAAGGGCCAGGGCAAGCGCTTCACCAACGAGGCGTCGGTCGCCAAGCTCACCGCCTCGGAAGCGGCGATGTGGATCACCCACCAGGCGCTGCAGATCCACGGCGGCATGGGTTATTCCAAGGAAATGCCGATCGAGCGCTATTTCCGCGACGCCAAGATCACGGAAATCTACGAAGGCACCAGCGAGATCCAGCGCCTGGTCATTGCCCGCAACGAGACCGGCCTGCGCTGAGGCAAGCATCCCCGACGGCCGCGCACCTGCGCGGCCATTCGCTTTTTGGTGGCACCCCATTGGAGACATCGATCCGATGAACACGACTGCTGAAACGGCCGACGCGGCCAACCTCGACCCCATCCTCGCCGCCCTCGGCAAGCGGGTGGGCAAGGCGGGCCTCGCCGAGGCGCGCGCCTTCGCCAATGCCTTCTACCGGCGCCTGGACGCGGAAGAAGTGCGCCAGCACAGCATCGAGGGCTGGGCGGAACTGGCGGTCGACATGCTGGACTTCATCCGCACCCGCAAGCGCGGCAAGGCGCTGGTGCGCCTGTTCAACCCGACCCTGCACAAGGAAGGCTGGGAGTCCGGCCACACCGTGCTGCAGATCGCCAACGACGACATGCCGTTCCTGGTCGATTCGGTGTCAATGAAGCTGGCCGACATGGGCGTCGGCGTGCACGTGCTCGGGCATCCGGTGATCCGCGCCAAGCGCGACAAGGCCGGCAAGCTGCAGGCGCTGGGCGAGGGCGACGCCGAGTCGCTGATGCACCTGGAGATTGACCGCCAGCACCCGTCGGCGATGCCGGCGATCCGCAAGGCGATCGAGGAGGTTCTGGCGGACGTGCGCTTGATCGTCGCCGACTGGCGGCCGATGCAGGAGAAGATGCGCGTCGTCGCCGAAGGCGTGACCGAGGGCCGCGCACCCGGCAGTGACGAGGACCGCGCGGAAGTGCGGCAGTTCCTGCAGTGGGCGGCCGACGAGCACTTCACCTTCCTTGGCTACCGCGGCTACTCGGTGGAGCGCCAGGGCAAGCAGGACATGCTGGTCGCCGAGGCCGGCACCGGCCTAGGCCTGCTGCGCGACCACGACAGCAGCGAGCCGCGCCCGGTGAAGAGCCTGGGCGCGCAGCGGATGCCGACCGCGGCCACGCCGCAGGCGCTGATCCTGACAAAGACCAACGCGCGCGCCACCGTGCACCGTCCCGGCTACATGGACTACATCGGCGTGCTCGAGTACGACGCCAGGGGCAAGGCGGTGTACGAGCATCGCTTCATCGGCCTGTACACCGCCAGCGCCTACACCCGCCGCCCGTGGGACATCCCGCTGGTGCGCCAGCGCCACAACCACGTGATGGCAGGCTCCGGCCTCGACCCGAACAGCCACAGCGGCAAGGCGCTGCGCCACATCCTGGAGACGCTGCCCCGCGAGGAGCTGTTCCAGTCCAGCGGCGACGAGCTCCTGCGCACGGCGATGGGCATCCTCGGCCTGCAGGAGCGCGTGCGCAGCCGTCTGTTCCTGCGCCGCAGCCACTACGGCCGCTTCTACTCGGCGCTGGTCTACGTCCCGCGCGACCGCATGAGCACCCAGGTGCGCCACCGGATCGAGGCGATGCTGCGCGAGGCGCTGGATGGGGACCAGGTCGACACCACCGTGCAGATCGGTGCCTCGCCGCTGGCCCAGCTGCACATCATCGTGCGCCCGCGGCCGGAATCGGTCGACCGCCCGGCGCCGGACATGGCCAAGCTCGAGGAGCAGCTGGCGGAGATCGTGCGCGACTGGCGCGATGGCCTGCGCGAGCAGCTGGTGGTCCAGCATGGCGAGGAAGACGGACTCAAGCTCGCCGAACGCTATGGGCGCGCGCTGCCGGCGGGTTACATCGAGGAAGTCAGCCCCGAGGTCGCCGCCGCCGACGTCCAGCACCTGGACGCGCTGTCCGGCCCGGACGACCTGCGCCTTTCGCTGTACCGCTCGCGACGGGCCGAGCGCGGCATCCGCTTCAAGCTGTACCGCCAGCTGAAGGACATCCCGCTTTCCGACGCGCTGCCGATGATGGAGAACATGGGCCTGCGGGTGATCTCCGAGCACCCGTACCGGGTGGAGACCGCGGAGGGCGTGGCCTTCATCCAGGATTTCGAGGTCGAGCCGCTGCAGGGCGAGTTCGCGATCGACGCGATCGACGACTGCTTCGAGGAAGCATTCGCGAAGGTCTGGCGCGGCGAGGCGGAGAACGACGGTTTCAACCGCCTGGTGCTGGCCGCCGGCCTGTCGTGGCGGCAGGTGGCGATGCTGCGCGGCTACTGCAAGTACCTGCTGCAGGTCGGCGTGCCGTTCTCGCAGGCATACATGGAAGCCACGCTGACCCGGTACCCGCTGCTGGCGCGGCTGCTGGTGGAACTGTTCGAGGCGCGGTTCGATCCTGCGGTGCGCAAGGAGGGCAAGCGCGCGGACGCGGGTGCCTCGCAGGCGGGCGAGCAGCTGGTCGCGCTTGCCGCCGGCGACGAGGCCGCGCTGGCCGCGCTGCAGCGCCTGCAGAAGGCGCGCGCCGGCAAGCGCGATGCGCACATCGAGGCGGCGCGCGGCGCGCTGCTGGGCCTGCTCGACCGGGTCTCGAGCCTGGACGAGGACCGGATCCTGCGCAGCTTCATCGACGTCATCGACGCGACCTTGCGCACCAGCTACTACGTGCCGTACGAGAACGGTCTGCGCAAGGATGGCGGCCCCGCCGACTACGTGGCCTACAAGCTGGACCCGGCGCGCCTGCCGGACCTGCCGAAGCCGCGGCCGTACCGCGAGATCTGGGTGGTCGGCCCGCGTGTGGAAGGTACCCACCTGCGCTTCGGGCCGGTGGCCCGCGGCGGCCTGCGCTGGTCGGATCGCCGCGAGGATTTCCGCACCGAGGTGCTGGGCCTGGTCAAGGCGCAGATGGTGAAGAACACGGTGATCGTGCCGGTCGGCAGCAAGGGCGGGTTCTACGCCAAGCAGTTGCCCAACCCCGCCCTCGACCGCGACGGCTGGCTGGCGGAGGGCATCGCCTGCTACAAGCGCTTCATCAATGGCCTGCTGGACATCACCGACAACCTGAGCGTGGATGGCAAGGTGCTGCCGCCCGAGGGCGTGGTGCGCCACGACGGTGACGACCCGTACCTGGTGGTCGCGGCCGACAAGGGCACCGCGAGCTTCTCCGACATCGCCAACGGCATCGCCCAGGCGCACGGCTACTGGATGGACGATGCGTTCGCCTCAGGTGGCAGCGCCGGCTACAGCCACAAGGGGATGGGCATCACTGCGCGTGGCGCCTGGGAGTCGGTCAAGCGCCACTTCCGCGCGCTTGGCGTCGACTGCCAGAAGCAGGACTTCACCTGCGTCGGCATCGGCGACATGTCCGGCGACGTGTTCGGCAACGGGATGCTGCTGTCCAGGCACATCCGCCTGGTCGCGGCGTTCGACCATCGCCACATCTTCATCGACCCGGATCCGGACAGCGCGACCTCCTACAGGGAACGCCTGCGGCTGTTCAAGCTGCCGCGCTCCAGCTGGGAGGACTACGACACCGCGCTGATCGGCAAGGGCGGCGGCGTGTGGCCACGCAGCGCGAAGTCGATCCCGGTCTCGGCCGAGGCCCGCGCGGCGCTCGGGATCGCCGATGGCGTGACCGCGCTGAGCCCCAACGAGCTGATGCACGCAATCCTCAAGGCGCCGGTGGACCTGCTGTGGAACGGCGGCATCGGCACCTACGTCAAGTGCAGCCGCGAGACCCACGCCGAGGTCGGCGACCGCGGCAACAACGGCCTGCGCGTGGACGGCAACCAGCTGCGCTGCCGGATCGTCGGCGAGGGCGGCAACCTCGGCCTGACCCAGCTGGGCCGCATCGAGGCCGGCCTCCACGGCGTCCTGCTCAATACCGACTTCATCGACAACTCCGCGGGCGTGGACACCTCGGACCACGAGGTCAACATCAAGATCCTGCTCAACGGCGAAGTGCAGAAGGGGCGCCTGAAGCTGGCGGAGCGCAACAAGCTGCTGGCGAAGATGACCGACGAAGTCGCCCAGCTGGTCCTCAACGACAACTATCGCCAGAACCAGGCGCTGAGCCTGATGGAGCGCATGAGCGCGACCCGGCTCGGGTCGAAGATGCATTTCATCTCCACCTTGGAGGCGCAGGGCCTGCTCGACCGGCAGATCGAGTACCTGCCGACCGACGCCGAGATGACCGAACGCAAGCTGCGCGGCATGGGGCTGACCCGGCCGGAGCTGTCGGTGCTGCTGTCCTACGCCAAGCTGGTGGCCTATCCGGCGCTGCTGGCGTCGGACATCCCGGAAGACCCGTACCTGTCGAAGGAGCTGGTGCGCTACTTCCCCGAACCGCTGCAGGAGAAGTACGCCAAGGCGATGGAAAGCCATCGCCTGAAGCGCGAGATCATCGCCACCGCGGTCACCAATTCCACCGTCAACCGGATGGGCGCGACCTTCCTGATGCGGATGGAGGAGGACAGCGGGCGCAACGTCGGCGAGATCGCGCGGGCCTACACCATCACCCGCGAGACCCTGGATGCGCGCGACCTGTGGGCGCAGATCGACGCCCTCGACGGCAAGGTCATCGAGGCCACCCAGGTCGATGCGTTGCAGGTGATCTGGGAACTGCAGCGCAGCTTCACCCGGTGGCTGCTGTCTCGGCCCGGCGCGGTGCCGGCGATCGCCACCGCGGTGGAGCGCTACCACGACGGCTTCCGCGACATCCGCGCAGGCGAGGGGATCCTGCCGGAGTCGCAGCGCCCGCAGTACGAGGCCAGCCGCAAGGCGTGGCGCTCCAAGGGACTGCCGGCGGCGCTGGCGGACCAGCTGGCCGCGCTGCCCTACCTGGAGGCCTGCCCGAACATCATCGAACTGGCCCGCGAGCGCAAGCTGAAGGCGGTGGAGGTGGCCAAGGTCTACTTCCGCCTCGCCGATGCCCTGCGCGAGCCGTGGTTGCGCGCGCAGATCGAGGCGCTGGAGGTCGAGGGGCGCTGGCACGCGGTCGCGCGCGGCGTGCTGCGCGACGAGCTGGCGGCGCAGATGCGCACGCTCACCAGCCAGGTGCTGGCGATGCCGGGCAAGGATGCCGACGCCAAGGTCGGCGCGTGGCTTGCGCGCGACGACGCGGCCCTGCGCTTCACCCTGTCGATGCTGGCCGAACTCGCCGCGCAGAAGTCGCTTGACTACCCGACGTCGTCGGTGGCGGTGCAGCGGCTGGCGCAGCTGGCGAGTCGCGGCTGAAGGCGCGCGTGGCCGGCGTTGGCGCGCCGGCCACGTTGCGGGCGGTCAGGTTGGTCGGCGCCGGCGGCACGGTTATGCTCGCCGCATGACCAGCCCGCGCCTTGCCCTGCTCGCCAGTCCCACCGACGAGGCCCAGGGCGCGCTGCGCGCGCTGGCCGCCCGCTACGGCAGCCACGCGCTGGACGAGGCCGACGTCATCGTTCCGCTGGGCGGCGACGGCTTCATGCTGCAGACCCTGCACCGGCACGGCGGCCGCGGCAAGCCGGTGTTCGGGATGAAGCTCGGGACCGTCGGCTTCCTCATGAACCAGCCGCGCGATGGCCACGACCTGTACGAACGGATCGCGCTCGCGGAACCGGCGGTGCTGCACCCGCTGGAGATGGTCGCGCACACCGAGTCGGGCGCGACGGTGGAATCGCTCGCCTACAACGAGGTATCGCTGCTGCGGCAGACGCGGCAGGCCGCGCACATGGCGATCGACCTCAATGGCGAGACCCGCCTGGACGAGCTGATCTGCGATGGCGTGATGGTGGCCACCCCCGCCGGCAGCACCGCCTACAACTTCTCCGCCCACGGGCCGATCCTGCCGCTGGGCGCCAACGTCATGGCGCTGACCCCGATCGCCCCGTTCCGGCCGCGTCGCTGGCGCGGCGCCGTGCTCAAGTCCGGCACCGAGGTGCGCTTTCGCGTGCTCGACCCGCACAAGCGCCCGGTCAGCGCCACCGCCGATTCGCATGAGGTGCGCGACGTCACCGACGTCCTGGTGCGGGAATCGCACGACCGCGGCGTGACCCTGCTCTTTGACGCCGAGCACAACCTCGAAGACCGCATCCTGATCGAGCAGTTCGCCAGCTGACGCCATCCGTCCGCATGGGTCCGATTCGCGGCGACGCAATGGCGCCCGGGGTTCCCGGCGCCGTGCAGCGCAGGATGCGCGAGAATGAGGCCATGCCCGACGCCGCCAGCACCCCGGTCCTGACCATCGCGATCACCACCCGCGCGCTGTTCCACATGGAGGACAGCCACGCGCTGTTCGAGCGCGAGGGCATCGAGGCATTCGCCCACCACCAGCGGCAGCACGAGGATGACGTGCTGCATCCGGGCATCGCGTTCCCGCTGGTGCGCAAGCTGCTTTCGCTCAACGAACACGCGCCGGAGGGGGCGCCACGGGTCGAGGTGATCCTGCTGTCCCGCAACTCGTCCGATACCGGGTTGCGCGTGTTCAACTCGATCCAGCACCACGGCTTGGACATCCGCCGCGCCACGTTCACCTCTGGCGCGCCGGTGTGGCCGTACATCCGGCCGTTCGGCGCGCAACTGTTCCTGTCCGCCAATCCGGACTCGGTGCGCGCGGCGCTGGAGGCCGGGATCGCCGCCGCCACCATCCTGCCCGCGCAGGCCAGCGAATCGCGGCATGCGCAGGTGCGGATCGCGTTCGATGGCGACGCCGTGCTGTTCGGCGACGAGAGCGAACGGGTGTCGCGCGAGCACGGGGTGGAAGCGTTCGGCCGGCATGAGCGCGAGCGTGCGCGCGAGCCGCTGTCAGGCGGGCCGTTCCGGGGCTTCCTGGCCGCGCTGCACGACCTGCAGGCGGCCTATCCGCCCGGCGACGATGCGCCGATCCGCACCGCCCTGGTCACCGCGCGCTCGGCGCCCGCCCATGAGCGCGTCATCCGCACCCTGCGGGAGTGGGAGGTGCGGCTCGACGAGGCGCTGTTCCTCGGGGGGCGCGACAAGGGGCCGTTCCTGGAGGCATTCGGCGCGGACATCTTCTTCGACGACTCCCCGCACAACATCGATTCCGCGCGCCGCCACGTGGCCGCCGGGCACGTGCCGCACGGCGTTGCCAACGCCTGAGGTCCTTCAGTCCGGCAGGCGGATGCCCGCCAGTTTCCAGGTGAGCCCGCTGCGGTGGAACTCGAGCACCACCGGACGACCCTGGGGGTCGGTGATCGTCGCGGTGAACAGCGACGGGGATTCGTAGCGCGTGGTGGCGCCTTCGAGCGGATCCGCGCGGCCTGCGGTGCCATGGGGCGGGCGTTCGCCGCTCGCGCGCCTGGCCAGCGCGCTGCCGTGCAGCAGGGCGACGAACCCGGCCGGCGACACCATCGCATCGATCGCCGGTCCGGCGATCAGGGCGCCCACGCCGCCCAGTGCCTCCGAGGTGCCGCCCGGCCCCATCCGGCCCATGATGCCGGTAGCGATGCGTTCCTGCAGTTGCGGGCGCACGCTCTCGCGCAGGCGATCGAAGTCCACGAAGCGCCACAGCTGGCCGTAGTCGCCGCTGGTCACCACGTTGCGGATCCCATTCATCGCAAGCCACGGGCCCGCTGCCACGAACAGCAGCACGCCCAGCATCAGGGGGGAGACACCTCCAAGCAGCCATTTCGAACTGCGGCTCATGCGCCGGCCTCCGTGGTGGCGATGTCGCGGGCGATCGCGTCGGCCCATTGCTCCAGGGCGTCCAGCAGCGCCCGCTGGCTGGCGTCGAGCGAGCCGGAACCACGCAGCTGCGCCATCTCCGCGCGGAAAGCGCCGAAGTCATGGCCGGGCAGGCCTGGGCGGTCGTCTGCACCGAGCCGCTGCCGGCGATAGGCATTCCAGCGTTCGCGCTCCGCGGGCAACAGCGCATCCGGCCAGTTGCGCGCGCGGTAGCGGAACAGCAGTTCGGAGAGGCGGACGTCACGGAAGGCGTACTGGGCCTTGGCCAGCAGGTGGGGCGGGGTGCCGCGCACCTGCGCGCACAGGCGCTTGTCTCCGTCGCCGATGAAGCCGTCGTACAGCGCGCCATCGGCATCGCCCTGTGTCGCGGCGCGCTCGCGCGCGAACACCTGCCGCACTTTCTCGGCAAGCGCCGGCCCGGCGTGCCGCAGCCGCGCAAGGCGCGCGTCCACTTCGCCGGCGTCAATTCCGAGGCGATCGAAGTCGGCGGCGCGCAGGTGCGCCCACGGCACGAGCGCCGGGCTCTTGTTGAGATGGACGGTCTTCAGCGGGATCCGGCGCTCGTCCTGCGCAAGATCCGCCTGGCGCACGTACAGGCGCGCGGCGATGGCATCGGCCGGCAAGTCGAGCAAGGCCTGCGGATCCTCACCCAGGTCGAACACGATCACCTGCGATTCGATCTGCGGATGCCGCGCGAGCGGTACCACCGGCGCCGCGCACAGGCGTGCGGCCGGGAAGCGCTGGGAGACATGGAGCACCGGCGCCATCGTCGCCACGTTCAGAATCGAGGCGGCGTGGCGCTTGTCGCGCAGGCGCAGGCTGTAGTCCCACAGGCGCGGCTGCGTGGCCTTGAACAGCCGCGCCAGGCCGATCGTGGCGCGCACGTCGCTGAGCGCCTCGTGGGCCATCCCGATCCGCAAGCCGTTGTCCTCCGCCAGGTGCTCCAGCTTGAAGCTGGTGCCGCCACCATCGTCGCGCTGGCGCCAGGCGATGCCCTCGGGCCGCAGCGCGTGCATCAGGCGCAACGCGTCCAGCAGGTCCCAACGCGAGTTGCCGTTGCGCCATTCGCGCTCGTAGGGATCGTGGAAGCTGCGGTACAAGCCGTGGCGCACGAACTCGTCGTCGAACCGCAGCGAGTTGTAGCCCGCGCTGCAGGTCGCGGCGCGGCCCATTTCCTCGGCGATGCGCGCGAACGCGGCCGCCTCGTTCACGCCGTCCCGCAACGCGCGCTGCGGCAGGATCCCGGTGATCAGGGTGGCGGTGGGCGAGGGCAGCAGGTCGTCGGCGGGGCGCACCAGGATGTCGACCGGCGCCTCGACCTCGTTGAGCTCGAGGTCGGTGCGGATCGCCGCGAACTGCGCGATGCGGCTGTGCCGCGAATCCGCGCCGAACGTCTCGAGGTCGTAGAACAGGAAGCTGGCGCTCACGCCGGAGTGTCTTCCAGCGGCTCGAGCGTCGCGTGCACGGCCGCGTCGGCCGCATCCCAGTCCACCTCGTCCAGCGACGTGATCCCGCGCGTGGCGGCGACCAGGATGTCGCGCTGCAGCTCGCTGCGCCGCAGCGCCAGCGAGTAGGGGATGCGCATGAAGCTGACCATCGCGTAGTGCGGCACGAAGCGCTCCGGGTGGCGCTGCTGCAGGGCGAGTTCCAGCCTGCGCTGCAGCAGGAAGTCCGGATCGTCGACCAGGTCGCGCATCTCGATGTAGTTCTCGAGCGCCATGTGCTGGATGGCCTCGGCGTCGGGCTTGCGCTGCGCCTGGAAGGCGGCGAAGGCGTCGGCCAGCGAAGGATCGCGCTCCAGGCGGTCGGCCAGCGCCACGCAGTCCTCGAACGCGCAGTTCATGCCCTGCCCGTGGAAGGGCACCATGGCGTGCGCGGCATCTCCGATCAGCACCGCGCGGCCGTCCAGGTGCCAGGCATCGAGGTACAGCGTGCCCAGCGCGCCGACCGGGTTGCGCTCGTAGTCGCGGCGCAGCTCGGGGATCAGCGGCAGCGCGTCGGGGAACTGCTGGGTGAACAGCGCGAGCGCGGCGTCGGCATCGTCCACCGTCTCGAACGAGGGATGCGGCCCCGTGTTCGGCATGAACAGGGTGACCGTGAACGTGCGTTCGTCGTTGGGCAGCGCGATGCACATGTAGTGGCCGCGGGGCCAGATGTGGAGTGCATTGGGCTCGATCCGGAAATCGCCGCGCGGATCCGGCGGGATCTCCAGCTCCTTGTAGCCATGGTCCAGCCATTCGGTACGCTCGCCGAGCGCCACGTGGGAGGCCATCTGCCCGCGCAGGGTCGATCCGGCGCCATCCGCCCCGATCAGCGCGTTGAAGGGGTGCGCGACTTCCAGGCCGTGGTTGCGGTAGGTGGCGAGCTTGGCATCGAACTCCACCCGCTCCAGCGCGTGGTCGAAGTGCAGGCGCGCGCCGTGCGATTCGGCGATGTCCAGCAGCACCACGTTGAGCTCGCCGCGGTTGATCGACCAGATCACCTCCGAGTCGTCGCGGCCGTAGGGCTGCAGGTTCGGCTCGCCGTGCAGCGGATGCACGAAGCGACCGCGCATCATCACCGCCTGCTGCAGCACCGCGCCATCCGCGCCCGCCTGGCGCAGCGCGTGCAGCCCGCGCTCGGCCAGCGCCAGGTTGATCGAGCGGCCGCCGGCGTAGCCTTCCACGCGCGGGTCGCCGCGGCGCTCGAACACGTCCACCGACCAGCCGCGCTGGGCAAGCAGGATCGCCATCAGCGCGCCGGCCAGCCCGCCGCCAACGATGGTGATGTCGCGCTGCACGGCGGCACCCGATTCAGCGGCCATGGCGCCACTCCTTGACGGTCTGGGCGAAGCGCAGGACGTCGCCGTGGCTGTTGTAGAAAGGCGCGGGCGAGATCCGGATCACGTCCGGTTCGCGCCAGTCGCCCAGCACGCCGCGCGCCTGCAGGAAGGCGAACAGCTCGCGCCCCGCTTCGCGCCCGTCGCGCACGCGCAGGCTCAGTTGCGCGCCGCGTTCGGCCGGATCGCGCGGCGTCACCACCTGCAGCAGGTCGGTCAGGCCGGCGTCGATCAGTTGCTCCAGGTAACCGGTCAGCCGCAACGACTTCTCGCGCAGGGCCGGCATGCCGGCGCGGTCGAACTGGTCGAGCGCCGCGCGCAGCGGGGCAAGCCCCAGGATCGGCGGGTTCGAGAGCTGCCAACCGTCCGCCCCCGGCGTCGGCTGGAAGTGTGGCGCCATCTGGAACCGCACCGCCTTGTCGTTTCCCCACCAGCCGGCAAAGCGCGGACGCTCGGTGCGCGCATGGCGCTCGTGCACGAAGCAGCCGGCGACCGCGCCCGGCCCCGAATTCATGTACTTGTAGTGGCACCAGACCGCGAAGTCGGCGCCGCTGTCGTGCAGCTGCAGCGGCAGGTTGCCGACCGCATGCGCCAGGTCGAAGCCGACCACCGCGCCGGCGGCGTGGCCAAGGCGCACGATCTCGGCAAGGTCGAAGGCCTGCCCGGTGCGGTACTGCACGCCGGGCCACAGGATCATCGACAGGCGGCCGGCGTTTTCGGAGATCGCGCGCTCGATGGCCTGCATCGACACCGTGCCGTCCTCGCGATCCGGCGCCACCTCGATCAGCGTCTGCTGCGGCGGCAGCCCGCGATAGCGCAACTGCGATTCCACCGCATAGCGGTCGGAGGGGAAGCTGCCGGCCTCGACCAGGATCGCGGTGCGCGCGATGGTCGGCTGGTAGAAGCTGACCATCATCAGGTGCAGGTTGGCGGTCAGCGAGTTCATCGCCACCACTTCCGACGGCTGGGCGCCAACCACCCGCGCCAGTGGATCGCGCACGAGCTCGTGGTAGGGCATCCATTGCGCCTGCCCGGTGAAATGGCCCTCGACGGCCTCGCGCGCCCACTTGTCCAGCACCTCCTCGACATGCGCGCGCGCGCCCTTCGGCTGCAGCCCCAGCGAATTGCCGACGAAGTAGGCCTGCGGCGCGCCATCGTGCAGCGGCAGGTGGAATTCCTCGCGGAAGCCACGCAGCGGGTCGGCGGCATCCAGCGCGGCCGCGTGGTCGGCGGAATACAGGTCGGTCATGCGAACCTCGATGCGGGCAGGCCGAGCCATTCCAGCGCGGTGCCATGGTAGAGCCGGGCCCGCTGCGCCTCGTCCAGTTGCAGGCGCTCGATGCCCTCGCCGGGCACCTGCTCGCCGAGCGGGAAGGGGTAATCGGTGCCGAGCATCACCCGCTCGCTGCCGCAGGTGTCCAGCAGGTAGCGCAAGGCGGCGTCATCGGCGACCCAGGAATCGAAGTACAGGCGCTTGAGGTACTCGCGCGGGTTGCGGAAATTATCGGTGGCGACCAGGTCCGGCCGCATGTTGAAACCGTGCTCGATGCGGCCGATGGTGTAGGGGAAGCTGCCGCCACCGTGCGCCAGCGCGATCCTCAGCGCCGGCAGCCGTTCCAGTACCCCGCCAAACACCAGGCTGCAGGCCGCGCGCGACTGCTCGGCCGGCATTCCCACCAGCCAGGGGAGCCAGTACTTGGGCATCGATTCGGCGCCCATCATGTCCCACGGGTGCACCAGGATCGCCGCGCCCAGTTCCGCGGCCGCCTCGAAGACCTCGAACAGCTCGGGCGCGTCGAGGTTCCACTCACCGATGTGCGAGCCGATCTGCACGCCCTGCAGGCCCAGCTCGTCCATGCAGCGTTCCAGCTCGCGGATCGCCAGTTGCGGGCTCTGCAGCGGCACGGTGCCGATGCCGGCGTAGTGGCGCGGGAACTCGCGGCAGGTCTGCGCCAGGTGGTCGTTGAGCGCGCGGTGCAGCTCCAGCGCCTGGTGCGCCCTGGCCCAGTAGCTGAACATCACCGGCACGGTGGAGAGCACCTGCACCTGCACGCCGAACTTCGCGTAGTCGTCGATGCGGATCTGCGGATCCCAGGTCTTGGGCCAGATCTCGCGGAAGAACCTGCCGTCCTTGTAAATGCGGTGGCGGCCGTCGTCGCCGTGGTGGATGACCGGAAAACGGTTGTCGCCGTACTTCGCCGCCAGGTCGGGCCAGTCGCGTGGCAGGTAGTGGGCGTGGGTGTCGATCTTCAGCATGCGCGGCTCAGGTGATGTCCGCCTGCGAATCGGCGTCCATTTCGTAACGCGACGGGCGAGGGTTGAGCGTGCCGCACAGGTTGCAGGTGCGCAGCGCATCGTTGCGGTAGAAGGCCTCGAACACCCGGAAGAAGTCCTGCTCGATGTCGTGCAGGTGGAAGAATTCCTCGTAGAGCTTGTGGTTGCAGCTGACGCAGAACCACATCAGCGCATCGTCCTCGTGCGCCAGCCGCCGCCGCTCGATCACCAGGCCGATGCTGCCGGGCATCCGCTGCGGGGAGTGCGGAACCCTCGGCGGCAGGTAGAAGGTCTCGCCGGCGCGGATCGGGATGTCGCGCACCACGCCGCGCTCGCCGTCGTACTCCTCCTGCACCCGCAGCACCATCTCCCCCTCGAGCTGGTAGAACCATTCCGGCCCTTCCTCGAAGTGGTAATCGGTGCGCGCATTCGGGCCGCCAACGATCATCACGATGTAGTCGTCGTCGACGATCGTCTTGTTGCCCACCGGCGGCTGGAGCAGGTGGCGGTGCTCGTCGATCCAGCGTTGCAGGTTGATCGGTCCGGGCAGTGGCATCTCAGGCTCCGGGCTGGAACTGGGCGATCACCTTCAGCTCGATGTGGATCGGGCCGGGCAGGCGGCTCACCTCCATCGTGGTGCGGCATGGCGCGTCGGCGACCACCGGGAACTTCTCCGCCCACAGTGCGTTGTAGGTGGTGAAGTCGCGGTCGTAGTCGGTGAGGAAGACCGTGACGTCGACCACGTCGTCCCAGCCCAGGCCGCAATGCGCGAGCACCTGCCCGACATTGCCGGTCACGCTGTGCCATTGCGCGGTGATGTCATGCGCGACCACGTTGCCGTCGGCATCGGCGACGTTGCCGGGGACGGTGTTGCTGGCGGCGTCGCGCGGGCCGGCGCCGGAGATGTACAGCAGGTCGCCGACCCGCCGCGCATGCGGGTAGTGGCCGACCGGCGACGGCGCGCCGGGCACGATGATGCCGGGTGCGGGCATCTCAGCGATCCTCGCGGTCGACGCGGATGCGCGCCAGCGCCTCGGCGTACTGCGCCTCGAGCTGCTCGGAGGCGGTGATGTCCAGGCCCAGGTCATGCACGCGGCCGTCCTTCAGCGTGTACACCCAGCCGTGCACCGCCAGCTCCTGCCCGCGCGCCCAGGCATCGCGGACGATGGTGGTCTGGCAGACGTTGGCAACCTGTTCCAGCGCGTTGAGTTCGCACAGGCGGTCGTGCTGGAGGTGCTCGCCGGCCTCTCCCAGCACCCCCGCATGGCGCACGGCGACGTCGCGCACGTGGCGGATCCAGTTGTCGGACAGCCCCAGCCGCATTTCCCGCAGCGCGGCCAGTACGCCGCCGCAGCCGTAATGGCCGACCACCAGGATGTGCTTGACCTTCAGCACGTCGACCGCGAACTGGATCACCGACAGGCAGTTGAGGTCGGTATGCACCACCACGTTGGCGATGTTGCGATGGACGAACACCTCGCCCGGTGCCAGGTCGACCACCTGGTTGGCCGGCACCCGCGAGTCCGAGCAGCCGATCCACAGGTATTCCGGCGCCTGCTGCCTGGACAGCTGCTCGAAGAAGGCCGGATCCTCGCGGCGGACGCGATCGGCCCAGGCGCGGTTGTTTTCCAGCAGTTGCTCAAGTCCGCTCATAACACTCCCGTCTCAGCAGGCGATGCCCACGTTGCGCGGCTCGGTGAAGAACCGCATTGCTTCCATGCCGCCCTCGCGGCCCAGTCCGGAGGCGCCGCTGCCGCCGAACGGCGTGCGCAGGTCGCGCATCAGCCAGGTGTTGATCCAGACCATGCCGACCTGCAGCGCAGCGGCCATGCGATGCGCGCGCGCCAGGTTGCGGGTGAACAGGGTGGCGGATAGCCCGTAGTCCGACGCATTGGCCAGCGCGAGCGCCTCCTCCTCGCCCTCGAAGGGCTGCAGGGTGACCACGGGGCCGAAGATCTCCTCGCGGTTGGTCGCGCAGTCCGGCCCGAGACCCTCGATCACCGTGGGCGCGATGAACCAGCCGGGTCGCGCGATCGCCTCGCCCCCGCACAGCACGCGCCCGCCTTCCGCGCGCGCGCGCGCGATGGCCGCCTGCACCTTGTCGAACTGCGCCTGCGACACCAGCGGACCCACCTGCACGCCGGCGTCCAGCGGCGCGCCGACGTGCAGCGCCTGCACGCGCTGCACGAACGCGTCACGGAAGGCGTCATGGAGCGAGCGTTCGACCAGCAGGCGCGAGCCGCACAGGCAGATCTGCCCGCTGTTCTGGAACGCGCTGCGCACCAGCAGGTCCAGCTGCGCACGCCAGTCGCTGTCGGCGAAGACAAGGGTGGCGTTCTTGCCGCCCAGCTCTAGCGAGACCTTCTTCAGCATGGGGCCGGCGATACCGGCAATCCGGCGACCCACCGCGCTGCTGCCTGTGAAGCTGAGCGCCTTGACCCCCGGATGGCGCACCAGCGCTTCGCCGGCCACCGGGCCGCGCCCGTGCACGAGATTGAGCACCCCGGGCGGGAACCCGATCTGCGCGGCCAGCTCCACCAGCATCGTCGCGGTGCGCGGGGTCACTTCCGACGGCTTCGCCACCACCGTGTTGCCCGCCGCGAGCGCCGGCGCGATCTTCCAGGTGAACAGGTAGAGGGGCAGGTTCCACGGACTGATGCAGCCCACCACGCCCAGCGGCAGGCGCAGGGTGTAGTTCAGGCCGGCGTGGCCATGGTGCGCCTCGCTGGCGAACTGGGTGGCGGCGTGCGCGTAGAAGCGCAGGTTGGCGATGGCGCGCGGGATCTCGGCATCGCGAGCTAGTGCAAGAGGCTTGCCGGCGTCGACTGCCTCGGCCTCGGCGAAGGCATCCAGCCGTGACTCGATCGCGTCCGCCAGCCGCTCCATCCAGCGTGCCCGCTCGCCGGCGGGCAGGCCCGACCAGCCCGGGAAGGCGCGCGTGGCGGCTGCGACGGCAGCGTCGACATCGGCATCGTTGCCATCGGCCACCTGGCCTGCGACCTGCCCCGTCGCGGGGTCGTGCACGTCCAGCCAGTCGCCACCGGAAGGCGGTACGGCGGTGCCATCGATCCAGTGCGGGTCGCGCTGCATGCGCATAGCTTAGCCGCAGCGATGTCCGTTCTGTCCCGCGATCGCCGTTGATTGGGCTGTAACCCCCGGAGCGGAGCCGATGAAACTCATGCCCCTGCTGCTGGCCGGTGGCGCGCTGGGAGGCGCGTCCTGGCTTGGGACCGACGCGGTACCGCCGACGCCCATTAGCGTGCCCGACGCGCGCTGGGTGCTCGGGCGCATCCACCTTCGCGACGGTGGGGGCGACCAGGCCCTGGTGGTGGAGTTCTCCTGCGATCGCGGTTGCGCGTTGCGCGTCGCGCTGGAGGCCGCGCAACCCGCGCGCTGAGCAACGCGCCTCAGATCGACTGCATGCGCCCGCCGTCCACCGCGATGGACTGGCCGTTGACGTAGGCCGCGGCATTGGTGCACAGGAAGGCGATCACGCCGCCGGTCTCGTGCGGCTCCGCGAAGCGCCCGGCCGGCACCGTCGCCAGCATGCTGCGCGCCACCTCGTCCTGCGACTGGCCGCTGGCCTTGCTGCGGTCGGCCAGGATCTGGTCCAGGCGCTGCGTACGGGTGTAGCCGGGCAGCACGTTGTTGACGGTGATGCCGTCGCCGCCCAGTTCGCGCGACAGGGTCTTGGCCCAGCTGGCCACCGCGCCGCGGACGGTGTTCGACACCCCGAGATTCGGGATTGGCTCGTACACCGAGGTCGAGATGACGTTGACCACGCGGCCCCAACTGCTTGCCCGCATCCCGGGCAGCACCGCCTGCAACAGGGTCTGGTTGGCGATCAGGTGCTTGCGGAACGCGTCGAGGTAGGCGTCGCTGGCCGCGGCGTGGGCGGGGCCGCCCGGGGGGCCGCCGGTGTTGTTGACCAGGATCTGCACCGGCTGTTGCGTGGCGAGCGCCAGCGTTGCCTCGCACAGTCCGCTGGCATCGCCCATGTCCGCCAGCAGGAAGCCATGGCGCTGGCCGTCTACGCAGGGCAGCGACGCGACCGCATCGCGCAACGCGGCCTCGCGGCGGGCGAGTAAGGTGACATCGGCGCCCAGCGCGGCCAGCGCCTGCGCGGCGGCGCGGCCAATGCCTTCCGAACCGCCGCAGACCAGCGCGTGCCGGCCCCGCAGGCCCAGGTCCATCACGCCCGCCCACCCAGGGGCTGGATCATTCGTGATCGCAGCAGTGCATCGTCGTCCGCGGTGGGCGGCGCGACTTCAGCCAGCGAGAAACCGCGTGCCAGCGCGTCGTCCTCGTCCAGCCCGTCGTATTCGACGAACTCGGCGTCCATCAGCGCGGCGCGCGCGGTGTCGATGCTGTCGTAGGCGAGGCTGTTGCCATCGCTGTCGAAGACCTCCGCGGTGCCGGCCTCGCGCTCGCGCAGGCGGGCCCATACAAGGGTGCGGCCCAGGCTGGCCAGCCACCAGCTGTCGGCGTGCGTGCTCATGCCATCGCCTTGCCGACCACCCACAACAGTGCGCCCATCGCGATCCCGAACAGGATCACCAGCAGCGAGATGCGGGTAGGCGTGGCCAAACCCGAAAGACTACGGTCGCCACTGTCGCGGTAGCTTCCGCTCAGCACCCACCACAGCGCCCTGGGGTTGAGGAAGGCGCCCGGGCCAAAGGCGCTGGCGATCACCGGATGGCGGTCGCGCACATGCACCAGGGTCAGCGGCCAGAAGATCACCAGCGCGGTCGCGCCGGCGATCGCCATGGCAAAGGCGGTCAGCGCCAGGAACAGGATGAGGTCGGCATCCATGGCCTCAGAACTCCGCGCTGCCCGGCGCGCGCGGGTAGGCGATGGCGTCGCGGATGTTGGCCAGCCCGCAGACGTACACCACCAGCCGCTCGAAACCCAGCCCGAAACCGGCGTGCGGCACGCTGCCGTAGCGGCGGAAGTCGCGGTACCAGCCGTAGTGCGCGGGATCCAGGCCGAACTGCGCCATGCGCGCGTCCAGCACGTCGAGCCGCTCCTCGCGCTGGCTGCCGCCGATGATCTCCCCGATCCCCGGCGCCAGCACGTCCATCGCGGCCACGGTGCGCCCGTCGTCGTTGATGCGCATGTAAAAGGCCTTGATCTGCTCAGGGTAGTTCATCACCACCACCGGGCGGCCCACGTGCTCCTCGGTCAGCCAGCGCTCGTGCTCGGTCTGCAGGTCCAGGCCCCATTCCACCGGGAACTCGAACTTGCGCCCCGACTTCTGCAGCAGCGCAATCGCCTCGCTGTAGTCGACCCGCTCGAACGGCGCGTTGATGAAGCCTTCCAGTCGCGTGACCGCATCCTTCTGCACGCGCTCGGCGATGAACGCCATGTCGTCGCCGCGTTCGTCAAGCACCGCGCGGAAAAGGTACTTGAGGAAATCCTCGGCCAGGTCGGCATCGTCGTTGAGATCGGCGAACGCGATCTCCGGCTCGATCATCCAGAACTCGGCGAGGTGGCGGGTGGTATTGCTGTTCTCCGCGCGGAAGGTGGGGCCGAAGGTGTAGACCTTGCTCAGCGCCAGGCAATAAGCCTCCACGTTGAGCTGGCCGGACACGGTCAGGAAGGTCTCCTTGCCGAAGAAGTCGCGGCTGAAATCGACGTTGCCCTTTCCGTCGCGCGGCAGGTTGGCCATGTCCAGGGTGGACACGCGGAACATCTGGCCCGCGCCCTCGGCGTCCGAGGTGGTGATGATCGGGGTACTGATCCAGTAGAAGCCGCGCTCGTGGAAGAAGCGGTGCACGGCCTGCGCCAGGCAGTGGCGGATACGGGTCACGGCGCCGAACAGGTTGGTGCGCGGGCGCAGGTGCGCGAATTCGCGCAGGTATTCCAGGGAATGCTGCTTGGGCTGCATCGGGTAGGTGAGCGGGTCTTCGACCCAGCCGACCACCTCAAGTTCCTCTGCCTGCAGCTCGAAGCTCTGGCCCTGGCCCTGCGACTTCACCAGCGCGCCGGTGGCGATCACCGAACAGCCGGTGGTGAGGTGCTTCACCTCGGACTCGTAATTGGCCAGGGTGTCGGGCGCCACCACCTGGATCGGCGCGAAGCAGGAACCGTCGCTGACGTTGACGAAGCTCAGCCCGGCCTTGGAGTCGCGGCGGGTGCGCACCCAGCCCCGCACGCTCACGCGGCCGCCCTCGGGCGCGTGCCCGGCCAGCGCCTGGGCCACGGACATCGTCGTCATCTTGAATTCCTGCATTCCGGCTCGAAATAGGCTGGCAAGTCTACCGGAGCTACAATGCCGCCATGGCCGTGACCCTGACCGAATCCGCCCGCACCCGCATCCGCGGCTACCTCGATGCCGACCCGGGCGCCCTGGGTCTGCGCTTCGGGGTGGCCCGCAGCGGCTGCTCCGGCTGGGGCTACAAGGTCGACATGGCCCGCGACGCCGGCGCCGACGACACCGTGTTCGACGCCGGCGGCGTGCTCATCTACGTCGATGCGGGCAGCCTTGCCCAGCTGGACGGCACCGAGATCGACTTCGTGAAGCAGGGCCTGAACGAGCAGTTCGTGTTCCGCAACCCCAACGTGGCCGGCGAGTGCGGTTGCGGCTCCAGTTTCACCACCGACGCGACAAGGGCGTCCTGAGCCGCTCCACCCGCGGCGTTCTTGCCGCAGCAGGCCGCTTGCTGCCATAATGGCCGGCTCCGCGGGCGTTCGCCTGCGCGAGACCTTGCCCGAACGCGCCCGGCACCCCCGGGTGGCCGAGGGCTGACCTGGCGGCCGTGCGCCGCCGCATCCACAAGGACACCACCATGCGTCATTACGAAATCGTGTTCCTGGTCCATCCGGACCAGAGCGAGCAGGTCCCGGCCATGATCGAGCGCTACAAGGCGTCGGTCGAGGCGGGCAACGGCACCATCCACCGCCTGGAAGACTGGGGCCGCCGCCAGCTGGCCTACCCGATCCAGAACCTGGTCAAGGCGCACTACGTGCTGCTGAACATCGAGGCCGAGCAGGCCGTGCTGGACGAGCTGGTCGACGCGTTCCGCTTCAACGATGCGGTCCTGCGCCACCTGGTCATGCGTCGCGACGACGCGGTGACCGAGCAGTCCCTGATCATGAAGAACAAGGACGACAAGGGTGACAAGCCCGAGCGCAGCGAGCGCCGCCGCCGCGACGACGAGGGCGAGGGTGGCGAGACCACCGCCGCCACCGCCGACGATTCCGACACCGCTGCCGCCGCCTGACCGCGCCGCCCAGGAGCATTCCCATGTCCAAGTTCTTCCGCCGCCGCAAGTTCTGCAAGTTCACCGCCGAGGGCGTGACCGAGATCGACTACAAGGATCTCAACACCCTGCGCCAGTACCTGACCGAGACCGGCAAGATCGTCCCCAGCCGCATCACCGGCACCAAGTCGAAGTACCAGCGCCAGCTGCAGAGCGCGGTCAAGCGTGCCCGTTTTCTGGCACTGATTCCCTACACCGACAACCACAACGTCTGACGCTTCGCCTGCTCGGCATGGCGTTGTCGCCGGTCGGCCGCGCGCATCCTCATTGACGCCAGTCAACTGCGGTGCGCGCGCCCTCCCGCTCCTAGCCACGCCTTCGCAGGCTGTGCGTCAGTCGGCCAAACCCGTCCATTCGGACAGCAACCGTTGCGGCGCCTGTGGGCGTCGCTAACGAATACGGAGCACTGAAATGCAACTGATCCTCCTGCAGAAGGTCGTGAACCTCGGCAACCTCGGCGACAAGGTCGACGTGAAGCCGGGCTACGGCCGCAACTTCCTGGTACCGCAGGGCAAGGCCGTGCCGGCCACCGCCGCCAACCTGGCCGAGTTCGAGGCCAAGCGCCGATTACGAGGCCAAGGCCCAGGAAGCGCTGGAAGCGGCGACCTCGCGCCAGGGCAAGCTGGCCGATGCCAGCGTCACCGTCACCGCCAATGCGTCGCCGGAAGGCAAGCTGTACGGCTCGGTCGGCCCGCGCGAGATCGCCGAGGCCCTGACCAAGCAGCTGGGCGTCGAGATCAACAAGTCGGAAGTGGTGATGGGCGAAGGCCCGATCCGCAACATCGGCGAGTTCGACGTCGTGGTGCACCTGCATGCCGACGTCGAGTCGATCGTCAAGGTCACCGTGGTGCCGGACGCGCGCTGAGCGCATTCCGCGACACGGGTTCCAAGCGAAGGGCGCCGAAAGGCGCCTTTCGTGTTTTCCGGCCAGTCTCAGCCGGTGCGACCCGGGCCGGGCATCTTATCCACAGCTTGCCCCCAGTGTTGTCTGCAACGCACCGCCGCCCATGCACCGTACGATGGCCATCGACGAACAACACGACGCGCCACCGGACCGGCAGGCGCGCAGCAGGGGAGCGCAGTACACGATGAGTGCCCGTCCGGGATTCCGCGGTGATGCCAGTTTCAAGACCCGCAACGACGGCCGCATCGAGCAGCTGCGGGTGCCGCCGCAATCGGTGGAGGCCGAGCAGGCGGTGCTGGGCGGATTGATGCTGGACCCGTCGGCGTTCGACCGCATCGCCGACCAGCTCAGTGACGAGGACTTCTACCGCCGCGACCACCAGCTGATCTATCGCGCGATCCGCGAGCTGGTGGAAAAGAACCGCCCGTTCGACGCGGTCACCGTCGGCGAATGGTTCGAATCGCAGGGCGCGGCGGAACAGGTCGCCGGCGGCGCCTACCTGGTGGAGCTGGCGGCCAGCACGCCGAGCGCGGCGAACATCAAGGCCTACGCGGAGATCGTGCGCGACAAGGCGGTGCAGCGACGGCTGATCGATGTCGGCACCGCGATCGTCAACGACGGATTCCAGCCCGAGGGCCGTGATTCCTCCGAGCTGCTGGCCAAGGCCGAGCAGGAGGTGTTCGCGATCGCCGAGGGCAGCGCGCGCGGCAAGCAGGACTTCGTGCCAATCCGCAAGGCGCTGATCGAGGCCTTCGACGTACTGCAAAAGCGCGCCGAATCAGGCGGCAGCGTGACCGGCCTGCCCACCGGCTACGACGAGTTCGACCAGATGACCGCGGGCCTGCAGCCGACCGACCTGGTGATCCTGGCCGCGCGCCCGGCGATGGGCAAGACCACGCTTGCCCTGAACATCGCCGAGTACGGCGCGATCAAGTCGAAGAAGGCGGTGGCGGTGTTCTCGATGGAAATGTCGTCCGCCCAGCTGGCGCTGCGCCTGATCTCCTCGCTGGGGCGGGTGAACGCGACCCGGCTGCGCACCGGCGATCTCGAGGACGAGGACTGGAGCCGCGTCACCGGCGCCATCGCGCAGATGAACGGGGTCAAGATCTTCATCGACGACACCCCGGCGCTGTCGCCGGAAGTGCTGCGGGCCAAGGCGCGCCGACTCAAGCGCGAGAACGACCTCGGGCTGATCGTGATCGACTACCTGCAGCTGATGCAGGTGCCCGGCAACAACGAGAACCGCGCCACCGAGATCTCGGAGATCAGCCGCTCGCTGAAGGCCCTGGCCAAGGAGCTCAACGTGCCGGTGATCGCGCTCTCGCAGCTCAACCGCTCGCTGGAAACCCGTACCGACAAGCGCCCGGTGATGGCCGACCTGCGTGAATCCGGCGCGATCGAGCAGGATGCCGACATGATCGTCTTCATCTACCGCGACGATTACTACAACAAGGAGAACTCGCCGGACAAAGGGCTGGCCGAGATCATCATCGGCAAGCAGCGAAACGGTCCCACCGGCAGCTTCAAGCTGAAGTTCTTCGGCGAATACACCCGCTTCGACAACCTGGCCCACGACAGCGTCGGCAGCTTCGAGTAAGCCGTCCCGGATCCGGTCCCACGGGCGGCATGACGCCGTGGGCGCCACCTGCGATCATCGCGGCCTGATGCCATTGGACCGGGCCGCACGCCCATGACCGACCCCTTCGACCATCGCCCGACCCGCATACGCGTGGACCTGGATGCGCTGGCGTACAACCTGCAGGCGATCCGCACGCACACCCGCACGCCGGTGATGGCGATCGTCAAGGCCAATGCCTATGGACACGGGCTGGCGCGCGTAGGACTGCACATGGAGGCTTGCGGCGCCGACCAGCTTGGCGTTGCATTCGTGGAGGAGGGCATCGCCCTGCGCAATGCCGGGGTGCGCACGCCGATCCTGGTGCTGGGCGGAATCTTCGGCTCGCAGGTCGAGCTCTACCTGCGGCACGACCTGCAGGTCACGGTGTCGTCGCTGGACAAGCTGCGCCAGGTGGAAGCCACCGCCGCGCGCCTGGAGATGACCGCCCGCATCCACCTCAAGGTGGACACCGGGATGGAGCGCATCGGCGTGCACAGCGATACCTGCGGGCCGCTGGTCGAGGCGGCGGTGGCGTCCCCGTGGTGCGAGATCGCCGGCATCTATTCGCACCTGGCCTGCGCCGACGATCCCGGCAACCCGATGACCGCGTTGCAGGTGGAGCGTTTCGCCGAGGCCTGCGCCCACTTCGAGCGCATCGGCGCGCCGATGCCGATTCGCCACCTGGCCAATTCCGGCGGCATCCTGCACCACCCGGCCACACACCTGGACCTGGTGCGGCCCGGGATCATGCTCTATGGCGTTCTGCCTGACGCCGCCCTGTCGCAGCGCACGGTCCCGGTGCGCCCGGCGCTCTCGCTGTCTTCGCAGGTGATCTTCTTCAAGGTGGTGCGTGCCGGGCGCAGCGTCAGCTACGGCGCGACCTGGACCGCGCCGCGCGACATCCGCGTGATCACCGTCCCGATCGGCTACGGCGACGGTTGGCCGCGCGCGCTGTCCTCGCGCGGGGAGGTGCTGGTGCAGGGCGTGCGACGGCCGATCGTGGGGCGGGTGTGCATGGACCAGTTCATGGTCGACCTCGGGCCCGAGGGCGAGGCCTGGAACGACGATGAGGTGATGCTGATCGGCGAGCAGGGCGGCGAGGCGATCCGGGTCGAGGACGTCGCCCGGCGCGCGGGCGTGATTCCCTACGAGGTGCTGGTCGGCCTCAACGAACGCATCCCGCGCACCTACACCAGCGGCCGCCTGCCACGTTGACCCGCCGCTTGGCGCCGTGATTCACTCGGGCGCAGCGGAGCGGAGTGGCGGATGGCGAAGGGGCGCGCGGACGGGGACGGAACGCGGTTGGCGCGCGAGGCGATGTCGCGGGTCGACACCGCGTGGCTGCGGATGGAGCGGCCGACCAACCCGATGATGATCACCGGGGTGCTCATGTTCGACGAGCCGATCACCCTGGCCGCGCTGCGGCGCACCGTCCGCGATCGCTTCCTCTCCTACGCCCGCTTCCGGCAGAAGGCGGTGGCGGGCGCCGCCGGCTGGCACTGGGAGACCGACGCCGACTTCGACCTCGACTGGCACGTGCGCATCAGCGGCCTGCCGGGCCGTGGCGACAAGCGCGCGCTGGAGCGCTTCGCCAGCCAGCTCGCGTCCAGCCCGCTGGATCCCCACCGGCCGATGTGGCAGTTCCACCTGGTCGAACGCTACCGCGGTGGCAGCGCGCTGGTCGCGCGCATCCACCATTGCTACGCCGACGGCATCGCCCTGGTGCAGGTGCTGCTGTCGATGACCGACACCGAGCGCAAGGGCACGCCCGGGGCGCAACTGGCGCGCAGCTGGCTCAAGGACGAGCACCACCGGGTCGCCCGGCGCGTGGGCGCGGTCGACCGCTACATGGCGCTGGGCAGCAGGGTGGTCGGCGGCGGCATGGCGATGGTCCACGACCCGGCGCTGGCGGCGATCCTGGCCCGCGAGGGCGGCGAGCTGGCGGCCGAACTGGTGCGGGTGCTCGCGATGCCCGACGATCCACCGTCGCTGCTGCGTGGCCCGTTGGGGGTCAGCAAGCGCGTGGCCTGGGCAGAACCGCTCGACCTCGAGGAGGTCAAGGCGGTCGGCCGCGCCTGCGACTGCACCATCAACGACGTGCTGATGGCGACCGCCGCCGGCGCCCTGCGCAGCTACATCGAGGAGCGCGGCGACGCGGTTGACGGCCTTACCCTGCGCGCCACCGTCCCGGTCAACATGCGGCCGCTCGAGCATGCCCGGCAGCTGGGCAACCAGTTCGGCCTGGTTTACCTGGAACTGCCGATCGGCGAGGCCAACCCGGTGCGGCGGCTGGAGCGCGTGGCCGCGTGCATGCGCGGCCTGAAACGCTCCCGGCAGCCGCTGCTGGCCTACGGCCTGCTGGCCACCCTGGGGATGGCGCCCGCGGCGGTCCAGGAACTGGCGCTGGACATGCTGAGCAACAAGGCAAGCGTGGTTGCCACCAACGTGCCGGGTCCCCAGCAGCGGTTGTACATGGCCGGGAGCCCGCTGCGCGAGATGATGTTCTGGGTGCCGCAAACCGGCGGGGTGGGGGTCGGCATCTCGATCCTGAGCTATCGCGGACGGGTGCACTTCGGCCTGATCGGCGATGCCAAGCTGATTCCCGATCCCGAGGCGGTGGTGCGCAGGTTCGCCGCGGAATTCGAGACCCTGCTGTACCTCGCCCTGATGGGACGCTGGGACCAGCGCCTGGACGCCGCCGGCGCACGCGCCCTGCTGCCGGAAGGAGCAACGCCGGCTTAACGTCGCTGCGGGCATTCACTTGCCCGCCACGCAGCCGCCCCTAGCCTGTGCCACGTATTCAGGGTCAGCCTGGAACACCCCACAGACAGGAGTCCTACCCATGAACCAGACCTCCCTCAAGATCGCCGGGCTGGCCGCCGCCCTTGCCTTCACCGCCGGCTGCGCGACCTACACCGGCCAGACCGCCGATCCGACCGATCCCAACCGCACCCAGCGTGGCGCCCTGATCGGCGCGGCCGTCGGCGCCGCCGCCGGCCTGCTGAGCGGCGACAGTGCCGTCGAGCGCCGCCAGCGCGCGATGGTCGGTGCCGGTGTCGGCGCCCTTGCCGGTGGCGCCATCGGTGCCTACCAGGACCGTCAGGAAGCCGAACTGCGCCGCGCCACCGCCGGCACCGGCGTCGACGTGACCCGCGACGGCGACGTCATCAAGCTCAACCTGCCGGACGGCGTGACCTTCGATTTCGCCAAGTGGAACGTGAAGCCGCAGTTCTACCCGGCGCTGAACACGATTGCCACCACGCTGAAGGAGTACAACCAGACGATCGTCGAGGTCAGCGGGCACACCGACAGCATCGGTTCGGATGCCGCCAACCAGACGCTGTCCGAGCGTCGCGCCAATTCCGTGGCCAGCTACCTGATCGGCCAGGGCGTGATGCGCGAGCGCTTCGAGATCGTCGGCATGGGCGAGCGTTACCCGATCGCCAGCAACGACACCGATTCCGGTCGCGCGCTGAACCGCCGCGTCGAGATCCGCCTGCTGCCGCTGCGCAGCTGACGGCAGGCTTCGGCAACACCTGGACGGGCCGCGCAAGCGGCCCGTTCTTGTTGGCGGGCCTTCAGCCTAGCCCCTTGTTCGGCGTCGACCTGGCCCTATACTGGTCCTGTCGGCGACATCGACAATCCTCGGGGGTGCACTGGCTTCGACGGGGGTCGCGAAATCGCACGGCGCATGCCGAGGGGGTAGCTTTCCTCGTTAAACCAGCTGCAAAAACCCAGACGCCAACGACGACGTCTACGCTCTCGCCGCTTAAGGCGTAAGCCCCGAACCCACTTGTGCCCTTGCTCGTGGATGTAGGGTCATTATCAGGGGATAAGCGCCGGTGGCGACCCGCCAACCGGTGACGAAAACCAAAGCGGGTGTGGATGGCGGTGTGCCTCGCACGTTGTGTTGCCGACATCCGAGATCAAACAACGAGCTAAGCATGTAGTGCCGGGCATGGAGCATCTTCGGACGGCGGTTCGATTCCGCCCACCTCCACCAATTCAAGCAGTCGTTCCACGCAATCAGGCCACCTCCGGGTGGCCTGATCGTTTCTGGGGCCGGTGGCGGATGACGCCGCGGAGATGGCCGTTTTGTTGAAGCATCGCGGGAGATGTGCAGGGTGGGGTACATCGCCCGTGCGCGTGGCAGGTATCCTGTGCGGATGCCAGAAGTGAGCCAAGAGTTGCCACCTTCCAGGCGGATGCGCTTTGGCTATCCGCTGGCCGTGCTGGTCCTGGCCCTGTCGCTGGCACTGGTGCTGATCGCGTGGAACCAGTTGCGCGAGCGCGAACTCGGGCTGGCGGAAGAGCAATTCCGCGGGCGCGCGGCGCAGCAGACATCGCTGGTCGAACAGCACCTCAACAGCATCGAGGTCGCCTTGCGCGGCGGCGCGTCCCTGTTCGCGGCCATCGGCGAGCCGACCCGCGAGCAGTGGCACGACTACGCCAGCGCGCTGCAGATGGAGCGCTACTTCCCGACCATGGTCGGCCTGGGCTATGCCGTGAGCCTGGATCCGCAGGGCCTGGTGCGGATGCAGGAGAGCCTGCAGCGCCAGGGGCGCGGCCTGTTCAACGTGCGGCCGCAGGGCGTGCGCGACCGCTATGGCGCGATCATGTTCCTGGAGCCGGCCACGCGCGCCAACCTCGAGGCGGTGGGCTTCGACATGTTCGCCCAGCCGGTGCGGCGGCGGGCGATGGCGGCCGCGATGGACAGCGGCATTCCCGCCATGAGCGGGTTGGTGGAGCTGGTGCAGGACAGCGGGCGGCCGCATCCGGCGGTGCTGCTGTATGCGCCGGTTTACGTCCCGGGGATGCCGGTCGAATCGGTGACGCAGCGCCGCGCGGCTCTGCGCGGCTGGGTGTACGCGCCGTTCCGGGTGAACGAACTGCTGGACACCGCCATCGGCGCCGGCCGCCAGCGGATGCTCCTGCGGGTGGTGGATGTCACCGACGAGCACCCCGTCGTGCTGCGCCAGGACCCGGGTATCGGCGAGGAGCAGGCGTTCTCCCTCAGCCTCGACAAGCGCCTGCTGGGACGGACCTGGCGGTTCGACTACTTCTCCGGCCCGCAGGAGATGGCTGCGCCGCAACTGGCCGGGGTCAACCGGGTGCTGATCCTGGGCCTGGTGGTCAGCCTGCTGCTGTTCGGCCTGACCTGGACGATGGCCTCGACCGAAGCGCGGGCGCGGCGCCTGGCGATCACCATGACCGAGAGCTCGCGGCGCAACGAGCAGCGCTTCCGCAACGCGATGCAGTACTCGGCGATCGGCAAGGCGCTGCTGGACAGCGCCGGCACGATCATCGAATGGAACCCCGCGTTCGCCAGGACCGTCGGGCGCGATGCCGCGGCCTTGCAGGGCAGCAACCTCAACGACCTGCTAGGCGAGGATTCCGAGCCGGTCAAGACCTCGCAGATGCAGGCGTTCGACGAGGAGGGCGGCGTGATCCGCCTGACCCGCAGCATCCGTCGCGCCGATGGCGAGGTGCGCCACGTCAACCTGACCTTCGCCCCGGTCCCGGAAGAGCCGGGCAACGACATCTCGCGGCTGGTGCAGGTCGAGGACGTGACCGAGCGCACCCGCGCGGAGGCCACCGTGCAGGCCCTGAACCGCACCCTGGAGGCGCGGGTCGCCGCCCGCACTCGCGAGCTCAGCGAAGCCAATCGCGAGCTGGAATCCTTTGCCTACAGCGTTTCCCACGACCTGCGCGCGCCGCTGCGCGGCATCGAGGGCTTCAGTCGGCTGCTGGAGGAGCGCTACGCCGACGTGCTGGATCCGGTCGGCCGCAATCACCTGCTGCGCGTGCGCGCGGGCGCCGCGCGGATGGGGGAACTGATCGAGGCGCTGCTCAAGCTGGCGCGGATCCGCCGCACCGAAGCGGACCTCGCGCAGGTCGACGTCAGCGCGCTGGCGAGCGAGGTGGTGACCGAGTTGCGCGCGGCGCACCCGGATCGCAACGTGGCGGTACAGATCCAGCCGGGCATGAGCGCGCAGGCGGACCGCACGCTGCTGCGCAACCTGCTGCACAACCTGCTGGGCAACGCGTGGAAATTCACCCGCGACGTCGCCGATGCGCGGGTCGCGCTGCACAGCTGGCGCGACCGCCAAGGAACCACCTGGTTCGAGGTCAGCGACAACGGCGCCGGCTTCGACCCCGCCTACGTGGACAAGCTGTTCAAACCATTCCAGCGCCTGCACCGGCAGGACGATTTCGCCGGGCACGGCATTGGCCTGGCGTCGGTGAAGCGGATCATCGAGCGCCACGGCGGCACCATCGAGGCCGACGGCACCCCGGGGCAGGGCGCGCGGTTCCGCTTCACCCTTGGCGATGGCGGCGAAAGCGCCGGCTGAGCGGGGTACGGCTTGCCGGGCGGTGGCCTAGGCGTCCTTGTTGTGGCGGCGCAGCAGGCGCTGCTTCTCGCGGTTCCAGTCGCGCTCCTTGCTGGCATCGCGCTTGTCGTGCTGCTGCTTGCCGCGCGCGAGCGCGACCTCGGCCTTGACCTTGTTGCCCTTCCAGTACAGCGCGGTCGGCACCAGGGTATAGCCCTCGCGCTGCACGCGCCCGACGAGTTCGTCGATCTCGCGCCGGTGCAGCAGCAATTTGCGCGAGCGGCGGTCGTTCGCCACCACGTGGGTCGAGGCCTGGATCAGCGGGGTGATCTGCGAGCCGACCAGGAAGATCTCGCCGTGCAGCACCACCGCATAGGCATCGCCGATGTTGGCGCGCCCGGCGCGGATCGCCTTCAGTTCCCAGCCCTGCAGGGAAAGCCCGGCCTCGAACCGCTGGTCGAGGTGGTATTCGTGGCGCGCGCGCTTGTTCAGCGCGATGGTCCCGCTGTTGTTTGGCTTATCCTTGCCGGTCTTCTTGCTCATCCTGACATTCTCGCCGATCCCGGCCGCTCAGCGGCGATCCGGCGCCGACGGAGTCCCGATGCCGGTCATCCAGCGCAGTGCCCTGGTCGAACATGCCGCCGCAAGGATGTTCGCGCTGGTCGATGACGTCGAGGCCTACCCGCACCGCTTCGAGTGGTGCAGCGCCGCGCGGGTGATCGAACGCGGCGAAGACGTGGTGGTGGCGCGGCTGGAGCTGGGGATCGGCGGCTTCCGCACCTGGTTCACCACCCGCAACACGCTGGCGCCACCGCACCACATCGACATGGCGCTGCAGGAGGGGCCGTTCCGGCGGCTGGCCGGGCGCTGGCTGTTCCACGCGCTGGACGAGAGCGCGTGCAAGGTGTCGCTGACGCTGGATTTCGAGCCGCAGAACCGGCTGCTGGCGCCTGCGCTGTCGCTAGGGATGCAGGGCCTGGCGGATCGCATGGTCGACGACTTCGTGCGCGCCGCCGACGGCAGGCTGCGCTGATGCGGGTCACGCTGGTGCGCGCCTGGCAGGATCGGCACGAGCTGGCGCTCATCGAGGTGCCGGCGGGGGCCAGCGTGGGCGACGCCCTGCGCGCGGCGGGCTGGGCGCTGGAGGATGCGTTCGCGGGCCTGGCGGTGTTTGGCGTTGCCGCGACGGAGGCCACCCAGTTGCACGACGGCGACCGCATCGAACTGCTGCGCCCGCTGCAGATGGATCCCAAGCAGGCGCGCCGGCTGCGCGCGCAGCGGGCGCGGGAACGCGAAGCAGGGACCTAGCGACGCCGCGCGGCCATCGCGCCGGGATCAGCGGCGGCGCTTCTTCTTGTCGTCCTTCGGCAGGTTGCCGAAACGCGACATGGTCTTGGCCAGTTCCGAGTCTTCCTCGGGGAAGTACTCGCCTTCCCAACGGGCCAGGTTGCCGTTCTCGAACCAGACCGTCATGTTCTTGACCACGGTGTCGCCACCGCGGCCGATGCGGCGGCTGGCGACGTAGTCCCAGCGGTCCTGGTGGAACGGGTCGCGGATCGCCGGGGTGCCGAGCAGGCCCATCACCTGGCGCTGGTCCATCCCGACCTGCAACTGGTCGACCGCAGCCTTGTCCAGCAGGTTGCCCTGGTAGATCGGCTGCCGGTAGACCACGCCGCAACCGGTGGTGATGAGGGCGGCGAGGACGAGGGGAAGCAGCTTGCGCATCGACGGGCCGGTCAAAGTCATTGGAACGCCGATGATACACTCGAACACCCGCGCATCCGCCGCCTGGCGGCGCGCTTGCCGCCGCGCCGGGCCGGTGTTCATGCGCCGTTGAACCCACGGATGGAGGTGTGATGGACTCGCAAGAGCTACGCAACGTCGGACTCAAGGTCACCCATCCGCGCCTGCGCATCCTCGAGCTGCTTGGGCAGCCTTCCTCGCAGCACCTGACCGCCGAGGACATCTACCGCCAGCTGCTGGCGGATGGCGAGGAAATCGGGCTGGCGACGATCTACCGCGTACTCACCCAGTTCGAAGCCGCGGGGCTGGTGCTCAAGCACAATTTCGAGGGCGGGCACGCCATCTACGAGCTGGACCGCGGCGAGCACCACGACCACATGGTCGACATCGAGACCGGCAAGGTGATCGAGTTCCACAACGAGGAAATCGAGGTCCTGCAGCACAAGATCGCCGCCGAGTACGGCTACCAGATCGAGGACCATGCGCTGGTCCTGTACGTGCGCAAGAAGCGCTGACGGCGTGCGGCCCCGCGGGGGCTAGTGTTCCAGCAGGCGGGCCGCGGCGGCGCGCGCCTCGTCGGTGACCCGGGCACCGCCCAGCATGCGGGCAATCTCGTCGATGCGGCCCGCCGCATCCAGCAACTGGACCGCGGACTGCGTCATTCCGTCGGCTGCGGCTTTGCTCACCCGGTACTGGGCGTGGCCCGCCGCCGCCACCTGCGGCTGGTGGGTGACGCACAGCACCTGGCGCGGCGCGCCCAGCGCGCGCAATTTCGCGCCCACCGCGGCCGCCACCGCGCCCCCGATGCCGGCATCGACCTCGTCGAACACCATCGTCGGGATCGCATCGAGGCCAAGGGTGGCCACCTCGATCGCCAGCGAGATGCGGGACAGCTCGCCGCCCGAGGCCACCTTGCGCAGCGGGCGCGGCGGCTGCCCCGCATTGGCGGAGACCAGCAACTCGACGCGTTCGGCGCCGTTGGGATCCGGCGCCGTTGCCTCCGCCAAGGGCTCGAGCGCGACCTCGAAGCGGCCACCCTCCATCCCCAGTTCGGCGATCAGCGCCGCCACCATGGTCCCCAGGGTGTCGGCGGCCTTGCGCCGCGATGCGCCCAGCGTCTCCGCAGCCGAGCGCCAGTCGGCAAGGTGGCGGGCGATCTCGCGGTCCAGCGCGGCAAGACGCGCGTCCGCGTCGGCCAGCGAGTCCAGCTCCCCCTGCAGCGCCTCGCGATGCGCATGCAGTTGCGCGACCGGCACCCGGTGCTTGCGCGCCAGGTCCTGGATGCGCACCAGCTGCTGCTCCATGCCCGCAAGGGCGGCGGGATCCAGGTCGAGCGCGTCGCGGATGCGGGCGAGCAGGGCGGTGGCTTCCTCCAGCTGGATCCCGGCCGACTCCAGCATCACGTCGACCTCGGCAAGGCCGGGCTCGTTGCCCGCCTGCCGCTGCAGTTCGGCGCGGATGCGGCCGAGCCGGCTGGCGAGCGCATCGTCGCCGGCCATGGCCTCCAGCGCGGTCTCGCACACCCCGATGAGGGTGGCGGCATTGGCATGGCGGCGGTGGCTGGCGTCGAGCTCGGCCAGCGCCGCCGCGTCCAGCGATTCGCCCTCGAGTTCCTCCAGCTGGTGGCGCAGCCACGCCTGGCGCTCGGCCACGTCGCCGCGTGCCAGCAGCGCCTCGCGCTCGCCGTGCAGGCGCTTCCACGCCGCAGCGGCCTCGCGTACCGCTGCCAGCAGCTGCGGGTGGCGGGCGTAGGCATCGAGCAGCTGCAGCTGGCGCGGACGTGCCAAGAGCGCCTGCTGCTCGTGCTGGCCGTGGATCTCGACCAGCAGCGCCGCCAGGTCCGCCAGCTGCGACACCGGGACCGGGCGGCCATTGATCCAGGCCCGCGATCCACCGTCCGCGCGCAGCGTCCGCCGCAACTGGCATGCATCGCCATCGTCCAGTTCGGCCTCGCGCAGCCAGTCGCGGGCGGCCGGGCAATCCTGCAGCGCGAATTCGGCCTGCAGTTCCGCGCGCTGCGCGCCGTGGCGCACGGCGCCGGCGTCGGCGCGCGCCCCGCCGAGGAAGCCCAGCGCATCGACCAGCAGCGACTTGCCGGCGCCGGTCTCGCCCGAGATCACGGTCAGGCCCGGGCCGAACTCGAGTTCGGCTCCGGCAACCACGGCGAAATCACGGATGGACAGGCGGCGCAGCATGGTGGCGCATTGTGCCTGCAGCAGGCGCGCGGCCGGAAGCGCTTGCGCGCGGGCGGGGCCGGCCTTACAAGGGAACGATGAGCCGCCGTCCCGCCGACATCGCCAGCGATCCGCGCGCCCGCGCGCTGCTGCGCACGCTGGTGGCGCGGCACGTGCGCGACGGCGGCCCGGTCGGGTCGCAGACGCTGGCCCGCCACGCCGGGCTGGATGTAAGCCCCGCGACCATCCGCAACATCCTCGCGTCGATGGAGGAGGCCGGGCTGCTGACCGCGCCCCACACATCGGCCGGCCGCGTGCCGACGGCGCAGGGTTACCGCCTCTTCGTGGATTCGCTGCTGCAGCTCAGGCCGCTTCCGGAAGGCGACCTCAACCGGTTGCGCAACGAGCTTCCCAGCGGCGCCGGCACGCAGGCCCTGCTGGGCCACACGTCCGAGCTGCTGTCGGCGATGACCCGTTTTGCCGGCATGGTCAGCGTGCCACGGCGCGAGAGCTTCGCCTTCCGCCAGATCGAATTCGTCGCGCTGGACCCGCAGCGGGTGCTGGCGATCCTGGTGTTCGCCGATGGCGAGGTGCAGAACCGCGTGGTGCAGGTGCGGCGCGCATTCGATCCGGCCGAGCTGGAGCAGGCCGCCCACTACCTCAACCAGCAGTTCGCCGGCCAACCGCTTTCGCGCATCCGCGAGGCATTGCTGCGCGAGTTGCGCAACGCCCGCAGCGAGATGGAACGGTTGCTGGCAAGCTCGGTGGAGCTCGCCGAGCAGGCGCTGGCGCCGGCACCGGAGGACATGCTGGTGTCCGGCCAGACCCGGCTGATGGGGCTGCAGGACCTGCACGACCTCGACCGCCTGCGCGCCCTGTTCGAGGCGTTCGCGGAGAAGCGCGAACTGCTGCAGTTGCTGGAGCGCACGGCCAAGGCGCCCGGCCTGCGGGTGTTCATTGGCGAGGAAACCGGCCTGGCGCCACTGGAAGGCATGTCGCTGGTCAGCGCGCCCTACGGCAGCGAGGGGCGGGTGCTGGGCGTGCTGGGGGTGATCGGCCCCAGCCGGATGGCGTACGAGCGCGTGATCCCGGTGGTGGAGGCCACCGCTGCCGCGCTGGGCGAGGCGCTCGACCCGGCGCAGGGCGGCTCCACCGGTTGAATCGGGCCGCGGTCGACCCCATTGCGGAGGCGGACGCGGCAACCGGCCGCAACACAAGCCCCGGACATGACCCAGGAAATCAACGAGCAGGACTTGCAGGATGCCCGCGACGCGGGTGACACGGACGAGCTGGAGGCGCTGCGCGCCGAGGTCGAACAGCTCAAGGCGCAATCGCTGCTGGAGCGCGCCGACCTCGACAACCAGCGCAAGCGCTTGGCGCGTGAACTGGAGATGGCGCGCAAGTTCGCCAACGAGCGCCTGCTGGGCGACCTGCTGCCAGTGCTCGACAGCCTGGAGGCCGGCCTTGCCAACGCGCCGGCAGAGGATCCGCTGCGCGCTGGGCTGGAGCTGACCCAGCGGCAGTTGCTGCGGGTGGCTGAATCCAACGGCCTGCAGGAAGTAGCGCCTGCGGCGGGCGACGCCTTCGATCCGGAGCGCCACCAGGCGATGAGCGTGAGCGAGGCCGAAGGCGTGGCGCCGGGCGCGGTCGCGCAGCTGTTCCAGCGCGGCTACGTGCTGAACGACCGGCTGCTGCGACCGGCGCTGGTGGTGGTCGCCGCCTCCGACTGACCCGGATTTTCGCGGCGCGGCGCGCCCTTGAAGCCGCGCCGCGCCTCCCCCACATCAGCGACATCGGCGCCCTGCGCCCCCGACATTCCAAGCATTCAAGAGGACACCCGACATGGGCAAGATCATCGGCATCGACCTTGGCACCACCAACTCCTGCGTCGCCATCATGGAAGGCGGCAAGGCCCGCGTCATCGAGAACAGCGAGGGCGACCGCACCACGCCGTCCGTCGTGGCCTGGACCAAGGACGGCGAAGTCCTGGTCGGCGCGTCGGCCAAGCGCCAGGCGGTGACCAACCCGAAGAACACCTTCTTCGCGGTGAAGCGCCTGATCGGCCGCAAGTTCACCGACGCCGAGGTGCAGTAGGACATCGGGTTGGTGCCGTACGCGATCGTGCATCACGACAACGGCGATGCCTGGGTCGCGCTGACCGACGGCAAGAAGCTGGCGCCGCAGGAAGTCTCCGCCAAGGTGCTGGAGAAGATGAAGAAGACCGCCGAGGCCTACCTGGGCGAGACCGTCACCGAGGCCGTGATCACGGTGCCGGCCTACTTCAACGATTCCCAGCGCCAGGCGACCAAAGACGCCGGCCGCATCGCGGGCCTCGAGGTCAAGCGCATCATCAACGAGCCGACCGCGGCCGCGCTGGCCTATGGCCTCGACAAGGGCGACGCCAAGGATCGCAAGATCGCCGTGTACGACCTGGGCGGCGGCACTTTCGACGTGTCGATCATCGAGATCGCCAACATCGACGGCGAGAAGCAGTTCGAGGTGCTGGCCACCAACGGCGACACCTTCCTCGGTGGCGAGGACTTCGACAAGCGCGTCATCGACTACCTCGTCGAAGAATTCCAGAAGGAGCAGGGCATCGACCTGCGCAAGGACCCGCTGGCCCTGCAGCGCCTGAAGGATTCCGCCGAGCGCGCCAAGATCGAGCTGTCGACCGCGCAGCAGACCGAGGTCAACCTGCCGTACGTGACCGCGGACGCCTCCGGTCCCAAGCACCTCAACATCAAGCTGACGCGGGCCAAGCTGGAAGCGCTGGTGGACGACCTGGTCAAGAAGACCATCGAGCCCTGCCGCGTCGCGCTCAACGATGCGGGCCTGCGCGCCTCCGACGTCACCGAGGTGATCCTGGTCGGTGGCCAGACCCGCATGCCGAAGGTGCAGGCGGCGGTGGCGGAGTTCTTCGGCAAGGAGCCGCGCAAAGACGTCAATCCGGACGAAGCCGTCGCCGTGGGCGCGGCGATCCAGGGCGGCGTGCTGGCCGGCGACGTCAAGGACGTGCTGCTGCTGGACGTGACCCCGCTGAGCCTGGGCATCGAGACCCTGGGCGGCGTGTTCACCAAGATCATCGAGAAGAACACCACCATCCCGACCAAGGCCTCGCAGACCTTCAGCACCGCCGAGGACAACCAGTCCGCGGTGACCGTGCACGTGCTGCAGGGCGAGCGCGAGCAGGCCCGCTACAACAAGTCGCTGGCCAAGTTCGACCTGACCGGCATCGATGCCGCGCCGCGCGGCATGCCGCAGGTGGAGGTCAGCTTCGACATCGACGCCAATGGCATCCTCCATGTGAGCGCCAAGGACAAGAAGACGGGCAAGGAGCAGAAGGTCGAGATCAAGGCCGGTTCGGGCCTGTCCGACGACGAGATCCAGCGGATGGTGCAGGACGCCGAATCGCATCGCGAGGAGGACAAGAAGTTCCACGAGCTGGTGACCGCGCGCAACCACGCCGATGGCCTGATCCACGCCACCCGCAGCGCGATCAAGGACAACGGCGACAAGGTGCCCGGCGACGTGATCGGTCGCGCGGAAGGCGCCATCGCCGACCTCGAGATCGCGATCAAGGGCGATGACAAGGCCCAGATCGACGCCAAGGCCAAGGCGCTGGAAGAGGCCGGGCAGGCGCTGTTCGCGGCGGTGGCCGCCGCAGGCCAGGGGCAGGGCGATGCCGGTGCCGGCGGCCAGCAGGGCGCGGCGCCGGGCGGCAACGACGACGTGGTGGACGCCGAGTTCACCGAGGTCAAGGACGACGACAACAAGGCCTGACCGGCCAGCAGGGCAACGGGGCGGGCAGGCCGGTGGTCTGCCCGTCGCCGTGACAGGAGCCGCGATCCCACGATGAAGCCGTCCCGATGAGCAAGCGCGATTACTACGAAGTGCTGGGCGTTGCCCGCAACGCCAGCGACGAAGAGCTGAAAAAGGCCTATCGCCGCTCCGCGATGAAGTACCACCCGGACCGCAATCCCGGTGACGACGAGGCGCTGGCGAAGTTCAAGGAGTGCAAGGAGGCCTACGACGTGCTGTCTGACGGCGGCAAGCGCCGCCTCTACGACACCCACGGGCACGCGGCGTTCGAGCACGGGATGGGCGGCGGCAATGCCGGGCCCGGCTTCCACGGCGATGTCGGCGACATCTTCGGCGACATTTTCGGCAACATTTTCGGCGGCGGCGCCCGCCAGGGTCCGCGCCGCGGCGCGGACATCGGCTACGTCATCGAGCTCGACCTCGAGGAAGCGGTCGCCGGCATCGAGAAGCGCATCGAGATACCGGCCATGGCCAGCTGCGAGCCGTGCAAGGGCAGCGGCTCCGAGGACGGCAGGATCGACACCTGCGGGACCTGCCACGGACGCGGCCAGGTGCGGATGCAGCGCGGCCCGTTCGCCATGCAGGCCCCGTGCCCCCACTGCGGCGGGGTCGGCAAGACGATCGTCAATCCGTGCCGTCATTGCGACGGCGCCGGTCGGGTGGAGGAAGAGAAGGCCCTGCAGGTGAAGATCCCGGCGGGCGTGGACAATGGTGATCGCATCCGCCTGGCCGGCGAGGGCGAGGCCGGGGCGCCGGGCATGCCGCCGGGCGACCTTTACGTCGAGGTGCGGGTGCGCCCGCACGAGTTCTTCCAGCGCGATGGCGACGACCTGCAGTGCGAGGTGCCCATCCGCATCTCGCAGGCCGCGCTCGGCGACACCGTGCGCGTGCCCACGCTGGGAGGCGACGTCGAACTGCGGATCCCGGCGGAAACCCAGACCGGGAAGGTGTTCCGGTTGCGCGACAAGGGCGTCAAGTCCGTCCGCAGCCGCCAGCCCGGCGACCTCTACTGCAAGGTGGTAGTGGAGACACCGGTCAACCTGACCCCCGAACAGCGCGAATTGCTGGAGCAGTTCGAGGCCAGTTTCAGCGGCGAGGACGCCCGGCGGCATTCGCCGCGTTCGGCCACCTTCCTGGATGGTGTCCGCGGGTTCTGGGACCGGATGGTGTCCTGACCGGGGATCCCGCGCATTTCCTGACCTGAATCACCACACCGTGCCGCACGGAAGCTGTATGGTTTGGGGCGTCGCACCTCCCCCGAGCTTCCCGTGACACACAACCCCCACGCGCCCGATCCGGTTGCCCATCCGCCAACCTCCGGCCCGCGGCTGCTGGATGCGCTACAGGCCCAACTGGTTCCAGCCGTCGTCCCCGCGCTGGATCGCGCTTTGGGGCGCGTCGACGACTACCTGTTCGATCGCAGTCAGACCGGCGACGAGTCCCTGGGGCTTACCGCGCTGCGCGACCTGCGGCAGGTCCGTGCGCAGCTCCTGAAGCGCTTCGAGCAGACCCTCCTGGTCGGTTTCCGCGGGCTGCGCCAAGGCCAGCCCGAAGCCAAGCAGGTGGGCGCACGGGCCCTGAGCCTGCTGTCGGAGGAAGGGTTGGAGGAGCAACTGGCCACCGAACAGCTGGCCGAGAGCCTCACCCGCCAGCACGCACCGGCGCTGGAACTGCTCGCGCACCGGATACCGAGGCTGTACGGGCAGCAGGGCGAGCTTGCGCCTGCCGCCAACCCGATGTCGCCGCGCTTCGTCGCCACCGCGCTGGCGAATGCAATGGACGGGATGCCGCTGGACACCGCGATCAGGATCGTGGTGTTCAAGTTCCTCGAGCGCGAGCTGCAGGCAGTGCTTCCCGCCGTCTACGACAGTAGCAATGCGACGCTGGTGAGGGCAGGGATCCTTCCGACCCTGCGCCCGGTCGCCCAGGCCGAACCCGCGCCTGCCCCCGCGCCACGTGGAGAGCCTGCCCCGGGAGCTGCGGATCCGCGTCAACCGGCAGCGTCCTATCCGGTCGGCGAGGACATCAGCCCGGCGGACCAGGCGTTGTTCACCGGGCTGCTGGGCCTGCTGCGGGGCTGGCGCGCAGTCGCGGCCCCCGCCGGCGCGGTACCAGAACCCGATGCTGGGCCTGCCCGGGTACTGACATCGCGCGACCTCCTGTCGGTGCTGAACCTGCTGCAGCGCGAACCCGGCGGCATGCGCATGGATCCGGTGAGCGGCGGCGAGCTCCCGCTGGGGCAGCAGCTGCGCCAGCAGGTGGTGCGCGGCGCACGCAAGATCGGCGTCCCCGGCGACAACCTCCAGTTGGATGGCCTGGACGAGGACGCCGTCGACCTGGTCGCACTGCTGTTCGACGTCCTCCTGGATGGGCCGCAGTACGACAGCCAGGTACGGCACAAGATCGGGCGGATGCTGGTGCCCTACGTCAAGGTCGCGGTGGCCGACCGCCGCATGTTCCTCTCGCGCCAGCATCCGGCGCGGCGGCTGCTCAACACCGTGGCCGAGGCCTGCGAGGGCAACCATGGCGAAGCCCCGCAGGAGCGCCAGCTGCTCGAGCGCGTCGATGATGTGATCGAACGCCTGGTCGCCGAGTTCAACGAGGACGTGGCGATCTTCGAGATGCTGGAGCAGGAGCTGCGCGGCTACATGGCGCAGCACCGCAAGCGTGCCGAGCTGGCGGAGAAGCGTGCCGCCGAGACCCAGCACGGGCGGGAAAAGCTCGAGCAGGCGCGGCTGCAGGTGCGCAGCGACATGGAGCCCCGCCGCGGCGCGCGCCAGCTGCCGCGCGTGATCGACGAGTTCCTCACCCGCTACGCCGCCCACCACCTCACCCAGGTGGTGCTGCGCGAAGGCCGGTCTGCGCTTGCGTATGACGAGGCGCTCACTGCGATCGACGCGATCCTGCTGGCCTTCGACTATGCGGAGCTGGGCGCCAATCCGGCCGACCTGCCGGCGCTCCCGCGGGCACAGCTGGAGACGATCCTCGCCAGTTCCGGCTGCGTGGGCGTCGCGGCGCAGGGCGCGCTGGACCTGGTGGAGGATGCGATCGCGCGCCTGTCCAAGGGCGAGCGCGCCACCGAGAACACCAGCCGGATGCCGGAGCAGGTCTTGGCGCCCGAGCCGATCCGGCCGGAGGCCCATGCATCCGAGCTCGCACTGGTCGGCGGGACCGACCGGCTGGACTACGATGCGTCGGCGCTGGAGCAGATGCGCACGCTCAAGGTGGGCAGCTGGCTGAACTTGGCCACCGCCACCGGCCGCATGGAGCCCGCCAAGGTCTCCTGGGTCAGCCCGATCTCCGGGCGCCTGCTGCTGGTCAATCGCCGGGGCATCCGCGTGCTGGTGGCCTCGGTGGAGGAGCTGGCGGCGATGGAGAAGCTGGGCAAGGCCCAGCTGCGCGAAGGCGACACCCCGTTCGAAGGCGCGATGCATGAAGTAGCCGAACGCCTGCGCAGCGCCGTGGGGACCTGACCGTCCGACAGTTGTAGCAGCGCGCCGCGCTGGTTAGCCTGCCGGGCATGGACACGCGCGTGCGACTCCTCCTGCATGGTGCCAACGGGCGCATGGGCCAGGCCCTGCAGCGCCTGTGTGGCGATCCGGATTCCGGCTGCAGCATCGTCGCGGCGGTTGCGCGCCGGGTTCGGGCGCGGGTGGTCGATGGAGTGCCGCAGTTCGCCGCCAGCGAACTTGCCGGCGTGCCGGATTTCGACGTCGCGGTCGACTTCAGCCTGCCGGAAGGCTTCGATGCGGTGCTTGCCGTCTGCAGCAAGCGTGGCAAGCCGCTGGTATCCGGCACCACCGGGCTGTCGCCGGCGCAGCTGGATGCGCTGGAGCAGGCATCCGGCCGGATCCCGGTGGTGTGGGCCAGCAATTTCAGCCTCGGGGTGGCGCTCCTGCATGACCTGGTCGAGCGCGCGGCCCGCGCGCTGCCGGGCTGGGACTGCGACATCGTCGAGGCGCACCACGCGCGCAAGCTGGACGCCCCGTCAGGCACCGCGCTGACGCTGGGCGCCGCGGCGGAGGAGGGCGGCGCGCAGCCGCGTTATGCCTCGCTGCGCGCCGGCGACATCGTCGGCGAACACATCGTGCAGTTCGCCGGGATGGGCGAGCGCATCGAGCTTGTGCACCGCGCCGGCAACCGCGACATCTTCGCGCGTGGCGCGCTGCACGTGGCGCGCCGGTTGCACGGTCGCGGACCCGGCCGCTACCAGCTGCGCGACCTGCTCGACTGAACGCCTCGGGCTGGCACCCAGGGTGCCTTGCCGGTACAATTCCCGCTCGCCTGACACCCCGCTCCGAACGGCCTCGCCCGTATCGGCGCTTTCTTGCAACCCCACGCAGGGCGACGCCTTTGAACCTACCCGCAATCCTCGTGCTTGAAGACGGCACGGTCTTCGAGGGCCAGTCCGTGGGCGCAAGCGGCCTCTCGGTTGGCGAAGTGGTGTTCAACACCGCGATGACCGGCTACCAGGAAGTGCTGACCGATCCGTCCTACGCACGCCAGCTGGTGACCCTGACCTACCCGCACATCGGCAACACCGGCTGCACCCCGCAGGACGACGAATCCGACCGCGCATGGGCTGCCGGCCTGATCGTGCGCGACGTCCCGCGCCGGCCCAGCAGCTGGCGCAGCGAGGTGCCGCTGCCGCAGTGGCTGCAGGCGCAGGGCGTGGTTGCGATTGCCGGAATCGACACCCGCAAGCTGACCCGCCTGCTGCGCGAGCGCGGCAGCATGTCGGGGGCGCTGTTGGCGGCCTCCGCGCCCGGCGAGACGCTGGATGTCGACAAGGCGCTGGAAGCCGCGCGCAAGTTCCCCGGCCTGAAGGGGATGGACCTGGCCAAGGTCGTCTCGACCACGACGCCGTATCGCTGGAACGAGGGCCCGCTGGACCTGGACCGCGATGTCTTCATCGCGCCGGAGCCGCGCTACAAGGTAGTGGCCTATGATTTCGGCGCCAAGCGCAACATCCTGCGCATGCTGGCCGAGCGCGGCTGCGACGTCCATGTGGTGCCGGCGCAGACGCCCGCCAACGAGGTGCTGGCGATGGCGCCCGACGGGGTGTTCCTGTCCAACGGCCCTGGCGATCCTGAGCCCTGCGATTACGCGATCGCCGCCATCCGCGAATTCACCGCGCGCAAGCTGCCGCTGTTCGGCATCTGCCTCGGGCACCAGCTGCTAGGCCTTGCTGCCGGCGCGCGCAGCATGAAGATGACCCATGGCCACCATGGCGCCAACCACCCGGTGCAGGCGCTGGCCGGTCCGGACGGCCCCGCGCAGGTGCTGATCACCTCGCAGAACCACGGCTTCTGCATCGACGAAGCCACCTTGCCGGCCAACGTGCGGGTCACCCACCGCTCGCTGTTCGACGGCACCAACCAGGGCATCGAACTGACCGATGCCCCGGCCTTCAGTTTCCAGGGGCATCCGGAGGCGGCGCCAGGCCCGCACGACGTTGCCCCGTTGTTCGACCGCTTCATCCGCGCGATGGAACGCACCCGCCGGACCGGCGCGTGATCCGGGCCTTGCGGAACACACACGACCCGGGAGGGGGTTCAATGCGCCATCTGTTCAAGCTGCTCATGCTGCTGGCATTGCTGCCGGCGACGCTGTTTGCCCGTGAAGTGCCGGTCGGGGACTTCTTCAAGGACCCGGAGTTCAGCAACGTCTCGCTGTCGCCGACGGGCGAATACATCACGGTCTCGGTGCCGCAGGAGGACCGCACCGTGCTGGCGGCGTTCCGCGTCGCCGACATGAAGCTGGTCGGCAAGTGGGACTACGGTTCGATGCGCCACATCGACCGCGTCATGTGGGTGAACGACGAACGCTTCTTCATGTACGTCAGCCGCAAGGTGGGCCGCTTCGACTTCCGGGTCGGCACGCCGGACGTGTATGCGTCGAATGTCGATGGCAGCAAGCGCACCGACATCCCCAACGGCGGCTACTACCAGGTAGTCGACCTGCTGGATGCCGACCCGCGCCGGATCCTGGTCGCCCGTTCGATCGAAAGCGCGTTCCTGTTCAGCATGGACGTCTACGACGGCCAGACCCGCACCGTGGCGACCGCGCCGCTGCGCTTCGGCACCTTCCTGGTGGATTCGAAAGGGGCGGTCCGCTACGCGATGGGGATGGAGGAGAACCGCGACAGCGTGACCCTGCGGCGCAACGGCAGCGGATGGACCGAGATCCACCGTGCGCCGATGGGCGGTTCGGTGCGCACGCCGCTCACCCTCGATGCCTCCGAGCGCAACGTGCTGTTCCAGGTCAGTGCCGACGGAGAACCGGAACAGGTCGTGCTCGTCGATGCCGAGACCGACAAGGCAACGCCGCTGAGCAGCAATCCGAATGTCGCGCCGGGACGCTTCCTGATGGCCAGCGACGACAAGACGCTGCTGGCGGTGGCCTACGCCGATGGCGTGCCGGGCTACGACTTCGTCAACAAGGAGCATCCCGAGACCAAGGTCTACGCCGGCCTGATCAATGCCTTCCCGGAGCATGCGGTGGCGTTCCGCGGCAGCAGCCGCGACGGCCGCTACATCCTGCTGAACGCCTACAGCGACATCGACCCGGGCAGCTACTACCTGTACGACAAGCAGGCCGGCAAGGTCACCTTCCTGCTGGCGGCGATGAGCTGGATCAAGCCGTCCGAGATGTCGGAGATGCGCCCGATCACCCTGAAGGCGCGCGACGGCACGCCGCTGCACGGCTACATCACCATCCCGCGCAACAGCAACGGAAAGAAGCTGCCGCTGATCCTGAATCCGCATGGCGGCCCGCACGGCCCGCGCGACATGTGGGGCTTCAACCCGGAAGTCCAGTTCCTCGCCAACCGCGGCTATGCGGTGCTGCAGGTGAACTTCCGCGGCTCCGGCGGCTATGGCAACAAGTTCGAGCGCCTGGGCTACCGCAACTGGGGCACCACCATGATCGACGACATGACCGATGCCGTCGACTGGGCGGTGCGCGAGGGGATCGCCGACGGCGGCCGCGTGTGCACCTATGGCGCGTCCTACGGCGGTTATGGCGCACTGATGAGCGTGGTGCGCAATCCCACCAAGTACAAGTGCACGGTGGGCTACGTCGGCGTCTACAGCCTGCCGCTGATGAAGACCGATGGCGACATCCCGCGCGACGCGTCGGGCCGCAACTACCTGGCGCGGGTGCTGCCCGAGTCCGCGTCGGAGCTGCAGGCGCAGTCCGCGGTGTTCAACATCGACCGCATCAACGTGCCGGTGATGCTGGTGCAGGGCGGCAAGGACGAGCGCGTGCCGCCGTCGCAGTACCGCGCGCTGAAGGACGCCCTGGCCAAGGCCGGCAAGCCGATCGAGGTGGACATCCTGGAGCCGAAGGAAGGCCACGGCTTCTACGACTACGACAACCAGGTCCGGCTGTACACGCAGATGCAGGCCTTCTTCGACAAGTACATCGGCAGCAAGAACTGATCCACTGGGGCCGGGCAACCGGCCCCCAGCCAAGGGCGAACGCACGACCATGCCAAAGCGCACCGACATCAAGACCGTGCTGATCATCGGCGCCGGGCCGATCGTGATCGGCCAGGCCTGCGAGTTCGACTACTCCGGGGCGCAGGCCTGCAAGGCGCTGCGCGACGAGGGCTACCGCGTGGTGCTGGTCAACAGCAATCCGGCCACGATCATGACCGACCCGGAGATGGCCGACGCCGTCTACATCGAGCCGATCAACTGGCCCACGGTCGAGAAGATCATCGCCAAGGAGCGGCCCGACGCGCTGCTGCCGACGATGGGCGGCCAGACCGCGCTCAACTGCGCGCTCGACCTTGCCGACAACGGGGTGCTGGAGAAGTACGGCGTCGAGTTGATCGGCGCGCGGCGCGAGGCCATCCGCATGGCCGAGGACCGCGAGCTGTTCCGGGTGGCGATGGGCGAGATCGGTCTGGAATGCCCGAAGGCCGAGGTTGCGCGCAGCTTCGAGCAGGCGCTGGAGATCCAGGCCAAGGTCGGCTATCCGACGATCATCCGCCCCAGCTTCACCCTGGGTGGCAGCGGTGGCGGCATCGCCTACAACCGCGAGGAGTTCGAGGAGATCATCAAGCGCGGCCTCGAGCTCTCGCCGGTCGGCGAGGTGCTGGTCGAGGAATCGGTGCTGGGCTGGAAGGAATTCGAGATGGAGGTGGTCCGCGACACCGCGGACAACTGCATCATCGTCTGCTCGATCGAGAACCTCGACCCGATGGGCGTGCACACCGGCGACAGCATCACCGTCGCCCCGGCGCAGACCCTCACCGACAAGGAATACCAGCGCCTGCGCGATGCCTCGATCGCGGTCCTGCGCAAGATCGGGGTGGACACCGGCGGTTCCAACGTGCAGTTCGGCATCAACGCCAGCACCGGCAGGGTCGTGGTGATCGAGATGAACCCGCGGGTGTCGCGTTCCTCGGCGCTGGCGTCCAAGGCCACCGGCTTCCCGATCGCGAAGGTGGCCGCCAAGCTCGCGGTTGGCTACACGCTGGACGAGCTGAAGAACGAGATCACCGGCGGCGCCACCCCGGCCTCGTTCGAGCCGGCGATCGACTATGTCGTCACCAAGATCCCGCGCTTCGCCTTCGAGAAGTTCCCGGCCGCTGATGCGCGCCTGACCACCCAGATGAAGTCCGTGGGCGAGGTGATGGCGATGGGGCGCACCTTCCAGGAGTCGCTGCAGAAGGCGCTGCGGGGGCTGGAGACCGGCAAGACCGGGCTGGACCCGACCGGGCTGGACCTGTCGAGCGAGGACGACCTGGTGCGCCTGCGCCGCGAGCTCAAGGAACCGGGCCCCGAGCGCCTGTTCCACGTCGCCGACGCGTTCCGCGCCGGGATGTCGGTGGAAGACGTGTACGCGCTGTCGTTCGTCGATCCCTGGTTCCTCGACCAGATCGAGGAACTGGTCGCGGCGGAGCAGGACATCGCCCAGCGCGGCCTGGACGGGCTCGACGCGGCGCACCTGCGCGTGCTCAAGCGGATGGGCTTTTCCGACGCCCGCATCGCCGAGCTCACCGGCACCAACGAGGGCGCGGTGCGCGCGCTGCGCAAGGCCTTTGGCGTGCGCCCGGTGTACAAGCGGGTGGATTCCTGCGCCGGCGAATTCGCCACGCCCACCGCCTACCTTTACTCGACCTACGAGGAGGAGTGCGAGGCCAACCCGAGCGACCGCAGGAAGATCATGGTGCTCGGCGGCGGCCCCAACCGCATCGGGCAGGGCATCGAGTTCGACTATTGCTGCGTGCACGCCGCGCTGGCGCTGCGCGAGGACGGGTACGAGACCATCATGGTCAACTGCAACCCGGAAACCGTGAGCACCGATTACGACACTTCCGACCGCCTGTACTTCGAATCGCTCACGCTCGAGGACGTGCTGGAGATCGTCGAGCTGGAGAAGCCGGTCGGGGTGATCGTGCAGTACGGCGGCCAGACCCCGCTGAAGCTGGCCAAGGCGCTAGAGGCGAACGGGGTGCCGATCATCGGCACCTCGCCGGATTCGATCGACCTGGCCGAGGACCGCGAGCGCTTCCAGAAGCTGGTCGAGCGCCTGGGCCTGAAGCAGCCGCCGAACCGCACCGCGCGCAGCGCCGAAGAGGCGCTGGCGCAGGCGCGCGAGATCGGCTACCCGCTGGTCGTGCGCCCCAGCTACGTCCTGGGCGGGCGGGCGATGGAGGTGGTGCATGCCGACGCCGACCTGGCCCGCTACATGCGCGAGGCGGTCAAGGTCAGCCACGATTCGCCGGTGCTGCTGGACCGCTTCCTCGACAACGCCTCGGAGATCGACATCGACGTGATCGCCGACCGCGACGGCAACGTGCTGGTGGGCGGGGTGATGGAGCACATCGAGGAGGCCGGCGTGCATTCCGGCGACTCGTCCTGCTCGCTGCCACCGTATTCGCTGTCGCAGCGCACCCAGGACCGCCTGCGCGAGCAGGTGGTCGCGCTGGCGAAGGCGCTGAACGTGGTCGGGCTGATGAACACCCAGTTCGCGGTGCGCCAGGAAGCCGATGGCGAGGACACGATCTACCTGCTGGAGGTGAACCCGCGCGCCTCGCGCACGGTGCCGTTCGTGTCCAAGGCCACCGGCCGCCCGCTGGCGAAGATCGCGGCCCGCTGCATGGCCGGCAAGACGCTGGCGGAGCAGGGCGCCACCGACGAGATCGTGCCCGACTACTACTCGGTCAAGGAAGCGGTGTTCCCCTTCGCCAAGTTCCAGGGCGTGGACCCGATCCTCGGGCCGGAGATGCGCTCCACCGGCGAGGTCATGGGCGTGGGCCGCAGCTTCGAACAGGCCTTCGCGCGCGCCGAGGAAGCGGCCAACATCAAGGCGCCGAAGCCCGGCAAGGCCTTCATCTCGGTGCGCGATCCGGACAAGGCGCGGGTCCTGCCCGTTGCCCGCTACATGCTGGAACTCGGTTTCTCGATCGTGGCGACCAGCGGCACTGCCGACTTCCTGGCCGCCAACGGCGTCGCCTGCGAGCGGATCAACAAGGTGATCGAGGGCCGGCCGCACATCGTCGACCTGATCAAGAACGGCGAGATCGCCTACATCATCAATACCACCGAGGGGCGCCAGGCCATCGCCGACTCCTTCTCGATCCGGCGCGAGGCGCTGCAGCATCGCGTCACGTATTCCACCACCGTTTCCGGCGCGAGCGCGCTGCTGCATTCGCTGCACCACCGCGGCGCCGGCGACGTCCTCTCGCTGCAGGAACTGCACGCGGAACTGACCCCACTGGAGCAGGCATGAGTCGCGCCCCGATCACCGCCAAGGGCGCCGTGCGCCTGCGCGCGGAACTGGAAGAACTGAAGTCGGTCAAGCGCCCGGCGGTCATCAACGCGATCGCCGAGGCGCGCGCACATGGCGACCTCAAGGAAAACGCCGAATACCACGCCGCGCGGGAGCAGCAGGGGTTCATCGAAGGTCGCATCAAGCACCTGGAATCCGAGCTCTCGCACGCGCAGGTGATCGACGTGGCCACGCTCACCGCCGGCGATCGCGTGGTATTCGGCGCCACCGTGGAGCTGGCCGACGTGGACAGCGGGGAGGAACGCCGCTACCAGATCGTGGGGGACCTCGAGGCCGACATCAAGCAGGGCCTGATCGCGATTTCCTCGCCGGTGGCGCGCGCGCTCATCGGCAAGCACGAGGGCGACGTGGTCACCATCGAGGCCCCGGGCGCCACCCACGAGTGGGAGATCGTGGCGGTCCGCTACGAGGCCTGAGCCACCATGCTGCAACTGCTGTTGCCGCCGGCCACGCGCCTGCCGCAACCGCTGCCCGCCACGCTGGCGGCCGCGCTGGGCCGGGCCGACATCGACCCGGGCGACGACGCTGGGCGTGCGCTGCAACGTGCCTTTCCCGGCCTTGCATCGCCGTGGCCGGTGGCCGCGCTCACCCGCCTCGCCGACACCGGGGATCCGGACATCGCAAGCCATGGCTGGCTGCGTGCCGATCCCGCGCTGATCCAGCCGGACCTGGCCGGCGCGCGGCTGATGGCCGTTAGCGCATCGCTACCGATGGCGTCGCAGGATGTGGAGGCGTTGCTGCCGGCCCTGCAGCCCCTTTTTGCCGATGACGGCTTCGTGCTGGACGCGCCGCACCCGCAGCGCTGGTACCTGCGACTGCCCGCGGAGAACGCACTGCCAGGCTTTTCCCCACTGGAGGCGGCGCTGGGCGAGGACCCGTTCGACCACCCGCCCACCGGTGACGCGGCCCTGGTCCGGCGCTGGCGCGTGCTTGCCAACGAGGCGCAGGTGATCCTGCACAACCATCCCCACAACGCGAGGCGTCGCGCCGCGGGTCTGCCGGCGGTCAATTCGCTGTGGTTCCACGGTAACGGCCGCTTGCCCGACGCCGTGGCAACCTCGTTTCCCACCATCGTGTCCGACGATCCCCTGCTGCACGGGCTGGCGCGGCTTGCGAAGGTGGAGGCCCGACCCGTCCCGGAGACATTCCGCGCCATGCCCGAACCTGCCCTCCTGGACCTGCGCGCGACTCCAGCTTTCCAGTTGACCGGCTCCTGGTTGCTGCCGGCGCTCGCGCAGCGCGGGCTGCAGCGCTGGAGCTTCGAAGGCGGGCCAAGCGTCCTGCTGGCACCGGGGCAACGCTTGCGCGTCTGGCGGCGCCCACTGGCGAAGCTGCCGGCATGAGCGGCGGCATGTTGATTGTGCGTCGCCAGGTGGCGGAGGGCAGCGAGGCGGGCGACTGGCCCGCGCACTGGCCGCCGCTGCTGCGCCGGGTGCATGCGGCGCGTGGATGCACGGGCGGCGGCGATGCGATGCCGCGGCTTTCGGCGCTGCCTCCGCCGGCCGGCATGCTGGGACTGGAGCAGGGGGTCGCCGTCCTGCGCGCGGCGATCGCGCAGGACCGGCACATCGTGGTGACCGCCGACTTCGACTGCGATGGCGCCACCGCCTGCGCCGTGGCGGTGCGCGGCCTGCGCATGCTGGGCGCGCGCCGGGTGTCATACGCGGTGCCGGACCGCGTTGTGCACGGCTATGGGCTGACGCCGGCGCTGGTTGCCGACATCGCGCCGCTGCAGCCCGACGTGTTGCTCACGGTGGACCACGGGATTGCCTGCCACGCCGGGATCGACGCGGCGCGTACGCACGGGTGGCAAGTCGTGGTCACCGACCACCACCTGCCCGGCGAATCCCTGCCCGCGGCGGACGCGGTGATCGATCCCAACCAGCCGGGCGACCGCTTCCCGTCGAAGGCGCTGGCGGGGGTCGGCGTTCTGTTCTACCTGCTGCTGGCGCTGCGCGCCGCCGCGCGCGAAGCAGGCGAACCGGCGGGCGAGGCGGACCTGGCGTCGCTGCTGGACCTGGTCGCGGTCGGCACGGTCGCCGACATGGTCGCGCTCGATGCCGCCAACCGGGCGCTGGTCGGCGCCGGCCTGCGCCGCATCCGCGAAGGCCGCGCCTGCGCCGGGTTGCAGGCGTTGATGGCCGTGGCCGGTCGCGACCCGGCGCGCCTGACCACTGCCGACATCGGCTTTGGCATCGCCCCCCGGATCAATGCCGCCGGCCGGCTGGAAGACATGCGCGTGGGCATCGAATGCCTGCTGACCGACGATCCCGCGCAGGCGCAGGACCTGGCCGCAGCGCTGCACGCGATCAATGCCGCACGCCGCGAACTGCAGGACGGGATGGTGGATGCCGCCGTTGCCCGCGTGGAGGCCAACCCCGGCGACGCCGCGCTGGCGCCGTGCCTGTTCGATCCGGACTGGCACGCGGGCGTGGTCGGGCTGGTTGCCTCCAGGCTGAAGGAGAAGCTGCACCGCCCGGTGCTGGCGTTCGCGCCCAGCGGCAATGGCGACGGGATGCTGCGGGGATCGGCGCGCTCCATCCCAGGCTTCCACATGCGCGATGCGATCGCGCTGGTGGATGCGCGCGCGCCGGGGCTGATCGCCCGGTTTGGCGGCCACGCGATGGCGGCCGGGCTGACCCTCGACGAGGCCGCATTGCCGCGCTTCACCGCAGCCATCGAGCAGGTGGCGCACGACCTCGGCGTCGGCGCGCTGCTGCAGCCCACCCTCGACAGCGACGGCAGCCTGCCCGAGGACGCGCTCGACATCGCCAACGCGCTTGCCCTGCGCGACGGCGGGAGCTGGGGGCAGGGGTATCCGGAACCTGCATTCGACGACGAATTCGAGCTGGTCGATTTCCGTCAGGTCGGCGAACGCCACCTGCGCCTGCGGGTGCAGCGGGGCGGCCGCGTCCTCACCGCGATGCATTTCGGGGGTTGGGACGGCGCACCGCCACCGCCCATGCTGCGGCTGGTCTACCGCCTCACCCCGGACGACTGGCGCGGCGGCGATGCGGTGCAGCTGATCGTGCTGCACCGCCAGGCGGCCTGACCGCCCCGGCGGGGGCCGTTCAAGCTGCTAAAATCGGCGGCCATTTGCAGTGCCCACAACGCCATGATCGAACTCAACCCGATCCGAGCCCGCATCGCCGACCTCTCCGGTCGCCTCGATGCGCTCCGGGGGTATCTTTGACTACGACGCCAAGCGCGAGCGCCTGGAGGAAGTCGAACGCGAACTCGAGCATCCGGATGTCTGGAACAACCCGGAACGCGCGCAGGCCCTGGGCCGCGAACGCTCGATGCTGGACAAGACCGTCAATGGCATCCGCGACCTGAAGGATGGCCTGGCCGGCGCGGGCGAGCTGCTGGACCTGGCCGAAATGGAGAACGACGAGGAAACCGCGCTGGCGGTTGTGGCCGACGTCGAGCGCTACGAGAAGGGCGTCGAGCAGCTGGAGTTCACCCGCATGTTCTCCGGCCAGATGGATTCGGCGAACGCCTTCGTCGACATCCAGGCCGGCGCCGGCGGCACCGAGGCCCAGGACTGGGCGGAAATGCTGCTGCGCATGTACCTGCGCTGGTGCGAATCGCGTGGCTGGAAGACCGAGCTGCTGGAAGCCTCCGGCGGCGACGTGGCCGGGATCAAGTCCGCCACCTTCCGGGTGGAGGGCGAGTACGCCTACGGCTGGCTGAAGACCGAGATCGGCGTGCACCGGCTGGTGCGCAAGTCGCCGTTCGACTCCGACAACCGCCGCCACACCAGTTTCACCAGCGTGTTCGTCTCGCCGGAAGTGGATGACGACATCGACATCGAGATCAATCCCGCCGACCTTCGCACCGACGTCTACCGCAGTTCGGGCGCGGGCGGCCAGCACGTCAACAAGACCGAGTCCGCGGTGCGCATCACCCACGTGCCCACCAACACGGTGGTGGCCTGCCAGACCGAGCGCAGCCAGCACGCCAACCGCGACCGCGCGATGAAGATGCTGGCGGCCAAGCTCTACGAGCTGGAAGTGCAGAAGCGCAACGCCGAGAAGGACGCGCTGGAAGCCACCAAGTCCGACGTCGGCTGGGGCAGCCAGATCCGCAACTACGTGCTGGACCAGAGCCGGATCAAGGACCTGCGCACCGGCATCGAGCGCAGCGACACCCAGAAGGTCCTCGACGGCGACCTCGACGAGTTCGTGGAAGCCAGCCTGAAGTCCGGGTTGGAGGCCGGGGCGAAACGCAGCGATGCGGCCTGACCGCCTCGAACGTCCCGCCCCCTGACTTCCGATGACGCCGATGACCCACGACACCGCCCCCCACGCCGACGAAAACCACCTGATCGCCGAACGCCGCGCCAAGCTGGCGCAGCTGCGCGGGCAGGGCGGCGCGTTCCCCAACGACTTCCGGCGCACCGACTTCGCCGGCGACCTGCAGGCCGAATTCGCCGATGCCGAGGCGTGGGGCGCGGAAAGCCTGGAAGCTGCCGAGCGCACGGTGTCGGTGGCCGGGCGGCTGCTGGCCAAGCGCGTCATGGGCAAGGCCGCGTTCGCCACCGTGCAGGACATGAGCGGGCGGATCCAGCTGTTCCTACAGGCGAACGCGCTGGGCGAGACCTACGAGGCGTTCAAGGGCTGGGACATCGGCGACATCGTCGCGGTGGAAGGCGCGCTGACCCGCACCCGTACCGGCGAGCTGTCGATCAAGGCCGCCGCGCTGCGCCTGCTGGTGAAGTCGCTGCGGCCGTTGCCGGACAAGTGGCATGGGCTGGCCGACGTCGAGCAGCGCTACCGCCAGCGCTACGTCGACCTGATCGTGAACCCGGAGGCGCGCGAGGTGTTCGTCGCGCGCTCGCGCATCGTCCGCGCCATCCGCCACTGGCTGGACGAGCGCCGGTTCCTGGAAGTGGAGACGCCGATGATGCAGTACATCGCCGGCGGTGCAACGGCGCGTCCCTTCACCACCCACCACAACGCGCTGGATCTCGACCTGTTCCTGCGCGTCGCGCCGGAGCTGTACCTCAAGCGCCTGGTGGTGGGCGGGCTGGAGCGCGTCTACGAGATCAACCGCAACTTCCGCAACGAGGGCGTCTCCACCCGCCACAACCCCGAGTTCACCATGCTCGAGCTGTACGAGGCCTACGCCACGTACACCGAGGTCATGGACCTGACCGAGACCATGATCCGCGATGTCGCGCGCGAGGCGATGGGCACCACCGTGTTCGAGTGGGACGGCGCATCCATCGATGTCGCCCCGGCGTTCCGTCGCTGGAAGCTGGAAGAGGCGGTGTGCGAACTCAACCCCGACATCAGCGTTGCCGACTGCCGCGACCGCGACGCGCTTGCCAAGCACTGCGCACGCCTGAAGATCGCGGTCAAGCCCGGCTACGGCTGGGGCAAGCTGCTGCTGGAGATCTTCGAGAAGACCGTCGAGCACGGGCTGGTGCAGCCGACCTTCATCACCCATTACCCGGTCGAAGTCAGCCCGCTGGCGCGCGAGTCCGACAGCGAGCCCGGTATCACCGACCGCTTCGAGCTCTTCATCGGCGGCAAGGAGCTGGCCAACGGCTTCTCCGAGCTCAACGACGCCGAGGACCAGGCCGCGCGCTTCCGCGCACAGGTCGCGGCGAAGGAGGGCGGCGACGACGAGGCCATGCACTACGACGGCGACTACATCCGCGCACTTGAAGTCGGCCTGCCGCCCACGGCGGGGCTGGGCGTGGGCATCGACCGGCTGGTGATGCTGATGACCGGTTCCAGCTCCATCCGCGACGTGCTGCTGTTCCCGTACATGCGCCCGGAAACCTGAGCACGCGCTTCAACACAAGAAAAAGGCCGGCACTGCCGGCCTTTTTCGTTCCGCCACGCGCGTATCAGGCCGGGGTCGGATCCCGCAGTTCCTTGCGCAGGATCTTGCCGACGTTGCTCTTCGGCAGGTCCTCGCGGAACTCCACCAGGCGCGGCTGCTTGTAGCCGGTCAGGTTCTCGCGGCAGAACGCCTTGACCGCCTCCGCGGTGAGCGCCGGATCCTTCTTGACGATGAACACCTTGACCGCCTCGCCGGACTTGTCGTCGGGCACGCCGATCGCGGCCACTTCCAGCACGCCGGGCATCATCGCGATGACGTCTTCCACTTCGTTCGGATACACGTTGAAGCCGGAGACGAGGATCATGTCCTTCTTGCGATCGACGATGTAGAAGTAGCCCTGCGCGTCCATCCGGGCCATGTCGCCGGTGTGCAGCCAGCCGTCGTCGTCCATGACCTTGGCGGTTTCCTCGGGCCGCTGCCAGTAGCCCTTCATCACCTGCGGGCCCTTGACGCACAGCTCGCCGATCTCGCCCTCCGGCAGGATTTCGCCTTCCTCGCCCTTGATGCAGACGTCGGTGGAGGGCACCGGCATGCCGATCGAGCCGTTGTACTCGGGGATGTCGAGCGGGTTGATGCACACCGCCGGCGACGTCTCGGTCAGGCCGTAGGCCTCGGCCAGGGTGCAGCCGGTCACGCGCTTCCAGTTGTCGGCCACCGCGCGCTGCACCGCCATGCCGCCGCCCAGCGCCAGGTGCAGCTTCGAGAAATCGACCTCGTCGAAGCCGGGGGTGTTCAGCAGTCCGTTGAACAGCGTGTTGACGCCGGTGATCGCGGTGAAGTGGGTGCCCTTCAGCTCCTTGACGAAGCCCGGCATGTCGCGCGGGTTGGTGATGAGCAGGTTGGTGGCGCCGAACTTCATGAAGACCAGGCAGTTCGCTGTCAGCGCGAAGATGTGGTAGAGCGGCAGCGCGGTGACGATCAGCTCCTCGCCCTCGCGCACGTTGGTGCCCACCCACGCGGCAGCCTGCTGCATGTTGGCCACCATGTTGCGATGGGTCAGCATCGCGCCCTTGGACACGCCGGTGGTGCCGCCCGTGTACTGCAGGAACGCGAGGTCCTCCGGCGCGTTGCGGATCTCCGGCAGCGTGTGCAGCCGGCCCAGGGTCAGGGTGTCGCGGAAGCGGATCGCGTTGCCGATCTCGTAGTCCGGCACCATCTTCTTGACGTGCTTCAGGACCAGGTTGACGATCGCGCCCTTGGGGAAGCCCAGCATGTCGCCCAGGCCGGTGGTGATCGCCTTGACCTGCGGCATCTGCGCCAGCACTTCCTCGGCCACGTGGCCGAAGTTGTCCATCACCAGCAACGCGCTGGCGCCGGAATCGACCATCTGGTGCTTGAGCTCGCGCGCGGTGTACATCGGGTTGGTGTTGACCACCGTCAGCCCGGCGCGCAGCACGCCCATGATCGCGATCGGGTACTGCAGGCAGTTGGGCATCATGATCGCCACCCGGTCGCCCTTCTTGAGCTTCATCTCGCCCAGCAGGAAGCCGGCGAAGTCGCGGCTCAGGCGGTCCAGCTCGCCGTAGGTGATCGACTTGCCCATGTTGACGAAGGCGCGCTTGTCGCGATGCTTGCGCACCGCGGAATCGAACACGTCGTTGATCGAGGCGAACTCGTCGAGGTCGATCTGCGCCGGGACGCCGGCGGGGTAGTGGTCAAGCCAGGGCCGCTGGACTTGCGAATCGGAACTCATGCACCTCTCCCCTGATGGACGCCGCGAAATGCGCGTGCGTATGGAATGCACCCGATTTCAGCATAGGCTTCCGGTTGCGGCAATACGAACGACGCAGGCGAAGGAGGGTGGTGCGATGCAGCAATCACGCGGGCTCCCGCGGTTCGGGTGGACGGCGATGCTGGTGGTGGCCGCGTGCCTCGGCGGCTGCGCGCGCAGCGACGCCGAAGCCGAGGTGCGCGCCGGCATCGCGCAGCTGCAGGAGGCGATCGACGCCCGCGACGCCGGCGACATCGAGGCACTGCTGGCCGATGACTTCGTCGGCAACGATGGCCTCGACCGCCGCGGCGCGCGCCGGCTGGCGGCCGGCGTGTTCCTGCGTCATCGCGACGTTGCCGCACGGCTCGGGCCGGTCACGGTGGAACTGCGCGGCGAGCGCGACGCGGTGGCACGCTTCAGCGTGCTGGCCACCGGCGGCAGTGGCGGACTGCTGCCGGAGCAGGGGCAGCTCTACCGGGTGGAAACCGGCTGGCGCATGAGCGATGGCGACTGGAAGCTTGTCAACGCCAGCTGGCAACGGTGAACACGACGCGGGCCGCCGCGCGCTGTGTCGGAAAGCCGTGGGGCTATGATCCGGCAGGGCGGTGGGATGGAGGCAGGGCATGGGCTGGCTGATCACGAAGTACCTGCTGACGGCCGCGGTGATCGTGGCGGTGTCCGAGGCGGCCAAGCGCAGCGACAAGCTGGGCGCCTTCATCGCCTCGCTGCCCCTGGTGACGCTGTTGGCGCTGATCTGGCTGCACGTCGACCGCCAGCCGCAGGCCAAGATCGCCAACCATGCCCGGTACACGTTCTGGTACGTGCTGCCGACGCTGCCGATGTTCCCGGCGCTGCTGCCGCAGCGGCGCTGGATCGGGTGGTCCTGAAACTGCGCAAGCACGGCGCCGACGTCGAGGTCGTGGGGCTCAACGAGGCGAGCGAGTCTCTGGTGGACCAGCTCAACACCCACCGCGACGCGGGTGCCACGCTGGCGGGCGGGCACTAGCGCCGGCTGCAAGGTCGCAGGCAACGTGTAGGGACGACGCCAGCGAGCGAACTATGCCCCGGATCACGGCGGCATAACCGCGACCCTTGCACGCTCGCCAGCCCGTCCGGCAATCCGCCGCCACGCGCGTTGCCCCTTCAAGAGGAAGCCCCATGAGCCACCACAAGATCGCCGTCCTCGTCGGTAGCCTGCGTAAGGACTCGTTCAACCGGAAGCTGGCCGACGCGCTGGCCCGCATGGCGCCGGAAGGCACCGAATTCACCCAGCTCGAGATCGGCGACCTGCCGCTCTACAACCAGGACGACGATGGCGCGCCTGCCGCGTCGGTCACGCGCCTGAAGACCGCGATCAGCGAGGCGAGCGGCGTGCTGTTCGTCACCCCCGAATACAACCGCTCGATCCCCGGCGTGCTCAAGAACGCCATCGACCACGCCTCGCGCCCGTACGGGCAGAGCGCATGGGCCGGCAAGCCCGCGGGCGTCATCGGCGTGTCGATCGGCGCCATCGGCACCGCGCTGGCGCAGCAGCACCTGCGCAACATCCTGGCCTACCTGGACATGCCCACGCTCGGCCAGCCGGAGGCCTTCATCCATGCCAAGGACGGCCTGTTCGACGCCGACGGCAACATCGGCGCGGGCAGTAAGGACTTCCTGCAAGGCTGGCTGGACAGCTTCCTGGCCTGGGTTGAAAAGCACGGCGGCTGAAGCTCGTCGCAGCGCAGCGCATCCGACGTCTTCAAGGCGCTGCTCTGCGATTCGGCAGGATCCGCCAGCGCCGCTGCCGAGCCTTTGCAAGTCGCTGTCCGGCAGCCCTCTAAAGCTGCCTTTTCTCGGGCGCAAATTGGTCATTGACTCCGCTCCGGGCCGTGCTACGGTCTCGGTGCCACACCACTAGATGTAGTGGTAAGGCAACCTTGACCATCCACTGCTTGGAGCAACCATGGCAAAAAATCGCATCAGCCTTAACCTCACTCCCGCCCAGCTGAAGGAGCTGGACCGGGCCCTGAAAACCTTGGCCAGCGTCATCCCCGAGATGGCCTCCATGACCCCGCTGGAACGTCGCCGCCTGAAGACCATGGGGCGGAAGGACGAGAACTTCTGCCGGGAAACCCTGAACGCGATGGAGCGCAATCCCAGCCTGGTCAATTCCGCCCTTGGGCTGGAATCGGCGAGGGCGGACCTGGAGGCGCTGGACCAGCTGCGCCCGCGCCTGCAGGAGCTCCAGCGCGTCATGGAGCAGTACCAGGATCTGGCCGCCCTGCTGGGCAGCGACGTGATGGCCACCTCGCTAGAGGCCTACGGCCTGCTGCGGGTGTCGGGCAAGGCTCAGGGCCTGACCGGCCTGCGCCAGGACCTGGGCACGCGCTTCAAGTCGCAGGGCCGCCGCGCCAGCGGGACCACGGCGCCGACCGAGAACGAGGAGGACAGCGGCAACGCCGCCTGACGCCCGGTCGCGCTTGGGGAGCAGCAGCAACCAGGGTGAGGAGACGCGTGATCGGGCCCTTCGGGGCCCGATTTTTTTTGCGGCATACGGACCTGTATGGAAGGTCGGCGGACCTACTCGTGCAGGTCGCGGACCTACAGCAGTACCCGCCGAACCTACTCGTGTGGGTGGCTGAACCTGCAGCAGTACGTGCCGGACCTACTCGTGCAGGCGGGTGGATCTACAGCAGTTGGTAGCGAAGCTACTCGTGCAGGTCGCTGGACCTACAGCAGTACGTCGTGGAGGTACTCGTGTAGGTGGGCGCACCTGCAGCAGTAGGTCGCGAAGCGACTCGTATCAGTGGGCGGACGTACAGCAGTACGTCGCGCACCTACTCATGCAGCCGACGGACCTACAGCAGTACGTCGGGAAGCTGCCCGTGCAGGTTCGCGAAGCCGTGCGCTTCATTCGCCCCGCCGCGCGCTGACGCATTGCCCCCACGCCCTCGCAAACGTGCAACCCTATCCCCGCTGGGTTAGCCTCCGGGGAGGGGAGGGCAACATGCAGCACACGGACGTGGCCGCCGCAGAGGCGTTCATCGCCAAATGGAAGGCAATCGACGCCTCGGAACTGGCGTCCTCGCAGCCGTTCCTGATCGGCCTGTGCGACCTGCTCGGCGTCGAGCAGCCGCACCACGGCCAGGACTACATGTTCGAGCGCCCGCTGACCTTCCAGCACGCCGACGGCACCAACAGCCCCGGCCGCGTGGACCTGTACAAGCGCGGCAGCTTTGTCCTGGAATCCAAGAAGCTGCGCGCCGGCGCGCATAGCCGCGGCTTTGACGAAGCCATGTTGCGCGCGCATTCGCAGGCGCAGGCCTACGCCCGCGCCTTGCCCGCGTCCGAAGGCCGCCCGCCGTTCCTGGTGGTGGTGGACGTGGGCCACCGCATCGAGCTGTATTCCGAGTTCAGCCGCAGCGGCGGCAGCTACGTGCCGTTCCCGGACCCGCGCAGCCACCGCATCGCGCTGGACGACCTGCGCGATCCCGATATCCGCGAACGCCTGCGCAAGGTGTGGCTGGAGCCGCTTTCGCTGGACCCCAGCCGCGAAGCCGCGCGCGTCACCCGCGCCATCGCCGCGCAACTGGCGGAACTGGCGAAGTCGCTGGAACGCAGCGGCCACCCCGCGGAGGCGGTGGCGCAGTTCCTGATGCGTTGCCTGACCATGTTCGCCGAAGATGTGCGCCTGCTGCCGAAGGACAGCTTCCGCGACCTGCTCAAGACCCACGTGCAGACGCCTGATGTGTCCATGCGAATGGTGGCGCAGCTGTGGCAGGACATGGACAGCGGCGGCTTCTCCGTGGTGCTGGCCGGGCAGGTGCTGCAGTTCAACGGCAAGCTGTTCAAGCAGCCGGACACCCTGCCGCTGGACACCACGCAGATCCAGCTGCTGATCGATGCCGCCAGCCACAAGTGGGAGCACGTGGAGCCGGCCATCTTCGGCACCCTGCTGGAACGCGCCCTCAGCCCCGGCGAGCGCCACAAGCTGGGCGCGCATTACACCCCGCGCGCCTACGTGGAACGGCTGGTCCTGCCCACCGTGATCGAACCGCTGCGCGGCGAATGGAGCGACGCCCAGGCGGCCGCGCTGACCCTGGCCGCCGAAGGCAAGCAGGACGAGGCGGTGGCCGAACTGCTGAAGTTCCACCACCGCCTGTGCAACGTGCGCGTGCTGGACCCGGCCTGCGGCAGCGGCAACTTCCTGTACGTGACCCTGGAACACCTCAAGCGCCTGGAAGGCGAGGTGCTGGGCGCGCTGGACGATCTTGGCTACCGGCAGGGCGGGCTGGCGCTGGGAGGCGAGCGTGCCGATGCACTCGGCGGCGAAACCGTGGACCCGCACAACCTGCTGGGCATCGAACTGAATCCGCGCGCCGCGGCGATTGCCGAAGTGGTGCTGTGGATCGGCTACCTGCAATGGCACTTCCGCACCCGCGGCGACGTCAACCCGCCGGTGCCGGTGATCCGCGATTTCCGCAACATCGAGAACCGCGACGCGGTGCTGGCGCATGACGGCATGGAGTACGTGACGGATGCCGCCGGCGTGCCGGTCACGCGCTGGGACGGGGAGACCATGAAGGTCTCGCCGGTGACTGGCGAGCAGATCCCGGACGAGACCGCGCGCAAGCCGGTGGAGCGCTACCTCAACCCGCGCAAGGCGGCATGGCCGCAGGCGGATTTCGTGGTGGGGAATCCGCCGTTCATTGGCAACAAGCGCATGCGCACTGCGCTGGGCGATGGTTATGTTGAAGCGCTGCGTGGGGCGAGCCGGGGGTGGCGTCTTTCAATACTGGCTGCCCGGGCTGATCCTGCGTTGGTCGACTCATCGGAAGACGATCTGCCGTCCACGAATTGGCTGACAGGGGTGATCGGCCACCCATGTCACTGCTTGAATCGTCGCCGAAACTTCATCGAGAACGACTGAGGATGTCTACGGCCCATTTCATCCTGATCGCATCGATCGCCATACCCGCTGCCTTGATGCTTGGGATCCTGTTTTCCGCGCTTTTTCTGCGTCGACGGGATAAACGCCGGTCGCCATTGACCAACAAGGTTCTGAACTCGCCGGGTGAACAGCTGCGAAAAGACGTCATTCGTCACGGGGAGTCTTACTACGAGGCTGCAGCGCTGGCTGTCGCCATCGGCCCGATCACGCTGTCGGCCTGGCTCATGGGCAGGATGGGGAGTGTCGACTGGTCGTCACTTCGATACGGCTGGGGCGATGCCATTGTCTTTGGCATGGGTCTCGCCGGGCTGTTGTGGTGCATCGTCAAAATGCTGCAAGCGGGCAAAGCGTGGCGGCGGGCCAAGCAGGGACTGGAGGCAGAGCTCGCGGTAGGGCAGTCGCTGTCCATGCTCCAAAGTTGCGGGGCGTTGGTCTATCACGATCTCCCGACCGATCGCGGCAACATCGATCACATCGTCATCGGGCAAAGCGTTGTCTTCGCTGTCGAAACGAAATCACGCCGCAAGCCTGCGACCTTGGGTCGGAAATCCGCGCATCTTGTCTATGACGGAGCCGCGATTACCCATCCGGGTGGGTACAGGGAAACCAAGCCTATTGAACAGGCGCGCTACCAAGCCGAATGGCTCGCAAAGTTCCTCCAAAGCGGGCTAGGCGGCGATGCGGTCCGCGTCGTGCCGCTGGTTGCACTGCCCGGCTGGTACGTCGAGCCGCCGAGAGGCGTCCGCCCTGACGTGCTGGTGAGTAACTGCCACAGCCCGCAATTCATGATGGGGGACAAGTTCGGCCCGCCCTTGGGCGACACGCTTCGGCGTCGGATCGCCCACGTGCTGGAGCAGCACTATCCGCCGCTGTCACTCGACCCAAGCACGTAAGGCCGCATGCTTCTGGTGGAGAAATCTGTCCAAGCCGACGCCCCTTTGCGGGGCAACTCAACTCAGGTGTTAGGCGCTGTCCGCTCGCCGCAGCGAGCGCCGTCGCATCCAAGGTCAACTGGTAAACGAGAACGCCATGCATGGAGTCCACCATCGGAGAAGCTTGGCAATCGCGGTCGCCCTTCTTCTTGCAAACCCTCCGCTAGTGCTGGCGTCTGACAGAGCAAAGGAGACCGCCTCTGACGTCACACCGCTCAGAGTTATTGATGCGCATACGCACACTGTGTTCTCTGACAGCCGGGACGCTGCCGGTGGCATCCCACGAACCGAAGAACAATATTTCAAGGAATGGAGCGAGGCGGGCGTTGTTGGTGCGGTCGCACACACAACGATGGAAGGGGGTGGGGTGCATGACCTGCAAGAACGAAATGTGATCTATTGCGCGGGGATCGGGGAATCGTTCGATAAGAAGCGCGTCGAATCTGGACTCGAGACCGGCCAATATGGTTGCCTCAAGATCTACCTGGGCTATGCACACCGATACGCCTACGACGAGGCCTACGATGAAGTCTATGAGCTTGCTGAGAAATATGGCGTGCCGGTGGTATTTCACACAGGCGACACCTACTCGCCGCGGGCCAAGGTCAAGTACGCCGACCCTCTGACAATTGATGAGGTAGCGGTTGACCACCCGAAGGTGTCATTCGTAATTGCCCACTGCGGAAATCCATGGATTCAATCTGCCGCTGAAGTTGCCTACAAGAACAAGAACGTCTATTTGGAATGCTCCGCGTTCCTTGTTGGAAATTTCGATCAGATGCCCAAGGACAAGATCGACACTTACATGGTTCAGCCTCTTCGCTGGGTGTTCGGATACGTCGAGGATCCGTCGAAGGTAATGTTTGGGACAGACTGGCCCTTGGTAGGAATCAAACAGTATCTCGACGCTTACAAGCGTGCGATCCCTGAGGAGCACTGGCAGCACGTCTTCTATGAGAACGCCGCGAGGGTCTTCAATTTCAAGCGGCAGTCAACGCAGGATGACTAGACCCACCCCCCGTATGCGGCGCCTGACGATTGCTCAAGCCGACGCTCAGCGCGGCCAAGCCCTATCCATTGCGACGTGCATCGTGGGTGGCAAGAGCGATGCGACATCGATCGCGGCGGTTCGGATGGACGATGTGGAGTGGTACCAAGAGGCACTCTGGGTTCGTCGCTATGACACTCGGTCCGGGAAATTTGCCAGCCACCCGAAGAAAGATGTGCACTGCCTCAATGAAGCACGAGGGCTTTAGGCTTGACGCAGCGGGCAGGCCGCTCGGAGATGACGACGAATGTTGGACAACAAGACTCAAGGCATCACCGGTGTTGGCCAGATCGCCATCACCGTGAGCGACGTCAGCCAGGCACTCGGCTTCTACCGCGATGCCCTCGGCCTGACGTTTCTGTTCAGTGCCGGCCCTGAGCTTGCCTTCCTGGATGCGGGTGGCGTTCGCCTCATGCTGACCACGCCGCAAGGTGCAGGCAGCGTCGGTCACAATTCCCTGCTGTACTTCAAGGTGACGCAGATCGAGGCGATCCATCAGGCCATCGTCGACCTTGGTGCCACCAGTGAACGCGACCCGCAGCTTGCCGCGAGAATGCCGGACCACGAGCTGTGGAACAGCTTCCTGCGTGACCCTGACGGCAACCTGGTGGGGCTCATGGAGGAGAAGCGCCAGTGATCGTCGGTGCACGCCCATCAGACCAGGTGCCAAGCGGCATCCTCAAAGGAGCCCGGGAAATGGACATGTCGCTAACCCAGGCGCAGACGGACATGCGCCACGGCTACTACAGCGGAGGCACTGGGATCCTCGCTTCGGCGATCGCCTGGTTCACCGCAGCCGCCGTTGCCTTGCTGGTGTCGCCTCAATCAGCGGTCTGGACGCTGCTGATCGGCGGCATGTTCATCTATCCGGTGGGGCTCCTGCTCTGCAAGCTGCTGGGCGCGCGCGGCAGCCACACCAAGGGCAACCCGCTCGGCCAGCTCGCCGGCGCCAGCACGTTCTGGCTCATCTTCTGCCTGCCGACCGCCTACCTGCTCAGCGTGCGGCACCCGACCCTGTTCTTTCCGGCAATGCTGCTGATCATTGGCGGGCGCTACCTGGTGTTCGCCACCCTGTATGGCATGAGGCTCTACTGGACGTTGGGCCTGGTCCTGGCCGGTGCGGGGTTTGCGTTGGCAGCCCTCGATGCGTCGGCCTTCGTGGGCGCCCTGGCCGGCGCCACGATTGAGGCCGTGTTTGCCATCGCCTGCATCGTCCAGCATCGGCGCTGGTCGCGGGCTGACAATGCAGTCAAGCCGGAGCAGGTTGCCTGATCCACGTGGCAGCTGGCCCCCCCTCAATAACGGGGTCTCGTGAACAAGTTCATCGTACTCGCCGTGGTGCTTGCGCTTGCGCCTGTTGCCGCTGATGCCTGTGGGACGCGCGCCCCAGCCGTGCAGGCAAACATCGATGCGGCCGAGCTGGCCGCGCTTGAAAAGCTCACCGTGGCTGCAGCCCACTCGGCGGATGCCGTGTTCATCGGTTCCGTCACGCAACTGGCAAGGCCGGCGCAGGGTGCGGGCGGGCAGGGCTCCGTCAGCTTTGCGGTCGAGGCGAGCCTGAAAGGTCAGGTTCCAGACGCGTATACCGCCTCCTGGAAGGAGCACTTCGTGTACTCCTGCCAGCCATCGGCCATGTTCCACAACGTGGGGTTCCGGGACGGCGGCACGTTCATCGTCTACGTCCGCGATGGTCGGGTGATCCGCTCGGCCGCCGCCGACCACCTGCGCAGTGGATTGCTGACGCTGGAGCATGAGCGGGCGATCGTCGTGGACGCGAAGGGGAGCTAGGGCTACGGTGGATGGCTGATTTCGCTGACACGGAGGAAGATTGGGATGCGCAGACTCTTGCTTGTACTCGTGTTGGTGGCGGTCACGGGTTTTGTTGGGTATCGGTGGTCGAATTCTCGGGGAATGTCGATCGATGCCGCGGTCAAGAACCCGGCGCTCGCGCCGAGCCCGGCAGTTGAGCAAGAACAAACGAAACCAATTTTGCCAGCCGCGGCAGCACTGCCGGAGAGGGGGCAACGGAAGCTGGCGTGGTCATCAATTGAGCGCACGTTGATCACCGGCAACGCTGTTGACGCACGTGAGATGCAGCGTCTGATCTCGGCCGACGCAAAGCAATTCGGGGTCGCAATGGACATGCTGCAGGCGGAGATGCTGAGTGATCCAGTCGCCCGTGAGTTCGGGCGGGACTATCGCGAGTTGCTGGTTGCTGAACTGCGTTCCGACGAGGCTCAAGCAGTTGCGCTCGAAAGATTCGCCTGCAGCGGACAGCTGTGCATGGCCCAGCTGTCTGGCGAGAAAGCGGGGTGGGAGAGTTTTGTCTCAGGGTTGTCCGAGGGGGCGAACAAATTCCCGGCTGCCACCCGCTCGATCTATTCGTATCGTGACCCGGTAACGGGCACGCTGGATCATCGGTTGATCTTCACTTCGAACCCGGAGATCAATGGGTTCCGCGTTGACGTCCGATAGCCACCGGATCGGCATCCTCCGTAAGCTTGGCTGACCATGCGTGGCGACGTGTAGCTTGGGCCCAGGGATCGTGGAGACGGTGTGGCAGGCGTCTCGATCCTTCTTGTCGTTCTCGGCTGTATTCTCGCAGCCGTGGCGCTTGCTGTTCGGTTCGCTGGCACCGATGCCATCCTGACAGGTGTTCGGCCCGGTGAACGGCGGAAAGGTCAGCGTGTTCTCGCCCGGCAAACCAGGGCAGGGCGCGGAGTTCGTGGTGGAGTTGCCGCTGATGCAGACCGCGCGTTAACGGGCGCGGGCGTCCTTCATGCAACGGCTTGCCAGGACGCACGCCAACTGCGTCGAGAGCCTGCCCATCTTTGGTGGGCTGATGCTCGTCGCCATCGCCACCGGCAGGACGGCCGTGACCGATCCCTGGCCTACGTGTTCCTTGCCAGCCGGCTGTTGCAGTCGCTGGTGCATCTGATGTCGGTGAGTCCCGCTGCCGTTACCATTCGCTTCACCGCGTTTGCGGTGCAGAGGGCAATCGGGTTGTACTGGGCTTTCATGCTGCTGGCGTCAGCGTGAGGCCTGGCGAGTCTTTGGAGCCGCCGCGTCGCAGTGCGCACTCAATCGGGTGTTACCGCCATTGGAGACCATCGTGGACATCGATTTCGTCTGCCGCTTCCTGACCTGGTCGCTGGTCATCAACTACGTGATCCTGCTGACCTGGTTCGCCGCGTTCGTCCTTGCACGTGGCTTCATGCGCCAGCTGCATGGCCGCTGGTTCAGCCTCTCCGACCAGGCCTTCGATGCGATCCACTACGGCGCCATGGCGAGCTACAAGCTGGCGATCTTCATGTTCAACCTGGTGCCGCTGCTGGCGTTGTGGGTTGTGCGGGGCGGCGGCTGAGAAGGCGTTCAGGCGGAGGCCGATGCGCGCCGCGGCCTTAGTTGGGTATTGGGCATTTGTTGGAGAAACTGCCGATGGGCTGGATCAGCTGGCTCTGCTCTCCGCGGCGTTCGCCTTCCTGCCATTGCGGCGCAGTGCGCCTCACGCTGCCACAGGCGCCGGACAAGGCGACGAGCTGCAACTGCTCGCTTTGCCGGCGCACGGGAGCAATCTGTGCCTACTGCGCACTGGGATCGGTGGCTGTCGAGGGTCATCCCGAGAACACGGAAGAGTACGTGTGGGGCGACCGGACGCTGCGGAATGTGCGTTGCAAGACCTGCGGCATCATCACGCATTGGGAGCCGCTGCAAGCGACGCCGGGCGCGCGGCACGGGGTGAACCTGCGCAACTTCGACCCACGCCTGCTGGAGTACGTGGTCGTCCCGCGCTTCGACGGCGCAGATAGCTGGACATTCCTCGATTGAGTTGCGGCGCTGCAGACCTTGCGATAACAGGTGCAGGCGTTTGATACCGGCGTGCGATCGGCACGCGTCCCCCGCTGGAGACCTCCCATGACCTACGTGACCGGGTTCCTGACCCCCGTTCCGAATGAAAACAAGGCGCGTTACATCAAGTCCGCCGAGGTGGCCTGGCCGCTGTTCCAGAAGTACGGCGCGCTGAAGCAGGTGGAGACCTGGGGCGACAACATCGAGGACGGCAAGACCACCGACTTCAAGCGCGCGGTCAAGCTGGAAGAGGGCGAACAGGTCGTGTTCTCCTGGCTTGTCTGGCCCGACAAGGCCACTGCAGATGCCGCGTGGGAAAAGATGCAGCAGGATCCCGCCATGCAGGACTTCGACATGCCGTTTGATGGCAAGCGCATGATCTGGGGCGGTTTCGAGACGATTTTCGAGAGCTGACCGGCCAGGGACTGCATCCATTGGCGTGCCCGCTGCGTAAGCACCCTGACTTCATCACGGGTGGCGCATGGCATGAAACATCTGGCGGGTTGGTTGTTGGTGGCGGGGGCGCTGGGATTGCCCCAGGCGGGACTGGCGCAGGAGCGTAATGCGGCGCTGGTCCCGCTTCCGTCGGTGGACGACTTCACCCGTGGCCAGGATGGCTGGGGGTTCGGGCTGGGCCTTGGCGTGGAGTACGAGTCGGCGTACGAGGGCTCGGACGAATTCGGGTTCGAGGTCGAGCCGGCCGGCGGCGTGCAATGGCGGCGCGGCAACGATGTCTTCTACTGGGCGGGCGAATCGATCGGCTGGCGCGGGCTGCGAGCCGACACCTGGCTGCTGGAAGCCGCGGTGGGCCTGGACGAGGGCCGCGAGGAAGCCGATTCCGACGACGGGCGGCTGGCCGGTCTCGGCGACGGGGACGAGGAAGCGCAGCTGGTGCTGCAGGCGCGCCGCGCGTTCGGTGCCGATTGGCGTTCCTGGCTGGTGGGCCGCGTGGTGGCGGCCGAAAGCGGCAACCTGGGCCTGTTGGGCGCGGGCTATCGCTTCGGCCAGCAGATCGACGGCACCGGCTCGGAGATCAACCTGGTTGGCGTGTTCCAAGACAGCGGACTGGCCAATCGCGATTTCGGCGTCACTGCCGCGCAGGCCGCGGCATCGGGCCTGAGCCCGACCACCCTCAGTGGCGGATTTCGCTCCGTGGGCGTCAACTACAACTATCGCCACGCCCTAAACAGGAACTGGCAGGTGTTCGGCGAGGCGCTCTATGAGCGTTACAGCAGCGAGGTACGCAGGAGCCCGATCGCGCGCAGCGGTTACGAAGCAGAGGTCAGCGTAGGCGTGCTCTACGTCTTCTAGCGGGCGTCCCGGCGGGGCGCCCAGTGGCGCGACAAGTCGGAGTAAGCTCTTCCCCGGGCGCGAACCTGGGGAGAAACGCGATGACCCATACCACCATCCTTGTCCGCTACCTCGCCCAGCCGGGCAAGCACGACGAGGCGCTGGCCGCCATCCGCGATCTGCTGTCCACGGTGCTGGCCAGGGAGCCGGCGTGCGCGGGGATCGAGATCCTGCAGGAGCTGGACCGGCCGGAAGTGATCACCCTGGTGGAGCGCTGGCCGGACCGCGACACCTTCCTGGGGCCACACATGCAGCAGCCCCACCTGCAGGCCTTCGTGCAGTCCGCGGGCGCCTTCCTCGCCGGCCCGCCGGACATCAGCTTCCACGCGCAGGCGGGGGAGGGCGCATGAAACGACAGACCTCCCTGACACCCCGGCGTGCGCGCCTGTTGTTCCTGCTGGCGCTGGCCGGCTCGCTGGCCGGAACGCTGCTTGGGCCGCGACTGGTGGGCGCGTTTCGCGGCGCGCCGGAATGGCTGCTTCCGGCGATCCTGATGGGCGCGGTGCTGCTGGCGATGGTGGCCGGCTATGCGACGCTGCACATGCAGCTGGGACCTCCGACGCCAAGGCAGGAGCGGTGACCGCACACGGCTACCGCCTGCTGGCGGGCGGCGCGGTGCTTATACTCGGCGGTTGGCTGTTGCCGCTGCTGGCCGGGCGGCTGGGCTTGGACACGCTGCTGCCCGGACCGGCGGTGGGGATCCTGGCGTGGAGCGTTGCCGCGGCGTTGGGCGGGTTCATCGCCCGCACGGGATTCCGGTGACGCTGGTGCTGTGGGCCGCGGTCTGGAAGCTTGCGCTGCTGGCGCTCTACCAGATCGCGGCGCCAGCGGGCGGGGTGTCGGTGCTGGCGCTGCTTCAGTTCAATGCGCTGCCGATGGCACTGAGCCTTGCGGCGACGGTGGTGGGGACCCTGCTGGGGCAGCGCGTGGCGACACGCGGGCGACGTGGGCCGCCCGATCCCGTAGTGGCGTGATTGGGCCGCTCTGTCGGATCGTGCGCGAGAAACGCATGCCCACGTAGCCGTGATGACGCATAACGAAAGGCCGATCCCGAGGATCGACCTTTCGATAGAGCCCTGTCGGGCGCTCGGTGCGCGTTAGTGCGCGTCAGTGCTTGCGCGAGGAGCTGCTGTCGTCGTCCTTGAAGCGGCCCTCCGAATCACGCGGCTGCTCGTCGTTATTGCCGCGCGATGCGGACGTGCGCCCGTCATTGCCGTCGTCATCGGTAAAGCGGCCCTGGGCGTCACGCTGGCGGTCGTCGCCACTGGAGCGGGCGTTGCGCGAGGCCTGCACGCTGTTGCTGTCGTCGTCGCTGAAACGGCCCTGCGCGTTGCGCTGCTGGTCGTCCGTGAAGCGACCCTGGGAATCCCGCGACTGCTGCTCGGCATTGTCGCGCTGCATCTGGCTGCCGGCATTGGCCTGCGACATGGTGTTCTGGTTGTCGCGCATCTGGCTGCCGGTGCGATTCTGGTTCTGGTTATGGGTCTGGTTGTTGTTCGGCATTTTCTACTCCTTGTGGGATGAGCGGCATTCCGTTCGCCGCGGGAACCACGTTACGCACGGACGCGTTAGCGGAATCCGACAAGGACGTTAGCCGGGAGTCGATGTTCCTGAAGCATGCAGGCTGGTGAATGGGGAGCGCGCTGCGCTTACGGACAGCGCTTGCGCGTCAGCGAGCCACCCGAGGCATCGGTGCTGACCAGCGTATCCGCGTCTTCAAGCAAGAAGCGGGTCGCCGACCCCCACGTCTCGCCTTCGCCGCTGAGACGCGCGGTGACTTCTATGTCGTCCTCGGCGCGCACGCGCACAGCCGTCACCGGTCCGCTGCTTTCCCACCACGCGATCCGACCTGGCTCGATCACCAGCCGCGAATCGTTGCGACTCGTGCCGCAGTCCTCGCGCACCATGTTCCATTCGCCCAGGAAGGCCGCGGGGATGACGGCAGGCGGTTCTGCCTCAGCGGGCGGCGCGGCGGGCGGAGACGACGCTGGGGCAGCCGCAGGTGCTGCCGCGGGAGCCGGCGCCGGCGCATCGGAGGCGGGCGCGCAGGCGAGCAGCAACACCGCCGGAAACACCAGGATGGGGATGAAGCGACTGAGGTGCATGTGACGACTCCTCGCGATCAGGTTCCGTGCCCGGTGCGCACCAGGCGCGCCGTATCGAACCCCTGGGCCTGGGCCAGCGCCAGCAGCTGCTGGTAGGTTTCGGCCGGAATCTGCTTGTCGCGCGAGAGGAACCACAGGTACTTGCGGTCGGGTGAGCCGACCACCGCCCAGCGATAGTTCGGGTCCAGGCCGATGATCCAGTAGTCGCCCCAGACGAAGGGAAGGAAGGACAGGAACGACGGCGCGAAGCGCACTTCCAGCCTGGACGTGCTGTCGCCGACCTTGCGCGCCACGGCGCGGGCTTCGATCTGCTCGCCATCGTAGGTCTCGCAGCGGTTCACCACGTCGACCCGTCCGTCGGGGCGCATGGCGTACTGCGCGGTGGTGTTGCGGTCGCACTTGCGCTGGAAGAACATCGGAAGACGCGCCTGCTCGTACCAGGTGCCCATGTAGCGGTCCAGGTCGACCTCGGGAACCGTCTGCACCTGTGCTGCCGAGGCGGTGCCGGCCAGCGTGCCGGCCAGGGTCAGCGCGATGATCAGGGATTTCATGCGGGGCGGGTGTCCTTGTTGAATGGATGCAGGGTCGCGTGCGCGCCGTATCGGCAACGTGAGGCGGCCGTGCCACGACGCGCGTGCACCCGGCGTCGACACTGCGTCTCCCAGCATTCGCGGACTCCCGACGAAACTCCCTGCGATGCCGCGATTTGCACATACCGACTGGCCCGCGCGCCTGTGGATCGCCCGCCACGGCCAGAGCGCCGGCAACGTTGCCGCCGATGAAGCCGAGGCCGGCGGCCATCCGCTGATCCAGATCGATACCCGTGACGCCGACACCCCGCTGTCCCCGCTGGGCCAGCGGCAGGCGCGCGCAATGGGCGACTGGTTCGCGCGGATGCCCGAGGACGCGCGACCCAACGTGGTGCTTGCCTCGCCCTTCGTGCGTGCCCAGCAGACCGCGTGGGCGGCCGCGGATGCGCTGGGCATCCCGCGCGACGAGATCCAGGTGGACGAACGCCTGCGCGAAAAGGAGTTCGGGATCCTCGACCGCTATACCCGGCACGGGATCATGGCCGAATTCCCCGAGCTGGCCGAACAACGCGCGCTGGTCGGCAAGTTCTATTTCCGCCCGCCGGGCGGCGAGAGCTGGTGCGACGTGATCCTGCGCCTGCGCAGCGTGCTGGAGATGCTGCGCCGCGACCACGTGGCCGACCGCGTGCTAGTCGTGGGCCACCAGGTCATCGTGAACTGCTTCCGCTACCTGCTGGAGCACCTGGACGAGGCGGCGATCCTGGAGATCGACCGCCAGGCCGATGTCCCCAACTGCGGCCTGACCGAGTACGCGCTGGAGGACATCACCCAGCTGTCCGCCTGTTTCCGGCTGGTGGCGGCCAACCAGGTCGCGCCCATGGAAGCCGAGCATGCGCCGGTCACGCGCGCGCCGGACCAGCCGACGGGCCCGAAATGACACCGGCTGCCAAAGCGTCCGCGCCGGCGAAACGCGAGGCCAAGCAGCGGCACGATGTCGAGCCGCTGGCCGACTGGCTGGCGCGCCATCCGCTGCCGGATCCGTTCTCGACCGAGAACAAGGAAGAGCGCGGTCGCGTGCTGGTCGTGGGCGGCAGCGTGCAGGTGCCGGGCGCAGTCTGGCTGGCCGGACGCGCCGCCCTGCACGCCGGGGCGGGGAAGCTCCAGGTGGCCACCACGTCCTCGACCGCGGTGCCGCTGGCTGTGCGGCTGCCGGAAGCGATGGTGCTTGCGCTGACCGACGATCCCCACGGCGAGATCGCCCGTGTCAATGCGGCCACCTTCAAGGTCGCGCGGGAAGCGGACGCGGTGCTGGTGGGACCCGGGATGGGAAGCCAGCGCTCGACCCGGCGCCTGGTTTGCGACGTGCTGGCGGTGGTGCAATGCCCATGGGTGCTGGACGCGGCGGCGATCATCGAACCGCAGGCGATCGCGCGCTTCGGCACCGGCGTGGTCACCCCGCATGCCGGCGAGATGGCCAAGGCGATGGGCCTGGAACGGGAGGAGGTCGAAGCCCGGCCGCTGGAGATCGCGCGCGACTACGCCAGCCGCGCCGGCTGCATCGTGGTGATGAAGGGCGTACCCACCCATGTGGTGGACGCCGACGGCACCGCGCTTGAGCATTGCGCACAGGCGCCTGGCCTTGGCACCTCCGGCTCCGGCGACGTGCTGGCCGGGCTGATCGCCGGATTGATCGCCCGCGGCGCGGCGCCGATGGCCGCAGCCGCGTGGGGCGTGTGGCTGCACGCGCAGGCGGGACTGGCGCTTGGCGCCCGGATCGGTCCGGTCGGCTACCTCGCCCGCGAGATCAGCCCGGAAGTGCCACGCCTGATGCGCGTGGGCGTTGCCGGCAGCGCAGACTGACCGCCATGGATTGCCCGGGCTTTCGCGACGGCGGATTGATCGTGCCGCTGCCCGCGGGCTGGTTCTCACCACCCGCGCCGACCATCGAGGTGGACGCCACCCGCTTCCGGGTCAAGCCGGAGTTCCATGTGACCGTGTTCAACCGCGTGACCGGGCGGCGGGTGCAGGATGCGCTGCCACTGGAGCGCATCCGCCAGCTGTTCGAGTCCGAGGACTGGACGCCGGCGCGAACGGGCGACGGCGTGATGCTGCGCACGCGCCAGCGGCGCGACGGGCGCGATGTCGAGCGCATGTCGCTGATCGAACTGGTCGAGCTACCGGGACTCAATCGCTTTCGCGCCGCCATCGCGGCAGCGTGCGGGATCGACTTGCCGGAGGTGCCGCCGCACGTGACCCTGTTCACAGCGGGAGATTCCTCGGGGATCGGCCTGGCCAGCCTGCAGGCGCTGCGCGATTGCGCGCAGTTCCGCTTCCGTCTGCCCGCCATCGCGCCGCGCACGCCGCCAATGCCAAGCGCGGCGCTACTGGACGCCTACCGCGACGCCGCGTACGCCATCGACGGGCTGGCGGCGACGGTGCGGATTGGCGAGCGCTGTGCCGCGATCGAGCGCGAATGCGAACGCATTGGCGTGAGCCGAGCGAGCATCGTCACCGCGTCCAATCCCTACAGCGCGCCATCGGACAGCGACGGCAACCGCCTGCGCCAGCGCTGGCTTGCCGCCGAGCTGCGCGGGGCGGGGCTGTCCGTGCTCCAGGCCGAGGGCCGCGACCCCGCGGGGCGCTGGTCCTCGGAGGAAAGCCTGCTGGTGATCGGATCGACGCCGGGACTCGATGACCGCCTGATGCGCGCGTACGAGCAACATGCCGTCGTCGTGGTGGAGGCCGGCGGTGCCGCGCAGATAGTGCTGCACCCCGACAGTCGCGCCTGACTTCCGATGTGTGCCGTCGTTATTTCGGCGTGTTCGGCGCGCGCTTTGTGTGGCGTTCGCGCCAGCGGCCACCGACATAGCCGAGGATGCCGAGCAGCAGCAGGCCGAGCGGGAGCGCACCCGGCTCTCCTTCGGTGGTCACCATCAGCGCCAGCAGGACCAGGCCGACGCCGGCCACCCCCACGGACACGCCACGTTGCATCTTCGGTGTCATTGCCGCCTCCTTGTCCTGGGCGACTGTGGCAGCGCTGCGTGGCGCGAGGGTGAGGTCGCCCGCTCCGGTGCTGGCGACCTCGCCATCCCCGTGCCAATCTGGACGCGCCGTGCGCACCAACCCGTGGAGTGAGTGGCATGTACCTGATCCAGCTGTTCCTGCCGCTGTACGACAACGCGGGACAGGCGTTCCCGCGCACGCTGTTCGACGCCGTGCGCGCCGAACTGGCGGACGCGTTTGGTGGCGTGACCGCCTACACCCGCGCCCCGGCGACCGGCCTGTGGGAGGACGACGCCGGCCGGGTCCAACGCGACGACGTGCTGCTGTTCGAGGTGATGGCCGAGGCGATCGACCGCGACTGGTGGACGGCCTATCGCAACGGGCTGGAGCAGCGCTTCCGCCAGGACGAAGTGCTGGTGCGGGCCACCGCGGTGGAGCGCCTGTAGGCAAGCCGGGAGCCGGGGTGGCGCACCGGCCCCCGCTGCATGGTCAGTGCCTGGTCGCCAGCTGCCGCAGCACGTACTGCAGCAGCCCGCCGTGGCGGAAATATTCCACTTCCTTGGGCGTCAGCAGCAGCACGTGCACGCGGAACTCGCAGGTGCTGCCGTCGGCGCGGGTGGCGGTCACCTGCACGTCCCTGGCATCGCCGTCCTCCAGGCCGGTGATGTCGAAGCTTTCATGCCCGGTCAGGCCCAGGGTGCTCGCATCCTGGCCGGCGAAGAACTGCAGCGGCAGCACGCCCATGCCGACCAGGTTGCTGCGGTGGATGCGCTCGAAGCTCTCGGCGATCACCGCCTTCACCCCGAGCAGGTTGGTCCCCTTGGCCGCCCAGTCGCGGCTGGAACCGGTGCCGTATTCCTTGCCGGCCAACACCACCAGCGGCACGCCGTCGGCCTTGTAGCGCATCGCGGCGTCGTAGATCGCCATCTTCTGCGGTTCGCCGCCGCCGAAGTAGAGCGTGTTGCCGCCTTCCTCGCCGCCCAGCATGCGGTTGCGGATGCGGATGTTGGCGAAGGTGCCGCGCACCATGACGTCATCGTTGCCGCGGCGGCTGCCGTAGCTGTTGAAGTCGGCGGGGAGCACGCCGCGTTCCTGCAGGAAGCGCCCGGCGGGCGAGTCCGCCTTGATGTTGCCCGCGGGGCTGATGTGGTCGGTGGTGATCGAATCACCGAACAGGCCGAGCACGCGCGCGCCGCGGATGTCCTCGATGCCGCCCACGTCCATCGTCATGCCCTCGAAGTAGGGCGGGTTCTTGATGTAGGTGGAGGCGTCGTCCCAGGCGTACAGCTCGCTGTCGGGCGAATCCATGCCGTTCCAGCGCGCATCGCCCTTGAACACGTCGGCGTAGTTCTGCGCGAACAGTTCCGGCCCGACGGTGGCGGCGATGGCATCGCCGATCTCCTTGTTGCTGGGCCAGATGTCACGCAGGTACACCGGCTGGCCCGACGGGTCATGGCCAAGCGGGTCGCGGGTGAGGTCGATGTCGACCGTGCCGGCGATGGCGTAGGCCACGACCAGCGGCGGGCTGGCGAGGTAGTTCATCTTCACCTCGCTGTGGATGCGGCCCTCGAAGTTGCGGTTGCCGGAGAGCACCGAGGCCACCGCCAGGTCGTTCTCGGCGATGCCACGGGACACGGCCTCCAGCAGCGGCCCCGAATTGCCGATGCAGGTGGTGCAGCCGTAGCCGACCACGAAGAAGCCCAGCTGCTCCAGCGGTGCCATCACGCCGGCCTTCTTCAGGTAATCGGTGACCACGAGCGACCCGGGCCCAAGCGAGGTCTTGACCCACGGCGCCGCCTTCAGCCCCTTCGCCACCGCGTTGCGCGCCAGCAGGCCCGCGCCCAGCATGACCGCGGGATTGGACGTGTTGGTACACGAGGTGATGGCGGCGATCACCACCGAGCCGTCGTGCAGGTGGTGCTCGCAATCGTCGAGCACGATGCGGGAGATCGGCTTGGCCGCCAGCCGTTCGGCCTGCGGCTGGTCGCCGCCTTCGGCCTTGAGCCGCTCGATCTCGATCCGCGCGGCGCGGGCGGCCACCAGTTCCTCGACATGGGTCTGGAAGTTGGCCTGCATGTCCTCCAGCAGCACGCGGTCCTGCGGGCGCCGCGGGCCGGCCAGGGACGGCTTGACGCTACCCATGTCCAGCTCGAGCACGGAGGAATATGCCGCTTCGCGCTGGCCGGGTTCGTGCCACAGCCCTTGCGCCTTCGCATAGGCCTCCACCAGCGCGATCTGCGCCTCGCTGCGGCCGGACAGGCGCAGGTAGCGGATCGCCTCGGCATCGACCGGGAAGATGCCGCAGGTCGCGCCGTATTCGGGCGCCATGTTACCGATGGTGGCGCGATCGGCCAGCGGCAGGTGCTGCAGGCCCTCGCCGAAGAACTCCACGAACTTGCCGACCACCCCGTGCGCGCGCAGCATCTGGGTCACGGTCAACACCAGGTCGGTCGCGGTGGCGCCCTCCGGCAGCTTGCCGGTGAGCTTGACGCCGACCACCTGCGGGATCAGCATCGAGGACGGCTGGCCCAGCATGGCCGCCTCGGCCTCGATCCCGCCCACGCCCCAGCCCAGCACGCCGATGCCGTTGATCATCGTGGTGTGGCTGTCGGTGCCGAACACGGTGTCGGGGAAAGCCCAGGCCTGGCCGTCCACCTCGCGCTCCATCACCACCCGCGCCAGGTGTTCCAGGTTGACCTGGTGGACGATGCCGGTGTTGGGCGGCACCACCTTGAAGTTGTCGAAGGCGTTCTGGCCCCAGCGCAGGAAGCCGTAGCGTTCCTTGTTGCGCGCGAACTCGATCTGGCCATTGAGGTCCAGCGCATCGGGACGGCCATACACGTCCACCTGCACCGAATGGTCGATCACCAGCTCCGACGGGATCTGCGGATTGATCTGCCCGGCGCGCCCGCCAAGCTTGACCACCGCATCGCGCATCGCCGCAAGGTCGACCACGCAGGGCACGCCGGTGAAGTCCTGCAGCACCACGCGCGCAGGCATGAAGGCGATCTCGACCGACGGCTCCGCCTTCGGATCCCACCTCGCCACCGCCTCGATGTGGTCGGGGCCGACGGTCTGACCGCCGTCCTCGAGCCGCAGCAGGTTCTCCAGCAGCAGCTTCATCGAATAGGGCAGGGCGCTGATGTCGAAGCGCTCGCCCAGTTTCGGCAGGCTGGCGTACATGTACGACTTGTCGCCGACGGACAGGATGCTGCGAGTGGCGAAGGTATCGGCCATGGGGGATCTCCGCGAAAGGATGCGATCCCCAGTGTACGTTGCCGGCGCAGCGCGGGTGTTGAAGGCGCGCAACGCTGCAATGGCAGCGACGGGCGCTCGGTACGCACCCGGAAGTATGTATAATCCATGCATACTTAAGCCGGATGCCCGCCCGATGGAAGCGACCGTTGCCGAGCGCGGCCAGATCACCCTGCCGAAGGCCGTGCGCGACGCGCTGGGCCTGACCAAGGGCAGCGTGCTCAAGGTCGAATTGGAGGGCAGCCGCATCGTGCTGAGCAAGCACGTGGACGACGCGATCTCGCGCGTACGCGGCAGGTTCGCGCTGGATGCGGCGGCCAAGGACGGCGGCGACGCATGATCGCCGTCGATGCCGCGGTCCTGGTGGAGCTGCTGGCCGACGGCCCGCGCGCCGACGCCGTGGAGTCCTGCCTGCGCCGCAGCCTGGGCAGCGGCAAGGTGGTGGTGTGCGACGCCGCCCTGGCCCAGGTCTGCGCCAGCCTGCGCAACGGCGCGGACGCGCTGGCCGCGCTGGAGGACATGGGCATCCATTACAGCGCCACCGAGGCCAAGTCGGCCGTGCGCGCCGGCGAGATGCAGCGCCGCCATCGCAGCCGCACCGGGCAGGACCGCGCGCTGGCCGACTTCCTGACCGGGGCCCATGCGCTGCTGCAATGCGACGGCCTGATCGCCTTCGACGCCGGCTTCCATCGCGACTATTTCAAGGGCCTCAAGCTGGTCGTGCCGGCCGAGTCCTGATTCTTTCCTAGCCAACACCCGATACCCACGGAGACCCCCATGCTCGAGACCTACCGCCAGCACGCCGCCGAACGGGCCGCGCTGGGCATCCCCCCGCTGCCGCTGACCGCGCAGCAGACCGCGGACCTGATCGAACTGATCAAGGCGCCACCGGCAGGCGAAGCCGAGGAACTGGTCCACCTGCTCAGCCACCGCGTCCCCGCCGGCGTGGACGAGGCCGCCAAGGTCAAGGCCAGCTACCTGGCGGCGCTCGCGTTCGGCAGCGAGGGCACCCCGCACATCACCCCGAAGCGCGCCACCGAACTGCTCGGCACCATGCTGGGCGGCTACAACATCGCGCCGCTGGTCGAACTGCTCGACCACGCCGAGCTGGGCACCGTGGCCGCGGATGCGCTCAAGCACACCCTGCTGGTGTTCGATGCCTTCCACGACGTGGAGCAGAAGGCCAAGGCCGGCAACGCCAATGCCAAGGCGGTGCTGCAAAGCTGGGCCGATGCCGAGTGGTTCACCAGCAAGCCGGAAGTGCCGCCGTCGCTGACCGTCACCGTGTTCAAGGTGCCCGGTGAGACCAATACCGACGACTTGTCGCCGGCGCCGGATGCGACCACCCGCCCCGACATTCCGATGCACGCGCTGGCGATGCTGAAGAACAGGCGCCCCGACGCGCCGTTCGTGCCCGAGGAGGACGGCAAGCGCGGCCCGATCGCCGAGATCCAGGCGCTCAAGCAGAAGGGCCACTTGGTCGCCTACGTGGGCGACGTGGTCGGCACCGGCTCCAGCCGCAAGTCGGCGACCAACAGCGTGCTGTGGTGGACCGGTGACGACATTCCCTACATCCCCAACAAGCGCGCCGGCGGCGTGTGCCTGGGCGGCAAGATCGCGCCGATCTTCTACAACACGATGGAGGACGCGGGCGCGCTGCCGATCGAGCTGGACGTGGCGCAGATGGAGCATGGCGACGTCATCGAGCTGCGCCCCTACGACGGCAAGGCGCTGAAGGACGGCAGCGTGATCGCCGATTTCGAGGTCAAGTCCGACGTCCTGTTCGACGAGGTGCGCGCCGGCGGCCGCATCCCGCTGATCATCGGCCGCGGCCTGACCGCCAAGGCGCGCGAGGCGCTGGGCCTGCCGGCCTCCACCCTGTTCCGCCAGCCGCAGCAGCCGGCCGACAGCGGCAAGGGCTATACCCTGGCGCAGAAGATGGTCGGACGCGCGTGTGGCCTGCCGGAGGGGCAGGGCATCCGCCCGGGCACCTACTGCGAGCCGAAGATGACCTCGGTGGGGTCGCAGGACACCACCGGCCCGATGACGCGCGACGAGCTCAAGGACCTGGCCTGCCTGGGCTTCTCGGCGGACCTGGTGATGCAGTCGTTCTGCCATACCGCGGCCTATCCCAAGCCGGTCGACGTCAGGACCCACCACACCCTGCCGGATTTCATCAGCACCCGCGGCGGCATCTCGCTGCGGCCGGGTGACGGGGTGATCCACAGCTGGCTCAACCGCATGCTGCTTCCCGACACCGTCGGCACCGGCGGCGATTCGCACACGCGCTTCCCGGTGGGCATCTCGTTCCCGGCAGGCTCCGGCCTGGTGGCGTTTGCCGCGGCGACCGGGGTGATGCCGCTGGACATGCCGGAATCGGTGCTGGTGCGCTTCAAGGGCACGATGCAGCCGGGCGTGACCCTGCGCGACCTGGTCCATGCCATCCCCTTGTACGCGATCAAGCAGGGGCTGCTGACGGTCGAGAAGAAGGGAAAGAAGAACATCTTCTCCGGCCGCATCCTCGAGATCGAGGGCCTGTCCACGCTGAAGGTGGAGCAGGCGTTCGAACTGGCCGATGCCTCCGCCGAGCGTTCCGCCGCCGGCTGCACGGTCAAGCTCGACAAGGAGCCGGTGATCGAATACCTCACCTCCAACATCACCCTGCTGAAGTGGATGATCGCCGAGGGCTACCAGGACGCGCGTTCGCTCGCCCGCCGCATCGAGAAGATGGAGGCATGGCTGGCCGATCCGCAGCTGCTGCAGGCCGACGCCGACGCCGAGTACGCGGCGGTGATCGAGATCGATCTCGACCAGGTGGTGGAGCCGATCGTCTGCTGCCCGAACGACCCCGACGACGCCCGGACCCTGTCGGAGGTGGCGGGCGCGCAGATCGACGAAGTGTTCATCGGCTCGTGCATGACCAACATCGGCCACTTCCGCGCCGCCGCGAAGCTGCTGGAAGGCAAGCGCGACATCCCCACGCGGCTGTGGGTGGCGCCGCCCACCAAGATGGACGCCAGCGAGCTGACCAAGGAAGGCCATTACGGCACCTTCGGCGCAGCCGGCGCGCGGATGGAGATGCCGGGGTGCTCGTTGTGCATGGGCAACCAGGCGCAGATCCGCGAGGGCGCCACCGCGATGTCCACCAGCACCCGCAACTTCCCGAACCGACTGGGCCGAAACACCAACGTGTACCTGGGTTCGGCGGAACTGGCGGCGATCTGCTCGCGCCTGGGCCGCATCCCGAGCCGCGAGGAGTACATGGCGGACATCGGCGTGATCAACGAGAAGGGCGCCGAGATCTACCGCTACATGAACTTCGACCAGATCCAGGAATACCAGGACGTGGCCGATACCGTGGCGGCCTGATCCCACGCGGCACGCGAAGAACAGGACGCCCGGCATTGCCGGGCGTTCTTTTTCCTGAAACGGAAGGTTGGCGTGCTCGCCCGGGGCAGCTGGCGCCCTGCCGTGAAGGTCCCCCGGCATTGGCGACGCCGATGCCTCCTCATTGATTTCACCGCAGGGCGCCATCCGCCCCGGTCCCTGTAGCTACTTGCCTGATGAAGCTTCAGGCACCAAGGGCATCGGTAGTCCCCGGCCTGTCAGCGAAATCAAGGAGGAGCCGATGGCGCCTTCTGCCATCGGCGGGGGACATTCGCGGACAGGCCGGGGGCTGCCGCTGCCCACCTTGCGCTCCGCACTAGATCTGCTTGACTCGGCTTGGCTTACGTCAGGCGCGCGTCCACCGCCGCCGCAAGGTCCCGCCGGCGCAGCACGAAGTCCCACATGCTGCCCCCCATCTGCCGCCACAACACCGCCGAGCGCAGGGCCGACAGCAGCAGCGCACGGATCTCGGCGACCACGCCGGCCTGCCCAAGATAGTGCGGATTGCCTTGGACCATCACCCGCGGCTTCAGCGTGCTCACGGTATCGGCGTACAGGCTGCCGAGGCCGGCCACCACGTCGGGATGCGCCGCCCCCAGTCGTTCCGCGGGGGCGGAGAGCGCCTGAACGCCCGTCTGCACCTTGCGGATGACCTCGGCCTCGCGCACGAAGCGACGTTCTAGTTGCAGCACCGCCAGCGCCAGCTTGCCCAGCGCCTCGTCCTTGTTGCCATTGGCCAGGTAGTCGCGCAGCGCGCGCAACCCCTGCCGCAGGTTGCCGGCACCGCCGAACACCGCTTCGGTGTCGGCCGCGTCGATGCGGAACACGCTGTCGAGCACCGCGGCCACCTGCGCGCCCTCGGCCTGGCCGGTTTCGGCGATGCGGCGCACCTGCGCCAGGGCCTGCAGGAGGCCGGCGAGGGCAAGGGCGCGGTCGTCGAAGGCATTGCTCATCAGTGGGTCTCGTGCAGGGAGTCGCCGGGGAACGGCGCGTCGGTGGAAGCGATCACGGCGCCGCCAAGGCACACATCGCCCTCATACAGCACCACGGATTGCCCGGGCGTGACCGCACGCTGCGGCTGGTCGAAGCGAACGGCAAGCGCGCCGTCGTCCTCAACCTTCACTTCGCAGGACTCGTCGGGCTGGCGGTAGCGCGTCTGCGCCGTGCAACGGAAGCGCGTGGCGGGCGGCGTCCCGGCCACCCAGTGCGCAGGCTCGCTGCACAGGGAGGTCGACATCAGCCACGGGCTGTCATGGCCCTGGTCGACATACAGGATGTTGCGCGCGACGTCCTTGGCCACCACGAACCAGGGTGCCTGCACACGGCCGCGAACGCCGCCGATCTGCAGGCCCTCGCGCTGGCCGAGGGTGAAATAGAACACACCCGGGTGGGTGCCGACGCGGGTGCCGTCGGGCGCGCGCATCTCGCCTTCGCGGGCGGGAAGGTAGCGGCCCAGGAACGCGCGGAAATCGCGCTCGCCGATGAAGCAGATGCCGGTCGAATCCTTCTTGGCCGCGGTCGGCAGCCCGTGCCCGGCGGCGATGCGACGCACCTCTTCCTTGTTCAGGTCGCCAAGCGGAAAGCGGGTCGCGGCAAGCTGCGCCTGGCCCAGCTGGTGCAGGAAATAACTCTGGTCCTTGCTCCGGTCACGGGCGCGCAATAACCGATGCCGGCCGTCGATGCAGTCGGTGCGCGCGTAATGCCCGGTGGCGATCGCCACCGCGCCCAGCTCGCGCGCCGCGCCGAGGAAATGCTTGAACTTCACCTCGCGGTTGCACAGCACGTCCGGGTTGGGCGTGCGGCCGGCGGCGTACTCGTCGAGGAAATGACGGAAGACCTCGTCCCAGTACGCGCGGGAGAAGTCGCGGAAGTGGATCGGGATGCCCAGCGTGCCGCAGACCGCCACGGCGTCGCGGCGGTCCTCCTCGGCGCGGCACTCGCCGCTGCCGTCATCCGCCCAGTTCTGCATGAACAGGCCGGCGACGTCGCAGCCGGCGTCGCGCAGCAGCAGGGCGGCCACCGAGGAATCCACGCCCCCCGAGACACCCACCACCACCCGTTCGCCCACGCCCACGCTGCCGGTCATGCCAACTGCTGCACCAGCGAGAGTGGATGCCGGCAGCCGGAAAGGTAATCGGCGGCGCAGCGCCAGACCAAGGGGCTGCGATGGCGCGGGGCCATCGCCAGCAATTCTTCCGGGGCCAGCCAAAGCGCGCGCTCGATGCCCTCGTCCAGCCGCGCATCGGGCACCTCGTCCACCGGCTCGGCGGCGAAGGCGAAGCGCAGGTAATGACGCCCGGTCGCCTCCGCCTTCCACTGGTAGGCGCCGACCATGTGGGTAACGCGCACGTTCCAGCCGGTCTCCTCGCGCGTCTCGCGCACCGCGGCGTCCAGCAGGCTTTCGTTGGGCTCGAGGTGGCCGGCGGGCTGGTTGATCACCAACTCGCCCTGGGCGCGCTCCTCGACGCACAGCAGTCGCCCGTCGCGCACCACCAGGGTGGCGACGGTGACGTCCGGCTGCCAGAAGCGGCCTTCGCGGTAACTCATCCCTTGCCGCCTTGGTTTTGCACGTCCATGGCCGCATTTTCACCCGTGCCGCCCGGGCCGTCCATGTGCCGGGCTTCTATAATCCCCCGCATGCCCAACACCCCCGAAAACCCGCATCCCGGCGCGCCCGACCACGGCGTCGTGTTGGCGCCAAGCCGGCCTGAAGTGGCGCGCCCGCCGCTGTATTCGGTGCTGTTGCTCAACGACGACTACACCCCGATGGACTTCGTGGTGGACGTGCTGATGCGCTTCTTCCCGATGACCCTGGAGGCCGCGACCCAGGTGATGCTGCACGTCCACACCCGCGGGCGCGGCGTGTGCGGCGTGTTCACCCGCGAGATCGCGGAGTCCAAGGTGGCGCAGGTCAACGAGTACGCGCGCCTGAACCAGCACCCGCTGCTGTGCACGATGGAGCGCGCCTGACGCCTCCGGCACTTGCCCCCGGCACGTTCGCGCCCTACATAGGGTAGAGACGAATCCGGAGGCACGCGCCCCATGTTCAGCAAAGACCTCGAGCACAGCATCGGCCAGTGCTACAAGCGCGCCCGCGAGGCGCGCCACGAGTTCATGACAGTCGAGCACCTGCTGCTTGCTCTGCTCGAGAACCCATCCGCGGAGGCCGTGCTGCGCGCGGTCGGCGCGGACTTCCCGCAACTGCAGCAGCAGCTGGCAGAGGCCATCGAGGTCTCGGTCAACAAGCTGGGCGACGACGACGGCCGCGACACCCAGCCGACGCTCGGCTTCCAGCGCGTGCTGCAGCGCGCGGTCTACCACGTGCAGTCCTCCGGGAAGAAGGAAGTCACCGGCGCCAACGTGCTCGTCGCGGTGTTCGGCGAGAAGGATTCGCACGCTGTGTACTTCCTCAACCAGCAGGACGTGCACCGGCTTGACGTGGTGAACTACATCTCCCACGGCATCGCCCGCCACGACGAGGGCGAGGGCGCCTCGCCGTCGCCGGAAGGCGAGGGCAAGGCGGAGGGCGTGGAAGGCGAGGGCAAGGGCGACCCGCTCAGCGAGTTCGCCAGCAACCTCAACGAGGCGGCCGCGGCGGGCCGGATCGACCCGCTGGTGGGACGCGCCGAGGAAGTCGAGCGCACCATCCAGGTCCTGTGCCGCCGCCGCAAGAACAACCCGCTGTACGTGGGCGAGGCCGGCGTCGGCAAGACCGCGCTGGCGGAAGGGCTGGCGAAGCGCATCGTCGACGGCGAGGTGCCCGAGGTGCTGACCGAGTCGGTCATCTACTCGCTCGACCTCGGCGCGCTGGTGGCGGGCACCAAGTACCGCGGCGACTTCGAGAAGCGGCTCAAGGGCGTGCTGGCCGCGCTGAAGAAGGTCCCCAACGCGATCCTGTTCATCGACGAGATCCACACCATCATCGGCGCCGGCTCCGCCAGCGGCGGCACCATGGATGCGTCGAACCTCATCAAGCCGATGCTGGCCAATGGCGAGCTGCGCTGCATCGGCTCGACGACCTTCCAGGAATACCGGGGAATCTTCGAAAAGGATCGCGCGCTGGCGCGGCGCTTCCAGAAGATCGATATCGTCGAGCCAACCGTGGGCGAGGCGATCGAGATCCTGCAGGGCCTCAAGCCGAAGTACGAGGCCCACCACAGCGTCAGCTACGCGGACGAGGCGATCAAGGCCGCAGTCGACCTGTCGGTCAAGCACATCGGCGACCGCCTGCTGCCGGACAAGGCGATCGACGTGATCGACGAGGCGGGCGCGCGCCAGCGGCTGATGCCGCCCGGCAGCCGCAAGAGCCTGATCGACGTCGAGGAAATCGAGACAATCGTCGCCAAGATGGCGAGGATCCCGGCCAAGCAGGTCAGCGCCAGCGACAAGGACGTGCTGCAGCACCTGGACCGCAACCTGAAGATGGTGATTTTCGGCCAGGACGAGGCAATCGGCACCCTGACCTCGGCGATCCGGCTGGCGCGCAGCGGGTTGGGCAACCCCGACAAGCCGATCGGCAACTTCCTGTTCGCCGGCCCCACCGGCGTGGGCAAGACCGAGGTCACCCGCCAGCTCGCCATGCAGCTGGGCATCAAGCTGGTGCGCTTCGACATGAGCGAATACATGGAGCCGCACTCGGTGAGCCGCCTGATCGGCGCGCCCCCGGGTTACGTCGGCTTCGACCAGGGTGGACTGCTGACCGAGAAGATCGTCAAGACGCCGCACTGCGTGCTGCTGCTGGACGAGATCGAGAAGGCGCACCCGGACATCTTCAACATCCTGCTGCAGGTGATGGACCGCGGCACGCTCACCGACACCAATGGCCGCGAGGCGAACTTCCGCAACGTGATCCTGGTGATGACGACCAATGCCGGCGCCACCCAAGCCGCGCGGCGCAGCATCGGCTTCACCAAGCAGGACCACAGCACGGACGCGATGGAAGTGATCCGGCGCGGGTTCACCCCGGAGTTCCGCAACCGCCTGGATGCGGTGGTGCAGTTCCAGCCGCTGGGCTTCGACCACATCCTGCGGGTGGTGGACAAGTTCCTGATCGAACTGGAAGTGCAGCTGCACGAGAAGCAGGTGGCGCTGTCGGCGACGCCGGCCGCCCGCGAGTGGCTGGGGCAGCAAGGCTTCGATCCGCTGATGGGCGCCCGCCCGATGGCGCGGCTGATCCAGGACAAGGTCAAGCGCCCGCTGGCCGACGAGCTGCTGTTCGGCAAGCTCGTCAACGGGGGCCGGGTCGCGCTGGATGCGGTGGACGGCGAACTGGTGCTGGACGTGCAGGCCGAGCCGGAGAAGCTGCTCCCGGCCGTGGTCGAGTAACCACGCGGCGCCCCGGTCATGGGCGCTGCTGCTGGCCTGCGGTCATCCCGCAGCACGAAAAAAAGGCGGCCAATGGCCGCCTTCTTCATTGCACCGACGCCGCGCTTCAGCGATGCCGGTAGGTGATGCGCCCCTTGCTCAGGTCATAGGGGGTCATTTCGACCTTGACCCTGTCCCCGGTGAGGATGCGGATGTAGTTCTTGCGCATGCGTCCGGAGATGTGCGCGATGATCTCGTGGCCGTTCTCCAACTTCACCCGGAACATGGTGTTCGGGAGGGTTTCGGAGATCGTGCCTTCAAATTCGATGACGTCGTCTTTCGCCATGTGTTCCTGCAGTGACAAACAAAGCCGGGTTTCAAGGCCCGAAGCCCGGCATTCTGACACGCGCCGCGCCCGCCTGCAAAAATCCCGTTAATCCGGTTCACCTGGCGGCAGGCAGGCGTCGCGCGCGTCGACCTCGCCGAACCGCTGCGTCCAGCTGCCCGGCTGCCACGCCAGCTCGCGCAGCGCCAGCACCGCGGCGATGTACCGCCCCCGGGGCCACGTCTCCACGCCCAGGCTGCGCGTGTGCGCGTTGGGCACCTGCGCATCGATGATCGGCCAGCCCCAGGAATGCAGCCGGTTCGCGAGCGCCGCCAGGGCCAGGGTGGAGGCGCCGGAGCGAAGCGAGTACATGCTGTCGCCGCAGAACAGGTGCCCGAACGACAGCCCGAACAGCCCGCCGACCAGCGCCTCGCCATCGAAGACCTCGATGCTGTGGGCGATGCCGAGCGCATGCAGCGTGTAGTACGCCGCCTGCATGTCGGCGGTGATCCAGGTGCCGGACTGGCCGTCGCGCGGCGCGGCGCACCCGGCAACGACCTGCGCGAAGGCGGTGTCGGCGCGCACGCTCCAGCCGCTGTTGCGCAGCCTGCGCCTCAGGCGCGAGGGCAGGCGCACGCCATCGGTGCGGAACACCGCGCGCCGCGAAGGGCTCCACCACAGGATCGGCTCGCCATCGGAATACCAGGGGAAGATGCCGCTGGCATAGGCGTTGAGGACGCGCTCCGGGGAGAGGTCGCCGCCGAACGCAAGCAGGCCGTCGGGCTCGTCCAGCGCCAGATCCACCGGAGGGAAGGGCGCGCGCGGATCGGGCGCCAGCTGCGGCAACCGCAGCGTCATCCCGCCTCCTCTACGCGGAACGGCGAGTGACCGTGCAGCGCCGCCAACTGTTCGCGCACGGCCTGCCGCTCCTGCGCGCACCAGTCGCCGATCGCGCGGGCGAAACGCGGATCCGCGATCCAGTGGCGGCTGCGCACCAGGGTGGGCAGGAACCCGCGGGCGATCTTGTGCCGGCCCTGCGCGCCTGGCTCGAAGCGCCTCAGTCCCTCGCGCAGGCAGTAATCGATGCCCTGGTAATAGCAGGCTTCGAAGTGGAGCCCCGGGTGCGACTCGCGCGCGCCCCAGTAGCGGCCATACAGGGTGTCGCCACCGCGCAGGCACAGGGCGCCGGCAATCGGCATGCCCTCCCGCTCGGCGAGCACGATCACCAGCTGCCGCGGCATGGCGCGGGCCAGGTGGCGCAGGAAGTCGAGCGTCAGCGCGGGCGAATTGCCGTACTCGGCGAAGGTCCGCAGGTAGAAGCCATGCATCGCGGCAAGCTCCGACTCGGAGGCCTCGTCGCCATGGATGACGCGCATGGCGATGCCGGCATCGCGCACCTTGCGCCGCTCCTGCCGGATGTTCTTGCGATGCTTGTGGTCCATCGCGGCAAGGAAGTCCTCGAAGGTCCCCCAGCCGGCGGCGTTCTCCCAGTGGTACTGGATGTCCTCGCGCAGCTGCCAGC
>JAEWFT010000048.1 GCA_023388715.1 Pseudomonadota bacterium
GGCGATCACCCGCTCGATCGCCGACCAGGCGCGCACCATCCGCATCCCGGTGCACATGATCGAGACGATCAACAAGCTCAACCGCATTTCCCGCCAGATGCTCCAGCAGTACGGCCGCGAGGCCACGCCCGAGGAGCTGGCCAAGGAAATGGAGATGCCGGAGGACAAGATCCGCAAGGTGATGAAGATCGCCAAGGAGCCGATCTCGATGGAGACGCCGATTGGCGACGACGAGGATTCGCACCTCGGCGATTTCATCGAGGACACCAACGTGATGTCCCCGATCGATGCCACCACCGACATCAACCTCACCGAGACCGTGCGCAGCGTGCTGGCGGGCCTGACCCCGCGCGAAGCCAAGGTACTGCGCATGCGCTTCGGCATCGACATGAACACCGACCACACCCTCGAGGAAGTCGGCAAACAGTTCGACGTCACCCGCGAGCGCATCCGCCAGATCGAAGCCAAGGCCCTGCGCAAGCTGCGCCACCCGTCGCGTTCGGAGACGCTGCGCAGCTTCCTCGACGTCGAGTAAGCCAGGCCAAATCGCAACAGCAACGAGCCCCGCGGACGCGGGGCTTGTCGTTTTCGGGGCCGCTACAATGGCGGCACGGCGGGCCTATAGCTCAATGGTTAGAGCAGAGGACTCATAATCCTTTGGTTCCAGGTTCGAGTCCTGGTGGGCCCACCACATCAAGCAGTGGCCTCTCCTTAGACAGGCCAGCCAGTCCCATGTAACGAGCACGGGGGCGCTCGCAAGGCGTTGCGGGCGAATATTCAGGTACGCTTTGGCCCAGGGCGTCGCTGCCGTTGACAGGTGGCTCATGCAGGCCGATTTGCGTGTGCTCGTGCTCGAGGACCATGGGTTCCAGCGACGGCTGGCCTTGAGGCTGCTGCGCGAGCTCGGGCTCGACGAGGCGAACCTGCTGGAGGCAGCGGATGCCCACTCCGCGCTCACCTTGCTGCAACAGCAGCAGGAGGCCCCCGATCTGCTGCTGGTCGACCTCGACATGCCCGGCATGGATGGAATCGAGTTCCTCGCCCAGGTGGCGGGGCAGCGGCTGACCCGAAACGTGGCGCTGGTGAGCGCGCTCGATGCTTCGGTCCTCAATACCGTGCGGGCGATGGCGGGTTCGTACGGCCTCAACATCGTGGGCGTGGTGGAGAAGCCGCTGTCACGCGAGAACCTGGGAGAGATCTTGCAGGCACCGCTGTCCGATTGGGATCCGGCCGCCGACTCGGGCGCGCCGCCGGTGGACGATGCCGCGCTGCGCACGGCACTCGCAGAGGGGCGGATCAAGCCATGGTTCCAGCTGCAGGTGGACATGCACAACGGCAAGCCGCGCGCGGTGGAGGCCCTCGCGCGCTGGGAGGAGGGCGCAGAGGTGCTGATGCCGGCCTCCTTCATCGCACCGCTGGAGCGCATGGGGCTGGCCCAAGCGCTGACCCAGTCCATGCTTGCGCAGGCCTGTGAGTGGAAGCGGACCTGGCTCGACGCGCACGGCATCGCGCTATGCGTCTGCATCAACGTTTCGCCGCTTGCGCTGGTCGATCCGGCGGTGGTGGATCGCCTGGTGGCGATCGTGGACGAACATGGCGTGGAGCCCTCCGAGGTGGTGCTGGAGATCACCGAAAGCTCGGTGCTGGGCGACACGTCCAGCGGCCTGCAGGCGCTGGCACGGTTGCGGCTGAAAGGCTTCGGACTGTCGATCGACGATTTCGGGGTGGGCTATTCCTCGCTGTCCTGCCTGTCGCAGTTTCCGTTCACCGAACTCAAGGTGGATCGCGAGTTCGTCACCGGCGTGGTGGACCGACCACGCAAGGCCGCGGTAGTCGAAGCCAGCCTGCAGCTGGCGCGCAAGCTCGGCATCAATGCGGTGGCGGAGGGCATCGAGGACGTCGCCCAATGGCAGCGAATGGCGGAGCTTGGCTTCGACCTCGCGCAGGGCTATCTGATCTCGCACCCGGTGCCGGGCGCCGAGCTGCCGGGGGCGATTGCACAGTGGCGGCGCCCCGACTGAGCGCCATGCGCCGGCTGTTCGCCGCGGGATTGCTTCTTGCCGCGTCGCTGGCCCATGCGGATCCGGTCGCGCTGACGCCCGAGGAGCGCCGCTGGATCGCAAGTGCGGCGCCGGTGACAGTGGGCGTGCAGTCGGATTCGGCGCCCTACAGCTTCGTGGATGCGAGCGGGAGGCCGACCGGCTACAGCAACGAGATGTTCCGGCTGGTGGCACGACGCACCGGTTTACGCTATCGCTTCGATGAAGGGCGGCTGTGGGACGCGCTGTGGGCCAAGGCACGCAGTGGCGAGGTCGACGTCCTGACCTTCCTGTGGAAAACCCCCGACCGCGAGCCGTACCTGCGGTTCGTCGAGCCGCCTTACATCACCCACACACTCGCCTTCTGGGTGCGGGCGAACGACAGGGCGCCGCCGACGCCGGACGCGACGAGCGGGCGCGTCATAGCGCTGGGACGCGATTTCGCGATCAACCCGGAGCTGCGCGCGCGCTTTCCCGACGCGCGATTCGTCGAGGCGGATTCGGCGGGTGAGGCACTTCGCCTGGTGTCCACCGGCAAGGCGGATGCCTACGTGGACGAGCGCGGCACGCTCAACTACCTCACGGCCGAGCTCGGGATCACCAACCTGCGGGAAGGCGCGGCCTTGCCGACGAGCATTGCGGCCTCGCACATGGCGGTGGTGGGCGACGCGGTGTTGCTGCACGCCATCTTGACCAAGGGACTGGCCAGCGTGAGCGAGCAGGAGCGTCGCCAACTGGCCGCGCAGTGGCTGGATCCCCGGCTGCCAACGGCGCGCCGGATCGCGCCTTACGTCGCCAAGGGGCTACCGTTGCTGCCGTTCGCCCTCCTCGCGCTGGGATGGCTGGTTTACTCGCACCGCCGTCTCTCACGGGAGGTCGGGCTGCGCCGCGCGGCGGAGGCCGAGGCCGCGGCGCGGGCCGACCAGCTTGCCGAGCGCGAGTCCTTCCAGCGCGAACTGGTGGACGCTGCCCAAGCCGCGGTCCTGGTCATGGATCATGCCGGGCGTTGGGTCATCTACAACCGGTTCGCCGAATCGCTGTTGGGCTGGCAAGCATCCGAGGTCCTTGGCCGCACGGTGCGCGAGAAGCCGCCGTCTTCGGCGGACCCGGACGCCTCCCCTCACCTGTTGCATCCGGAGCAGGTCGTCCGCTCGATTTCCCTGCTGGGTGAGCGGATCGGGGAACACGTGCCGCCGGACTGGCGCGCCATCCACCGCTATGCGGAGCTGGGCTTGCCGCCGCAGCGCGTCGACCTGGCCCACCGCGATGGCCACCGCGTGCCGGCGCTGCTCTCGCTGGCGAGCGTGCAGGGCCCGGACGGGCGGCCACGCGGCGTGATCGTGGTCGCCAATGACCTCAGCGAACAGGTGCGACTGGAGGACGAGCTGCGCGCGAGCGAAGCGCGCGAGCGCGATGCCAACCGCGCAAAGAGCTCATTCCTGGCAGCCATGAGCCACGAGATCCGCACGCCGATGATCGGCATCACCGGCATGGTGGAGATCCTCGGCCATACCCGGCTTGACGCCGACCAACGCCACGCGCTGGCCATCATGCAGTCGTCGGCGCAGGCCCTGCTGGAGGTGCTCGGCGACATCCTGGATTTTTCCAAGATCGAGGCCGAGCGCATCGAGCTGAACCCGGTCGCGACGGACCTCAGGGGACTGGTGGAGGGCACGGTGGCGAGTTTCGCGGGCGCTGCGTCCAGCAAGGGCCTCACCCTCTCCTGCGAAGTGGACCCGCGCCTGGCCGCCGCTTACCAGTTGGATCGGCTGCGTTTCCGGCAGATCCTCAGCAACCTGCTCACCAATGCGATCAAGTTCACCGACGCCGGCGGTGTGCAGGTGGCGCTTGCCCGGATCGATGGGGACGGCGGGCAAGAGCATGTCATCGACCTGCGCGTCACCGATAGCGGCCGCGGCATCGAACCCGCGCAGCGCGAACGGCTGTTCCAGCCATTTGTGCAGGGCGACGGAGAGCCCAACCGGCGTTACGGCGGCACAGGCCTTGGCCTTGTCATATGCCGCCGGCTGGCGGAATTGATGGGCGGCAGCGTCGAGCTTCTCGCTTCGGGTCGCCAGGGGTCGACGTTCCAGATGCGGCTGCGGTTGGCCCCGGCATCCGTGTCCGAGATCGAGGCGGAACGGGAAGCGACGGCCGATTTCACCGCCCGGACCGCACCCGACGTTGACGAAGCCGAGCGCAATCGCTCACTGGTGCTGCTGGTCGATGACCATCCCACCAATCGCCTGGTCATCTCGCGGCAGCTTGCGCTGGCGGGCTATGCAAGCGAGGGCGCGGCAAGCGGGGAAGAAGGCTTGGCGCGGTGGGAAAGCGGCCGCTATGCGCTGGTCCTCACCGATGTCCACATGCCGGACATGGATGGTTACGAGATGGCGCGGCGCATGCGCCTGTCGGAAGCCGAACGCGGGTGGCCGCGGACGCCCATCGTGGCGCTCACTGCGTCCGCGCTCAAAGGGGAAGCGGAGCGCTGCCGGGCGGCGGGCATGGACGATTGCCTCAGCAAGCCGGTGGGGGTAGCGGCGTTGGGGGCGATGCTGGCACGGTGGTTGCCGCACACCGCAGCGACCGCGGTGACCGATCCAGAGTCCGGGAACGCAGGCGATGGCGTCGACGAAGCGGGCGCTGTGGCCGTGATGGATTCCGAGGCCCTGCATTCCCTGCTGGGCGGGGATGCGGCTGCCGCGCGGAGCGTGGTCGAGGATTTCATGGAGAGCCTGGACCATGACCTGGATGCGCTCGGGATCGCCGTGGCGGGCCAAGATCGCGAGGAGGCCGCGCGCCAGGCACATCGGATCCACGGCGCCGCGCGCGCGGTAGGCGCTAGCGAACTGGCCTCCGCCAGCTCGGCACTGGAGGGTGCCCTGCGCGACGGCGATGACTGGGGCGACTGCGAGGCATTGCTTCGCGACGTGCGCACGGCGGACAGCCGGTTGCGCGCGTTCCTGCTGGAGGCGGGTCAGGGGAGGCCAGACCGCGAGCGCGACTGACTCGCGCGAAATACCGAACCTCGGCGCGCTTGCGCGATCAGTCCGCTTGGCGACCCATCGCCCCATCCACCGCGATCTGGAGCGCCTGCCGCAGCAGTTCACGGTCGACATCGGGCTCGTGCGCCTGGCGCATCTTCAGCCCATCGATTACAAGCCGCAGCGCCAGCGCGCGCGCCGGCACTTCATCCTTCGGCACGCCAACGCCGCCTTCCGCGACGGGGGTTGCCAGCCAGCGCTGGATGCGGGCCTGCAGGGTGCGATCGAGTTCCTGCATTGCTTCGGCGATGACCGGGTCGCGGCTGGCTTCGGCGGCGATCTCCATCACCAGGCCGGGCTCCAGCCCGATCCGGCCGTCGCGCTCGCGCCCGCACTGGCCGTAGTTCTCGAGCAGCAGGCTCGGAAGGTCGGTGAGCTGGCCGCGGCGCGCTTCCAGGTCCGCCGCCAGCAGTTCCAGCTGCTGCTTGACGATGCCCTGGATGATCTCGCTCTTGCCGCCGAAATAGCGGTAGATCAGGCCCGGGCTCATCTCCGCGGTCTCGGCGATGGAGGCCATGCTCGCGGCGTGGAAGCCGCGTTCGGCAAAGCACTTGTGGGCCGCGGCGAGGATCCGCTGGCGCTGCGCTTCGGCGCGGGCGCCGGTCGGCATCGCGCTCATTGCGGTCCGTCGGCGTCGCGCCAGCCGCCGCCGAGCGCGCGGTACAGCGCGACCCGGTTGAGCTGTTCGGCCAGCCGCGCCTGCAGGGCGGCCTGTTGCGCCGAATACAGGGTGCGCTGCGCGTCCAGCCGCTGCAGGTAGCTGTCGCGGCCGGCGTTGTAGCGCGCGGCGGACAGGGTTTCGGCCTGGCGCGCGGCCGCCAGCAGCCGTTCGGCGGCCGCGCGGCCGTTGGCCAGCGTCTGCGCCAGCGCGAGCGCGTCGGCGACCTCGCGGAAGCCGGTCTGGATCGCCTTCTCGTAGTTCGCCAGCGCGATGTCGCGGTCGGCGGTGGCCATCCCGAGGTTGGCGCGCAGGCGGCCGCCCTGGAAGATCGGCAAGTTGACCTGCGGCGCGAAGCGCCACGCCCGGCTGCCCGCATCGAACAACCCGCCGAAGCTGTCGCTGGCGGTGCCGGCGCTGCCGGTCAGGCTGATCGACGGGAAGAACGCCGCGCGCGCCGCGCCGATGTTGGCATTGGCGCCGCGCAGCACGTGTTCGGCGGCCTGGATGTCGGGCCGGCGCAGCAGCACGTCGGACGACAGGCCGGCGGGCAGCGGCGGCATCGCCACCACGCCATCGTCGAAGCCCGCGGGGCGGTCGGCCTCGGCGACCGGCGCGCCGGCCAGCAGATCCAGTGCGTTGCGGTCCTGCGCCACTTCACCCTCGTAGCGCGCCAGGTCCAGCCGCGCTGCTTCCACCTGGGTGCGCGCCTGCGCCAGTTCCAGCCCGCTGATCACGCCGATCTGGTGGCGTCGTTCGGCCAACCCCAACGCTTCCTCGTAGGTGCGCAGGGTGTCGCGCGCAATCGCCGCCAGGCTTTCGTCGGCGGCCAGCGCAAGCCAGGTGCCGGACACCTCCGCGATCAGCGCGATCTGCGCGGCGCGCCGGTTCTCCGACTGCGCGAAGAACTGCTGCAACGCGGCCTCGCTGAGGTTGCGCACGCGGCCAAACAGGTCGAGCTCGAAACTGGCGATGCCGATCCCGGCGCTGTAGCTCTCGCTGGCCGGGATGTCGCCGCCGACGCGCTCCATGCTTGCGTTGGCGCCCACGGAAGGCACGCGGTCGGCCCGGCGGATGCGGTACTGGGCGCGGGCGCGTTCGACGTTGAGCACCGCCACGCGCAGGTCGCGGTTGTTGTCGAGCGCCTGCGCGACCACGCGCTGCAGGCGCGGGTCCACCAGCACCTCGCGCCAGCCGATGTCGGCCACGGCGATGCCATCGGCAGCCGCGAGCGTGCGCTCCGGCATTGGCCAGGCGTGCGGGACCTGCGGCTGTGCCTCGGGCAGCGCCGGCACCAGGGTCGCGCAACCGGAGAGCAGCAGGACGGCAGAAAGGGCGCTCGCAAGCCGGGTTGCGTGCAGGTTCATCGGGTTTCTCCTTGCGGCAGCGCGGGCGGCGGGGCGGCCGGGTCGCGTGGGGCGGGCGCGGCCGTGTCGCCGTCGCGCTTGCGCCGCGAGAACAGCCGGGTCACCACCAGGTAGAACAGGGGGATGAAGAACACGCCCAGCGCGGTGCCGACGATCATGCCGCCAAGCACGCTGGTGCCGATCACCCGCTGCGCGCCGGAGCCGGCGCCGGTGGCGATCGCCAGCGGCAGCACGCCGAGGCCGAATGCAAGCGAGGTCATGATGATCGGGCGCAGGCGGTCGCGCACGGCCTGCATGATCGATTCGACCAGCGGCAGGCCGTGCTGTTCGAAGTTCTGCTTGGCGAACTCGATGATCAGCACCGCGTTCTTGCTGGTCAGGCCGATCGTGGTGAGCATGCCGACCTGGAAGTAGACGTCGCGCTCGAAGCCGCGGAAGTTCGACGCCAGCGCGGTGCCGAGGATGCCCAGCGGCGCCACCATCAGCACCGCGGTCGGCACGCTCCAGCTCTCGTATAGCGCCGCCAGTGCGAGGAACACGATCAGCAGCGACAGGATGTACAGCAGCGTGGTCTGCGAGCCGGCCTGGCGCTCCTGGTAGGACATCGCCGTCCATTCCATGCCGATGCCCGGCGGCAGCTGCGCCACCAGCGCCTCCACCTCGTCCATCGCCTCGCCCGAGCTCACGCCCGGCGCGCCTTCGCCCTGCACCTGCATCGCCGGCATGCCGTTGTAACGCTCCAGACGCGGCGAGCCGTACTCCCAGCGGCTGGTGGCGAATGCGGAGAACGGCACCATCTCGCCGGTGTTGTTGCGCACCGACCACTTCAGGAAGTCCTCCGGCACCATGCGGAACGGCGCATCGGCCTGCATGTAGACGCGCTTGACGCGGCCGCGGTCGATGAAATCGTCGACGTAGGCGCCGCCCCAGGCCACCGCCAGCGTGCTGTTGATCGCGCCCACCGCCACGCCCAGCGATTCGGCCTGCTTGGGATCCACCACCACCCGCAACTGCGGGGTGTCCTCCATGCCGTTGGGGCGCACCGCGGTCAGCAGCTTGCTTTGCGACGCCATCCCGAGGAACTGGTTGCGCGCGGCCAGCAGCGCCTCGTGGCCAAGGCCGGCGTTGTCCTGCAGGTAGAAGGTGAAGCCGGTCGATGTGCCGAGTTCCGGCATCGGCGGCGGCGAGAACGCGAACACCATCGCGTCCTTGATCTGCATGAGCGCGCCCATCGCGCGGCCGGCGATCGCGCCCGCCTGCGATTCGGGCGTTGTGCGCTCGCTCCAGTCCTTCAGCTTGACGAAGGCCATGCCCATGTTCTGGCCGGCGCCGGCGAAGCTGAAGCCCTGGATCGCCATCACCGACTCGACGTTGTCCTTCTCCTGGTCGAGGAAGTAGTCCTCGAGCTTGTACATCGACTCCAGCGTGCGCTCCTGGGTGGCACCGGCGGGCGCCTGCACCATCGCCATCAGCACGCCCTGGTCCTCGTCGGGCAGGAACGAGCCGGGGATGCGCAGGAACAGCAGGCCCATCGCAACCGCGAGCGCGCCGTACACCAGCATGAAACGCGCCGGGCGCCGGAGGATGCCGCCGACGCCGCGCTGGTAGCGCGCCGCGCCGCGGTCGAAGCGGTCGTTGAACCAGTCGAAGAAGCGGCCGATCGGGCCGCCCATGTGGCTATGGTGCTCGCCGGCCTTCATCGGCTTGAGCAGGGTGGCGCACAGCGCCGGCGTCAGCACGATCGCCACCAGCACCGAGAACGCCATCGCGGTCACGATGGTGGCGGTGAACTGGCGGTAGATGATCCCGGTGGAGCCGGACAGGAACGCCATCGGCACGAACACCGCGGCCAGCACCACGCCGATGCCGACCAGCGCGCCGGTGATCTGGTCCATCGACTTGCGGGTGGCTTCCTTGGGCGAGAGGCCTTCCTCGCTCATGACGCGCTCGACGTTCTCCACCACGACGATGGCATCGTCCACCAGCAGGCCGATCGCGAGCACCGCCGCGAACATCGTGAGCATGTTGATCGAGAAGCCCATCGCGCCGAGCACGGCGACCGTGCCCAGCAGCACCACCGGCACCGCGATGGTCGGGATGAGGGTGGCCCGGAAGTTCTGCAGGAACAGGAACATGACCAGGAACACCAGGCCCACCGCTTCCAGCAGGGTGATGATCACGCTACGGATCGAGATCCGCACGAACGGGGTGGTGTCGAACGGGGTCACGGCCTTGAGGCCGGCCGGGAAATAGGTCTTGAGCTGCTCGAGCTGGTCCTGCACGCCCTGCGCGGTTTCCAGCGCGTTGGCGCCGGTGGCCAGGGAGATGGCGACGCCGGTCGCCGGCTGGCGGTTGTAGCGACTGACGAAGCCGTAGTTCTCCGGGCCGATCTCCACCCGCGCCACGTCGCCCAGCTTCAGCACCGAGCCGTCCGGATTGGCGCGGATCACGATCTCGCGGAACTGCTCGGGCGTCTGCAGGCGGTCCTGCGCGCTGATGGTGGCGTTGAGCTGCTGGCCCTCGATCGACGGCGCCCCGCCCAGCTGGCCCAGCGCCACCTGCGCGTTTTGCGCCTGCAGCGCGGCGCGGATGTCGGTGATCGCCAGCTTGTAACCGTCGAGCTTGCCGGGGTCGAGCCAGATCCGCATCGCGTACTTGGAGCCGAACACCTGGATGTTGCCCACGCCCTGCACGCGGCTGAGCGGATCGACGATGTTCGAGGACACGTAGTCCGAGATGTCGTCGCGGCTCATGCTGCCGTCTTCGGACACGAACCCGACCACCTGCAGGAAGCCGGCTGCGCCCTTGCCGACGTTCAAGCCCTGCCGCTGCACTTCCTGCGGCAGCAGCGGCATCGCGCCTTGCAGCTTGTTCTGCACCTGCACCTGGGCGATGTCGGGGTCGGTGCCGTTCTCGAAGCTCAGGGTGACCTGCGCCGCGCCGGAACTGGAGCTGTTGGACGACATGTAGATCAGGCCGTCCAGCCCCTTCATCTGCTGCTCGATGATCTGGGTCACCGAGTCTTCGACCACCTTGGCCGAGGCACCGGGATAGGTCGCGCTGATGGAGACGGTGGGCGGGGCGATCGAGGGGTAGCGCTCGATCGGCAGGCCGGTGAGCGTCAACGCGCCCGCCAGCATCATCAGGATCGCGATCACCCACGCGAAGATCGGGCGATCAATGAAGAAACGTGCCATGCGCCGGACTCCTTACTTGGCCGGCGCGGCAGGCGCGGCGGGTCGCGTGGGCGCGCTGCCCTGCTCGACGGGCTTGACCGTCGCGCCGGGCTGGATCTTCTGCAGGCCTTCGACGATCACGCGGTCGCCGGCCTTGAGCCCGTCCTCCACCAGCCAGCGGCTGCCGACCGTGCGGCTGACCTTGACCGGGCGCGGCTGCACCTTGCCGTCGGCGCCCACCACCATCGCGGTGGCCTGGCCCTTGGGGTCGCGCGTGATGCCCGGCTGCGGCACCAGCAGCGCGTTGGCGCGGGCGCCGTTGGCGACGTTGGCGCGCACGTACATGCCCGGCATCAGCAGGTGGCCGGGATTGGGGACGACCACCCGCAGGTTGAAGCTGCCAGTAGTGGGATCGACCGTGGCCTCGGCAAAGGACAGCCGGCCCTGGTGGTCGAAGGTGCTGCCGTCTTCCAGCAGGATGTCGACCGGCACGCCCTCGGTGGCGCTGAGCTGCCCGGCCTCGAGCTCGCGGCGCAGCTGCAGCAGCTCGGCACTGGACTGGCTGAGGTCGACGTACATCGGGTCGAGCTGCTGGATGGTGGCCATCGGCGCGGGCTGGCTGGCGGTCACCAGCGCCCCGGCGGTCACCGAGGAGCGCCCGATCTTGCCGCTGATGGGCGCGGTGACGCGGGTGAAGCCCAGCGGCACGCCGGCGCCCTGGACCGCGGCGCGGGCGGCGCTGACGTCGGCCTGGGCCTGGCGCAGCACGGCCTGCGCGTTGTCGTTGTCCTGCTTGCTGACCGCGTCGATGCGGACCAGCTCGGCGGAGCGCGCGGCATTCAGGCGCGCGGTGGTCAGGCTGGCCTGCGCCCGCGCCAGCTGCGCCTGCGCGCTGGCGTTGGCGGCGCGGAAGGCGGTGTCGTCGATCTGGTACAGCGGCTGCCCGGCGCGCACGTTGCCGCCCTCGGTGAAAAGCCGGCGCTGGACGATGCCGGTCACCTGCGGGCGCACCTCGGCGATCAGCGAGGGCGTGGCGCGCCCCGACAGTTCGCGGCTGAGGGTGATGTTCTCGGGCTTGAGCGTCACCACCGCGACTTCCATCGGCGGCGGCGTTGCGGGCGGTGCATCGGCACCGCCCTTGCAGGCCGACAGCGCCAGCACCGGTACCACGATCAGGGAAGACAACAGAGCGGAACGCAGGGGCGCTCGATGGGCAGTCATGGATGGGCTCGGAAGCGGGAATCGGGGTGCGCGCAACGGAGTGGCCGGCGCGAGGGTGCGTAGAGTGAACGATCATTCAACTCTGGTCAAGCGCTTGGCGATGGACGGAAGGAGGCGTGGAATCCGGGGTCCGGAGCTCCCGCCCGCGCAGCCGGGTAAGGTATCCGGCTGGAACCGGAGGCAACGATGGCCGAACTGCTTGAGTGCGTTGAACACCAGACCGGTGGCGACCCGCGCTGGACCGTGCTCTGGCTGCATGGCCTGGGCGCCGACGGCCATGATTTCGCGGGGATCGTCCCGCAGCTGGTGCGCCGCGACTGGCCGGCGCTGCGCTTCGTGTTCCCGCACGCGCCGGTGCGGCCGGTGACCATCAACGGCGGCGTGCGCATGCGCGCCTGGTACGACATCCGCGAGGCCAATCTCGAGAACCGCGCCGACCTGCAGGGCGTGGCGGAGTCCGTGGCGCAGGTGGAGGCCTTGGTCGCTCGCGAGGGCGAGCGCGGCATCCCGCCGGAACGCATCCTGCTGGCCGGCTTCTCGCAGGGCGGCGCGGTGACGCTGGCGGCCGGCATCGCGCGGCGGCAACCGCTGGGCGGCCTGATCGCGCTGTCGACCTACCTGCCGATGGGCGCGCAGGCCGCGCGCGACGCCCTGGGGGAAGGCGCCAGCACGCAGCCGGTGTTCATGGCCCATGGCGTGTTCGACCCGGTGGTGCCCGCCGCCGCCGGGGAGGCCGGCGCAAAGGCGCTCAAGGCGCTGGGTTTCGATGTGACCTGGCGCCGCTACCCGATGCAGCACGCGGTGCACCCGGAGGAGATCGCCGACCTCGGCCACTGGATGACGGCGCGCCTGTCGGTCTGATGGCCAGCCCTGACGCCCGCGAACCGCCGTGGCTACCGGACCTGTGCCGGCTGCCGCGGATCGCGCTGGTGCTGGGCGTGGCCGAGCTGGTGGTGCTGGTGATCGCGCTGGCACCCGGGGGCGGTGGCTGGGGCCTCCCCGAGGTGGCCTCCGCCAGTGCGTTTGCGCTATGGATGGGCCTGACCATCGCGGTGCTGCTGTGCCTGTTGCGGCGGCGCCTGTCGCGCCTGCCGCGCGCGGCAGGTGGCGTCCTCGCGACCGGGCTCGCCGCCGCGGTGGCGGCCGGGGGCGGCGCGATGCTGTACCTGATCGACGCCAACATCGGCGCCGGGCTGGTCCCCGATGACGTCTCCATGGGGCGCTTCGCCAGCGGCAGTGCCGCGATCGCCGCACTGGTGGTTGCCGCGCTGCTGCGCTACCTGTACGCGATGGACGGCTGGCATGCGCAGCTGGAAGCCAGCGCGCGTGCGCAGGCACAGGCGCTGCAGGCGCGGATCCGGCCCCACTTCCTGTTCAACAGCATGAACACCATCGCCGGGCTGGTGCGCCGCGACCCGGTGCTGGCCGAGCGCGCGGTGCTGGACCTGTCGGACCTGTTCCGGGCCGCGCTCGGCGCCAGCGAGGGAAGCTCGACCCTGGCCGAGGAGGTGCAGCTGGCCGAGCGCTACCTGGGCATCGAACAGCTGCGCCTGGGCGAGCGCCTGCAGGTCGAATGGCAGCGCGACGATCCGCTGCCGTGGCAGATGCCGATGCCGCGGCTGGTGCTGCAGCCGCTGCTGGAGAACGCGGTGCTGCATGGGGTGTCGCGCCTGCCGGAAGGCGGCACCGTGCAGGTCGTGCTGCAGCGCGTGGGCAACGACGCCCTGCGCGTGCGCGTGCGCAATCCCGCGCCGGAGCCGGGCGCCGCCAGCGCCGGTGCCAGCCACGCCCAGCGCAACATCCTGCATCGGCTGCAACATGCCTATGGCGGGCAGGCACGGATGACCGCCGGCTGGCGTGAGGGCTACTATGTGGTCGAGTTGCGGCTGCCGATCACCGTGGTGCGCGGGCATCGGCGGCGTCCCGCTGACGGGGGAAGGTAATGAGGGTCGTGATCGCCGACGACGAGCCGCTGGCCCGCGAGCGTCTGCGCACCCTGCTGGCCGAGCAGCCCGGGGTCGAGCTGGTGGCCAGCGCCAGCGACGGCCACGGCGCGCTGGAGGCCTGCGCCGCGCACCATCCCGACCTCGTGCTGCTGGACATCTCGATGCCCGGGATGGATGGCCTGGAGTCCGCCCGCCGGCTCGCCGAACTGACCCCGCGCCCGGCGGTGGTGTTCTGCACCGCGCACGACGAACACGCGATGTCGGCCTTCGACGCGCAGGCGCTCGACTACCTGCTCAAGCCGGTGCGCCCGGAACGCCTGGGCGCGATGCTGGAACGCGTGCGCACCTTCCTGGCCGGCAGCGCGAACCCCGCCGGCGACGACCGGCGCCGCCACCAGTTGTGCGCGCGCCTGCGCGGCAGCCTGCGCCTGATCCCGATCGACGAGGTCCGCTACCTGCAGGCCGAGGAGAAGTACGTGGTCGTGCACCACGCGCGCGGCGAGGACCTGATCGAGGAATCGCTGAAGTCGCTGGAAGTGGAGTTCGGCGACCGCTTCGTGCGCATCCACCGCAATTGCCTGGTCGCGCGCAACCAGATCGTGGAGTTGCGGCGCACCCCTGACGGCCACACGCATGCGGTGTTGCGCGATGACGGCCATGTGCTGGAAGTCAGCCGCCGCTGCCTGCCCCACCTGCGCCAGACCCTGCGCCACCTCTGAACCGCCAGCGGCGATAATGCGCGCATGACCATCCTGCGCATCGCCACCCGCAAGAGCCCGCTCGCGCTATGGCAGACCGAACACGTGGCCGCGCGCCTGCGCGCCGCGCATCCCGGCCTCGAGGTGGCGCTGGTGCCGCTGTCCACCCGCGGCGACGAGGTGCTCGATCGCTCGCTGGCGGCAATCGGCGGCAAGGGCCTGTTCCTCAAGGAACTGGAGGTCGCCATGCAGCGCGGCGAGGCCGACTGCGCCGTGCATTCGCTCAAGGACGTGCCGATGGAGCTGGAGCCGGGCTTCGTGCTGCCGGCGATCCTGGCCCGCCACGATCCGTCGGATGCCTTCATCAGCAACCGCTTCGACGGGATCGATGCGCTGCCGCCGGGCGCGGTGGTCGGCACGTCCTCGCTGCGGCGGCAGGCGCAGCTGCGCGCACTGCGCGCGGACCTGGTGATCCGCGACCTGCGCGGCAACGTCAACACCCGACTGGCCAAGCTGGATGCAGGCGAGTACGACGCGATCATCCTCGCCTGCGCGGGACTGGAGCGGCTGGGACTGGGCGCGCGGGTGCGCGCCCGGCTGACCGCGCCGGGGTGGTTGCCGGCACCTGCGCAGGGGGCGATCGCGATCGAGGCGCGCGCAGGCGATGCCGCGATGCAGGCGCTGCTGGCGGTGCTCGACGATGCCGACAGCCGCCGCTGCGTCGAGGCCGAGCGCGCGATGAACCGCGCGCTGCATGGCAGCTGCCACGTGCCGGTGGCCGCGCTGGCCACGCT
>JAEWFT010000043.1 GCA_023388715.1 Pseudomonadota bacterium
GCAGGCCACCCCGCGGCGGGCGCCCGTGCGCGGCCTGCCGATCATCGAGATGGCGGGAGGCGCAGCGGAGCAGGCCGATGCCCACGCCGCCGTGGCCGCCCCGGCGCACGAGGCCGCTGCAGCGCCCGCCGCGCCTGCCGAAGTCGACGTCGAGGCGCTCAACCGTGACCTGTATGCCGCCGCCCGCAATGGCCGGGTGGATCGCGCGATCGCGCTGCTCGACGCCGGTGCGCAGCCCAACGCGCTGCCCGAGGCCGGGGCGCGCGACCGCCGCAGCCTGGTGGTGCTGGCCGCGTTGCTGCCCGACCTGCGCCTGCTGCGCGCGCTGATCCAGCACGGCGCCGACGTCAACCTCGACCATGCCGGCATGCGGCCCCTGCTGGCGGCGACGCGCGACAGCTGGCACGGGCGCCCGGAAGCGGTGATGACCCTGCTCACCAACGGCGCCGATCCGCTGGCGGTGGATGCGGACGGCAACACGCCGCTGCATCATGCGGCGCGCAGTTCGGATGCCGGGGTCGCGGCGCTGCTGCACGATGCCGGCGCGCCACTGGATGCGCTCAACAGTGACGGCGTCTCGCCGCTGGGGGTTGCCTGCAGCGCGGGCAACTGGCGCCTGGCGCGCTTCCTGCTGGAGCGCGGCGCCAGTACCGATCCCGCCGGCGGCCAGCCGGTGCTGCTGGCGGCGGCCGCCACCGAGGACGACGATGCCGCGGGCGTGCAGCTACTACTGCGGCACAAGGCGCGGATCGACGCCCGCGATGGCAGCGGGCGCAGCGCGCTGCATGGCGCGGCGCTGGCCGGGCATGCCGGCATCTGCGAAACCCTGCTGGATGCCGGCGCCGTGGTCGACGCCATCGATGCCGACGGGCGCACGCCCCTGCACGATGCCATCCGCGCGACCCGGCCGGAGGCGCTGGACGTGCTGCTGGCGGCGCGCGCCAATCCCCGCGCCTGCGATGCCAGCGGCGCCAACGCGCTGCACCTGGCCTGCGCCGCGGAGGCGCCGTCGTCGGCGCTGGTGCGCCGGTTGCTGGAACTGGGCGTGGATCCAGCGGCGCACGACCATGCCGGCCGCAGCGCGCTCGATGTTGCCACCGCGGCCGGGCGCTGGACCCTGGTGGCGGCGATGGATCCCGAGCGCGCGCTGCCTGCGTCGCTGCGCGGCGACGAAGTGGCGCCGCCGGATCGGCCGCCGCTGCTGCTGCTGCGCGAAGGCCTGATGGCCGGCGCGCCCGCCGCCGACCTGGCGCGCTTGCGCCCGCTGCTGGGGAGCGGCGAGATGGATGCCCTGCTGTGCGACCCGGAGGTCGCCGCCGACGCCTCGCGCGTGCACTGGCTGCTGCGCCACGGCGCGGATCCGGAGGCGTGCGTCGGTGGCGCGCGCGCGCCGATGCAGGTCGCGCTCGGGCGTGGCGCCGACGGGTGCGACGTGCTGCAGCTGCTGTTCGCCCACGGCGGCTCGCCCGCCGGACGCGGCGGCCTCGCGAGCTTCCTCGCCGCCTGCGGCAGCGCGGATGCCGCGGCCGAGCGCGTCGCGATAGAACTGCTGGAACGTGGCGCGGACCCGTTTGGCGCGTCGCCGGCAGGCGATCCGCCGCTGGCGCTGGCGCTGCGGCTGCAGTGGAGCGAACTGCTGCGCCGGCTGGTGGCGATCGGCGTCGACCTCGACGCCCGCGACGCCCATGGCCTGACGCCACTGCACCTGGCGGCGAGCCTGCGGCGCGAGGATGCGCTGAAACTGCTGGTGGCCGCCGGCGCCAATCCCGGGCGGCGTGCCGCCGACGGCCAGACCCCGCTGGGACTGGCGCTTGCGGCCGGGCGTCGCGATCTTGCGGCGTGGCTGGACTGGCGCGGCTGGAAGTTGCCGGGACGCCCGCTGCGCGGTGCCGACCTGCCGGCGGCGGCCATGGCCGGCGACCTCGAGGCGGTGCGACGCCTGCTGGAACTCGGCCTGCCGCTGGAGGCGACCGACCGCCAGGGCTGCAGCGCGCTGCTGCGCGCGGCGGGCGGCGGCCATCGCGAGGTGGTGGAGCTGCTGCTGGCGCGCGGCGCGGACCCGAATCGTGCCGCCCACACGGGGGCTACTCCGCTGTCGGTGGCGGTGAGCACGCGCCAGGCGGACATTGTGCAGCGGCTGTTGGCGGCCGGCGCCGACCTCGAGCAGCGCTTGCCGGGCGAGGTTACCGTGCTGATGCTGGCGGCGGCGCTTGGCCTGCCGGACCTGGCCTCGCGCCTGTTGCAGGCGGGGGCGGACCTGCATGCGCGCGACGCGCAGGGCCTCACCCCGCTGCACTGCGCGATGCTGCATGGGTTTGGCGCACGCGACAGCACCCGCCTCATCGCCCTGCTGGACACCCTGCTGCTGGCCGGGGCCGATGCGCAGCTGGCGGATGGCAACGGGGTCACCCCGCTGCTGCTGTTGCTGGGTGCGCGCGCCGAGCCCGGCAGCGTCGGCAGCGAGGACGTGCTGCTGGCGGCCGTGGAGCGGCTGCTCGACGAAGACGTTCGGCTCGACGATCGCGACGCCCGCGGCTTCGGCCCGCTGCACCTGTGCGGGCTGCACGGCCTGCAGCGGCTGGCGCAGCTGCTGCTGCAGCAGGGCGCCGATCCCAACCAGCGCGACGCGCTCAACCGCAGTCCGCGCGAGATCGCGCAACTGCGCGGGTTCGTCGACGTGGCGGCGGCGCTGGAGCCGTCCGGCCCCACCTCGCAGGGCATTTCGATGGCGCGCTTCCTGCGCGATTCGCAACGTTCGTCCTGACACCGGGGATTCCATGTCGACCAGCCGCGCCACGCCGATCCCGGAACACCACCGCAGCAGCCGCAGCGGCTGGCTGCGCGCCGGGGTGCTGGGCGCCAACGACGGACTGATCTCCACCAGTTCACTGCTGGTGGGCATGGCCGCGGCGCAGGCGAGCAGCGCCACCGTGCTGATGACCGGGATCGCCTCGCTGGCGGCCGGCGCGCTGTCGATGGCCGCCGGCGAATACGTTTCGGTGAGCTCGCAGGCGGATACCGAGGCTGCCGACAAGGCGCTGGAGATCAACGCGCTGGCCGAGCATCCGCAGGCCGAGCTCGACGAGCTGGCCGCGATCTACGTGACGCGCGGGCTCGACCCCGCGCTGGCACGCCAGGTCGCCCAACAACTGACTGCGCACGACGCCCTGGGCGCGCACCTGCGTGACGAGCTGCACCTCAGCGAGATCCATGCCGCGCGGCCGCTGCAGGCCGCGCTGGCGTCCGCGGCCGCGTTCGCGATCGGTGCGGCGCCGCCGATCCTGCTGGCGTGGCTGGCGCCGGGCGCCGGCCTGTCCACCACGATCATCGCGATCACCCTGGTGCTGCTGGCACTGCTGGGCGCGATCGCCAGCCGGCTGGGCGGTGCCTCGATGGCGCGCGGCGCGGCGCGGGTGGTGTTCTGGGGCGCGCTGGCGATGGCCGCCACCGCGTTGATCGGGCGGCTGTTCGGCGCCGAGGTCGGCTGACCCGGCGGATGGCGGCTCAGCCGCCGCTGGCGTGCCAGGCGTAGGCCAGCACGGTCGCCACCACCTGCGCCAGCGGCTGGTGGTCATCCGGATGGCCATCGGCGAGCCACACGCTGAAGCTGGGCGAACGCTCCTCGTTGCTGCCGATCGTGTCGGAAACGACCGCCAGCGCCTGGTCGTTGCGATCCAGCACCCGCCACTCGATCCGCCGTTGCCCGTGCGCCTCGACATCCTGCGCGACGACGCGCAACTCGCCGAACGCGGTCTGCGCACGCCAGTGCCCCAGCCCGAAACCCGCGTCCTCGAATTGCATGCGCGTCTCGCCCAGTGCGCAACGCATGCCCGGCGCCGCGGCGCGACAACGTCCGTCGGCCTCGCCAACGGGCCCGGCAAAGCGGAAGTCCAGCGGCATCGACTGCGGACCGCGCGGCAGTCCGCAGCCGGATGTGTCGCAACCCAGCAGCCCACCGATCAGACCGCGCTTGAGGTTGTCCTTGGCCAGGCTGCTGGCATCGAAGCGCATGTCCACCCGGTACGGTCCGAAGCGCAGTGACTGGGTGCCATTGAAACCGTCGTGCGAGCGTGCCACGCGGTAGTGCGCGCCCGGCCCTTCGGCGCCGGCGGGCACGCTCTGGCAGGCGGAAAGAGCCAGCAACATGCAGCCGGCGGCAAGGAACAGTCGGGGAGCGGGCATGGGCGTTTTCCGGATGGGCATGGCGGACGGTGGCGCATGCGTCCTGCCTCTTACAAGCCGGGTCGCGCACTGCGCCGGGGGGCTCCATTCAGGTTGGAGTGCCCGTGACGTACGTCGTGCCGTAAACGACGATGCCCCGCGGGTGCGGGGCATCGTGGCTTTAGCGTGCGGCGCGAACGTCAGCGCCGCATCGAGCTGAAGAACTCGTCGTTGGACTTGGTGTTCTTCATCTTGTCGAGCAGGAACTCCATCGCCGCGATCTCGTCCATCGGGTGCAGCAGCTTGCGCAGGATCCAGATCTTCTGCAGCAGCTCCGGCTCGATCAGGTAATCCTCGCGGCGGGTGCCCGACTGGTTGACGTTGATCGCCGGGTAGACGCGCTTTTCGGTGATGCGGCGGTCCAGGTGTACCTCGCTGTTGCCGGTGCCCTTGAACTCCTCGTAGATCACCTTGTCCATCGCGCTGCCGGTGTCCACCAGGGCGGTGGCGATGATGGTCAGGCTGCCGCCTTCCTCGACGTTGCGGGCGGCGCCGAAGAAGCGCTTGGGCCGGTGCATCGCGTTGGAATCCACGCCGCCGGTCAGGACCTTGCCGCTGGACGGCATCACGTTGTTGTACGCGCGCGCCAAGCGGGTGATCGAGTCCAGCAGGATCACCACGTCCTTCTTGTGCTCGACCAGGCGCTTGGCGCGCTCGATCACCATTTCCGCCACCTGCACGTGGCGCGCGGCCGGCTCGTCGAAGGTGGACGAGATCACTTCGCCGCGCACGCTGCGCTGCATCTCGGTGACTTCTTCCGGGCGCTCGTCGATGAGCAGCACGATCAGGTGCACGTCCGGATGGTTGTAGGTGATGGCGCTGGCGATCTGCTGCATCATCATCGTCTTGCCGGCCTTCGGCGGGCTGACGATCAGGGCGCGCTGGCCCTTGCCCTGCGGCGCCATCAGGTCGAGGATGCGGCCGGTGATGTCCTCGCTGGACCCATCGCCACGCTCCAGCTTGAAGCGCTTGCGCGGGAACAGCGGCGTCAGGTTCTCGAACAGGGTCTTGTTCTTCGACGCCTCGATCGGCTCGCCGTTGATGGTGTCGACGATGTTCAGCGCGAAGTAGCGCTCGCCGTCCTTGGGCCAGCGGATGCGGCCGGAGATGTGGTCGCCGGTGCGCAGGTTGAAGCGGCGGATCTGGCTGGGGCTGATGTAGGTGTCGTCGGGCCCGGCCAGGTAGCTGGCCTCGGCCGCGCGCAGGAAGCCGAAGCCGTCCGGCAGGATTTCCAGCACGCCGTCGGCGGCAACGCCTTCGCCATGCCGAGTCAGCACCTTCAGGATGCCGAAGATGATGTCCTGCTTGCGCGCGCGGGCCACGCCCTCGCTGATCTGCAGCTGGTCGGCGATTTCCAGCAGCTTGTGCGCGGGCATGCGCTTGAGGTCGCCCAGCGAATAGGTCGGGAAGCCCTCCGGCACCTGCGGGTGCGGGCGCGGCACGAACGTGTCCTGGCCGCCGCCGTCGTCCGGCATGCCGCCGTCGCGCGGGCGGTCGCGCTGGCGGTCGCGGCGGTTCTTGAAGCGCTCGCGGCGGCTCGGACGGCCATCGCGCTCGAACTGCGCATCGCCGCGGTGCTGGCCGCCGTCGCCCTGGGGCTCGGCCTGCTGGTGCTCGGCCGGCTGCCGGGGCGGCGCGATGCCGGGCTCGGGTGCGTTCGCGCTGCCTCCCGCCGATTGCGGGGCAGGCACGGCGGGCGAGGGGGAATCGGGCGGAGTCGCGCTGGCGGGAGGGGCGGCGGGCGCGGGCGCCTGCGCCGTCGCCTCGGGGGCGTCGCTGTCGGCGGCGCGGGGCTTGGCCACGCGGGTCTTGCGCACGCGCTTCGCGGCGGTCTCGCCGGCGTCGGTCGGGGTATCGGACAAGGGGGAAATCCTCGCTAGGGTTGCGAGCGCCCGCGCAGGGCGGGCGGGGTGACGGATGGGGTTCCGGGGTGGGTGCGGCGCGCCCGGTGGGCGATGCAACGGCGCCGGTTCACCCGGAAACTAGCACTGGCGCGGCATTGCGCGCAACAGGCAGGGGGCGGGAAGGTTCAGCGAGGCGCCGCCCGAGGGGGCGGCGTGCGACGGCGTGGGGCTCAGAGCGCCTTGTCGATCATCTGCGCCAACTGCGGCTTGCCGACCGCGCCGATCTGGGTGGCCTGGACCTGGCCGTCCTTGAACAGCAGCAGCATCGGGATGCTGCGCACGTGGTACTTCAGCGCGGTCTGCTGGTTCTGGTCGACGTCGAGCTTGACGATCTTCGCGCGGCCGGCGTACTCGCCCGCCAGCTGGTCCAGCGCCGGCGCGATCATCTTGCACGGGCCGCACCAGGGCGCCCAGAAATCCACCAGCACCGGCTGGTCGGCTTCCAGCACCAGGCTGGTGAAATCGGCATCGGTGGCGTGCAGGACGGTATCGGTCATGGGAGCTCCGGGAAAACGGGGAAGATGCCGCGCTGCCGCCCGGGCGGGCGACGGATCGGGGCAATGGTAGACTGATGGGGTTGCATCGCGCGCCTTGCAAGCCAGCGGTGCCGTGCCGGGAATGACAAGCCCCGGACCCTTCCCGGCAGTCTGCGCGGCTGCCTCCTCTCATGCAAGCCGTCGGGCGCTGCCGCCCGCTGCTTCCGCCATAGGCCCGCCTCCGTGTCCGACAAGCCCCTGACCGACGTCACCTTTGCCTCCTTCGACCTGCACCCCGCCCTGCTCGCCGGGCTGGAAAGCGCCGGTTTCACCCGCTGCACGCCGATCCAGGCGATGACCCTGCCGGTGGCGCTGCCCGGCGGCGACGTGGCCGGGCAGGCCCAGACCGGCACCGGCAAGACGCTGGCGTTCCTGGTGGCGGTGATCAACCGCCTGCTCACCCGCCCGGCGCTGGCCGACCGCAAGCCCGAGGATCCGCGCGCGCTCATCCTGGCGCCAACCCGCGAACTCGCCATCCAGATCCACAAGGATGCGATGAAGTTCGGGCCCGAGCTGGGGCTGCGCTTCGCGCTGGTGTACGGGGGCGTCGACTACGACAAGCAGCGCGCGCTGCTGCAGGAAGGCGTGGACGTCATCATCGCCACCCCCGGCCGCCTGATCGACTACGTCAAGCAGCACAAGGTCGTGTCGCTGCATGCCTGCGAGGTGTGCGTGCTGGACGAGGCCGACCGCATGTTCGACCTCGGCTTCATCAAGGACATCCGCTTCCTGCTGCGGCGGATGCCGGTGCGCACCGAGCGCCAGACCCTGCTGTTCTCGGCCACCCTCAGCCACCGCGTGCTCGAACTCGCCTACGAGCACATGAACGAGCCGCAGAAGCTGGTGGTCGAGACCGAGTTCATCACCGCCGCCAAGGTGCGCCAGAAGCTCTATTACCCCGCCGACGACGAGAAGCTGCCGCTGCTGCTGGGCCTGCTGTCGCGCAGCGAGGGCGCGCGCACGATGGTGTTCGTCAACACCAAGGCGTTCGTGGAGCGGGTGGCGCGCGGGCTGGAGCGCGCCGGCTATCGCGTCGGCGTGCTGTCGGGCGACGTGCCGCAGAAGAAGCGCGAGTCGTTGCTGAAGAAGTTCCAGGCCGGCCAGCTGGAAATCCTCGTCGCCACCGACGTCGCCGCGCGCGGCCTGCACATCGACGGCGTCTCGCACGTCTACAACTACGACCTGCCGTTCGATGCCGAGGACTACGTGCATCGCATCGGGCGCACCGCGCGCCTGGGCGCGGAGGGCGACGCGATCAGCTTCGCCTGCGAGCGTTACGCGATGTCGCTGCCCGACATCGAGGCCTACATCGAACAGAAGATCCCGTCCGAGCCGGTCACCGCCGAGCTGATGACCGCGCTGCCGCGCAAGCCGCGCGAAGGCGTGGAAGCGACGGCCGGGGATGGCGAGAGCATCGGCGAGATCTTCAAGGAGGTGCGCGAGGCGCGCGCCGCCGAGGATGCCAAGCGTGGCGGCGGCCGCGCTGGCCGCAGCGCCGGTGGCCGCACGGGCGAGCGCAGCGG
>JAEWFT010000037.1 GCA_023388715.1 Pseudomonadota bacterium
GTGTACGGGCTGGCGCCGCAGGGGTGGATCTTCCTGCTCGGGCTGCCGGTCAGCGCGCTGTGGGCAGTCGCGGGACCGGCCACCCAGGCGCTGGTGACGCGGCAGGTCCCGCCCGATGCGCAGGGCCGCATCCAGGGCGCGATGGGCAGCCTGGTGTCGCTGGCGGGGATCTTCGCGCCGGCCCTGTTCGCGGGCGCGTTCGGCCTGTTCATTGGCCCGAACTCGCCCGTGCGGCTGCCCGGCATCGCCTTCCTCATCGCCGCGCTGCTGTTGCTGGTCGCGGCGTTCGTGGCCTGGCGGTACACCGATGCCGCGCACCTGCCCCCAACGCCGCGCTGAGCTTCACCTGGCGTGGCCAAGGCCGCGGGGAGACTGCACATTCCCCTCGCGACTGGAGCCAGCCATGGCCACGTGCGCCTGCTGCGGCAACAACTACGACAAGGCCTTTACCGTCACCACCCACGATGGCCAGCAACACGCCTTCGACAGCTTCGAATGCGCGATCCACATGCTGGCGCCCAACTGCGCGCATTGTGGTTGCCGGGTGATCGGACATGGCGCCGAACACGCCGGCACCTTCTACTGCTGCGCCCATTGCGCCAAGCAGGCAGGCGTCAGCGGGATCGACGACCGCGTCTGAGCGCGGGCAGCGCGTTAGCCGCAGGCGACCCGGGTGATCCGGCGCGCGCCATCGACGTGGAGGTTGAGGCGATCGCCGCGGTATTCCATGGTCACCACCTGGCCGGGGCTGAGCGTGCGCGCGGTCGCTGCGCCGGCGTCACGTCGCGCCGCGTCGATCGTCGGTGCGTCCGCGACGCGGCCGACATGGCGCTGCGCCGCACCCGCATTGCAGCCCTCCGCGGTCGGCGGCGGCGCCTCGGGTGGCATCGCACAGGCGGCCATCGCCAGCGCTGCAAGCGTGAAGGCAATCTGCGACGGGATGCGGGGCTTCATGGCGGTTCCTCGGTGGATGACCGATGCGAGCCTGCGCGCGTCGGCATGAACGGGGCGTCCATGGGATGTCGTGACGGTCGCCCCGCTGCGTCCGCTCTGGTTGCGCCCCGGCAAGGCCGAACCAACGTCATTCAGAGCGCCGGATACGGTTTCCGGTGATGAGGATGTCGTCGGCGCGCGGCGGGATTCAGCGGGCGCACGGAATCATCAAGCAGGCCCTCACCGCGCCCGGCGTAGCGTGGGGCCATGGACACCCGACACGCTTTTCGCCACCTCCTCCTTCCCCTCGCCCTGGCCGCTGCAGTCGCGTTGCCGCTTGCTGCGCAGGCGCAGCAGTCGAGCGCTTCCTTCGAACGGATCGACACGCTTCAAGACGAAGCCATCGCGCTCAAGCCCGGCGAATTCAAGTGGCAGCCCGAGCGCGCCGCCGCCGGCCAGCTGGTGATGGTGGTCAGCCTGCCCGCGCAGCTGGTGCACGTGTACCGCAACGGAGTGCGCATCGGTGTCAGCACGATAAGTTCCGGCAAGGCGGGCAAGGAAACCCCGACGGGTACGTTCGAGATCCTGCAGAAGAAGGAGATGCACCACTCCAACCTCTACGACAACGCACCGATGCCCTTCATGCAGCGCCTGACCTGGGACGGCATCGCCCTCCACGCCGGTAAGCTGCCGGGCTACCCGGCCTCGCACGGCTGCGTGCGCTTGCCGGCGAAGTTTGCCAAGCTGCTGTTCGAGGAAACCCGCAAGGGCATGCTGGTGGTGGTCGCCGACGACACCTCGCATGGTCCGGAAGTCGTCTATCCGGGCGCGCGTGCGCCGGTGGATGCGTACAGCGGGATGCCGCTGTCGCCGGTGCGCGACATCGCCGGCACGACGCCCTCGCCGCCGCCTGCACGCAGCGATGCGGTGGTGGCCTCGCTGCCCGACTGACGCGCGAGCCTGAAAACGCCATTCAGGCCCAGCCCCGATTCAGCCACATCAAGGAGTTGTGAGCGTATCGTCACGCGATGCGCCAACTCCGACTCCTCTCCAGCATGGTCGCAGTCAGCCTCGTGGCAGGCTGCGGCGGTCCCGCCACCGTCCGGACTGCAGCCCCACAGGGTCATCTCGTCCAGGCTCCTTCGCCGCAGTCCGCTCCCGCGATCCCGGTGCAGTCCGCCGTCCCCGACGGCCTGCAACAGCGGCTGCAGCAGATCGCGCCCGGGCTCGACAGCGGCGTGCTGGCGCTTGCGCTGGAAGCCCGCGCCTGTGCCGTGCGCAACGGTCAGGCCGATGAAGCCGCGCGGCTTGCGGTGATCGACTATTCCAAGCCGTCGACGGCCAAGCGCATGTGGGTGTTCGACATGGCGCAGGCGAAGCTGCTGCACCACGAGCACGTCTCGCACGGGTCCGGCAGCGGCCAGAACATGGCCACCCGCTTCTCCAACGTCGAGGGCAGCCACGCCACCAGCCTGGGCCTGTTCCGCACCGCCGAAACCTACATGGGCGGCAACGGTTACTCCCTGCGGATGGATGGCCTGGACCCCGGTTTCAACGACAACGCGCGGATGCGCGCCATCGTCATCCACGGCGCCTGGTACGCCAATCCCGAGATGATCGCCAAGCAGGGCCGGCTGGGCCGCAGCCAAGGCTGCCCGGCGCTGCGCGAGCAGGTGGCGAAGATCGTGATCGACGACCTCAAGCAGCGGCAGCTGGTGTTCTCCTACGCCGAGGACGCCGAGTGGTTGCGGCGCGGACGCAGTTTCGCCTGCGATGGCCGCAGCGCGGCCCAGATCATTGCCGCCGCGCGCGCACTGCCGCCGGGTGGCGGGGCGATTCAGGTCGCCGTCGCGGCGCCCTGACGGTTGCACCCATCGCGGTTCAAGGACGCCCCGCCATGCGGGGCGTTCGCGTTTCCTGAATCGGGAAGGCGGTCGCCGGCGGGATCGCCACCGCCGGGCGTTGACGCCCGGACGGCAGCAAGCGGCCGCGCGGCCTCAGGCCGCCTGCACCAGCCGCAACGGGTTGTCCCACTCCCGCAGCAGTTCGGCCTGGCGCGCCTTGGCCTTGTGCAGGTGCGCTTCCTTGACGTGGCCATAGCCGCGGATGTGCTCGGGGATGCTGGCGATGTCTGCGGCAAGGTCGACGTTGCCGGCATCGAGCTTGTCGAACAGCGCGGTCACCGTCCGCTGGTACTCGTCGATCAGCGCGCGTTCGCCACGGCGCTCGGCGGTGTACCCGAACACGTCGAGCCTGCTGCCGCGCAGCCTGCTTAGCTTCGCCAGCAGGCCGAACGCCTTCATGACCCACGGGCCGTAGGCCTGCTTCACCAGCTCGCCGCGTGCATTCCGCTTGGCCAGCAGCGGCGGTGCGAGGTGGAACCGCAGGGTGAAGTCGCCCTCGAACTGCTGCTGCAGGCGGCGCTGGAAGTCGCCGCTGGTGTACAGCCGCGCCACTTCGTACTCGTCCTTGTAGGCCATCAGCTTGAAAAAGTAGCGCGCCACCGCCTCCGACAGGTCGGTGGAACCGGGCGCCTTCGCCTCTTCCTGCGCCCGCACCGTGGCGACGAAATCGCTGTAGCGACTGGCGTACGCCGCGTCCTGGTAGTCGGTAAGGAAGGCCACGCGGCGGGCGATCACCTCGTCCAGCGAACGCGACAGGCGCGCATCGTCCAGCGGCAGGAACGCGACCTCGCCTGCATTCGACGCCGGCACGTGGCGCAGCTCGTCCTCGCTGCGCAGGTCCGCCAGCTGCGGGGTCAGGCCGGACTCGCCCTCGTCGTTGGCCGTCGCGCCCAGCAGCGGCAGCGCGTGCGGCAGGGATTCGGCGGCGGTGGGCGCGTTGCGCACGATGCCCGCGGCTTCGGCCACCGCCGGCATGTCGACCACCGCCAGCCGGCCCCAGGCGAACGCGGTCTTGTTCATCTCCACCGCGGCGCCGTTGAGCTCGATCGCCCGCATCAGCGATTCCAGCGACAGCGGCACCAGCCCCTGCTGCCAGGCATAGCCGAGCATGAACAGGTTGGCGGCGATCGCATCGCCCATCAGCGCGGTCGCCAGGTGGGTGGCATCGATCTGCAGCGGCGCGGCGCCCTCCAGCGCGGTGCTCACGGCTTTCATGATGTCCGCCGCCGGGAACTGCATGTCCGGGCGGGTGGTGAAGGTGCCCGGCATCGCCTCGTAGGTGTTCATCACCACGGTGCTGCGCCCGGGGCGGATCTTGGACAGCACCCAGTAGTCGTTGACCACCACCATGTCGCAGCCCAGCACCAGGTCGGCCTCGCCGGCGGCAATGCGCACCGCGTGGATGTCGGCGGGCGCCTTCGCGATGCGGATGTGGGTGGTCACCGCACCGCCTTTCTGGGCGAGACCGGTCTGGTCGAGCACGCTGGAGCCCCTGCCTTCCAGGTGGCCGGCCATGCCCAGCAGCGCGCCGATGGTGACGACGCCGGTGCCGCCGACGCCGGTGATCAGGATGTTCCAGGGCCGTGCGAGGTCCGTGCGCGGCAACGGCATCGGCAGGGCCTGCAGCAGGTCCGCGGCGTTCGCCCTGCGACCCTTGCGCAGGGTGCCGCCCTGCACCGTGACGAAGCTGGGGCAGAAGCCCTCGACGCAGCTGAAGTCCTTGTTGCAGTTGCTCTGGTCGATCTCGCGCTTGCGCCCGAACTCCGTGTCCTTGGGCAGCACCGACACGCAGAACGACTTGGCGCCGCAGTCGCCGCAGCCCTCGCAGACCAGCGAGTTGACCACCACCCGCTTGGGCGGGTCCGGCAGCTTGCCACGCTTGCGGCGGCGGCGCTTCTCGGTGGCGCAGGTCTGGTCGTAGATCAGCACCGACACGCCCTTGACCTTGCGCAGGCGCTGCTGCACCTCGTCCAGCTCGCGGCGGTCGTGGAACTCCACCAGGGTCGGGAACAGGTAGCGCTGGCGCTTCCACTTGGTGATGTCGTCGCTGAGCAGCACGATCGTGTGCACGCCCTCGGCCAGCATCTGGTGGGCGATCTGCGGCACGGTCAGGGTGCCGTCCACCGGCTGCCCGCCGGTCATCGCCACCGCGTCGTTGTAGAGGATCTTGTAGGTGATGTTGACGCCGGCGGCGATCGCCTGGCGCACCGCCAGCGAGCCGCTGTGGAAGTAGGTGCCGTCGCCCAGGTTCTGGAAGATGTGCTCGGTGGTGGTGAACGGCGCCTGCCCGGCCCAGGTCACGCCTTCGCCGCCCATGTGGGTGAAGGTGTCGGTGCTGCGGTCCATCCACGTCACCATGTAATGGCAACCGATGCCGGCCTGCGCGCGCGAGCCTTCCGGCACCCGGGTGGAGGTGTTGTGCGGGCAGCCCGAGCAGTAGTGCGGCACCCGCGGGAAATTGGCGCGCGGCAGCGCCAGTTCGCCTTCCTTGTGCTCCATCCAGCGCAGCACGTCGCGGATGCGCTCGCTGTCGTGGAAGCGCTGGATGCGCCTGGCGATCACCCCGGCGATGCGCGCGGGGGTGAGCTCGCCGGTCGACGGCAGGATCCACTCGCCGGCCTCGTCGTACTTGCCGACGATCGACGGGCGCTGGCCGTCGAAGTTGTAGAACAACTCCTTCATCTGCGACTCGATGAAGGCGTGCTTCTCCTCCACCACCAGGATGTCCTCGAGCCCGCGCGCGAAGGCGCGGATGCCCTGCGGCTCCAGCGGCCAGGTCATGCCGACCTTGTACACGCGGATGCCAAGCTCGCGGCAGGCCGCTTCGTCGAGGCCGAGGTAGTCCAGCGCCTGCAGCACGTCGAGGTAGGACTTGCCGGTGGTGGCGATGCCCAGCCGCGCATTGGGCGAATCCAGCACGATGCGGTCGATGCCGTTGGCGCGCGCGAACGCCTGCGCCGCCTTCACCGCATAGCGATGCAGGCGCATCTCCTGTTCCAGCGGCGGATCCGGCCAGCGGATGTTGAGGCCGCCCGGCGGCATCTCGAAGGCGTCGTCGCCGGGCAGGATGATCTGCTGCGCGAACGAATCGACGTCCACCGAGGCGGACGACTCCACCGTCTCCGCGATCGTCTTGAAGCCGACCCAGCGGCCGGTGAAGCGCGACATCGCGAAACCCAGCAGGCCCATGTCGAGGATGTCCTGCACCCCGGCCGGATTGAGCACCGGCATCATCGCGCTGACGAACTCGTGCTCGCTGCCGTGCGGCAGGGTGGAGCTGCGGCAGTTGTGGTCGTCGGCGGCCAGCGCGAGCACGCCGCCATGCTTCGACGTTCCGGCGGCGTTGGCGTGCTTGAACACGTCGCCGCAGCGGTCCACGCCCGGGCCCTTGCCGTACCACATGCCGAACACGCCATCGTGCTTCGCGCCGGGGAACAGGCCGGGCTGCTGGGTGCCCCAGACCATGGTGGCGCCGAGGTCCTCGTTGAGGCCGGGCGAGAATTTCACCTTCGCCGCCTCCAGGTGTTTCTTGGCGCGCCACAGCTCCAGGTCGAAGCCGCCCAGTGGCGAGCCGCGGTAGCCGCTGATGAAGCCGGCGGTGTCCAGCCCGGTGCGCTCGTCGCGCAGCTTCTGCATAATCGGCAGCCGCACCAGAGCCTGCACGCCGCTGAGGTAGATCCGGCCCTGCAGCCGGCGGTACTTGTCCTCCAGCGTGTAGTCGGGATCGGTCACGCCGCGGGTCAGCGCGAGGTTGGCCGAAGCCGGCGAGGAGAGTTCTGCGGTGCTGGTCATGGCGTATTCCGGGCAGTCGGAACGCCGCGGGCGAACGTGCGCGCGCGGCGTCCAGGGAAGCGAATCCGCCATTCTAGCAGGGGAGCGGGAGGCGCCTTCCGCGCGACGAAGCGATCCACGGTGAATCACCCCGGCGCCACCACGCCCTCGTGTACGCTTGCCCGACACCTGCAGCGGAGCGTTGCGCGATGAAGACCTGGTTGGTGGCCTGCTCCAAGGGCGGGGTCGGCAAGACCACGCTGGCCACGCACCTGGCCGCCGCCTGCGCGCTCGGCGGCCGCGGCACGGTGATGGTGGACGCCGACCCGCAGGCCTCATCGACGCGATGGTGCGAACGCCGCGCCGGGCTGGACAGCGCGGTGCAGGCCATCGACGGCACCCGCAAGGCGTGGGCCAAGCGCATTCCCGACGACGCCGAGCGCTGCATCGTCGATGCGCCGGCCGGCGCGATGGCGCGCGAGCTCGATGCCTTCCTCGACGTCGCCGACGCGGTGGTGGTGCCGGTGCAGCCGTCCGCGCTCGACATCGAAGCCAGCGCGCGTTTCCTGGAGTCGCTGGGCCGGCATCCGCGGGTGCGCAAGGGCAAGCTGCGGATCGGGCTGGTCGCCAACCGCCTGAAGCCGCACACCAATGCCTCGCGCCACGCGCTGGAGGTGCTGGCGCAGTGGCCGTTCCCGGTGGTCGCGCAGGTGCGCGACAGCCAGGCCTACGTCGTGCTGACGGGGCTGGGCAAGAGCCTGTTCGACTACCACTCGGCGCAGGTGCGCGAGCACCAGGCCGACTGGGCGCCGCTGCTGCAGTGGCTGGACCCGCGACTCCCGCAACCCTGGAAGGATTCCCATGCGTGAACTGATCCTGCTGCGCCATGCCCATGCCGAGAGCGCAAGCGTCGGCCAGGCCGACCGCGACCGCCCGCTGTCCGCCACCGGCGTGCAGGAGGCGCGCGACGCCGGCGAGTGGCTGCGCGGGCAGGGCCTGCGGCCGGACCGGGTGCTGTGCTCGCCCGCGACGCGCACCCACGACACCCTGGCCGAACTGGGCGACATCGGCGCCACCGACGTGCGCGAGGACGCGGCCATCTACGAGGCCAGCGTCGGCGGCCTGATCGCGCTGGTGGACGCCCACCGCGACGCCAACCGCCTCTTGCTCGTGGGCCACAACCCTGGGCTGGAACAGCTGGTCGCGCTGCTGCACAGCGGCCAGTCCGGCGACCATCGCGGGATGCCGCCGGCGGGAGTCGCGGTGCTGCACCTGCCCGCCGACGCCGCGATCGAGCCCGGGATCGCCACGCTGGCCGCGTTCTGGTGGCCCTGATCGCGGCGGGCATCGCCTGATGCGGGGGGTGGTCGCGCGCCTGCTGCTGGCGGCGGCGGTGCTGCTGCTGTCGGCCTGCGCCACGCTGTCGCAGCCGCAACTGGACGCGGCCGCCGGTATCGCCCACGCCGCGCGCAGCACGCAGGTGGATTGCACGCGCGAGGATGCCTGCGCGCTGGCATCCCCGGTGATGGCGATGGCGTCCGCCACCACCCATCGCGCGCTGATCCTCGACGACGCCCCCGACGCGCTGCTGCTGCGCGTGCACATGATCCGCGCCGCGCGCCGCAGCATCGACCTGCAGACCTACATCTTCGACGAGGACGATTCCTCGCAGCTGGTGCTCGACGAGCTGCAGGCGGCGGCGTTCCGTGGGGTGCGCGTGCGCATCCTGCTGGACCAGCTGTCGGCGCTGAAGAAGGTCGAGACGCTGGCGGCAATGGCCGCGCTGCACCAGAACCTGGAGCTGCGGGTGTACAACCCGGTGCTCAACCGTGGCCGGCTCGCGCTGCCGATGTACGCGGTGGCCGCGGCCTGCTGCTGGCGCCAGCTCCATCGGCGGATGCACAACAAGCTGCTGCTGGTGGACGGCCGGGTGGGCATCACCGGCGGGCGCAATTACCAGGACGACTATTACGACTGGGACGAGTCGTTCAATTTCCGCGACCGCGACCTGCTCATGGCCGGCCCGACCACCGCCGACATGGCCGCCAATTTCGAGGCGTTCTGGGTCTCGCCGCGCGCGGTGCCGGCCGAGCGCCTTGGCGATGTCGCCCGCCAGCTCAGGCGCGAAGGACCGCCGCCGCCCCCGCATCACGTCTACCGCAAGCCGGAGCGGGTGCGCGCGCTGCTGGACGCCGTGGCCGACGATGCCGTGCTGCAGGCGCGTTTCGTGGCGCCCGCGCTGGAGGTCGCCAACGCGCAGTTCGTGGCCGACCTGCCGGTCAAGCACCGGCTGGATGCACCGGCCAGCGTGGCCCTGTCCCTGCACGGCAGCCCGGCCAGCCCGGTGCTGCGCGAGCTGGTCGCCGGCGCGCGGGAGGAGATCCTGCTGCAGACGCCGTACCTGGTGCTGTCCCGGGAGGCGGGGCGCGTCTTCCGCGAGCTGCGGGCGCGCGAGGCGCCGCCGCGGGTGCGGGTGTCGACCAACAGCCTGGCCTCCACCGACGCCTTCATCGCCTACGCGGTCTCGCACAAGTACAAGCGCCGCTACCTGCGCGACTTCGGTTTCGAGATCCACGAGTTCAAGCCGTTCCCCGCCGATGCGCCGTTCGAGACCGGCGCCACCGGTGCCGACCTGGCCAACGCGCCGGTGGCGCAGGCGCGCCCGCTTCGTCCCAGCCTGCGCGAGCGGCGCCTGGCCAACCGGCGCCTGCGCGTGGATCCCGGCAGCGAGACCCGCGGCCGCCTGCTGCCGACCAACAGCCTGCCGGTGCGCCTCAAGCGCGCGGGCATGCGCATGGGCCTGCACGCCAAGTCGCTGGTGGTGGACGGGCGCATCGGCGTGGTCGGCACCCACAACTTCGACCCGCGCGGCGACACCTACAACACCGAAAGCGCGGTGGTGATCGAGGATCCCGCGTTCGCCGCGGCGCTGGCGGCGAGCCTGCGCCGTGACATGGCGCCGGGCAATGCCTGGACCATCGGCCGCCGCGATTCGCTGCCAGTGCTGTCGGGCGTGGAGCGCACCCTGGCCAAGCTCTCGGAAAAACTCCCGGTGTTCGATCTGTGGCCGCTGAAGTACGCCACCAGCTACGAGTTCCAGCCGGGCCCGGGCTGCGCACCGCCGCCGTCCCCGTTCGATCCGGCGTTCCGCGACTGCCACCGTCCCGTCGGCGATTTCCCCGAGGTCGACCTCGGCCTGAAATGGCTCGGCGTGCGCGTGTTCACCGCATTCGGCTCGGGGCTCTCGCCGATCCTGTAGCGGCTGCAGCACGCGATTGACGGGTCACGGGCGCCGGCCTAGTCTGGCGGCTTCACCTCGCGCGCCAGGACGCCCCATGTCGATCACCCTCAATTTCGAGCTCAACGACCGTGACCTCGCCCATTTCCAGGAAGCGGCGGAGCGCGCGCGCGCCGCGGCGCAGGGGCGCAGCGACGAGGAGATCATTGCCGCCGCGGTTTCGCTGCTGGACGATGCGCAGAAGGTGCAGATCCCGGACTTCATCAAGGCGCGGCTGGAGCGCCTGGACGACATGATCGCGATGGTGCGCGACGACGCCTGGGCGCTGGAGGCGGAGGATCGCCAGCGCGTACTGTCGGCGCTGATGTACTTCTGCGACCCGGCCGACGTGATCCCGGACCACGTGGCGGTGCTGGGCTTCCTCGACGATGCGGTGATGATCGAGCTGTCGATGCGCGAGCTGAAGCACGAGCTGGACGCCTACGACGAGTTCTGCGACTACCGCGACCGCGAGGCGCGCAAGCGCGGCACCGATCCGTCGTCGGTCGGGCGCCCCGACTGGCTGGGCGGCCGTCGCGACGAACTGGTCGAGCGCATGCACCAGCGCCGCGAGCGCGACTACGGCGCCGGCTATGGCCGCAGCAGCGGCTATGCCAGCAGTGCGCGCGGCTCGTACGTGCGCGGCTGGCGCCCCGGCGTATTCAAGGTCGGCTGAGACTTGCAGGCGCCCGCGTTCGCCTGGCCCGCCGAGGCCAGCCTTGAATTGCTCAACGCCCGCTCGCGCGGGACGCTGATGGAAGCGCTCGGCATCCGCTTCACCGAACTGGGCGAAGGGGTGCTGCGCGCGACCATGCCGGTCGACCCGCGCACCCACCAGCCCTACGGCCTGCTGCATGGCGGCGCCTCGGTGGCGCTGGCGGAAACCCTGGGCAGCAGCGCCGGCATGCTGATGGCCGGGGGCAACGCGGTGGTCGGGCTTGAGATCAACGCCAACCACCTGCGCGCGGTGCGAGAGGGCACGGTGACCGGCACCGCGCGGCCGCTGCACGTGGGGCGCAGCACCCAGGTCTGGCAGATCGAGATCGCCGACGACGCGGGCCGCCCGGTCTGCGTCAGCCGCATCACCCTGGCCGTGCTGCCGCACCCTCCGGCCGCCGGCGCGCCCGTGACGAGCGGCTGACCGCACCCGGATCCGCGCCGAAGCAGCAACCGATGAAACCGACGTCCCCCGCCGTCGAAACCCTGCTGCGCGTGGCGCGCTATGCGCTGCGCGTGCCGATGCTGGCGTGGCACGTGCTGGTGCACCTGCCGCCGACGCTGCTGGTGATGAGCCTGTTCGAGGGCAGGCCGTCCGCGCATGCGGCGGTGCGCTGGTGGTCGCGCGGGTTGCTGCTCGTCTTTGGCATGCGGGTCGAGCGGCGCGGCCAGCCGCTGCCGGGCGGCACCCTGTTCGTGGCCAACCACGTCAGCTGGATCGACATCGTGGTCCTGCATTCGCAGCACATGATGGGCTTCATCGCCAAGTCCGAGATCCGCGACTGGCCCGTGGTCGGCTGGGTCACCACGCACGCCGAAACCCTGTTCCTGCAGCGCGGCAACAGCGATTCCCTGAGCGGGGTGATGGAGGTCATGGCCGAGCGCCTGCGGGCCGGCCGCGCGGTGGCGGCGTTCCCCGAAGGCGGCACCCGCGATGGCACGCAGCTGGGCGCGTTCCATGCCCGCATCTTCACCGCGGCGGTGGCGGCCGATGCCTCGGTGCAGCCGGTGGCGCTGTGCTATGGCATGGGTTGCGAGGCGCAGACCATCGTTGCGTTCGCCAGGCGCGAGCGGTTCCTGGGCAACTTCCTGCGCCTGCTCGGCGAACCCGCGCGGCCGGTCACCGTGCATTTCCTGGAGCCGATCCTGCATGCCGAGCATGCGGGTCGGCGCGCGATCGCGCACACCGCCCGCGCGCGCGTCCAGGCGGCGATGGAGCAGGCCTGATGCTGGCGCGCTCGGCTTACCGGGCGCCGTGGTGGCTGCGCAACGCGCATGTGCAGTCGGTGCTTGCCAGCAGCCCGTGGCGGGTTCGGCGCGGCGCGCGACTGCTGGCGGCCACCGGCGCACGGCACCGCGAGCATGTCCTCGATGGCGGCGACGGCGTGCGCCTGATGGGCATCCACAGCCACGTGCCCGGGCGTGCCCCGCGCGCGCTGGCCCTGCTGCTGCACGGCTGGGAGGGCAGCGCCGAGTCGGGCTACATGCGGCTCACCGCGGCGCGCCTGCTGGCGGCCGGCTGCGACGTGTTCCGGCTCAACTTCCGCGACCATGGGCCGACCCACCACCTCAACGAGGCCGTGTTCCATTCCTGCCGGCTCGACGAGGTGGTGAACGCCGCGCTCGACGTGCAGCGGCGCTGGCCCGGCCTGCCAATGCTGCTGGCGGGGTTCTCGCTGGGTGGCAACTTCGCGCTGCGGGTGGCGCTGGCGGCGCCGCGGGTCGGGTTGTCGCTGCGGCACGTGGCCGCGGTGTGCCCGGCGCTGGATCCCGAGCGCACCACGCGCGCGATGGAAACTGGCCTGCCGCTGTACCAGCGCTACTTCCTGCACAAGTGGACGCGCTCGCTGCGGCGCAAGCGCGAACTGTTCCCGCACCTCCACGATTTCGATGACGCCGCGCTGCAGCTGGGCGTGCGCCAGATTACCGACTGGCTGGTGCGCCGCGGCGGCGAGTTCGCGGACGCCAATGCCTATTTCGACGGCTACCGCATCAGCGAGGATCGCCTCGCCGGGTTGCAGGTGCCGGCCGACATCCTGACCTCGGCCGACGACCCGGTGATCCCGGTCGCGGATTTCCACCGGCTGCAGCTGCCGGCGACCGCACGGGTGGAGATCGCCGACGACGGCGGCCACTGCGGCTTCCTGCTCGGCGCGCGGCTGGACGGCTACGCGGAAGCCTGGGTCGAGCGCCGGCTCGTGACCGCGCTTGAACGCGAGCCGCCGCAGACTGCCCGCATCGACCACGGAGAGCCCGCATGAAGATCCGCAGCGACAGCTTCGCCAACGGACAACCGATTCCTCCTGCCTACGCGCTGGGTGCGCGCGGGGGCGAGGGTGGCTTTGGCGGCAACCGCAATCCGCACCTGGCATGGAGCGAGGTGCCGGACGGGACGCGGGCCTTCGCGCTGCTGTGCATCGACAGCGACGCGCCGACCGATCCGGCGCTGGTGGCGAACGGCGAGGTCGACATCCCGGTCGCGCACCCGCGCGGCGACTTCGTGCACTGGGCCATCGCCGACATCCCCGCCGACGTGCGGGAGATCGCCGCGGGCAGCTGCAGCGAAGGCGTCACCCGCGGCGGCAAGGGCGCCGGGCGCGACGCCGGCGGCCAGCGCGGGCTCAACGACTACACCGGCTGGTTCGCGGGCGATGCCGGGATGGGTGGCGACTGGTACGGCTACGACGGCCCCTATCCGCCGCCGCACGACGCCCGCGTCCACCGATACTTCTTCCGGTTGTTCGCGCTGGACGCGCCGCTGGCGCTGCCCGGCGGCTTCACCGCCGCCGACATGTTTCGCGCCATGCATGGCCACGTGCTGGCGGAAGCCGCGCTGCACGGCACCTACAGCCTGCACGCCTGAGCGACGCGCGGGTCAGTCGGCGACCGGGATCAGCCACAGCAGGGCGATGCCCAGGATCACCCGGTACACCGCGAATGCGGTGAAGCGGTGGCTCTCGATGTAGCGCAGCAGCCATTTGACCGCCACGAACGCGGTCACCGCCGAAGCCACGAAGGCCACGCCCAGCGCTGTCCAGTCCTCGTCGCCCAGCCCGCCGTCGCGCAGCATCGCCAGCAGTTCATAGGCGGTCGCCGCGAACATGGTGGGAATCCCCACCAGGAAGGCGAATTCGGTGGCGGCGGCGCGGTTGGTGGTGCCGGCCAGCAGGGCCACGAAGATGGTGGAGGCGCTGCGCGAGGTGCCCGGGAACACGCCCGCCACGACCTGCGCCACGCCCACCAGCACCGCCGTGGTCCAGGCGATCGCGGTGCGCTCGCCCTCGCGCGCCGCCCGGCGCGCCGCAAGGTGCTCGGCGGCCACCATCCAGAACGCGCCGATCACCAGCGCCCAGGCGATCGGCCGCACCGTGTCCGGCAATTCCCAGCCCAGCGCCTTGACCAGCAGCCCGCCCACCGCCGTCACCACGAAGGCCAAGAGCAGCTTGAAACCGTACTGGCGCGCCTCCGCGGGGCTGACGTCGATCCCCAGCGGGTCGTACGGCGCGCTGCGGTCGCGGCCGGCGAAGGCCGACAGCAGGCCCCACAGCCGGCGCCGGTAGATCAGCACCACCGCCAGGATGGCGCCGGCCTGGATCGCGATGTTGAACAGGTCGCTGCGCTGCCCCAGCCAGTGCTGTGCAATCAGCAGGTGGCCAGTGCTCGAGATCGGCAGGAACTCGGTGATGCCTTCGATGATCCCCAGCAGCAGGGCGGCGAGCAGGTCGTTCATGGAAACCGGATGCGTGGCGACGCGGCAGCATACCCGAGCACGAATTCACCAAGATCGTGCCAAGCGTACGAACGATGCACCTATCTAGGGCAAACAACTTGGCGTGATTCTGACGTACTCAATCAAATCAAACAGTTACAGGCTGGCACGGCGCTTGCGTAAGAACGGCAATCCAACCGCCCGGAACCCACCATGCCCAATGAACACGTCGAAAAGCTGATCAGGGACCACAAGGTCGAGTACGTCGACCTGCGCTTCGCCGACATGCGCGGCATCGAGCACCACGTCACCTTCCCCGCCAGCATCGTCGACGACGCGCTGTTCGAGGACGGCAAGATGTTCGACGGCAGCTCGATTGCCGGCTGGAAGGGCATCAACGAGTCCGACATGGTGCTGCTGCCCGACCCGGCCAGCGCGTACATCGACCCGTTCTACGCCGATCCCACCCTGGTCATGGCCTGCGACATCCTCGACCCGGCGACCATGCAGGGCTACGGCCGCTGCCCGCGCGGGATCGCCAAGCGCGCGGAGGCCTTCCTCAAGTCCAGCGGGATCGCCGAGCAGGCCTTCTTCGGGCCGGAGCCGGAATACTTCATCTTTGATGGCGTGCGCTTCGGCAACGAGATGGGCCACACCTTCTTCCGGATCGATTCTGAGGAAGGCGCGTGGAACTCGGCGGCGAAGATGGACGGCCGCAACAGCGGCTACCGCCCGGGGGTGAAGGGCGGCTATTTCCCGGTGCCGCCGACCGATTCGCTGCACGACATCCGCGGCGAGATGTGCCGCACCCTGGAGCAGGTCGGGATCGAGGTCGAGGTGCACCACCACGAGGTCGCGACCGCCGGCCAGTGCGAGATCGGCACCAAGTTCAACTCGCTGGTGCGCAAGGCCGACGAGCTGATGATGACCAAGTACATCATCCGCAACGTCGCCCATCGCAACGGCAAGACTGCCACCTTCATGCCCAAGCCGATCGTCGGCGACAACGGCAGCGGCATGCACGTGCACCAGTCGCTGACCAAGGGCGGGCAGAACCTGTTCTCGGGCGACGGCTACGGCGGCCTGAGCCAGCTGGCGCTGTGGTACATCGGCGGCATCTTCAAGCACGCGCGCGCGCTCAATGCGTTCACCAATTCCGGCACCAACAGCTACAAGCGGCTGGTGCCGGGCTTCGAGGCACCGGTGATGCTGGCCTACTCGGCGCGCAACCGCTCGGCCTCGTGCCGGATCCCGTGGGTGGCCAACCCGAAGGCGCGCCGCATCGAGATCCGCTTCCCGGACGCGCTGCAGTCGGGTTACCTGACGTTTGCCGCGCTGATGATGGCGGGGCTGGACGGCATCCGGAACCAGATCGATCCCGGCGCGCCCAGCGACAAGGACCTGTACGACCTGCCGCCCGAGGAGGAGAAGGACATCCCGCAGGTGTGCGCCAGCCTCGACCAGGCGCTGGAGGCGCTGGACAAGGACCGCGACTTCCTCAAGGCCGGCGGCGTGTTCTCCGATGACTTCATCGACGGCTACATCGCGCTGAAGATGAAGGAAGTCACCGCGTTCCGCGCGGCGACCCATCCGCTCGAATACCAGATGTACTACGCCAGCTGATGGCGCAAGGCGGGCGGCGCGGTGCCGCCCGCCCTTGCATTCGCCGGCCATCGCCGGTGCAATGCGGGGATGACGCGATGGCTGATCCCCTGCGCGCTGGTGCTGGCGCTGGCCGCCTGCACGGCGCAACCCGTGCGCAACCCGCTGGCGGAATGGGTGCCATCGCCCAACTTCGACGCGCGCAGGCCTGTGGCGATCGTGATCCACGCCACCGAGCAGCGCTCGGCCGAGGAAAGCCTGAGGACGTTGCGCAGCGCCAATCGCGGCGGCCGGGTCAGTTCGCATTACCTGATCGGCGACGACGGTCGCCTCTACCAGCTGGTCGCCGATGGCGCGCGCGCCTGGCATGCCGGCGCCGGCCGCTGGGGCACCCTGGTGGATCTCAATTCCACCTCGATCGGGATCGAGATCGACAACGAACGGGGCGAGCCCTACACCGAGGCGCAGATCGCGACCCTGCTGCACCTGCTGGACGACCTGGCCACGCGTTTTAGCATCCCGCGCACGCAGGTCATCGCGCACGCGGACATGGCGCCGACGCGCAAGGTCGACCCTGGCCCGCTGTTCCCGTGGAAGCGCCTGGCCGAGGCCGGTTTCGGGCTGTGGCCCGACGGTGTACTGGTGGATCCGCCCCCCGGTTTCGACCCTTGGCTGGCGATGGCGGTGATCGGCTATCCGCTGGAGGATCGCGCGGCCGCGGTGCGCGCGTTCCAGCGGCACTATCGCGGGCACGAGCCCGGCGACGACCCCGCCGCCACCTTCAGCGCCGAGGACCTGCGCATCCTGCATGCGCTGCAACGGCTGCGGCTGGGACAGTAGTGCCGCCCGCCGCCCGCGGCGGGGGATCCTCCGCACCCACCCGCTTCATGATCGCCTGCGCGGCGCGCACCGGCAGCACGATGCTGGTGCGGACGCTGCGTGGGCACCCCGACCTGGTCATGCATGGCGAGGTATGGGGCGACACCATGGTCGGCCTCGACGGGCCATTGGCCGCGGCATGCGCCGACCCCGCCACCCACGCCGAACTGGAGGCGCTGCGCTTCCGTGACCCCGTGGCGGCACTCGAGCGGTTCATGGAAGCGCACGGCGCCCGCGCGGTAGGCTTCAAGCTCAAGTTCGACGAGCTGGTGCGTGCGCAGTGGGCGCCGCTGCGCGCGCTCCTGGAAGCGGACGAGCGCCTGGGTATCGTCTTCCTGCACCGACGCGACCTGTTACGGCGTTACCTCTCGCATCAGGTGGTCCTGCGCCAGACCGGGGTGACCGTGGTGGCGGCCGGGGCCACCCCGCCGCCGGTGCAGCCGTTCGCGATCGACGTCGATGATCTCCTGCGCGATATCGTGCAGACGCGCGCGCGCACCCATGCGTTCGAACGCTCATTCGCCGCGCATCCTTGCCTGCATGTCGATTACGAGTCGCTGGCCGCCGATCCGCAGGAGGAGTGCGCGCGCGTCTATCGCTTCCTCGGCCTCGATTCGCGTCCGGTCCGGGTGGCCACCGAGAAGATCGTGCGCCAGTCGCCCTACGAGTTGATCCTCAACCATGACGAGGTGCGGGCCGCGCTGGTCGCGGCAGGCGAAGACGACTCAGCGGGCGACGCCGCCCAGTAGCGGGTAGGGATTGATCGCCGTGCCCTCGTACCAGCGCTGTTCCGGGCCGAGCTGGAAGATCGCGAAGTGCAGGTGCGGGGCATCGGGGTTGGCGTTGCCGGTGCTGCCGACGTAGCCGATCACCTGTCCGCGGCGCACCGATTGCCGTTCGGCGATTCCCGGGGCATAGCCCTGCAGGTGCGCGTAGTAGTAGGCCAGCGTGCGCTCGGCGTTGAACTGGTAGAGCGTCAGCCCGCCAAGCTCGCTGTCGAACAGCTTCTCGATGGTGCCGTCGGCCACCGCCAGCACCGGCGTTCCGGCGGGAGCCATGATGTCGATCGCATCATGCACGCGGCCGCCACTGCGGGCGTCGCTGAAGGTGTCGAGCAGCTGGCTCGCGGCGATCCCCTGCACCGGGAGCAGCAGGCCGCCTGCGGCAACCCGCGCGCCGGCGCCGGTCGCCCGCACCACCGGCGCGCCGAGCACCGGTCCACTGTCCAGCGCGTCTTCCGATTGCGGGCGGGTCGGGCTGGGCGTGGCCCGCACCAGCGCCCGGCGACTGGCGGTCGGCGTCGCACTGCCGTCGCCGTCGACGGCGGGCGTATCGGCGCCGCGGGTCATCGCGTAGTACATGCCGTTGGCGCCCAGCAGCGCGCCCAGCAGCAACAGAAGGGCGCCCCGAAGCAGGCGGGGACGCCCGGTGCGGTCGCGCGCCATCGCGGCTTATTCCTGGAACGTGACCGGGGTGCCGACCTCGACCGCGGTCGCCACCGCCTGCGCGGCGAAATTGGTCAGCCGCACGCACCCGCTGGACTGGGTGCGGCTGATGTGGCCGGGTTCGGGCGTGCCATGGATGCCGTAATGCTGCTTGTTGATGCCCATCCACACGATGCCGACCGGGCCGTTGGGGCCGGGCGGCAGGGTGGCGGGCTTGGCGTCCTTCGGCTGCCCGACCAGGATCTCGGGGTTATAGCGGTAATCCGGGTCCTGCACGACCGAGGTCAGCTTCCACTCGCCGATCGGCAGCGGGAACTGCGAGGAGCCGGTCGATGCCGGGAACTGCGCGAACAGCTTTCCGTCCGCATCCAGCAGCTGCAGCGCCGCCTCGGACTTGTCGACCACGATCCGGCTCGCCTTGGGCAGCGATTGCGCCGGGCGCGTGTAGGGGACGACGAGGGTGGTGCCGGCCTTGCCGAAATCGGCGCCCGGGTTGAGCGCGCGCAGCAGCTCGGGCTTGGCGTTGTAGCGCTCGCCCAGCATCTCCAGCAAGGTCTCGTAGACGATGCGGTCCATCTTCGCCTTGTCCTCGGCGCGCTCGGGAGTGGGTGCGTACGGACCGTCGATGTCCTTCTGGGTCAGCGCGTAGGTCATGAGCACCGGCGCGCTGTCCTTGTTCAGTTCGGCCCAGGTGGCGGTGTCCAGTTCCCCGCTCACGGTCAGGCCGCGGTGCTTCTGGAACGCGCGCACGGCCTTGGCCACGTTCATGCCTGCCTTGCCATCGATCTCGCCGGTGGAAAAATGCTGGCGCAGCAGCAGCACCTGCGCGCGCAACACGCCTTCCATGCCGGTGGTGGTGGCGGCATCGTTGGCCTTGTGGTCGGGGGCGGCGACCGGCGCGTGCGCCTCGTCCATCGGCTCGAGCGGCGAACCGTCGGGACCCACGCCAAGCGCGGCCACCGGCTGCGGGCCCAGCACCGGCTCGCTGCCCAGCGCACTGGCGGGCGCCACGTCGGCTGCGCCCGGCGCGGCGTCGGCGGGGGCCGGCGCGGTGGCGGCAGCTGCGGGAGCGGGCGACTGCGCGGTGCAGCCGGCGAGGATCATCGCCATGGCGATGCAGGTGGGGCGCAGCAGGGTCATGGCGACTCCGGATCGGGGGACTAGCGGCGATCGTGCGGAGGAGCGCTTCGCGGCAATGTGAACGCGCGGGCAGCCGATTGCACTAGATTAGTGCAATGGTCGCCACCGTCATCGCCGATTCAGTCCTGGAGGAGCTGGCCACCCCGGTCCTGCGGCTGGATGCGGCCGGAAGGGTGCGCGAGGCCAGTTCCGCCTTGGCCGCCTGGCTTGGTGTCAGCCGGCGGCGGCTTCCGGGCATGGAGGCCGCTGCGCTGGAACGCGATGGCGAGCAGCTGGCGCGTGCGCTGGCGCACGGCGGCGACCGGGTGCTGCGCCTGCGGCGGGTGGGGCTCGCCTTCCCCGGGCAGGAGCCGCTGCGCTTCGCCGACCTGTGGCTAAATCCGGCCGAGGATGGCTGGTGGCTGGAGGTGCATCCGGTCGACGAATTCCCCGGCGGCGATCCCGCCGAGATGTTGCCGGCCGCGCTGAGCGCCTCGCTCAAGGGGCTGGCGCATGAATTGCGCAATCCGCTGGTCGGGATCAAGGGCGCGGCGCAGCTGCTGGCACGGCGGGTGGATGCGCCCGGCCGGGAGCTCACCGCGATCATCGAAAGCGAAGTCGGGCGCCTGGCCGCGCTGGTCGATGGCCTGCTGAATCCCGCGCCGCCGCGCGCGTTCCAGCCCCTCAACATCCACGCCGTGCTGGAGCGGGTGCTGCGCCTGGCGGAGGCCGAGGCCGGCTGGACGGTGCGCCTGCAGCGCGATTACGACCCGTCGCTGCCACCGCTGGCGGGCGACGCCGACCGCCTCACGCAGGCGGTCTGGAACCTGGTGCGCAATGCGATCGACGCCGGCGCCGGCGCGGTGCAGTTGCGCACGCGCGCCGAGCGCGGCCTGCGCATCGGCGAGGAGATCCATCCGCTGGCCCTGCGCCTGGAGGTCGCCGACGACGGCCGCGGGGTCCCGCCCGAGTTGACCGAGCAGCTGTTCCTGCCGCTGGTCAGTGGCCGCGCCGACGGCACCGGGCTCGGACTGGCGCTGGCGCAGCAGGTGGCGCGCGAGCACCGCGGCGCCCTCAGCTATCGCTCGCGGCCGGGGCACACGGTATTCACCCTGTTGCTGCCGCTGCTGGCCGATGCGGAGGCCGCCGATGGCTGAGTCGGCGCGGGTGTGGATCGTCGATGACGACCGTTCGGTGCGCTTCGTACTGGCGGCGGCGCTGGCCGAGGCCGGCTTCGGCGTGACCGCCTTCGCCGATGCCGGGGAGGCGCTGGCCGCGCTGGCAAGCCAGCCGCCACCGGCGCTGGTGGTGACCGACGTGCGCATGCCCGGCGACAGCGGCCTTGAACTGCTGCAGCGGCTCAAGGCCGCGGTGCCCGGCCTGCCGGTGATCGTGATGTCCGCCCACACCGACGTGGCCAGCACCGCCGGCGCGTTCCGCGGCGGCGCGCATGAGTTCCTGTCCAAGCCATTCGACCTCGACGAGGCGGTGGCTGCGGTGCGGCGCGCGTTGCCGAAGATGCCTGCGCCGCGGACTTCCGAGCCCCAGCGGACGGCAAGCGCGCGCAGCTTGCCGGCGCTGGTTGGCGACTCGCCGTCGATGCGCGCATTGTTCCGCGCGATCGGGCGCCTGGCGCAGGCGCCGCTGTCGGTGCTGATCACCGGCGAGACCGGCACCGGCAAGGAGCTGGTGGCGCGGGCCCTGCACGACGAATCGCCGCGCGCGCCGCGGCCGTTCGTGGCGCTCAACACCGCCGCGATCCCGGCCGAGCTGCTGGAGTCCGAACTGTTCGGCCACGAAGCCGGCGCCTTCACCGGCGCCCACAAGCGCCATGTCGGTCGCTTCGAGCAGGCCGATGGCGGCACCCTGTTCCTCGACGAGATCGGCGACATGCCGGCCAGCCTGCAGACCCGCCTGCTGCGCGTGCTCGCGCAGGGCGAGTTCTTCCGCGTCGGCGGCCGCGAGCTGATTCGGGTCGACGTGCGGGTGATCGCGGCGACCCACCAGCCACTGGAGGTGCTGGTCGAGCAGGGCCGCTTCCGCGCCGACCTGCTGCACCGGCTGGATGTCGTGCGCCTGCGCCTGCCGCCGCTGCGCGAGCGCCGCGAGGACATCCCGCAGCTGGCCGCGCGCTTCCTCGCCGACGCCGCGCGCCGGCTCGAGTTGCCGCCCAAGGCGTTCGGCAAGGCTGCGCTGGAGCGGCTGCGCATGCACGACTGGCCGGGCAACGTGCGCGAGCTGGAGAACGTCTGCTGGCGGCTCGCGGCGCTGGCGCCGGGGGTGACGATCGGGCTTGCCGACCTGGCCGAGGCGCTGCCGGCCACCGTGCCGGTGCAGGGCGGCGACGGCACGGCCGCATGGATCGCGCCGCTGCAGGCCTGGGCCCTGGCCGAGCTGCGCGCGCAGCGGCCGGAGCTGCATGCGCGGGCACGCGCGCTGTTCGACCAGGCGCTGCTGGAGGCGGCGCTGGGCCACACCGAAGGCCACCGCGGCGAGGCGGCCACCTCGCTCGGGCTGGGGCGCAACACGGTGACGCGCAAGCTGGGGTCCTCGCGCAAGCGGCGCTGACGTCCTTCATCGCCGCTGAAGGTGGCGGCCACCAGACTTTCCGGCTGCCACCCACTCCGGAGCCCCCCATGACCCATCGCCATGCCGGCCACCTCGTCCTCGCCCTTGCCTGCGGCGCCGGCCTGTCCGCCTGCGCCACCACCGTTCCCGCTACCAGCGCGCCCGCCGCGACGGCGAGCACCGCGTCGGAAGCGGTCGTGCGGCTTGCGCCCGCCTCCGGAAGCCTGGTGAGCGGCACCCTGAGCCTGCGGCCGATGGGCAATGGCGTGCACATCACCGGCGAGGTCGGCGGCCTCAAGCCCGGCGGCAGCCACGGCTTCCACATCCACGAGAAGGGCGATTGCAGCGCCGTCGATGCCAGCAGTGCGGGCGGCCACTTCAACCCGACCGCGCAGCCGCACGGGCGCGCCGGCCAGGGCGCCCACCACGCCGGCGATGCCGACAACCTCGTCGCCGACGCCAAGGGCGTGGCACGGGTCAATGCCCACCAGTCCGGGGTAATGCTCGGCGGCGGCGCGGCCAGCGACATCGCCGGCCGGGCTGTGATCGTGCACGCGCAGCCGGACGACTACACCACCCAGCCGACCGGCAATGCGGGCGGACGAATCGCCTGCGGGGTGATCACCGTCACCCGCTGAGCGTCAGCGCAGGCAGTCCCCGCTGCCATCCGGGCAATGCACGAACTGCACTGGCACGCCGTGCGCGGCCAGGACGGCGGCGAATTGCCTCTGCCGTGCCTGGAACATCTCGAAGCCACGCGCGAGCCGCGCCGGGTGCGCCTCGGCCGGGCTGTAGCGTGCACGCCATCCCTGCGGATCCATCAGCGCGATGCGCACCTCCCCGTCCGCGTAACGCGCCAGGGGTTCCGGGCCGGCATCCAGCCAGGCTTCGGCCTGCGGTTCCAGCAGGGCCACCTGCAGCAGCGACCACAGCGGCGCCAGGCCGACGTTCTGGTATTGCAGCGCGATCATCGCCGCGAGGTCGTGCAGGCTGAGCAGGCGGGCGTGCTCGACCTGCGCGCCCAGCCCGTCCTGCAGCACCAGCGCAAGGTCCGCGCCGGCCATGCCACGGTCCAGCAACACGTCCTCGAGCAGGCCACCGGCGTCCGCGGCGCCCTCGCCCTGCAACACGAACGGCAGCACCCGCAGGCCACCGCCGGCGAGGTCGGGATCGCACCCTAGCGGCAACGGCACCTCGCCTGCGGCATCCGCGCCGAAGCCGACCACGCGCGGTCCCTGCGCGCGACCGGGGGCGCGTTGCAGCAGCTCGATCGCGCGCTGGTGCAGCGGCCAGCCGGGGCGCAGCGCTTGGGCCGGGTCGAAATGCGCGCCCAGCAGGGCCAGCTCGCAGGTACTGGCGGCGTCCGCGAGTTTGGCAAGGTCGCGCCCCAGCATGGCGGCGATGTCGCCGGCGTCCCCGGCCGGCAGCGCCGCGCGCAGTGGCGCGATGCCGTCGCGCAGTTCCAGGGCGATCACGCCACGGAAGGCGGTGGCCGGTGTCGTCATGCGATGTCGAGCTTATGTTCGGAGGGGCGGCGTTACACTCGGGACATTATGCCCGCCGCGGCGGGCCAGCCTGAGGTGAGCCCATGCAATACGGCCGTCCCGTCGCCATCCTGGGTGGCGTCCGCATCCCCTTCTGCCGCCAGAACACGGCCTATGCGGACGTCGGCAACCTCGGCATGTCGGTCCGCACGCTGGGCGCGCTGGTGGAGAAGTTCGGGCTGCACGGGCAGCAGCTGGGCGAAGTCGCCATGGGCGCGGTGATCAAGCATTCGTCCGACTGGAACCTCGGCCGCGAAGCTGCCCTCAGCTCCGGGCTGTCGCCGCTGACGCCGGGCATCACCATGCAGCGCGCCTGCGGCACCTCGCTGGACACGATCCTGCACGTCGCCGGCAAGATCGCCAGCGGGCAGATCGAGGCCGGCATCGGCGGCGGCTCGGACACCACGTCCGACGTGCCCATCGTGTACGGCAAGAGCCTGCGCCGGCGCCTGCTCAAGGCCGCCGCGGGGCGGGTGTTCAAGGACAAGCTGGCCGCGTTCAAGGGCTTCCGCTTTTCCGAGTTGAAGCCCGAGTTCCCGGGCGTGGCCGAGCCGCGCACCGGCAAGTCGATGGGCGCGCACTGCGAGGACATGGCGAAGGAGTGGAGCATTTCCCGCGACTCGCAGGACGAGCTGGCGGCGGCCTCGCACCACAAGCTGGCGGCGGCTTACGCGCGCGGCTTCTTCGATGATCTGGTGGTGAGTTTCCGCGGCGTCTCGCGCGACAACATCCTGCGCGCCGACACCAGCATCGAGAAGCTGGCCACCCTCAAGCCCGCCTTCGACAAGACCAGCGGGCGCGGCACCCTGACTGCGGGCAACTCCACGCCGCTGACCGATGGCGCCTCCGCCTGCCTGCTGGCGACCGACGCCTGGGCGGCCGCGCATGGGCACGAGGTGCTATGCCACCTGCGAGACGCCCAGGTCGCGGCGGTGGATTTCGTCCACGGCGAAGGCCTGCTGATGGCGCCCACCGTGGCGGTGGCCGAGATGCTCAGGCGCAACCACCTGTCGCTGCAGGACTTCGACTTCTACGAGATCCACGAGGCGTTCGCCGCGCAGGTACTGTGCACGCTGCGCGCGTGGGAAAGCGAGGACTACTGCCGCACCCGTCTTGGCCTGGACGCGCCGCTGGGCCGCATCGACCCGGCCCGGATCAACCCCAATGGTTCCTCGCTGGCCACCGGCCACCCGTTCGCCGCCACCGGCGCGCGGATCGTCGCCACTGCCGCCAAGGAACTGGAACAGCGCGGCGGAGGCCGCTGCCTTGTCAGCATCTGCACCGCGGGCGGCATGGGCGTGGTGGCGATCCTGGAGCGCTGAGGAGCGGCGACAGGCGCCGGATCAGGGCTTCAGCGCCTCCTCGAACAGCTCATGGATGCGGCGGTACTCGTCATACCAGCTGTCGCTGTGCACGAAGCCGTGCCGTTCCATCGGATAGGAGGCCAGCTCCCACTTGTCCTTGCGCAGTTCGATCAGCCGCTGCGCCAGCATCACCGAATCCTTGTAGAACACGTTGTCGTCGATCATGCCGTGCGCGATCAGCAGGTGGTCCTGCAGGCCGGCGGCGTATTCCAGGGGTGAGGAGCGCTTGTAGGCCTCGGGATCGAGCTCGGGCGTGTTGAGGATGTTGGACGTGTATTCGTGGTTGTACTGCGACCAGTCGCTGACCGGACGCAGGGCGGCGCCGGCCTTGAACACGCCGGGCTTCTTGAACAGCGCGGCGAAGGTCATGAAGCCGCCGTAGCTGCCGCCGTAGATGCCGGCGCGGTCGCGGTCCCCCTGCCTGTTCTCCACCAGCCAGTCGAGTCCGTCGAGGTAATCCTCGAGCTCCGGTTTGCCCATCCAGCGGTAGATCGCGGTGCGCCAGTCGCGGCCGTAGCCTTCGCTGGCGCGGAAATCCAGGTCGAGCACGATGTAGCCGTCCTGCACCAGCAGGTTGTGGAACATCTGCTCGCGGAAATAGTTCGGATAGCGCGCGTGCACGTTCTGCAGGTAGCCGGCGCCATGCACGAACATCACGATCGGGTACTTCTTCCCCGGCGCGAGCGTCTGCGGACCGTAGTACTTGCCCCAGATGGTGCCGGCGCCGTGCTTGCTGGGCACCTGCACCAGCTGCGGCTGGATCCATTCGCGCGCCTTGAATTCCGCGGTGCGGGTGTCGGTGAGCTGGCGGGCCTCGCCGCCGGCCGCAGGCACCACCGACAGCTGCGGCGGCATGTAGGCGGACGAGTGCCGCACCAGAAGCTGGTTCCCGTCCGGCGACAGGCGGAAGTCCTCGACGCCATCCAGCGCGGTCAACTCGCGCGGCGTGCCGCCGTCGGCATCCACCGCGCACACTTCGTAGTCGACCGGCGCGCGACGATTGCACAGGAACAGGAAGCCGCGGCCATCGCGGGTGGGTTCCACCAGCGAGGCCTCCCACTTTCCCGATGTGAGCTGGGTGCGGCGGCTGCCATCGAGCGTGTACAGGTGCGAGTAGCCGCTTTCCTCGGACAGGTACCAAAGGCGCCCGTCACGCAACCAGCCCACCTCGTTGAAGTTCCAGTTGATCCACGCGGGATCGGTCAGCCGGTGCCGCGGCTGCAGGCTCGCGCCGTCGAGGTCGACGCCGGCGATCCAGCGATCCTTGTTGTCGACCGCGCGCAGCACCAGGGCGACGGCGCGGGAGTCGCCGCGCCAGTGGATCGCCGGGCCCATCGCGTCGAAATCGAGCTTCACCGCGCGGTTGCCCTTCAGCGCCTCCTTGCCGGCGGCCTTCCGCAGCGCCGCCAGTGGATCGGTGGCGATGCCGGGCAACGCGTCCAGCTTGAGTTCGCGGACCTTGCCGGTGGCCACCTCGGCCAGCCACAGCGCGTGCGGCAGCGGATCGCCGCGGCCGACACGGGTGCGCACGTCCTCGAATTCCTCGTAGCCCGATTCGGTGATGTACTTGGGCATCTTGCCGGCCTGCCCGGCGTCGGCGCCCTTCTTCGTCGTCGCCACCAGCAGCCAGCGCCCGTCCGGCGACAGCGCGGAGCCCTGGATCTCCACGTCCTTGCCAAGGTAGACCGGCGCCGGCGCACGGGTCGGATCGGCGCTGCGCCACTGCTCATCCTGCTCGCGCGCGGCGTCGCGGCGGGCGCGTTCGCGGGCCAGCGTCTCGAACAGGCGCAGCTGGCGGTCGCGCAGGTCATCGGCCTTCGGCGGCGTGCCCGGCGCCTCCTCGGCCTTCAGTTGCGCGGCCAGCGCGACATCGCGCCCGTTCCAGCGGTACCAGTCGCTGCCCACCCGCCACACCAGCGCGCCATCGTCGGACCACCGCAGTTGCTCGGCGGCGGCGCTGCCGCGGCTGAGCTGGGACAGCGCGCCGCTACGCAGGTCGCGCACGAACACGTTGCCATCGCGCACGAAGGCCGCGCGGGCGTTGCCGTGATCCACCAGCATGCCGGAGGTGTCCAGCTGCGCGCGGGCGCCGTCGTCGATGCGCCTTGGCGCGCCCCCGGCCAGCGGCACTTCCCATGTGTCGCGGATGCTCGCGCCCTCGCGCTTGAGCAGGTACTGCGCGGCCTGGCCGTCCCAGCGCCACCACGCACGCTCCACCGGCGGCCCGATCCAGTCCGGATCCGCCATCGCCTGGGTCAGGGTGATCGGGGTGGCGGCGAGTGCCGGGGTGGCGGCAAGCGACAGGGCGAAGGCAAGGGCAGCAAGGCGCATGGTGCAATCCGGCAGGAACATGCGGGAAGCCTAGCAGCATGCCCGGGGCGCACTCGTACCACGGGTTGGCACGGCGGTACCGCCATCGCGTGCTTTCCCGCACAATCGTTGCATCCATGCTGGTGGCCACCGGTCCGCGATGCTTGCCTTCGTCTACAAGAGCCTGAAAAAGGCCGATACCTATGTCTTTCTCGCCGCGCGCGACGATGGCGCGCGCCTGCCCGAACCGCTGCGCGCGCAACTGGGCGGGCTGCAGTTCGTGCTCGAGGTGGACCTGGTGGGCCGGCGGGCGCTGGCGCAGGCGGATCCGGGGGTGGTGATGGCCAACCTCGCCGCGCGCGGCTTCCATGTGCAGTTCCCGCCCAGCATGCCGGACCCGATGAGCGAGGACTGGGGCACTGATGCCTGAGCGCAGGCCGATGCTGGGAGGTGTGCTGCTGGCGCTTGCGGTGCTGCTGGCGGCGGCGGGCTGGCTTGACGCCGGCAGCGCCGGTCCGCTGGCGTGGCTGGCGCAGGTGCCGGCCGCGCTGGGCGTTGCCCATGTGCGTGGCACCCGCGAAGGCCGGCCACAACTGCGCGACGCGTGGGGCCTGCTGCTGCTGTGGGGCGGCGCCTTCCTGCTCGCCGCGGCGTTGGCGGCCCTGCCGCTTTCCGGGCTGCTGGCCGCGCCCTCGCTGGGCGCGACCCTGGCCCTGAGCGCGGCCGCGGGCATCGTGCTGGTGGTGGTGTGGCGGCACTGGCCGGCCTGGCATGCGCTGGAGCGCGATGGCGTCGGCCTGCGCGCGGGCCTTGCGGCGGCGACGGACGTGGCGGAACGCCATGCGTGGCGCGGGCTGCAGGTGGCGCTGCCGGTCGCCGTGTTGCTGGCGCTGGGCGTCGCGCTGGCGTGGCC
>JAEWFT010000047.1 GCA_023388715.1 Pseudomonadota bacterium
GCGCGAGGCCGCGGCCGGCAAGCCCGCGCCGGCGCGCAAGGCGACGGTGGCCAACGCGCCCGCGCCGCGCGTTGGCGGGATGGGCTGGCCGGTGGCGGGCAACCTGATCGCTTCCTACGGCGGCAACCTTCCGGACGGCCGCCGCAGCGACGGCGTGCTGATCGGCGCCGCGGCCGGGACGCAGGTCAAGGCGGTGGCCGACGGCACCGTGGTCTTCGCCGACTGGATGACCGGCTACGGCATGATCCTCATCATCGACCATGGCAACGGCTACATGAGCCTCTACGCGCACAACGACGGTCTGCTGCGGGAAGCCGGCGACCGCGTGAAGCGAGGCGACCCGGTGGCCACCGTCGGCAGTTCCGGGGGCCAGGAGCGGCCGGGGCTGTACTTCGAGCTGCGCCGCAACGGCTCGCCGGTGAATCCGTCGGGCTGGTTGACCCGGCAATGAACCGCGCACCTTGCCTGCACGCACCCGGCGCGCATGATCGCGGAACCGACCGCCGGCGTGGCGGTCGCACCCATCGACCCCGCGGCGCGCGGGCACGGAGTGGCAGATGCTGATCAGGTTGTCCCCGCTATGGCTGGCGCTGGCAGTGGCCGTGTGCGCGCCTTCGGCACGGGCGCAGGAAACCCCGGCGGCGCCCGCGGCGGCGTCGCAGGCGGAGGCCAGCGACGATCCGGATGCTGCCAGCACGCTGGCCGCGAAAGTGCCGCTGGCGGAGATCCGTCGCTACGTGATGGTCTACAACGCGATCCGCCAGGCCTACGTCGATCCGGTGGACGACAAGGCGCTGATGGATTCGGCGGTGCGCGGCCTGCTGCTGGACCTCGATCCCCACAGCGCCTACCTGCCCAAGGCCGATGCCGAGCAGTTCGACGAGCAGACACGCGGCGCGTACGAGGGCGTGGGGGTTGAACTGCAGCAGTTGCCGGATGGTGCGCTGCGGGTGATCGCGCCGCTGGACGACAGCCCGGCGGAACGCGCGGGGCTGCGCACCGGCGATCGCATCATCGCCATCGACGGCAAGCCGTTGACCGCCGGCGGCGGCGATGGCTCGGCGCCGCTGCGTGGTAAGGCCGGGACCAGCGTGGTGGTCAAGGTGCAGCGCGACGGTCGCGCCGAGCCGTTCGACCTGACCCTGGTGCGCGAGACCATCCGCACCGCCAGCGTGCGCTCGCGGATGCTGGCGCCCGGCTTCGGCTACGTTCGCATCGCCAGCTTCCAGGCCGCCACCGCCGCCGACTTCGTGAAGCAGCTGGACGCGCTGCAGGAGAAGGCGCCGCTGCAGGGGCTGGTGCTGGACCTGCGCAGCAATCCCGGCGGGCTGCTGGTGGGCGCGGTGCAGATCGCGGACGAGCTGCTGGACAAGGGCGGGATCGTCAGCACCAAGGGCCGCCAGCTGATCGGCGATACACGGTTCGATGCCACGCCCGGGGACCGTCTCAACGGCGCGCCGGTGGTGGTGCTGGTGGACGCCGGTTCGGCCAGCGCCTCGGAAGTGCTGGCCGGCGCCCTGCGCGACAACCGTCGCGCGCGCGTGGTGGGCAGCCGCACCTTCGGCAAGGGCTCGGTGCAGACCCTGCTGCCGCTGGACAACGGCGATTCGGTGAAGCTCACCACCGCGCGCTACTACACCCCAAGCGGACAGTCGATCCAGGCGCTGGGCATCGTTCCCGACGTGGTGCTGCGCCCGGCGCAGGGGGAACGCGCGCCGCAGGTTGCGCGCGAGGCGGTGCTGCCGCGGCACCTGGCCTCCGAGGCCGGGGCTGTGGAGGGCGACAACGCCGGCGAGGTGCTGCCGGGCCAGGCGCCGATCGAGGCCGCGCTGGCGGAGCTGCGCAGGCTGGCAGGACAGGCCGCCCCGCCAGGCGCCGCTCAGTAGCCGCGGCTGCGGCGCAGGCGGCGGGCGATCGCGGCGCGGGTCAGCAGCGCGAACACGACGCCGAACAGCAGGCCGGCCAGGTGCGCCGGCCAGGCCACCGCGCCAAAGGCCGGGCCGCTGTACGCGAACAGCAGCTGCAGCAGTGCCCACAGCCCGATCAGCAGGAACGCCGGCACCCGCACGAACTCGAGGAACAGCCCCAGCGGCAGGACCACGCCCAGGCGTGCGCCGGGGAACAGCGCGAGGTACGCGCCAATCACCGCCGACACCGCGCCGCTGGCGCCGATCACCACGCCCTCCGGGCCGCCGATCGCCAGCACCGCGGCGAGGTTCGCCAGTGCGCCGCCCAGCAGGAACAGGACCAGGAACCTGCGCCCGCCCATGGTGCGCTCGGCCGCCAGCCCGAAGATCAGCAGGAACACCAGGTTGCCGAGCAGGTGGATCCAGTCGGCATGCACGAACAGGCTGGAGAACAGGCGCAGCACGCTGCCGTCGGCTACCGCCTGCTGCCACGCCGCGGCCGAATCCAGTCCGCTGGTGAGCACGCCCCAGTCCAGCTCGGTGGCGATCCGCCCCGCCGGCGCGCGCATGGCCGCCAGCACGTAGGCCAGCCACAGGGCGGCGAACAGCAGCGGGGTGGCCCACAGGATGCGGCGCTGCCTGCGCCGGGGGATGCCAACGAACATGGCCGCACTCTAACCCGAGGGGCGCTTGCCGATCCGCCCCTGCGGCCGTGGCTGAGCAGTGACGGCGCTCGTTGGCCATGAAGCGTTTGCAGTACCATCGCATACCGCGACGTATGCCCGGCCCCATGGCGCGCATGCAGGCGCCTTTGGCCGCGCGCCCGGGCCACGCTTCCCCCCGCTCGACACCCCGAATTTCGTGATTGGAGAACCACCCATGAGCACTCCCCGCAATTTCCGCGCCTCGGCGCTGGCACTGGCCGTGATCGGCACCCTGTGCGTTGGCCAGGCGGCCGCCTCGGGCTTCCAGCTGCGCGAGCAGAGCGTCAAGAACCTCGGCAAGGCCAACGCCGGCAGCATCGTCGGCAAGGACGCGTCGAACGTGTCGCTGAACCCGGCGGCGATGACCAACCTCGACCAGGCTACCGTGCAGGCCGACGTGACCGTGATCGACCTGACCGCCGAGTTCTCCGGCGGCGGCAACGTCCTGGGTTCGCCGGCGGCCCCGCTGGGCGGTGGCAACGGCGGTGACCCGGGCGACCCGACCGTGGTCCCGAACATGTCCATCGTGATCCCGATGAAGGGCGCGCTGGAAGGCCTGACCCTGGGCGCCAGCGTCGGCGCGCCGTTCGGCCTGGCCACCGAGTACGAGCACGGCTGGGTCGGGCGCTACCGCGCGCTGACCTCCGACGTGAAGGCGGTGGACCTGACCCTGTCCGCCGCGGTCAAGCCGTTCGACAGCCTGTCGCTGGGCGTCGGCCTGATCTACGAGCGCGCCGAGGCCACCCTGAGCAAGGCGATCGACTTCGGTACCGCGATCTGCGCGCAGGCCGCGCCCAACCCGGCCACGACCTGCTTCAACCCGGCATGGCCGCTGTACGGCCTGTACCGCCCGCAGTCGGCCGACGGCAGCTTCGAGGTGCAGGGAAGCAGCACCGACATTGGCTACGTGGCCGGCCTGCAGTGGGTGCCGCATCCGCGCTTCGCCGTCGGCGTCAGCTACCGCTCCGAGATCAAGCATGAGCTGGAGGGCACCCTCGACTTCCAGAACGTCCCCGCGCTGCTGGCCAACGACCCGCGCTTCAAGGACGGCGATGGCGGCGCCCAGCTGGTCACGCCGGCGATCAGCACGGTCAGCGTGAAGGTGGGCGTGACCGACAACCTGCGCCTGCTGGCCGACTACCAGCAGACCGAGTGGAAGTCGCTGCGCAACGTCACCATCAAGCGCGACGATGGCGCCGTGGTTGGCATGGAGCCGTTCGACTGGACCGACTCCGATTTCTACTCGCTCGGCGCCGAGTTCGACCTGAGCGAGGCGATCACCCTGCGCGCCGGCGTGGGCAAGGATCAGTCGCCGACCAACGACACCCACCGCACCCCGCGCTTGCCTGACAACGACCGCATGCTGTATTCGATCGGTGCGACCTGGAACGTCAGCCCGGCGCTGTCTGTCGACGCCGCCTACCAGCGCATCACCATCGATGCGCCGGCGATCGCGCTGCCGGTGGACGCGGCCGCTGGCAACACCTCGACCCTGGTTGGCACGTTCGACGGCCATGCCAACCTGTTCGGCGTGTCGGCGCAATACCGCTTCTGATCGATGCACCGCCGCAACAAGGAAAAGCCCCGCGAACGCGGGGCTTTTTCGTTGGACCGGCAACGCCGATCGTTCAGTCGCCCAAGGTCAGCAGGCTGGCGTTGCCACCCGCGGCGGTGGTGTTGACGGTCACCGTCTTCTCGGTGGCGAAGCGTGGCAGGTAATGCGGCCCGCCGGCCTTGGGCCCGGTGCCGCTCATGCCCTGGCCGCCGAACGGCTGCACCCCGACCACCGCGCCGATCTGGTTGCGGTTGACGTAGATGTTGCCGACCTTCGCCCGCGACACGATGCGCTCGATGGTGGCATCGATGCGCGAATGGATGCCGAGGGTCAGGCCGTAGCCGGTGTCATTGATGCGATCGACCACCTGGTCGAGTTCGGCGGCATCGAAGCGGATCACGTGCAGCGCCGGGCCGAAGTTCTCGCGGGTGAGCGCATCGATGCTGTCCAGCTCCCAGGCGACCGGCGCAAAGAAGGTGCCGTGCGCGGTGCCCTCGCCCAGGGTGGCGGTGGCGATGTGCCGGCCCATGCCCGCGGACATGCGCCCGGCGTGCTCGTCGAGCAGGCACTTGGCGTCGACGTCGATCACCGGGCCAACGTCGGTCGACAGCAGGCCCGGGTCGCCCACCTGCAGCTCGGCCATCGCGCCCGCCAGCATCGCCACCACCTTGTCGGCGATGTCGCGCTGCACGAACAGCACCCGCGCCGCCGAGCAGCGCTGTCCGGCGGAGGTGAACGCGCTGCCCAGCGCGTCCTTGACCACCTGCTCCGGCAGCGACGAACTGTCGGCGATCATCGCGTTCTGGCCGCCGGTCTCGGCGATCAGGGTGGCGATCGGGCCCGTGTCGCGGCTGGCCAGCGCGCGGTTGATCGCGCGCGCGGTCTCGGTGGAGCCGGTGAAGCAGACCCCGGCCACCCGCGGGTCGGCGGTCAGCGCGGCGCCGACGGTGGCGCCATCGCCCGGCGCGTACTGCAGCACCCCGTGCGGGACGCCCGCCTCGTGCAGCAACTGCACCGCTGCAAACCCGATCAGGTTGGTCTGCTCGGCCGGCTTGGCGATGACGCTGTTGCCGGCCGCCAACGCGGCAGCGACCTGGCCGATGAAGATGGCCAGCGGGAAGTTCCACGGCGAGATGCACACGAACACGCCGCGGCCGGCCAGCTGCAGCGTGTTGGACTCGCCGGTGGGGCCGGGCAGGGTGACCTGCGGGAAGATCTCGCGCGCCTGTAGCGCGTAGTAGCGCAGGAAATCCACCGCCTCGCGCACCTCGGCGACGCCGTCGGCGAGGGTCTTGCCGGCTTCCTTGGTGCACATCGCCATGAACTGCGGCATGCGCGCCTCCAGCAGGTCGGCGGCGTGTTCGAGGATCGCCGCGCGCGAGGCCGCCGGGGTCGCGTCCCACGCCGGCTGCGCCGCCAGTGCATTGGCGATGGCGCGCTCGATCGCCGCCGGGTCGGTGGCCTGCCAGTGCCCGACCACCTCGCGCCGGTCGGCCGGATTGGTGACCGCAATGCGCACGCCGGAAGGCGACGCACCGGGGATCAGGGGCGCTGCGGTCCAGCTGCCGGCGCCGGCGCTGTTCATGGCGGCGGCGAGGTCGCGCAGCTGGTCGTCGTTGGCGAGGTTGATGCCCATCGAGTTGTCTCGTTCCTGGTCTTGGCTGCGGTACAGGTCGACCGGCAGCGGGATGCGGGGATGCGGGAGCTGGTCGAGCGCGGCCACGAATTCCACCGGGTCGCGCACCAGTTCCTCGACCGGGATGCTCTCGTCGGTGATGCGGTTGACGAAGCTGGAGTTGGCGCCGTTCTCCAGCAGCCGGCGCACGAGGTAGGGCAGCAGGTCCTCGTGCGAGCCTACCGGCGCGTATACGCGGCAGGGGACGTCGAGGCGGTCGACCGGGATCACCTCGGCATACAGGTCATCGCCCATGCCGTGCAGCTTCTGGAACTCGAAGTCGCGGCGCGCGCGCATCGCCCGCGCCATGCGGTGCACCGCGGCGATCGTCTGCGCGTTGTGGGTCGCGAACATCGGGTACACCGCATCGCCGGCGTCGAGCAGCCGGCGCGCGTTCGCGAGGTAGGAGACGTCCGTGTTCTGCTTGCGGGTGAACAGCGGATAGCCGGCCTGCCCCTCGACCTGCGCGCGCTTGATCTCGGCATCCCAGTAGGCGCCCTTCACCAGCCGCACCGGGATCCGACGCCCCAGTTGCGCCGCCATCCCGGCGATGTAGTCGATCACCAGCGGCGCGCGCTTCTGGTAGGCCTGCACCACGATGCCGAATCCGTTCCAGCCGCGCAGCGATGGATCGGCCAGCACCTGGAAGATCAGGTCCAGCGACAGTTCCAGGCGGTCGGTTTCCTCGGCGTCGATGGTCAGGCCGATGCCGTAGCCCTTCGCGAGTTGCGCCAGCTCCAGCAGGCCGGCGCCGAGTTCGGCCAGCACGCGTGCGCGCTTGGAATGCTCGTAGCGTGGGTGCAGGGCGGAGAGCTTGACCGAGATGCTGGGCGCGGCGAACACGTCGGTGCCGCTGAACGTGCCTCCCGGGCCGGTGCGGCCGATCGCCTCGATCGCCTGCCGGTAGGCCTCGAGGTAGCGCAGCGCATCGGCGGTGGTCAGCGCGCCCTCGCCCAGCATGTCGAACGAATAGCGGTAGCTCGCGCCCTCGCCCTTGCGGCTGCGCGACAGCGCCTCTCCGATCGTGCGGCCCAGCACGAACTGGTGGCCCATGATCTTCATCGCCTGGCGCACGGCCAGGCGGATCACCGGCTCGCCGGCGCGCCCGACCAGCCGCTGGAACGCGCCGTGCACGTCACGCCGGGTGTCGTCGGCAAGATCGACCAGCTTGCCGGTCAGCATCAGCCCCCAGGTCGACGCGTTCACCAGCAGCGAGTCTGACTGACCCAGGTGCTTGCGCCAGTTGGCCTCACCCAGCTTGTCGCGGATCAGGGCATCCGCGGTCGCCTCGTCCGGCACCCGCAGCAGGGCCTCGGCCACGCACATCAGCAGCACGCCCTCCTCGCTGCCGAGGTCGTACTGGCGCATGAAGGCCTCGACCGCGCCCTGGTGCCGCGCACGCGCGCGCACCCGGCGGACCAGGTCGGCGGCGGTGGCCTGGGCGGCGGCGCGTTCAGCCTCGGGCAGCCGCGCCTGCTCCAGCAGTTCGCGGACGTGGGCGGCTTCGTCGCGGATCCAGCCGGCGGTGATCGCCGCGCGCTCCGGCGCCGGCGGTGCCGGCAGTTCCGGCGACAGGATCGGCGCGGGCGCTGCGGCGGGGGAGGAAGCGATGGACATGCGTGGCATGGGCCGGAATCACGGGGCGTATAGTGTAGGCCCGCGTGGCCGGCGGGCGCGCCGTTGCGGGGCGCGGGTTGCCGGGGCAGGCCCCCGCCATTACCATTCCACGGTTGTCATTGACCCCGCTCAAGGCGCCGGGTGATGGCAGGCGCGGCATTCCAAGAGCCAAAGGGTGCGGCCCGTTGCACGGGGCGCATGGATCGATCCATACCGATTTCGAGAGCAGTGGGGCGCGATGTGATGACCTCCGGTCGTATCAAGCAATGGTTGCTGGCGGGCGCCGCGATGGCACTGCCGCTGGTGGCGCAGGCCCAGGACGGGGCCGGCCCAGCCGATCCCCAACGCTGGCAGCTCAACATGCACCCGGGCGTCACCCCGACCTCGCAGGCGGCCTACGACGCGCACATGATCACCATGTGGGTGTGCGTGATCATCGGCCTGATCGTGTTCGGCGCGATGGCCTACGCGATGTTCAAGTTCCGCAAGTCCAAGGGCGCGGTCGCGGACACCAGCTTCACCCACAGCACCAAGCTGGAGGCGGTCTGGACCGCCATCCCGGTGCTGATCCTGATCGGCCTGGCGTTCCCCGCCACCTCCGGCCTGCTGCGCATGTACGACACCCGCGACGCCGCGATCAGCGTCAAGGTGACCGGCTACCAGTGGATGTGGAAGTACGAGTACATGGGCGAGGGCGTGGAGTTCACCAGCCGCCTCGACCGCAAGAGCGACGAGCTGCGCCAGCAGGGCAAGGTGATCACGGCCGCCGACCACCCGCATTACCTGCTCGACGTCGACAACCAGCTGGTGCTGCCGGTCGACACCAAGATCCGCTTCGTGCTGACCGCCGATGACGTCATCCACGCCTGGTGGGTGCCGGCGCTGGGCTGGAAGCAGGACGCGATCCCGGGCTTCGTCAACGAGGCTTGGGCGCAGATCGAGAAGCCCGGCATCTACCGCGGCCAGTGCGCGGAGCTGTGCGGCAAGGACCACGGCTTCATGCCGATCGTGGTGCGCGCGGTGAGCAAGGCCGAGTACGCCACCTGGCTTGCCGGCGAGCAGGCCCGTCGCGCGCCGCCGGCCCCGGTCGAGGCGCCTGCGCCGGCGGTGGAAGCCCCGGACGCCGCGCCCGCCGAGGCCGTAGCGACCCCCGAAGCGGCCGCGGCCGCCACGCAGGACACCACGGCACCGGCGGCAACCGCCGCCGCCGCTGGTTGACCGCATCCCTGCACCCGAATTCAGAGTAGAGGTTCTGGCAATGGCCGCAACGCACCCCACCGCCGCCGACCACCATCACCACAAGCAGGGCTTCGTCGACCGCTGGTTCTTCTCCACGAACCACAAGGACATCGGCACCCTGTACCTGGTCTTCAGCTTCATCATGTTCATCGTCGGCGCGGCGATGAGCGTGATCATCCGCACCGAGCTGATGACCCCGGGCCTGCAGCACGTGGACCCGCAGTTCTTCAACCAGATGACCACCATGCACGCGCTGGTGATGATCTTCGGTGGCGTGATGCCGGCCTTCGTCGGCCTCGCCAACTGGATGATCCCGCTGCAGATCGGCGCGCCGGACATGGCGCTGCCGCGCATGAACAACTGGTCGTTCTGGCTGCTGCCGGTGGCGTTCACCCTGTTGCTGCTGACCCTGTTCCTGCCCGGTGGCGCGCCGGCCGGCGGTTGGACGCTGTACCCGCCGTTGTCGCTGCAGGGCGGCGCCAACGTGGCCTTCAGCGTGTTCGCCATCCACGTGGCCGGCATCAGCTCGATCATGGGCGCGATCAACATCATCGCGACCGTGATCAACATGCGCGCGCCTGGGCTGGACCTGCTGAAGATGCCGATCTTCTGCTGGACCTGGCTGATCACCGCGTTCCTGCTGATCGCGGTGATGCCGGTGCTGGCCGGTGCGGTGACCATGCTGCTGACCGACAAGTTCTTCGCCACCAGCTTCTTCAACGCGGCCGGCGGCGGCGACCCGGTGATGTACCAGCACATCTTCTGGTTCTTCGGGCACCCCGAGGTCTACATCATGATCCTGCCGGCGTTCGGCATCGTGTCGGAGATCATCCCGACCTTCAGCCGCAAGCCGCTGTTCGGGTACCAGGCGATGGTTTACGCGACCGCCGCGATCGCCTTCCTGAGCTTCATCGTGTGGGCGCACCACATGTTCACCGTCGGCATGCCGCTCGGCGGCGAGATCTACTTCATGTTCGCCACCATGCTGATCTCGATCCCCACCGGGGTGAAGGTGTTCAACTGGGTGAGCACGATGTGGCGCGGCTCGCTGACCTTCGAGGCACCGATGAAGTGGGCGATCGCGTTCGTGATCCTGTTCACCATCGGCGGTTTCTCCGGCCTGATGCTGGCGATCGTGCCGGCCGACTTCCAGTACCACGACACCTACTTCGTGGTCGCGCACTTCCACTACGTGCTGGTCACCGGCGCGCTGTTCTCGATCATCGCGGCGGTCTACTACTGGTGGCCGAAGTGGTCGGGCCGGATGTACAGCGAGAAGCTGGCGAACATCCACTTCTGGTGGTCGATGGTGTTCGTCAACCTGCTGTTCTTCCCGCAGCACTTCCTGGGCCTGGCCGGCATGCCGCGCCGCATCCCGGATTACAACGTGGTGTTCGCGGACTGGAACCTGATCAGCTCGATCGGCGCGTTCGGCATGTTCGTCACGCCGTTCTTCATGGCCTACGTGCTGTGGCATTCGCTGAAGTTCGGCGCCAAGGCCGAGGCGCGGGCGTGGGAAGGCGCGCGCGGGCTGGAGTGGACGGTGCCGTCGCCGGCCCCGCACCACACCTTCGAGAAGCCGCCGGTGATCCGCGACGGCGACCTCGCCCACGGCGACATCAGCCACTGATTCCGGACGCGCGATGACCCTCGATCCGTCCCGTGACGCCGCCGACTCCAGGCTCCGCCGCGCCCGCGCGCGGCGCACGGCGTGGCTGGTGGGCGGGATCGCGGTCGCGGTCTATGCGGCCTTCATCCTCAGTGGGGTGATCGGGCGATGAGCGCGCCGCGGGCAAAGACCTTTGGCGTGGTGAAGATGCTCGGCGTCTCGCTGGCCGCCTTCGCGTTCGCCTTCTCGCTGGTACCGCTGTACCGGATCGCCTGCGAGAAGGTGTTCGGCATCCGCCTGGAGCAGGGCCCCGTCGCCGGCGCGGCGGCCGCCAGCGAGGTGCAGGACCGCTGGGTGACCGTGCAGTTCGACGGCGGGGTGAACTCCAAGCTGCCGTGGCAGTTCAAGCCCGAGCAGATGAGCATGCGGGTGCAGCCGGGCAAGCAGTACGAGGCGCTGTACCTGGCGCGCAACACCTCGGGCAGGCCGATCGTCGGCAGCGCGGTGCCGTCGGTGGCGCCGGCGCGCGCCTCGGGGTACTTCAACAAGACCGAGTGCTTCTGCTTCACCGCGCAGACCCTGCAGGCCGGCGAGGCGCGCGAGATGCCGGTGCGGTTCATCGTCGACCCGGCGTTGCCGGCGGCGGTGAAGACGATCACCCTGTCGTACACGTTCTTCAAGAACGACACCCTGACCGACGCACTGGCGGCGAGCCCCGGCCACGCCACCAGCCCACGCGCGGCGCCTTGACCCCATACACGCAAAGAACCTGGACAACGCCATGGCCAACGCACCCGCCGAGCTCCACGACAAGGACGTCTACTTCGTGCCGCACGGCAGCCGCTGGCCGGTGTTCGCCTCGGTCGCGATGTTCGTGCTGATGATCGGCTTCGCCAGCTGGCTCAACGACGTCAGCTGGGGCCCGACCGTGTTCTACATCGGCCTGGCCGGCCTGCTGGCGATCCTGTTCAAGTGGTTCGCCGACGTGATCCGCGAGTCGGTGGCCGGCCTTTACAACAAGCAGGTCGACAGCTCGTTCCGGCTGGGCATGGTCTGGTTCATCCTGTCGGAAGTGTTCTTCTTCGCGGCCTTCTTCGGCGCGCTGTTCTATGCCCGCCAGTTCGCGCTGCCGTGGCTGAACGGCGAGGGCGACGGCGCCGCGACCCACAGCGTGCTGTGGTCGGGGTTCACCGGCGGCTGGCCCAGCAATGGCCCCGGCGCGGTGGGTGGCAGCTACCAGACCATCCCGGCCTGGGGCCTGCCGCTGCTCAACACCCTGATCCTGCTGACTTCGGGCGTGACCATCACCATCGCCCACCACGCGCTGAAGGAAGGCAAGCGGCGCGCGCTGCTGCTGTGGCTGGGCGCGACCGTGCTGTTGGGCTGCCTGTTCCTGTTCTTCCAGGTCGAAGAATACATCCACGCCTACCGCGACCTGAACCTGACCATGGGCTCGGGCATTTACGGCTCCACGTTCTTCATGCTGACCGGCTTCCACGGCGCGCACGTGACGCTCGGCACCATCATGCTGGCGATCATCTGGCTGCGTTGCCTGAAGGGCCACTTCGACCGCGACAACCACTTCGCGTTCGAGGCGGTGGCCTGGTACTGGCACTTCGTCGACGTGGTGTGGCTGGGCCTGTTCCTGTTCGTCTACGTGCTGTAACGCGGCGACGCGCCAGCCGGCCCCGGCGACGGGGCACCACGCCAGAGGCCGGCACCCGATGCCGGCCTTTGCATTGCGGGATAATCAGCCCGGGTTGCGACCCACGCCGTGCGGCTCGATCCAGCCCATGTAGATCGCCAGCACCACGAACAGGATCAGCGCCACGCTCAGCGCGATGCGCTTGGTCAGCGAGTTGACCGTGCGCTTGGTGGTGCCCTTGTCGACCAGCATGTAATAGAGGCCCGCACCCAGGTTCCACAGGATGAGGATCAACACGCCAACGATGAGCAGGGTCTTCAGCGAATCGCTCACGCTCGTCCTTCCGATGCGGAACGCCCGCATCCACGGCGCATTATCGCAGCAGCGCGGACGACGCGGATGAGCCCGCGCGCGCGGACGCTGGCGTTTGGCTGGCTGCTGGCGGTGGCGGCGATGCTGCTGTTCGCCGCGGCGGGGCGCTGGCAGCTGGGGCGCATGCAACAGAAGGAGGCGATGCTGGACGCGGCCGCGCAGGCGCTGGACCGCAGCCGCGCGCAACCGCTGCTGCTGGCCTCGGATCGCGCCCGTGCCGACGGCTACGACTGGGCCGAGGGCCGCGGCAGCATCGCCAACGCCACGGTCTGGCTGGACAGCCAGCAGCACGGCGGCCGGGTGGGCGTGCGCATGTATTGCGTGCTGCTGCCCGACCTCGGCGGCCAGGCGCTGCTGGTCGATGCCGGCTGGTGGCCGCTGCCGGGCGCGCGCGCGCTGCCGGTGTTCGGTTGTCCCGCGGGCGCCGGCCAGCAGGTGCGCGGATTGCTGGCGCGCCCGCCGTCGGTGGGGCTTGCGCGCGGCGATGCGCTGGCGTCGCAGGGCGACGGGCGCTGGCTGGCCCCGCGCATCGACCTGCCCGCGATCGCCTCCGCGCTGCAGTTGCCGACCGGGATCGCGCCGCGCGTGCTGCGGCTGGATCCACGGCGCCAAGCAGGCGATGCCGGGGTCATGCTGGTCCCCGGCGAGCGCGACCTGGAGATCCTGCCCAACACCATGAGCCCCGACCGCCACCTCGGCTATGCCGTGCAGTGGTTCGGGCTTGCACTGGCGACCCTCGCCATCGCCCTGCTGCTGACCTTCAGGAAGCCACGATGAACCTGCCCCGCCAACCCGATCCGCAACTGGCGCGCAAGAACCGGCGCATGCTGCTGGGCCTGCTGCTGCTGTTCTTCGGCGGGATGCTGGTGGCCGGCCTGCTGCGCTTCTCCGGTTGGCGCCCGGAGGGCATGAAGAACCGTGGTGAGCTGCTGCAGACGTACGGCGACCTGCGCGAGTACACGCCGACCCTGGCCAACGGCCAGCCCTACCGCTGGCAGGAGCATCCGCGCACCTGGCGGATGGTGGCCATGCCGCGCGATTGCGACGGCGCCCGCGCGGCGGCGTGCACCGCACTGCTGCAGGACCTGGACAAGGTGTGGCGGTTGATGGGACGGCACGCCGACCGCGTGCACCTGCTGTGGGTGGGCGCGGTGCCGCCGGGCGTGAGCCTGCCGCGCGAGGTCCATGTGATCCGCGACGAGCCGGCCCTGCGCGCAGGACTGCCGCGCTGGGAGGTCGATCCGGCGGCGGGCGAGCCGCTGTGGCTGATCGACCCGAACGGCTTCGTGTTCATGCGCTACGCTCCCGGCTTCGATCCGGGCGACGTGCGCACCGACCTGTCGCGCATGCTGAAGATCAACTGATGGCGATCAACGACTCCCCGCTACCCGCCGCCGTGTACCGGCATTTCCACCGCATCGCCTGGCTGGCGGTGGCGCTGGCCACGTGCGTGATCGTGTTCGGCGCGTTCGTGCGCCTGTCCGACGCCGGCCTGAGCTGCCCCGACTGGCCGACCTGCTACGGCAAGGCGGCGTGGCCGACCCATGCCGACCAGGTCGCCGGGCATGCCGCGGTGGACATCCGCGCGGTCGATCCCAGCCGCGCCTGGCGCGAGCAGTTCCACCGCATCATCGCCGGGCTGCTGGGCGTGCTGGTGCTGGCGCTGGCGCTGCTGGCCACCCGCCGGCGGCCGCGCGGCTGGTTGCAGGTCATCGGCGCATCGCTGGCGGTGGCCGTGGCGATCCCGCTGTACATGGCGGGCCAGCACGTGGCGGCGTCGGTGCTGGCGATCATCGCGGAAGTGGTGCTGCTGGTCGCCGCGCTGCGCTGGTCCAACCTCGACCTTGCGCGCACCGCCACCTTCACCCTGGCGGTGATCATCGTGCAGGCGCTGCTGGGGATGTGGACCGTGACCTGGCTGCTGAAGCCGGTGGTGGTGATGGCGCACCTGCTCGGCGGCCTGTTCACCTTTTCGCTGCTGACGTGGCTGGCCTGGCGCGCGACCGACATCCCGATCATCAGCGCCGACGCGCGCCGGCTGCGGGGGCTGGTGGTCATCGGGCTGGCGCTGCTCGGGATCCAGATCGCGCTGGGCGGCTGGGTCAGCGCCAATTACGCCGCGCTCGCCTGCGGCACCGACTATCCCAAGTGCGCGGGCATGTGGTGGCCGCCGCAGGACTACCGCGAGGGCTTCGTGCTGTGGCGCGGGATCGGGGTCGACTATGAAGGCGGCATCCTCGACAACGCGTCGCGGGTGGCGATCCAGATGGCGCACCGGCTGATGGCGCTGCTGGTGTTCGGCCACCTGCTCGCGCTGGCGCTGCGGCTGGTGCGCAGCCCCGGCCTTCGCGGCTGGGGCGCGCTGCTGGCCGCGCTGTTGCTGGCGCAGGTGGGGCTGGGCATCGCCAACGTGGTGCTGTCGCTGCCGCTGCCGGTGGCGGTGGCGCACAACGCGGGCGCGACCGCGCTGCTGTTCGTGCTGGTGACGCTGCTGGCGCGACTGGAGCCCCCCAAGGCATGAAGGGCGGCGCGTCACTGGCCTCGCAGTACTGGACCCTGACCAAGCCGCGGGTGGTCGCGCTGATCGTGTTCACCGCGGTCATCGGGATGCTGCTGGCGATCCAGCCGGGCGAGCCGTGGCCGTGGCGCCGGCTCATCGCGGGCGGTCTCGGCATCTGGCTGGCGGCGGCCAGCGCGGCGGCGATCAACCACCTGCTCGACCAGCGGATCGACAAGGTGATGGTGCGCACCGCCGAGCGCCCGCTCGCCACCGGCGCGCTGCGGCCGGGGCAGGTGCTGGCATTCGCGCTTGTGCTCGGCGCGGCCTCGATGGCGGTGCTGCTGGCGTGGGTCAACCCAATCACCGCCGCGCTGACGTTCGCCTCGCTGATCGGCTATGCCATCGTCTATACCGGCTTCCTCAAGCGCGCGACGCCGCAGAACATCGTGATTGGCGGCATCGCCGGCGCCGCCCCGCCACTGTTGGGCTGGGCCGCGGTCACCGGCATGACCGGCGAGTGGGACTGGGCGCACGCGCTGCTGCTGGTGCTGATCATCTTCGTGTGGACGCCCCCGCATTTCTGGGCATTGGCGATCTTCCGCCGCGCGGACTACGCGCGCGCGCTGGTGCCGATGTTGCCGGTCACCCACGGCGTGACCTACACCCGCTGGCAGATCCTGCTGTACACCATCCTGCTAGTGGTGGCCTCGGTGCTGCCGTGGGTGACCCACATGAGCGGGCTGTTCTACCTGTCCGGCGCCTTGGTGCTGGGCGCAGTCTTCCTCTGGTATGCATGGCGGCTGCTGGATCCCCCCGATGAGCTGTTCGCGATGCGCACGTTCAAGTACTCGATCGTCTACCTGATGGTGCTGTTCGCGCTGCTGCTGCTCGACCACTGGCTGCAGCCGTTGCTGCAGGCCGGGCCCGCGCTGGAGTTCGCGCCGGCGGCGTAGGCGCATGGACCTGTTCGCCGCGCAGGACACCGCTTCGATCACCCGGCTGGGGCCGCAGGCCTGCGTGCTGCACGGGCATGCGCTGGCGCAGGCCGATGCGTTGCTGGCCGGCATTGCCGACGTCAGCGCGCGTTCACCGTTCCGGCACCTGGTCACCCCCGGCGGGCACGTCATGCAGGTCGCCATGACCAACTGCGGCCGCTACGGCTGGTGCAGCGATCGCCGCGGCTACCGCTACGACCGCATCGATCCGCAGACCGGGGCGTCGTGGCCGCCGATGCCGGCCGGCTTCAGCGCGCTTGCCGCCGACGCCGCGCGCGCGGCCGGCTTCGAGGGCTACGCTCCAGATGCCTGCCTGGTGAATCGCTACGCCGCGGGCACGCGGCTGTCGCTGCACCAGGACCGCGACGAGCGCGATGCGGTGGCGCCGATCGTCTCGGTGTCACTGGGGTTGCCGGCGACTTTCCTGTTCGGCGGCTTCGCGCGCGGCGACCGGGCGGTGCGGGTGTCGCTGCGGCACGGGGACGTGGTCGTGTGGGGCGGGGTCGACCGCATGCGCTTCCATGGCGTGCTACCGGTCGGTCCGGGCACGCACGTCGCGACCGGGCAGACGCGGCTCAACCTCAACTTCCGCAAGGTGATGTGAGTCCGCTGGCGCAAGAAGCGGGATGCGGGCGGCTCCGCCGGGGACCAGAATGCGCGCATGCCGACGTCCCCGCACGCTCCCCGCCATGCCGCCCTCGTCGCGGCAGCCTGCCGCCGGATCGAGGCGGCGGAGCAGCCGCCGTCGCTGCAGGCGCTGGCCTGCGAGGCTGGGATGAGCGCGACGCATTTCCAGCGCGTGTTCAAGGCGGTGGCGGGCGTCACGCCCAAGGCCTATGCGCAGGCGCGCCGCGGCCAAGCCGTGCGCACGGCGCTCGCACGGGGGGGCGTGCAGGTGACCGACGCGCTGTTTGACGCCGGCTTCAATGCGCCCAGTCGCTTCTACGCGCAGGCGGACGCGATGCTCGGGATGACGCCGGCGCAGTACCGCGATGGCGGGGCCGATGCGCGGATCGAGTTCGCGCTGGCGCAGTGTTCGCTTGGCGCGATCCTTGTCGCGCGCAGCACCCGCGGCGTCTGCGCGATCGCGCTTGGCGACGATCCCGACGTGCTGCTGTGCGAATTACAGGACCGCTTCCGGCGTGCGGAGCTGGTGGGTGGCGACGCCCGGTTCGAGCAGCTGGTGGCGCGGGTGATCGGCCTGGTCGAGGCGCCGAACACTGGCCTCGACCTGCCGCTGGACATCCGCGGCACCGCCTTCCAGCAACGGGTATGGGACGCCTTGCGCAGGATCCCCGCCGGGCAGACGGCCACCTATGCGCAGGTGGCGCGGGCGATCGGCGCGCCCACGGCGGTGCGCGCGGTGGCGCGCGCCTGCGCCGGCAACCAGCTGGCGGTGGCGATTCCCTGCCATCGCGTGGTGCGCAGCGACGGCGGCATCTCCGGCTACCGCTGGGGCGTGGCGCGCAAGCGCGCGCTGCTGGAGCGCGAGTCCGGCCGCTGAGCGTCAGCGCAGGCGCGCCTGCAACAGCTCGAGCAGTTCGCGCTTCTCGTCGGCGTCAAGCTCGGCGAACCGCGGCTGCAGTTCCTCGATGCGTTGCTGCAGCACCTGCTTTTCCAGCTGCGTGACCGCATCTGAGAATTCGGCGCGCAGGTCGGCGTCCTCGCCGGGCAATTCCAGCAAGGCGAGCTTCTGCAGCGCGGCCAGCTCCTCGCGACCCTCGAAATGCTCGAGCAGCGCGCCGGTGCTGATCTCCGGCCGCTCGCGCACCAGCAGCACCAGTTCCGACAGCAGCTCGATGCCGGGCTGGCGCAGGCGGGCGAAGCGGAACGGAGGCTGCAACTCCGTGGCAAGGCCCGGGCGGTGCAGGATGTGGGTGATGGCGGTGCGCACCAGGCTCGGCTTGTGCCCCGGCATCGCGCGCTGCGAGCCGCTCGCGCGCTGCGCCGGCACGTGCGTCTGCGGCCCGCTGGCACGGGCGCCGACACCGGTGAGTTCGGTCAGCCGCTGTTGCATCAGGTCGCCGAACGCGCCATCCGGGATCTGCGCCAGCAGCGGCTTGCAGCGCTCGGCCAGGCGCGCCTTGCCGTCCAGGCTGGCGAGGTTGACGTCGGCCGACAGCGAGGCGAAGAAGAACTGCGACAGTGGCGTGGCCGCGCGCAGCCGCGCATCGAAACCGTCGGCGCCCTCCTTGCGCACGATCGAGTCGGGATCCTCGCCCTCCGGCAGGAACAGGAAGAACGCCTGCCGCCCGTCCTTCATGCGGGGCAACACCGATTCCAGCGCCTTCCACGCAGCGCTGCGGCCGGCGCGGTCGCCGTCGAAGCAGAAGAACACGTCCGGCGCGTTGCGGAACAGCAGTTCGGCATGGTCGGGGGTGGTCGCGGTGCCGAGCGTGGCCACCGCCTGCGACACGCCGTACTGCGCCAGCGCGACCACGTCCATGTAGCCCTCGACCACGATCAGCCGCTCCAGCACCTGGTTGGCCTGCTTCGCCTGCCACAACCCGTACAGCTCGCGGCCCTTGTGGAACAGCGGCGTTTCCGGGGAATTGAGGTACTTCGGCGAATCCTCCGCGTCGATCACCCGCCCTCCGAACGCGATGGTGCGGCCGCGGCGGTCGTGGATCGGGAACATCAGGCGGTCGCGGAACTTGTCGTAGACGTTGCCCTTGTCGTTCTTCGAGAACAGGCCGCCGCGTTCCAGCAGTTGCAGCCGGCGCGGGTCGCTGCCCAGCGCATCGCGCAGGCCGGAAAAGCCGTCCGGCGCGTAACCGATCGCGTAGCGCTCGACGATCGCGGCGGAGATCCCGCGCCGCTCGACGTAGGCGCGCGCCTTGTCGCTGCGCGCCAGCTGGTCGCGGAAGAAGCTGGCGGCCGCCTCCATCGCCCCGTACAGGTCGCGGGTGTCGGGGTTGGCGTTGCGTTGCTGGGTGTCGCGCGGGATTTCCATGCCGACGCGCTTGGCCAGTTCGTCCACCGCGTCGAGGAACTCGAGGCGGTCGTAATTCATCAGGAAGCTGATCGCGGTGCCGTGCGCGCCGCAGCCGAAGCAGTGGTAGAACTGCTTGGTCGGCGACACCGTGAAGCTGGCCGAACGTTCGTCGTGGAACGGGCAGCGCGCCGCGTATTCCTTGCCCTGGCGCTTGAGCGGCACGCGCCCTCCGACCACCTCGACGATGTCGGTGCGCGCCAGCAGGTCGTCGATGAAGGCGTCCGGGATGCGCGCCATGTCAGCCCTGCGGCGCCGGCGGGCCGCGGCGTTCGTCGACGGTGGCGGTCACCACCGCGCCGGCGAACAGGATGATCGCGGCGTAGTAGACCCACAGCATCATCAGCGCCAGCGCGCCCATCGCCCCGTACGCGGTGCCGGTGGGCGCCTGCGCCAGGTACCACGCGATCGCGCTGCGCCCGCCCACGAACAGCGCCGCGGTTAGGCAGCCGCCGGCCAGCGCCAGCTGCCAGCGCACGCGTCGGTCGGGCAGGAACATGTACATGAAGGCGAACGCCAGCGCGTACACGATCAGCGACGCCAGCAGCGCCACCGCCGGCTGGAACATGGCGACGCGGCTCAACGCCAGCTCCAGCACCGTGGTCACCGTCAGCGACACCACCAGCAGGAAGCCCAGCGCCAGCAGCAGGCCGAACGAGAACAGCCGCTTGCGCAGCCACTCGCCGATGTTGGCAAGCGCGGTGGCGTCGGTGCGGAAGATGCGGTTGAGCGCATCCTGCAGCTGGGCGAAGACCGCGCTTGCGCCGACCAGCAGCAGGCCGATGCTCCACCATCCCGCGATCGAGCCGGTGTCCGGCTGCTGGCGCGCATTGGCGATCACCGTGCGCGCCACCTCCTGCGCCTCCGGTCCCATCAGCAGGGCGATCTGGGCGACCGTGGCGTCCTGCGCCGCCTGGTTGGAGGCGGTCAGCCACAGCAGCAGCAGCAAGAGCGGCGCCAGCGAGAGCGCGGCGTAAAAGGCCACCGCCGCCGCCTGGGTGATCACGTCGGCGTCCAGGAACCGCCGCAGCAGCGCCATCCCGATCCCGCCGCGGGTCGCCTTGCGCACTTCCTGGCGCACGTCGGCGGGCGGCGGCGCGCCATCGGCCTGGGTGATCGACGCCTTGCGGGTCGGATCCAGCTCCGCGGCAAGCGAGGGCGTGTCGGTGGCGTTCGGATCGTCTTGCGGCATCGGCCTAGTGTGCCGCAGTGGCCGTGGATGCGGCGCTCAGAGTGCGTCGTGCGCGGCCAGCGCGTGCAGCGCCTCGCCTTCCAGTCGTTGCACGGTCCAGCCATCCATCCCGGTGGCGCCGATGCGCCGGTAGAACCCGATCGCCAGCTCGTTCCAGTCCAGCACGCTCCATTCGAAGCGCCCGCAATCGCGCTGCACCGCGATCCGCGCCAGGCTCGCCATCAGGTGCCGGCCCAGGCCGTGGCCGCGGAAGGCGGGGCGCACGAACAGGTCCTCGAGGTACAGCCCGCGCTTGCCGAGGAAGGTGCTGAAGTTGTGGAAGAACAGCGCAAAGCCGGCCGGCTCGCCGTCGACCTCGCCGATCAGCACCTCGGCGGCGGGATCGGGGCCGAACAGCTGCGCGCGCAGGCCGTCATCGGTGGCGACCATCGCATCGGCCAGCCGCTCGTAGTCGGCCAGTTCCGCGATCAGCTGGCGGATCAGCGGCACATCGTCGGCGGTCGCGGCGCGGATCGACAGCAGCGGCGGCGCGGCGCCCACGGCTCAGCCCGCCAGCGCCTGCTTCACCAGCTTCGACACCAGACCCATGTCGGCCTGGCCCGCCAGCGCCGGCTTCAGCACGCCCATGAGCTTGCCCATGTCGGCGGCGGAGGCGGCGCCGGTGGCCTTGATCGCCTTGTCGATCTCGGCCTGGATCGCGGCCTCGTCCAGCTTGGCGGGCAGGTAGGCCCCGATCACGCCCAGCTCGTAGCGCTCGATCGCGGCCAGGTCCTCGCGCGCGGCGGCCTCGTACTGGGTGATCGAGTCCTTGCGCTGCTTGACCATCTTCTCCAGCACGGCCAGCACCAACGGGTCGGTCATCTCGACGCGCTCGTCGACTTCCTTCTGCTTGATCGCGGCGTTGATCAGCCGGATCACGCCCAGGCGATCCTTCTCGCCGGCCTTCATCGCGGTCTTCATGTCGTCGGTGAGCTGTTGCTTGAGGCTCATGCGCCACTCCTTGCGGATTTCATCGATGCAGAAACGCGAAAAGCCGGCCACGCATGCGCGTGCCGGCTTCCGCAGTCAACCACCGCGCTCAGTACAGGCGCTGGCGCTTGGTGACGTCGCGCGAGCTGCGGCGCGCCTGGCGCTTCACCGCCGCGGCGGCCTTGCGCTTGCGCTCCTGGGTCGGCTTCTCGTAGAACTCGCGCTTGCGGGTCTCGGCCAGCACGCCAGCCTTTTCGCAGGTGCGCTTGAAGCGGCGCAGGGCAAACTCGAACGGTTCGTTTTCGCGGACTTTGACGCTGGGCATCTTGAATCTCGGTATTGGGAATCCACCCCGTTCCCGGGGCGAGCCGCGCATGATAGCAGCCCCGCTATTTTCGGCGCAAGATGGCGGGATGAAAGTCCTGGGCATCGAATCCTCCTGCGACGAGACCGGCGTGGCCGTGTACGACACCGCGCTGCCCGGCGGCGCCGGCCTGCGCGCGCATGCCGTCTACAGCCAGGTCGCCCTGCACGCCGAGTACGGCGGCGTGGTGCCGGAACTGGCCAGCCGCGACCACGTGCGCAAGCTGTTGCCGCTGATCCGGCAGACGCTGGCCGAGGCCGGGATGTCCACCCGCGACATCGACGGGGTGGCCTATACCGCGGGCCCCGGCCTGGTCGGCGCGCTGCTGGTAGGCGCCGGGGTGGCGCGCGCGCTGGCGTGGGCGCTGGAAGTGCCGGCGGTCGGCGTGCACCACATGGAAGGCCACCTGCTGGCGCCGCTGATGGAGGACGACCCGCCGCAGGCGCCGTTCGTCGCCCTGCTGGTCTCGGGCGGGCATACCCAGCTGGTGGCGGTGGACGCGATCGGCGCCTACCGGCTGCTGGGCGAGACCCTGGACGATGCCGCCGGCGAGGCCTTCGACAAGACCGCGAAGCTGATGGGCCTGCCGTACCCGGGCGGGCCGCAGCTGGCCAAGCTCGCGGAGTCCGGCACTCCGGGCGCGTACCGGTTCGCGCGGCCAATGACCGACCGCCCCGGCCTCGACTTTTCCTTCAGCGGGCTGAAGACCCAGGTGCTGCTGGCCTGGCGCGATTCCGACCAGGGCGAGCAGACCCGCGCCGACATCGCGCGCGGCTTCGAGGACGCGGTGGTCGACACCCTGGCGATCAAGTGCGAGCGCGCGCTGGACGCGGCCGGCAGCGACACCCTGGTGGTGGCCGGCGGGGTCGGCGCCAACCGGCGGCTGCGCGGGAAGCTGCAGGCGATGTGCGAAGCCCGCGGCGGGCGCGCCTGCTTCCCGCGCCCGGCGCTGTGCACCGACAACGGCGCGATGATCGCGTTTGCCGGCGCATTGCGGCTGCAGGCGGGGCAGTCGGAGCCGCCCGTGGTGCATGTGGTCCCGCGCTGGGACATGGCGACCCTGCCGGCGGTGGCCGGAAGCGCGTAAGCCGGCGCCGCGCAGCCCCGCGGAATTGATCCACCTCAAGGTCCGCGGGGCGGGCTCCGGTAACCTGCGGGAAGATTCCAGCGGAGCGCGGCGATGCATCCCATCCTTGTCGAAATCCTGACCCGGCCCGTCGGCTGGCTGGCGATCGGTGGCAGCCTGGTCATGGTGGGGGTGGGCGTGTTCCTGTTCCTGTTCGTGCGCCGTCAGGTCCAGGCCGAGGAACGCGAACGCGGCTGATCGCGCCGGGGCCTGCGCGCGGGCGGGTATCCTGTGGCGATGACCGACATCGTCTTCATCCAGGGCCTGCGCATCGATGCCCTGATCGGCGTCTACCCGCACGAGCGCGAGGCGCCGCGCCCGCTGCTGTTCGACATCGAGCTGTTCGGCAACAACCGCATCGCCGCCAGCAGCGATGCGCTTGCCGACGCGCTGGATTACCACGCGGTGTCGCGGCGGCTGGCGGACTTCGTGGGCCAGAGCCGCTTCAACCTGGTCGAGACCCTGGCCGAGCAGTGCGCCGCGCTGGTGCTGCGCGAATTCGGCGCCAGCGGCGTGCGCCTGCGCCTGACCAAGCCGGCGGCGTTCGATGGCGCCGATGCCGTGGGCGTGCAGATCGCCCGCGGGAGTTGCGGCCCGTGAGCGTGGTGCTGGTGACCGGCGCCTCGCGCGGGATCGGGCGCGCGATCGTGAGGCGCTTCGCCGCCGGCGGTTGCACCGTGATCGCCTGCGCGCGTGGGCAGGACGGCCTGGACGCCCTGCAGGCGGAACTGCCGCAGGTCGAGACGCTGGCCTGCGACCTGCGTGATGCCGCTGCCGTGGATGCGATGGCCGCCGATGTGCTGGCGCGCCACGCCGCGGTCGACCTGCTGGTCAACAACGCAGGCGCCTACCGCCCCGGCCAGATCGCCGGCGAGGACGACGATGCGCTGATGGAGATGCTGCAGGCCAACCTGTTCGGCGCCTACCGCCTGACCCGGCGCCTGCTGCCGCCGATGGTGGCGCGGCGGCAGGGCATGGTCCTCAACATGTGCAGCACCGCCTCGATCGCGGCCTACCCGAACGGCGGCTCCTACAGCATCGCCAAGCATGCGCTGCATGGCTTCTCGCGCAACCTGCGCGAGGAGATGAAGCCGCACGGCGTGCGCGTGGTCGCGCTGCTGCCGGGCGCGACCTGGACCTCTTCATGGGATGGCGCGCCGCTGCGCGAGGAGCGGCTGATGCCGGCCGAGGACGTCGCCGAGGTGGCGTGGACCGCGTGGACGGTGTCCGCGCGCACCGTGGTCGAGGACATCGTGATGCGGCCGCAGCGCGGCGACATCGGCGAAAGCGATTTCGCGGAGGGCGCGGCATGAGCGACAGCGTGGTCATCCGCCTGGCCAAGGAGAACATGAAGTTCTCCGCCGGCCACTTCACGGTGTTTTCCGCCACCGAGCGCGAGCGCCTGCACGGCCACAACTTCCGGGTCGAGGCGGACATCGAGGCGCGCATGCTCGGCAACGGGATGTGCTTCGACTATGGCATCTACAAGGCGCGCCTGGTCGCGCTCTGCCGCGAACTCAACGAGTGGACGCTGCTGCCCGCGCGCTCGCCGCACCTGCGGATCGAGGAGGACGGGGAGCACGTGTACGCGCATTTCGACGGCCAGCGGATCCCGTTCCTGCGCGGCGACGTCAAGCTGCTGCCGATCGAGAACGCCACCCTGGAGGAGTTCGCGCGCTGGTTCCTCGACCAGCTGATGGCGGAGGAGGAGGCGCTGCGGGCGCACGCCATCGTCGCCATCGAGGTGCGCGTGTCCTCCGGACCGGGCCAGTGCGCTGGCCGCCGCAGGACGCTCGGCTGATGGCGGGCACGCTGCCGCCGCCCAGCGCGGAAGAACAGGCGCACAGCGCGCACCTGCGCGAGGTGATCCAGGAGCAGGTGATCGCCGCCGGCGGCAGCCTGCCGTTCTGGAAGTTCATGGAGCTGGCGCTGTATGCGCCCGGCCTGGGCTACTACAGCGCGGGCGCGCACAAGTTCGGTGCCGGCGGCGACTTCACCACCGCGCCGGAGGCCTCGCCGCTGTTCTCCGCCTGCGTGGCCGACGCGCTCGGCCCGGTGCTGCAGCAGGTCGGCCCGGAGGCGGTGTTCGTGGAGGTGGGCGGCGGCAGTGGTGCGTTTGCCGAGACCTGCCTTGCCAAGCTGCTGGCCAGCGATGCGTTGCCGGCGCGCTACGCCATCCTCGAGCCATCCGCCGACCTGCGCGAGCGCCAGCAGGCGCGCCTGCGCGAGCGCCTGCCGCCACTGCTGTTCGAACTGGTGGACTGGCTCGACGGTCCGCTGCAGGAACGCTGGGACGGGGTGCTGTTCGCCAACGAGGTGGTCGACGCGCTGCCGGCGCCGCGCTTCGTGATCCGCGGCGGCGAGGTGCTGGAAGAGCATGTGGTGCTCGACGGCGAGGGCCGCTTCCTGCGCGGCGAGCGTCCCGCGGACCCGATGCTCACCGGCGCGGTGCGCAACATCGAGCGCCGCCTGCCTGAGCCGCTGGCGGACGGTTACCGCAGCGAGGCGCTGGCGCAATTGCCGTACTGGGTGCAGGCGGTGGTGGGTGGGCTTGGCAACGGCGCGCTGCTGTTCGTCGACTACGGCTACGCGCGCGGCGAGTACTACCAGCCGCAGCGCCGCGACGGCACCCTGCGCGCGTTCCGCCGCCACCATGTGCTGGACGACGTGTTCGCCTGGCCGGGACTGCAGGACATCACCGCATCGGTGGATTTCACCGCGCTGGCCGAGGCGGGCGTTGGCGCCGGTTTCGACTTCACCGGGTACTGTTCGCAGGCGAGCTTCCTGCTGGGCAACCGGCTGTCCGAGAACCTCGCGCTGGCGGAATCGCGCGCGGCCGACGAGCTTGCGCGCCACAACCTGCGCCAGCAGGCGAAGCTGCTGACCCTGCCCAGCGAAATGGGCGAGCGCTTCCAGGCCATGGGCTTCCACCGCGGGGTGGAATTCGGCGCGGCCTTCCTCGCCGGCGACCTGAGCCACCGCTTGTGAGCGCGGGCGCCAGGCCGCGGGTGGGGCGCTCGCTGAAGCCGTTCAAGCAGCCATGGCTCTGGTCCGGGCTTTGGATGCTGGCGATCGCCGTGGTGGTGTTCGCTTCGCTGGAACCGGCGCAGGCGCTGCCCGCGGTGCCGGTCAGCGACAAGCTCGAGCACTTCGCCGCCTATGCGGTGCTGTCGGCGGCCGCGGTGCAGCTGTTCGCACGTCGCCTGTCCTGGGCCATCGCCTGCGTGCTGCTGGTGCTGATGGGCATTGGCCTGGAACACCTGCAGGCGCAGATGGCGCTGGGGCGCATGCTCGACCGTGCGGACGCACTGGCGAACACGCTGGGCGTGCTGGCGGGGCTGGCCACCGCGTTCACTCCGCTGCGCGATGCGCTGCTACGGTTCGATCGCGCGCTCTGACCTCGCCGCGGCAATGGCGGCGATCCGCGCCTTGCGCAGCGCCTCGCCCACCTCCGGGCCGGACACCCCGCTTGCCACGTCGCGCGCACGCACCGCCAGCGCCGCGGCATGCAGGCGGCGGAGCAGGGCGCCGGCGGGATACGGCTCCGAGGACAGTCCGGCGCGGCCGCGCTTGTCCGCTTCGCAGACGGTGGCCAGCTGGCCGATGCGCGCGGGCTTGCGGAAGCCGTCGCAGCGCGCGATCAGCTCGTGCACGGTGGCCGGCTTGAGCTCGTCGATGCGGTGCACGTTGAGGTGCTCGCGCGCGGCCATCACCGCCAGCTCGCGGTGTTCGGCGGGCACCTTCAGGCGCGCGCTGAGGTCGATCACCGGCCGGACCCCGCGCTGCTCGTGCATCACGTGCCTGGGCAGTTCCGCGGCGGGGGTCAGTGCCTTGCCGAGGTCGTGGACCAGCGCGGCGTAACCGATCAGGTCGTCGCCCGGGGCCAGCCGCGCGGCCATGTCGCACACCAGCTCGACATGCACGCCGGTATCGACCTCGGGGTGGAAATCGGCGCGTTGCGGCACGCCGTACAGCGCATCGACCTCCGGCAACACCACGCGCAGCGCATCGACGGCCCGCAGGGCCTGCAGGAAGGCCGACGGCGCCGCGCAACGCAGCGCCTTCGCCAGCTCCTGCCAGACCCGTTCCGGCACCAGCGCGGCCAGTTCGCCACTGGCCACCATCTGCCGCATCAGCGCCAGCGTGTCCGGGGCGATGGTGAACCCCAGCGGGGCGAAACGCGCCATGAAACGCGCCGCGCGCAGCACCCGCAGGGGGTCCTCGACGAAGGCCTCGCCGACATGCCGCAGCACGCGGTTGGCGATGTCGCCAGCGCCGCCGAACGGATCCACCAGCCGGCCATCCGCGTCGCGGGCGATCGCGTTGATGGTGAAATCGCGGCGGCGCAGGTCGGCTTCCAGCGTCACCGACGGATCGGCGTGCACCACGAAGCCGGTGTGCCCGCGCGCGGACTTGCGCTCGGTGCGCGCCAGCGCGTATTCCTCGCCGCTGCCAGGATGCAGGAACACCGGGAAGTCGCGGCCCACCTGCCTGAAACCAGCGTCCAGCATCTGCCCGGCGCTGGCGCCGACGACCACGTAATCGCGATCGCCCGGCGGCTGCCCGAGCAGCGCATCGCGCACCGCGCCACCCACGAGGTAGGCCTGCGCGCCCTTGGGAACCGTCGCCTCCATCGGTGCGCTTGGCCTCAGCGTCGCTGGCCCGGCTGCCGCGGCAGCGGGCGCGGCGCCTGGGCGGCGCAGGTGAACGCGCGGCGTGGACCGCCAACGTTGCCGAGCATGCGATCGCTCATGCGCAGCGCATCGCCGTTGAGCCGCCAGTCGTAGATCGCGGCGAAGCTCAGCACGCGGGCCACGTATTCGCGGGTTTCCTTGTAGCTGATGGTCTCTATCCAGAAGTCGGCATCCATCGCCGGGCGCTGCGACTGCCAGCGGCCCAGTGGCGCCGGACCCGCGTTGTAGCCGGCGATCACCTGGTAGGGCTTGCCGCCGTACTGGTCCATCAGCTGGCGCAGGTAGGCGCTGCCCAGCGCGATGTTGGTGTCGGGCTCGTACAGGCTGTCGCCGCCGCGCCAGGGCATGCCGATGCGCGCGGCCACGCCGGCGCCGGTGGCCGGCAGCACCTGCATCAGCCCGCGCGCGTCGGCCGGCGAACGCGCGTTCGGATCGAATACCGACTCGGCGCGGATTTCGGCCGCCACCCAGGCCGGGTCGAGGTTGTTGCGCGCCGCCTCGCGGCGGATGCTGGCGTCATGGTGCAGCGGGAAGCGCAGGTGGTAGAGGTTGCGCTCGCTCGGATGCTGCTTGCCGCCGACGTTGACCAGGCCGAACACGCCGCGGTCGAACCAGCCATGCTCCTGCGCCACTTCCACCGCGATCCGCCGCTGCTCGTCGCTGAAGCGGGCGAGCGCGTCGTTCCATTCGCGCACGGCCCAGCCCTTGCGGTCGAGCGCGTGCAACTGCAGTGCGCGCACCAGCGCCGGGTCGCGCGCGACCGCCCGCTTGTCCGCATGCGAGACCAGCGGTTGCCACGGGCACAAGGTGTAAGGCTGGCCGAGGCGGTCGGCGGCAAGGAAGCCGTGGAAGTCGGACTTCCGGGCGGCCTGTGCATACAGCGACCGCGCGCCGGCGGCATCTCCGGTGAGTTCGCTGGTGCGGGCGGCGAAGTACTGCCAGCGCGAATCCTCGCGCTGCACGGCAGGCATCCGCCGGATCGCCGCCAGCGCGCCGGTCCAGTCGCTGCGCGACAGTGCCTCGCGCACCTGCCATTCGTGCAGGTTGGCGTCGTAGGCAGCCAAGGGCACAGCGGCCAGGCGTTGCGCGGAGCCGGGCAGGTAGGAGGCGACCGTCCACAACGCGACCTGATGGAGCACGCGACCGCGCTCCGCCTCGTTGAAGCCCAGCGCCTGCGCAACCGCCGGCAGCAGCGCCTCGGCGCGGTCGGGCGCGGCCTTGCCCAGCCTTGCCAGCGCATGCGAGGCGACCAGGCGGCTGCGCGCGGTCCTAGGCCAGCTGCTGGCGCTGGCGTCGGCGGCGTCCATGTAGGCCGCGTAGCGGTCGGCCAGCTGGGTGTTCTCCGCAGCGGACATGCCGCGGCCGATCGCGCGCATCACGCCGGACTGCTGCGCGTCGGCGGCCAGGTCGAAGCGTTCCCAGCGCAGCGCATCGTCCAGCCCGCCCTGCGCCGCCAGTTGCGCGAACACCGGGTCGCAACTCTCGGGCAGCGACTTGCCGCTGCTGCGCCAGACCGACTGCGCGTCGCGCACCCAGCCGGCGTCGTTGCGTCCGACTCGATGTCGCGCCTGGAGTTGCAGGCAGCGCAGCGACGTCGCCTCGATGCCGTCGCGCCAGGCCGAGAGCAGCGCCTGCCATTCGCCGCGCCGGCCCAGCGCCGGGATCCACTCGGCGCGGAAGGCATCACCCACCGGCTCATCACCATGCCGGCGGAGGAAGTCGTGGCCGCGCTCCAGCGGCAGGGTGGCAAGCTCGCGCCGCAGCGCGGTGAACTCGAGCCAGCCACGCAGCGGTTGCACCCGATGCGCGGCCAGCAGCGCGGGATCTAGGCTGCCGCGCGCGGTGGCGTCGAAGGCCTGCCGCAACCCGCTGTCCGGCATCGGCACCGGTACCGGTGGCGTGCTCGAGCGGGGCGGCGCCACCGGCGTCGTGGCCGGCGTGGCCTGCGCGCGCGCGCTGCCCGCGGTCATGCTCGTGGCGGCCAGCAGCGCGGCCAGCATCGGGGCGGCGTGCTTGTGCATCGCCCGACTATATCCGAGCATCCATGAACGTCCTGGCGGGTGCCCGATGTCGATCCTGTTGCTGTACCTGGCGCTTGGCGCCTGTGCCGGCATCCTTGCCGGACTGCTGGGAATCGGTGGCGGCCTGGTGCTGGTCGCCGCGCTGGCGTGGCTGCTGCCACGCCATGGCGTGCCCGCCGACGCGGCCATGCATGCGGCGCTGGCCAGCTCCATGGGGAGCATCGTGTTGACCGCCGCCGCCTCGGCGCGCGCGCACCACCGCCGCGGCAGCGTGCTGTGGCCCACCGTGGCGTGGCTGGCACCGGGGGTGCTGCTCGGCAGCTGGCTGGGCAGTGCCCTTGCCATCGGGCTGGATGGACGCGTGCTGCGCTGGTGCGTGGCGGGGTATTGCTACGTGGTGGCCGCACAGATGCTGCTGGCACGCGAGCGCGCGGTGGCGGCGACGGGCGCCGCCCCGGCAGGTCCCTTGTACGCCGCAGCCGGGGCCGGCATCGGCGCGCTGTCGGCGGTGGTCGGCATCGGCGGCGGCAGCATGACGGTGCCGTTGCTGGTGTGGCGCGGGGTGGCGCCGGTGCGCGCGGTCGGAACCTCGTCCGCGACCGGGATCTTCATCGGCTTGGGCGGGGTGCTGGGTTACGCGCTGCAGGCGCCTGCGGGCGCGTTGCCGCTGGCCGGCGCGGTCGGGTACGTCTACCTGCCCGCCGCGCTCGCGGTCGCGGTGGCGTCCGTGCTGGCGGCGCCGTACGGCACGCGGCTGGCGCACGCCCTCAGCGGACAGGCGTTGAAGCGGGTGTTCGCCGGGTTCCTCGTGCTGGTCGGCAGCAGCGTCGCCTGGAGCGCGCTGGGCTGAGCGTCAGGAGAGCGCGCTTTCCGGCACGTCCAGTTCGACCGAAAGCGCCAGGTGGTCCGACAGCGCCGCCGGCACCGCCCGCATGCCCGCAATGGCCAGCGCCGGGGTCACCAGCATGTGGTCGATCGCCCGCTGTGGCCGCCACGAGGGGAACGTCGGCACGCAGTTCGCCGGCGGCTGCAGGTGGGTCTTGCGATACAGGCCCTGCATTTCCGGCTGGTCCGGATCGCAGTTGAAATCGCCCATCAGCACCGCGTGTGGATGGTCGCCCAGCAACTCGGCGATGAAGTCCAGCTGCGAGCGCCGGGACTGCGCGCCAAGCGACAGGTGCGCCACCGCCACGGTGAGCGCATCGTTGCCGTCGCCGAAGCAGGCCATCAGCACCCCGCGCCCCTTCACCCGCCCCGGCAGCGAATGCTCCTCGACCAGTTTCGGCTCGAGCTTGCTGAGCAGGCCGTTGGCGCTGGAGGCCACCCCGCCGACCCGTCGGTTCGGTTGGTGGCTCCAGTAGGAAAAGCCGGCGCGCTGCGCCAAGTAGTGCGTCTGGTTGGTGAAGCCAGAGCGCAGGCTGCCGGGATCGGCTTCCTGCAGGCCGACGATGTCGTGTTCCCCGGCCAGGGCGGCGATCGCGTCCAGCGCGCCGCGCTTGTTGCCGGCAGGCAGCACGTGCGACCAGCTGCGGGTGACGTAGTCCTGGTAGCCCCGCGTGCTGGAGCCTGCCTGGATGTTGGCGCTGAGCAGGCGCAGCCGGCGTTTGTCCATTGGCCGCGCGCGGGCGATCAGCCCTGCGGCGCCGGGGCGGCGTCGGTGGCGGGCGCGACCGGCGGCGGCGCGTCGGCAGCCGGCGCGGCGCTGAGCTTGGCGCGCTCAGCGACGATCAGCTGGTTGAGGATGCGGAACACGTCGTCCACCGACTTGCCCTTGATCCGGTACTTGCCGTTGACCACGAAGGTCGGGGTCGAGGGGGTGTCGCCGTTGGAGAAGGCATTCATGATGAACTGCTTGCCGCGGTTGACCTTGGAGGCGACCGCGAAGCTCTGCATGCTGCTGACGAACTGGCCCGGGTCGGCGCCGTAGGCGGCATAGAACCCGGCGATGTCCTGCGGGGTGTCCATCCCGCGCTCGCCCTTGAGGCTCTTGTCGATGTGGATGGCGCGGTACATCGCGTCATGGGTCTTGTCGACCAGCCCCATCGCCTCGGCGGCGTAGTAGGCCTTGGCGTAGTTGTCCCACATCGCGCCGAACGCGGCGGGGATATAGACCATGTTGACGTCCGGCGGCAGCTTGGCCTTCATCGCGCTGGCGGTCGGCTGCACCGCGGCGCAGAACGGGCAGACGTAGCCGAAGATCTCCGCGACCTCGATGCGGGCGGCGTCGGTCTCGAACGGCTGGCCGTTGGGGATCTCGACGTAGTCGGTGCCAGCCACCGGCGGCGGCGCGCTGGCGGCGGCGGCCTCCGCGGCCTTGATCGCGGCCTCGGCGGCGGCGCGCGCCTGCGGATCCTCGGCGCTGGCCTGTTG
>JAEWFT010000013.1 GCA_023388715.1 Pseudomonadota bacterium
CGCACAAGTCACCTGCGCACACTGTCAAAGATCACAGGACTTCGGCCTCAACGCCTCGTCCCACCGCCCGGATCAATCATCCCGAGCGAGCCGCCCATCATACCGGGGTTTGTGTTGCTGTCAACACCCGGTGAAGCGATTTTTTACCTTCCCTTCATCCGGTCGGCGGTGCCGTCGGTGAAGCGGGCGCGCATAGTGCAGCAAGCCGGCGCGCGATGGAAGTCTTGACGGCTTGACGCACTCCATGCTGCAGGCCAAGGTTCATTTTTTCGACCGGAGCTCCCCATGCGCAATGCCGTTCTCGCCCTGCTTGCCGCGTCCTGCCTCAGCGGCTGCGCGAGCGCCGGCGGGCCATGGGTGGAACTGGGCGGCCAGCGCTACGTGGTGGAGATCGCGGACGACGATGCCGAGCGCGCGCGCGGCCTGATGTTCCGCGACGCGATGGCCGATGACCGCGGCATGCTGTTCATCCACGACAGCCAGCAGCCGCTTGCGTACTGGATGAAGAACACCCGGATCCCGCTGGACATCCTCTACTTCGATGATGAGCGCCGGCTGGTGTCGCAGCGGCGCGGGGTGCCGCCCTGCTCGCTGGGCGATCGCTGCCCCAACTACCCGAGCGGGGCGCCGGCGCGATACGTGCTGGAGCTCAACGCGGGCCAGGCCGAGCGCCTGGGCCTCCAGGATGGCGCGGAGCTGCGCTTCGGCCCCGGCATCCCGCCGCCGAAGTGAGGCGTCAGGCCTCGACCATCTCGAAGTCGTCCTTGCTGACGCCGCAGTCCGGGCAGGTCCACGTCTCGGGCACGTCGGCCCAGCGCGTTCCCGGCGCGATGCCTTCCTCCGGCAAGCCTTCCGCTTCGTCATAGGTGAAGCCGCAGACCACGCACATCCAGGTGCGATAGGGCGGATTGGAAGCGGATGCGGGCATGGGGCGCGATAATGCGGGGAAGCGGGGCCCGATTCTCCCATCCCGCGCCACCCGGCGGAAGCACATGCCCACCACCACGCTGCAGCGCGGGCTCTACCTGGTCACGCCGGACGAGGCGGATGCCGGGCGCCTGCTGGCGCGCGTGGCGCCTTTGCTGCCATTCGCCACCTGCCTGCAATTGCGCAACAAGCGCGTCGACGGCGAGCGCCTGCGCCAGATGGGACAGCGCCTGCGCTCAGCCTGTCACGACGCCAACGTGCCGTTCATCGTCAACGATGACGCCGTGCTGGCCGCCGAGCTGGCGGCTGACGGCGTGCATCTGGGCGAACACGATGGCCAGGTTTCCCGCGCACGCGCGCTGCTCGGCGATGCGGCGATCATCGGGGTCTCGTGCTACGACAGCCTCGAGCGCGCCCGCGACGCCGCCGCCGGCGCCGATTACGTGGCATTCGGCGCGTTCTTTCCCTCCACCACCAAGCCCGGGGCGCGGCGGGCAACGCCTCGCCTGCTGCGCGACAGCGCGGGGCTTGGCGTGCTGCGGGTGGCGATCGGCGGGATCACGCCGGAGAATGCGCCCAGCCTCGTTGCGGCGGGCGCCGACCTGATCGCGGTGATTGGCGGCGTATTCGACGCGGCCGACCCAGTGGCCGCCGCACGTGCCTGCTCCCTCCTTTACGAGACTCCTGCCCACCCATGAACACCGAACGCTCGCACCAACTCTTCCGCCGCGCCCAGGACCTGATGCCGGGCGGCGTCAATTCACCGGTGCGCGCGTTCAAGTCGGTCGGCGGCGAGCCGTTCTTCGTGCAGCGTGCGGAGGGCCCCTACCTGTTCGACGTCGACGGTAACCGCTACATCGACTACGTGGGCTCGTGGGGGCCAATGATCGTCGGCCACAACCACCCGAAGGTGCTCGAGGCGGTGATCGAGACCGCGCGCAACGGGTTGAGCTTCGGCACCCCCAATCCGCTCGAGGTGACGATGGCCGAGCGCATCAGCGGGCTGATTCCCAGCTGCGAGATGGTGCGCATGGTGAACTCCGGCACCGAGGCCACGCTGTCGGCGATCCGGCTGGCGCGCGGCGCCACCGGGCGCAGCAGGATCGTCAAGTTCGAAGGCTGCTACCACGGCCACGGCGACAGTTTCCTGGTCAAGGCCGGCAGCGGCGCGCTGACGTTCGGCGTGCCGACCTCGCCGGGCGTGCCAAAGGCGCTGGCCGACCTCACCCTCACCCTGCCCTACAACGATTTCGAGGCGGCCACGCAGCTGTTCGCCGAAGGCGGCGGCGAGATTGCCGCGCTGATCATCGAGCCGGTGGTCGGCAACGCCAACTGCCTGCCGCCGCGCGACGGCTACCTGCAGCACCTGCGCGCCCTGTGCACCCGGCATGGCGCGCTGCTGATCTTCGACGAGGTGATGACAGGCTTCCGGGTCGCGCTCGGCGGCGCGCAGGCGCGCTATGGCGTCACCCCGGACCTGACCACCTTCGGCAAGATCATCGGCGGCGGCATGCCGGTCGGCGCCTACGGTGGCCGCCGCGACCTGATGGAGCAGATCGCGCCGAGCGGACCGATCTACCAGGCCGGCACCCTCAGCGGCAATCCGGTGGCGATGGCCGCGGGCCTGGCGATGCTGGACCTGGTGCAGGCGCCGGGCTTCCACGATGCGCTGGAAGCGAAGACCAACGCGTTGTGCGACGGGCTGGAAGCCGCGGCCCGCGAGGCCGGCGTGGCCTTCACCACCCAGCGCGTTGGTGGCATGTTCGGGCTGTTCTTCAGTCCGGAGAAGGTGGACACCTACGCGCAGGCGATGGCCTGCGACAGCGCCGCCTTCAACCGCTTCTTCCACGCCATGCGCGAGCGCGGCGTCTACCTGGCGCCCAGCGCGTTCGAGGCCGGTTTCCTGTCCAGCGCGCACGACGATGCCGTGATCGCCGAGACGCTTGCCGCGGCGCGCGCCGCGTTCGCCGCGACCTGACCACGATGGACCAGCCGGACGCGCCCGCGCCATCGCGCAACCTGTTCGAGAAGAACCACCATCCGGCGGCGCTGAGCGGGGCGCGTTACCAGTGGTACCGCCGGATGTTCCGGCACGAGTTGCCGGACGAGCGCGCGTTCGATCTTTGGCTGATCGCGGCGATCCTGGCCAGCGTGGCGGTGGTGCTTCTGGACAGCGTGCCCGCCATCAAGGCCCGCTGGCATGGCCCGCTGTACCTCGCGGAGTGGTTCTTCACCCTGCTGTTCACCGTCGAATACGCGGCGCGGCTATGGGTGCTGCGCGACCGCTCCTGCGCTACGCCACCAGTTTCTTCGGGGTGATCGACCTGCTCGCGATCCTGCCGACGTTCCTGTCGCTGCTGTTCCCCGGCAGCATGTCGCTGACCGTGATCCGGGTGATGCGGCTATTGCGGATATTCCGGATCCTCAAGCTGGTGGAGTACTCCAGCGAGGCGGGAGTGCTGATCGGCGCCCTGATGCGCAGCCGGCGCAAGATCTTCGTCTTCATCTCCACCCTGCTGACCATCGTGGTGATCTTCGGCGCGCTGATGTACGTGGTCGAGGGTCCCGAGCATGGCTTCACCAGCATCCCCACCGCGATGTACTGGGCGGTGGTGACGGTAGGCACGGTGGGCTTCGGCGACATCGCCCCGGCCACCACGTTCGGGCGGCTGGTGACCTCGGTGCTGATCGTGATCGGCTACAGCATCATCGCGGTCCCGACCGGCATCTACACCGCCGAGCTGGCGCGCAGCATGCAGCCGAAGCGGCGGCGGGTGCGTTGCGGCGAGTGCGGCCTGCCCGAGCACGAGGCCGACGCCTGGCATTGCCGCAACTGCGGTCGCGCATTGCCCACCGGCGACTGAGCGGGGCTACAGCAGCTTGCCGGGATTCATGATCCCGGCGGGGTCGAACGCGGCCTTGATCCGGCGCATCGCGGCCAGCGCCACCGGCGGCGCGCTTGCGGCCAGCGCGTCGCGCTTGAGCTGGCCGATCCCATGTTCGGCGGCGATCGAGCCTTGCAGCTCCAGCACCAGCGCGTGCACCGCGTCCGAAACCGGCGCGCGCAGCGCTTCGAAATTCGCCGCCGCCGCGGCGTCGCGGGGCGGGGAAACGTTGTAGTGCAGGTTGCCGTCGCCGAGGTGGCCGAAGCAGGCGATCCGCGCGCCGGGTGCGATGGCGGCCACCAGTGCCTCGCCGCGGGCGATGAACTCCGGGATGCGCGCCAGCGGGAGCGCGATGTCGTGCTTGATCGACGCGCCTTCCGCTCGCTGCGCCTGCGAGAGGGACTCGCGGATCCGCCAGAACGCCGCGCCCTGCGCGAGGGTGGAGGCCAGCGCGGCGTCTTTTGCCACGCCGGCCCGCAGGGCCTCGGCCAGCATCGCCTCGACGATCGCCTGCGCGTCCTCCTGCGAGCGCTGCGAGGCGACCTCCACCAGCACCGACCAGGGCCCGCCGCCAGGCAGTGGCAGGGTGGTGCCGGGGACATGGGCCAGCGCAAAACCGAGCACGGTCTCGCCCATCAGTTCGAACGCGGACAACGAGCGTCCCGCATGGTGTTGCGCCAGCGCCAGCAGCGCCAGCGCCGCCGTGACCGACGGCACCGCCACCCAGGCCACCTGCACGCCGCGCGGCCGCGGTGCGAGCGTGAGCGCGGCCGCGGTGATCACCCCCAGCGTGCCCTCGGCGCCGATGAACAGCTGCGAGAGGTCGTAGCCGGTGTTGTCCTTGCGCAGCACGCGCAGGTCATCCAGCCGCTCGCCGCTCGGCAGCACCACCTCCAGCCCCAGGCACCGTGCGCGCATGCTGCCGTGCGCGAGCACCGCGGTGCCCCCGGCATTGGTTGAAAGCAGCCCGCCCACCTGCGCCGAGCCCTGCGATGCCAGCGAGAGCGGGAACTGGCGATCGCACGCCGCGGCAGCCTCGCGCAGCCGTTGCAGCACCACCCCGGCTTCGGCGACGGCGGTGTTGGACGCGGGATCCAGGTCACGGATGCGGTCCAGCCGCGACAGCGACAGCACGATCGCGGCGCCGGATGCATCCGGCACCTGGCCACCCACCAGCCCGGTGTTGCCGCCCTGCGGCACCACCGGCGTCGCGGTCGCGCTGGCGAGCGCGAGGATCCGCATGACTTCGTCCACGCTGCCCGGCCGCAGCACCATCGCGGCGCGGCCGTGGTGCAGGCCACGCGGTTCGCGCAGGTAGGGGGCGACGTCGGCGGGGTCGGACAGCGCGTGCCGCTCGCCGACGATCACGGCGAAGCGCTGCAGCACGCCCGGGTCGGGCCGCGCCCGCGGCATCGTCACCAGCTGCCGGTGTTTGGCATCGAGGCCCAAGGCTCGGCGGGCGCCAGCGCCTCGCCCGCCTGCAGCAGTTCCACCGAGATCAGGTCGGGGGAGCGCACGAACGCCATGTGGCCATCGCGTGGCGGGCGGTTGATGGTGTAGCCGAGCGCCTGCAGGTGCCGGCAGGCCGCGTAGATGTCCTCCACCCGGAAGGCAAGGTGGCCGAAGTTGCGGGCGCTGCCGTAGTCCTCGCTGCTGCCGTCCTCCGCCGGCCAGTTCCAGGTCAGTTCGACTTCGGCATCGGGCGATTGCGGCGCGGCCAGGTACACCAGCGTGAAGCGGCCTTGCGGGCTCTCCATCCGCCGGGTCTCGCGCAGGCCGAGGCCATCGCGATAGAAGCGCAGCGACGCGTCGAGGTCGCGCACGCGGACCATGGTGTGCAGGTATTTCATCGTGGCGTCTCAGTCCAGGAACAGGTCGGGGTACAGCGGCGCCGCGGGGTCGATCGCGTAGCCGGAAAGATCGGTGACGCCGGCCGCGGCCAGTACGTCGTCGTCGATCAGGAAGTGACCGCTGAAGCCGGCGGCCTGGCGCACCAGGATGGCGTGGGCGGCGTCGCCCATGATCGCCGGCGAGCGCCCGTTGGCGGCGGACACGCCGGGGATCATGTTGAGCGCGTCGGTGCCGATCAGCGTGCGCGGCCAGAGCGCGTTGGCCGCCACGCCCTGCGGGCCGAACTCCGCGGCCAGGCCCAGGGTCACCAGGCTCATTCCCATCTTGGCCAGGGTGTAGCCGGTGTGCGGACCCCACCACTTCGGGTCCAACGAAGGCGGCGGGCACAGGGTGAGGATGTGCGGATTGGGCGCCTGCAGCAGGTGCGGCAGGCAGGCCTGCGCGCACAGGAAGCTGCCGCGGCTGTTGACCTGCTGCATCAGGTCGAAGCGCTTCATCGGCGTGTCCAGCGTCCCGCGCAGCCAGATCGCGCTGGCGTTGTTGACCAGGATGTCGATGCCGCCGAAGGCATCCACGGTGGCGGCGACCGCGGCACGCACCTGGTCTTCCTCGCGGATGTCGCACTGCAGCGGCAACGCGCGGCCGCCCGCCTCCTCCACCGCGCGCGCCGCGGTATGGATGGTGCCGGGCAGCTTCGGGTTCGGCACCGAGGACTTGGCGGCGATCGCGATGTTGGCGCCGTCGCGCGCGGCGCGCAGCGCGATCGCAAGGCCGATGCCGCGCGAGGCACCGGTGATGAAAAGGGTCTTGCCGGAGAGGCTGGCCATGCGCGAGGTTCCGTGCGATCGACCGGGGGAGTGTAGGCCCGGCCTTTATACTCGCGCCATGCAGAGCGCGTGGTTCGACAGCATCGTGGCCTGGATCAGCGCGCACCCGGTCGCGGCCGGCCTGGTCATCTTCCTGATCGCGTTCTGCGACGCGCTGGCGGTGGTGGGCATCGTGGTCCCGGCGTTGCCGCTGCTGTTCGCGGTCGGCACCCTGATCGGCCTGGGGCACCTGGACGGCAGCTATGCGCTGGTCTGCGCGGCCGCCGGCGCATTCGTCGGCGACGGGCTGAGCTACTGGATCGGCCATCGCTGGGGACCGCAGATGCGTGAACTGTGGCTGTTCCGGCGCTATCCGCAATTGCTCGATCGCGGCGAGACCCTGTTCCGGCGGCACGGCAGCAAGGGCATCCTGACCGCGCGCTTTGTCGGCGCGGTGCGGCCGTTCGTGCCCGCGGTGGCGGGCATGCTGCACATGCCGCTCAAGCGCTATGCGCCGGCCAGCGCGGCGGCGGCGGTGGCCTGGGCGGCGCTGTTCCTGGCGCCGGGCTGGCTGTTCGGCACGTCCTACGAGGTCATCGCCGCGGTGGCCGACAAGCTGGCGCTCGTGTTGCTGGCGCTGGTGGCGGTGGTGGCACTGGCCTGGGCGATGGTGCTGTACACGTGGCGTTGGTTCGCGGCGCATGCAGACACCCTGCTCGCCCGCGCGCTGCGCTGGACCCGCGCGCACCCGATCCTGAGCCGCTGGACCGCGCCGCTGATCGACCCCCGCCGGCCGGAGTCGGCCTCGCTGCTGCTGCTGGCCGCCTGCCTGTTCCTGGTGGCGTGGCTGTGGGCCGGCTTCAGCGCATCGCTGCTGATGGCCGGCGGGCCGTCGCTGCTGGACCACGACGTCCATGCCGCGATGTTCTCGCTGCGCAACCCGCTGGCGGACCGGCTGATGGCCACGCTTGCCGCGCTGGGCAGCGGGCCGGTGCTGGGCTCCTCCGCGGCCGCGGCGATGCTGTGGCTGCTGTGGCGCCGGCGCTGGCAGGCGGCTGCGCACTGGCTGGCGGCGATCGCATTCGGATGGCTGCTGACCGCGGGCCTCGCAGCGCTGGTGCACATGCCACGGCCGCCCACCGCAGTGGCCGGCTTCGGCTTCCCGTCGGTGGCGGTCACGATGACCACCGTGGTGTTCGGCTTCTTCGCGGTGCTGATCGCGCGCGAGTTGCCGGGCCGCGCGCGGGTCTGGCCCTACCTGCTGGCGGGCATCGCCACCGTGACCGTGGGGTTCGCGCGGCTCTACCTGGGTGCGCACTGGCTCAGCGACGTCATCGGCGGCGTCCTGCTGGGCGTGATCTGGGTGCTGGCGCTCGGCATCGCCTACCGCCGCCGCAGCGACCGCTCGCTGTGGATGCGGCCGCTGGCCTGGACCTTCTACGGCAGCTTCCTGCTGGCGGCCTCGTGGTATGCGCCGCGCACCGCCGAGGCGACGCTGGCCAGGTTCGAGCCGCCGCCGCCGGAGGCGGTGATGGCCGACGCCGCCTGGGAAAACGGGGGCCTGCCCGACCTCACCCGCATCGACCTGCAGGCCCGCGGCAGCCTCGAACTGCTGCAGCAGCGCCTGCTGGCGCAGGGCTGGAGCGTGCAGCCGCAGGCCGACTGGGTGGCGGCGCTGGGCCTGCTCGACGACGCGCTGCCGCTGGACCACAAGCCGGTGTTGCCGGTGGCGCTGGCCGGGCGCGCCGAACGCCTGCTGCTGCGACGCCAGGGTGCCGTGCCCGGACACATGGAGGTACTGCGGGTGTGGCCCGCGCCGGTGCGGCTGGCCAGCGGCGTTCCGCTGTGGGTCGCGCGCCATGAGCGGGTGCAAGCGCGCGAGCGCCTGCTGCTGCTCACACTCTGGCAGCCGGAACCGGGGCCGCACGCGCTGCCCGCCGATCTGCAAGCGCTGGCGGGACGCCACGCCGACGGCGCGCTGGACGTGCGCGTGCGCTGAGCCTCAGCCCTCGGCGATCCCGTCCAGCAATCGCTGCAGGCGCGCGTGCGGGTCGTCGACCTGCAGCAGCAGTTGCCGCTGGGCGGGGGTCAGCGGCAGCAGTTCGGCCAGTCGCCAGCCCACCCACGGCGCATCATCGAACAGCGCGGGCGCGGGATCGGCATGCTCGCCGCCCACCTGGTCTAGGATCCGCCGCAGCAGCTCCGCCAGCAACGCGTGCTCCGGTCGCAGCCGCAGCGAGCCCGCCGGCGCAGCGCTGACGTCCTCGCGAAACGCCACCTCGCCGACCAGCAAGCCGTTGTCGCGTACCCGCGTACGGGTCACCTGGAAACGTCGGGTGCCGCGCACGCGCAGCGCGAGCAGGCCTTCGGGCGTTGTCCCGAAATCCTCGATGACCGCTTCGGTGCCCCATGCCGCCGGCGTGGCCGCCGCCCCGGTCTCCTCGCCGGCCAGGATCAGGCAGACGCCGAAGCCACCGCCGGAGCGACCGCAGTCGCGGACCATGTCGAGGTAGCGCGGCTCGAAGATTCGCAGGTCCAGGCGGGCGCCGGGCACCAGCACCGCATGCAACGGAAACAGCGGCAGCGTGCCGACGGCCTCAACCATCGCGCAGGGCGGCAAGGAAGCGGCGAGGTGCGCCGTCGAAGCCGCCATTGGACATGAACACCACGTGGTCGCCCCGGCGCGCGAGCCCGCGCAACGCGGCAATCAGGCCGTCGGCGTCCGCCACGCTGCGCGCATCGCCGCGCACCTCCGCGACCACCTTGCCGGCGTCCCACGGCAACTCCGGCCGCGCGAGGAACACCACCGCATCGGCGGCCGCCAGCGAAGGCGCCAACGCCTGCGCATGCGCGCCCAGGCGCATCGAATTGCTGCGCGGCTCCATCGCCACCACGATCCGCGCCGCGCCGACCTTCGCCCGCAGGCCATCGAGGGTGGTCGCGATCGCGGTCGGATGGTGGGCGAAGTCGTCGTACACGGTGATGCCGTCGTGCTCGCCGATCCGCTCCATGCGCCGCTTGACGCTGCGGAAGTCCGCAAGGGCCCCGGTCACGCCGGCGACGTCCACGCCGACCGCCGCGCAGGCGGCAAGCGCCGCCAGCCCATTGAGCACGTTGTGGTCGCCCAGCAGCGGCCAGGCCACGCGGCCAACCTCCACGCCATCGCGCAGCACCGCGAAGCGGCTGCCGTCGTCCTCCAGCTTGCGGGCACTCCACTCGAAGCCGGGGTCGAAGCCGAAACGCTCGACCGGGGTCCAGCAGCCCATCGCCAGCACCTCGCGCAGGTGGGCGTCATGGCCATTGACGATCAGGCGACCGCGCCCGGGCACGGTGCGCACCAAGTGGTGGAACTGGCGCTGGATCGCGGCGACGTCGGGGAAAATGTCGGCGTGGTCGTATTCGAGGTTGTTGAGGATTGCCACCAGCGGCCGGTAATGGACGAACTTGCTGCGCTTGTCGAAGAACGCGGTGTCGTACTCGTCGGCCTCGACCACGAATTCGCGGCCAGTCCCGACCCGCGCGGACACGCCGAAATCCTCGGCCACGCCGCCGATCAGGAAGCCGGGTTCTCGCCCAGCGGCCTGCAACAGGTAGGCGAGGATGCTGGTGGTCGTGGTCTTGCCGTGGGTGCCGGCTACCGCCAGCACGTCGCGGCCGGGCAGCAGGTGCTCGCTCAACCATTGCGCGCCCGAGGTGTAGCGCAGGCCGGCGTCCAGCACGTGTTCCACCGCGGGATTGCCGCGCGAGAGCGCGTTGCCGACCACGATGGCGTCGGCATCCGCCGACACGTGCTCGGGCCGGTAGCCCTGCCGGAGCGAAATCCCGAGGGTTTCCAGCTGCGTCGACATCGGCGGATAGATGTCCGCGTCGCTGCCTTCGACCTCATGCCCCAGCTCGCGCGCGAGCGCGGCCACGCCGCCCATGAAGGTCCCCGCGATGCCCAGAATGTGCAGTTTGCTCATCGCCGCATTGTCGCCGATTCGGCCGGAAGCGGGCGCGCCAGCGGGCCGCGGCTGCCCCGACGCGTGCCTTGGAGGTGGAAGGCGCCCCTGCCCCGTTGACGGCTTGCCCCGACGGGCGGCCACCGACGAATTCCGTGATCGAGATCTCGCCCCGTCGGGGCGTCCGCCCCAATGAAAACGCCCCGGCATTCCGGGGCGTCCTGCTTGCAGCGCGAGGAAGGCTCAGCCCACTTCGGGCACCGGCGCCAGCGCTTCCACGATGCGGTTGAACACATCGTCGAGGCTGCCCACGCCGTCGACCACGGTCAGCTGCCCGTGTGTGCGGTAAAACTCGATCACCGGCGAGGTCTGCTGGTCGTACACATTGAGGCGATGACGGACCGAATCGGGGGTGTCGTCCGCGCGGCCTTCAGCCTGCGCGCGGCCGGCGAGGCGCTCGATGATTTGCTCGTTGTCGACCGCCAGCTGGATCGCGGCATCGAACTTCTGCCCGAGGTCCTGCAGCAGCCGGTCCAGCGCGTCGGCCTGCGCCAGGTTGCGCGGGTAGCCGTCCAGGATGAAGCCGTCGCGGGTGTCCGCGCGGGAGAAGCGGTCCTTGAGCATGCCCAGCAGGATCTCGTCGCTGACCAGATCGCCCCGCGCCATGACTTCCTTCGCCTGCAGCCCGAGCGGGCTGCCGGCCGCGACTTCCGCCCGCAGCAGGTCGCCGGTGGAGATGTGCGGGACCTGCAGGTGCTCCTTCAGCCGTGCCGCCTGCGTGCCCTTGCCGGAACCCGGCGCCCCCAACAGAACCAGTCGCATCGATTCCCTCCAGTCATGGCTGGCCGGCATGCCTGCGCGACCCTCATCCTTTCCAGCTTACCGTATCGTCCGCACATGGGCCGGACTGCCCGAGGATAACCGCATGCCAGCTGGAACCATGCTCTACGCGCAAAGCGGCGGCGTCACCGCCGTGATCAATGCCACCGCCTCCGCCGTCATCCAGGCCGCGCGTGCGCGCCGGGTACGCGTGCTGGCGGCGCGCAACGGGATCCTCGGCGCCCTGCGCGAGGAGCTGGTCGATGCCAGCGCGCTGTCCAGCAAGGACGTGCGCGCGCTGGCGCATACGCCGGGCGGGGTGTTCGGCAGCTGCCGGCTGAAGCTGAAGTCGCTGGAGCAGGACCGGGCGAAGTACGAGCGCCTGCTCGAGGTGTTCGCCGCCCACGACGTGCGCTGCTTCCTCTACAACGGCGGCAACGATTCGGCCGACACCGCCCTGAAGGTCTCGGCGCTAGCGCAGGAGTTCGGCTACCCGCTGACCTGCGTGGCGGTGCCCAAGACCATCGACAACGACCTGGCGGTCACTGACTGCAGCCCCGGCTTTGGCTCGGCGGCGAAGTACACCGCGGTCTCGGTGCGCGAGTGCGCGCTGGACGTGGCGGCGATGGCGGAAACCTCGACCAAGGTGTTCGTGTACGAGGCGATGGGGCGGCACGCGGGCTGGCTGGCCGCCGCCGGCGGGCTGGCGGGCACTGGTCGCGACGACGCCCCGCACCTGATCCTGTTCCCGGAGCGGGTGTTCGACGAAGCCGACTTCCTCGCCCGGGTCGACGCGGTGGTCGCGCGCGTGGGCCACTGCGTGGTGGTCGCCAGCGAGGGCATCCGCAGCGCCGATGGCGTGTTCGTCGCGGATGCCGGCGGCGGCAAGGACAGCTTCGGCCACACCCAGCTGGGCGGGGTCGCCTCGCACCTGGCCGGCCGGGTCAAGGACGTGCTGGGCCACAAGGTGCACTGGGCGCTACCCGACTACCTGCAGCGCTCGGCGCGCCATATCGCCTCCGGCACCGACCTGGAGCATGCGCTGGCGGTCGGCCGCGCCGCGGTCGACAGCGCGCTGGCGGGACAGAACGGGGTGATGCCGGTGATCGTGCGCGAATCGGACGCGCCGTACCGCTGGCACGTGGACATCGCCCCGCTGTCGCGTATCGCCAACCACGAAAAGACGATGCCGGCCGCCTTCATCCGCAAGGACGGCTACGGCATCACCGCCGCCGCCCGCCGCTACCTGCAGCCACTGATCGCGGGCGAGGCGTATCCCCCGTACGGACGCGAGGGCCTGCCCGCCTACGTCGTTCCGGAACTGGTCCAAGTGCGGCGCCGGCTCGCGCCCTGGAAAAACTGAGGCCCGCATCACATACACTCCCCGGTGGCGCCCGCCGTCGGCTGGATGCCGGATCACGACCAATCCTTGGGGGATGACGATGAACAAGCTGTTGTTGGCGGCGGGCGCGTGCCTGCTGCTGAGCGCACCCGTGCATGCGCAATGGAGCAAGAAGCAGAATGACCCGCAGGGCGCCGCTGCCGGTGCCAACGCCCGCGGCGCCGCGTTGAACCTGGAATCCTGCGACGAGCCGATGGGGACGATTGCCGTGGTGGAGGAACAGGAAGGCGACTGGTACCGCTACCTCAGCAGCGACCTTCGCCTGCCGTCCACCGTGCCGGTAATCCGCATGCTGATCCAGCAGTCCAATTGCTTCGTGGTGGTGGAACGAGGCCGCGCGATGCAGAACATGATGCAGGAGCGCGCCCTGCAGGACAGCGGTGAAATGCGCAGTGGCAGCAACTTCGGCAAGGGCCAGATGGTGGCGGCCGACTACACCATGAATCCGAGCATCAACTTCTCGCAGAACAATGCCGGCGGTATCGGCGGGGTGCTTAGCGCCTTTGGCGGGCGTACCGGGCTGGTGGCTGGCGCCCTGGTGGGTGGCCTGAAGTTCAAGAAGGCCGAAACCATGCTCACCATGATCGACAATCGCTCCGGCGTGCAGATCGGCGTCGCCCAGGGCAACGCCACCAAGACCGATTTCGGCCTGGGCCTTGGTGCCGGCGGCGGCGGCGGTTTCGGTGCACTGGGCGGCTACAGCAACACCCCGGAAGGCAAGGCGCTGGCGGCTGCATTCGCCAATGCCTACAACAACCTGGTGGTCGCCATGCGCGATTACCGGCCGCAGGAAGTCAGGGGCGGACTGGGCCAGGGCGGCAAGCTGAAGGTCGGCAACTGACCTCAGGCGCCTGCGTCACCCGGGAACGCCCGGCGCTGCCGGGCGTTGTCGTTTTCGGCACACTGCATGGATGCCCGTCATCCTGGTCAAGGCCAAGCCGAACGCACGGGTTTCGCTGCTGACCCGACAAGCGGACGGGACCTGGCTTGCCCAGCTCAAGTCTCCGCCGGTGGATGGCAAGGCCAATGCGGAACTGGTCGCATTGGTCGCCAGCGCATTCGGCTGCGCCAGGTCGGCCGTGTCCATCCGGTCCGGCGCGGGCGGCCGGCTCAAGCGGGTGTCCGTGCCGGACTAGCTGGTCACTTGCACGCGATGCCTTCCAGCGTCATCGCCGCGGCGTACACCGGTACCGGCGCCAGCTCGCCGCCCCGCGCCGCGTCCAGTCCTTCCTTGAGGTAGATGCGCGATCGCCCCTGCGCGTCCAGCTTCGGCGGGGCGACCTTGTTGTCCTTGCGCCACACCCGCACCACCGCCTGTTGCGCCGGGCAGGCGGCGCTGGGCACGCGGATCACGTCATTGAGGATCCAGCCACCGGGCACCGAGGCGTTGGCCTTGGTCGCGTCGACCAGGCGCGCGCGCGCGCCGCAACGCGCGCTGCTGCGCACGGCGCGAAACTCGTACGGCGCCGCCGGGTTGCCGGTGAACTTGCCTTCCAGGCGCGCGCAGGCCTCCGGGATGGTGCGCAGCGTGTGCGCCTTGCCGATGGCCTGGGGCGCGGCGGCCGCGCGCCGGATCTCGGGCGCCGGGTCGGCGGCCTGGGCGGCGGCAGGCGCCACCAGCGCGATGGCCAGCAGGAGGTGGGGTCGCAGCATCGGGGGCTCCGTCAGGGGTCTTTCCGACGTGCAGGCTGGCACGCGGGCGCTGAATCCCGCTTCATCCGCCGGTTCCGGCTTCAGCCGGCGTCCAGCCGACGTTGGCCTGTGCCATAGTCCCGTGGCTGCCCGCCAGCCGCGGGCAGGACACAACCAGAACTTCCATACGACACTCCGGGGAGGGGTTTCATGCTGGAGCAATACGGTTTGGTGCTGGCGCTGGTATGCGCCGTGATCGCAATCGCCTACGGTCTGTGGGCAGCGGGCTGGATCAACCGGCAGCCCGCCGGCAACGAACGCATGCAGGAGATCGCGGGGGCGATCCAGGAAGGCGCGCGTGCCTATCTCAACCGGCAGTACATGACCATCGGCGTCGCCGGCGCGGTGCTGTTCCTGCTGGTCGGCGTGTTCCTCAACTGGTACACCGCGATCGGCTTCCTGATCGGCGCGGTGCTGTCCGGCGCGGCCGGCTACATCGGCATGAACGTGTCGGTCCGCGCCAACGTGCGCACCGCCGAGGCCGCGCGCCAAGGCATGGGCCCGGCGATGAACGTCGCCTTCAAGGGCGGCGCGATCACCGGCATGCTGGTGGTCGGGCTGGGCCTGCTGGGCGTGGCCGGCTATTACTTCGTGCTGCGCGCGATGGGGCTGGCCGAGGCCGACAACCTGCACGCGCTGGTGGGCCTGGCGTTCGGCAGCTCGCTGATCTCGATCTTCGCGCGCCTGGGCGGCGGCATCTTCACCAAGGGGGCCGACGTCGGCGCCGACCTGGTGGGCAAGGTCGAGGCCGGCATCCCCGAGGACGACCCGCGCAATCCCGCGGTCATCGCCGACAACGTGGGCGACAACGTCGGCGACTGCGCCGGCATGGCGGCCGACCTGTTCGAGACCTACGCGGTGACCGTGATCGCCACCATGCTGCTGGGCTACCTGATGGCCACCAGCGTGGGCGCCAACGGCGTGCTGTATCCGCTGGTGCTGGGCGGCGTGTCGATCATCGCCTCGATCATCGGAGCCTTCTTCGTGAAGGTCGGCGGCAGCAAGCCGAACATCATGGGCGCGCTGTACAAGGGCGTGATCATCTCGGCGGTACTGGCGGCAATCGCGTTCCTGCCGATCACCCAGTCGCTGATGGCCGACAACAGCCACGGCGCGATGAACATCTACTGGTGCGCACTGATCGGGCTGGTGCTGACCGGCGTGATCGTCTGGATCACCGAGTACTACACCGGCACCCAGTACAAGCCGGTGCAGCACGTGGCGCAGGCCTCCACCACCGGCCACGGCACCAACATCATCGCGGGGCTCGGCGTGTCGATGAAGTCCACCGCGCTTCCGGTGATCGCGGTGTGCGCGTCGATCTGGGGCAGCTACGAGCTTGGCGGCCTGTACGGGATCGCGATCGCGGCAACGGCGATGCTGTCGATGGCCGGCATGATCGTGGCGCTGGACGCCTACGGCCCAATCACCGACAACGCCGGCGGCATCGCCGAGATGGCCGAACTGCCGCCTGAGGTGCGCAACATCACCGATCCGCTGGACGCGGTGGGCAACACCACCAAGGCGGTGACCAAGGGCTATGCGATCGGGTCCGCCGCGCTGGCCGCGCTGGTGCTGTTCGCCGACTACACCCACAACCTGCAGGCGGCCAATCCCGGCGTCTCGTTCGCCTTCGACCTGTCCGACCACCGCGTGATCATCGGCCTGCTGATCGGCGGCCTGATTCCGTACCTGTTCGGCGCAATGGCGATGGAAGCCGTGGGCCGCGCGGCGGGCAGCGTGGTGGAGGAAGTGCGCCGCCAGTTCCGCGACATCCCGGGCATAATGGAAGGCACCGGCAAGCCGGATTACAGCCGCGCCGTGGACATGCTGACCAGGTCCGCGATCAAGGAAATGGTCGTGCCCTCGCTGTTGCCGGTCGCGGTTCCGGTGGTGGTCGGCCTGACGCTCGGCGCCCAGGCGCTGGGCGGCCTGCTGATCGGCACCATCGTGACGGGCATCTTCGTGGCGATCTCGATGACCACCGGCGGCGGCGCATGGGACAACGCCAAGAAGTACATCGAGGACGGCAACTTCGGCGGCAAGGGTTCCGAGGCGCACAAGGCCGCGGTCACCGGCGACACCGTCGGCGATCCCTACAAGGACACGGCCGGCCCGGCGATCAACCCGCTGATCAAGATCATCAACATCGTCGCGCTGCTGATCGTGCCGCTGCTGCCGATGTCGGCCGCGCCGGACACCAGTCCAGTCGCGGCCCCGGTTGCGGTCGAAGCCGCGCCTTTGGTGGATGCCACCAGCGACACCGCGCAGGACGCGGCGCGGGCCACGGCCGAAACCCCGCCGGGCGGGTAAACGCAGGACAACAGGTTCGACGGGAACGGCGGCTTCGGCCGCCGTTTTCGTTGGCCCCCTCGGCATAATCGCGGCATGCGTCGCCTGCTTGCCACCCTGCTGGGCTGCCTCGTCGCGGTGACCGCGCTGGCCGCCGATGCGCCGGCGCCGCCGGCGCCCGCGCGCGACGCCCTCAAGCCCGGCCAGTTCCTCTGGCATCCGGAAATCGCGCCGAGCGGGCCGATCGTGCTGGTGGTCAGCCTCGACGAGCAGCGCGCGTACGTCTACCGCAACGGGCTGGCGATCGGCGTGTCCACGATCAGCTCGGGCAAGCCGGGCAATGAAACCCCGACCGGGGTGTTCACCATCCTGCAGAAGAAGAAGGACCACCGCTCCAACCTCTACAACGACGCGCCGATGCCCTACATGCAGCGGCTGACCTGGGACGGCGTCGCCCTGCATGGCGGCAGCCTGCCCGGCTACCCGGCATCGCACGGCTGCGTGCGCCTGCCCCATGCGTTCGCGGAAAAGCTGTTCGCGCAGACCCGCACTGGCGATACGGTGGTGGTCGCCAATGCCAAAGCCGGGGGCGCCAGCCTGGTCCATCCCGCGGTGCTCGCGCCGGTCGCGCCGGACGGCAGCGCCGCCACCCCACCCGGCCTCCTCGCCGGCTATCACTGGGACCAGTCGCTGGCCGAGGCGCCGGGGCCGGTGAGCGTGCTGGTCAGCCTGGCCGACCGGCGGGTGATCGCGCTGCGCAACGGCACGCCCTTCGCCGAGGCGGTGCTCGACACCGCCGACGATTTCGCGATTGGCGGCTCGGTGCTGATCGTGGTGGGCGAGGCGACGGCGGACGCCGGGCCCAGCCGGCTGGACCCGGAGCGCCCGCGCCGCCGCTGGAACGCCTATCCGATCCTGGGGGTGGATGCGCAAGCGCTGGCGCTGCTGCAGCTGCGCCTGCAGCAACGCCGCCTCGGCGTCGATCCCGGCTTTGCCAAGCGCCTCTACGGCGTGCTGCAGCCCGGCAGCACCCTGCTGCTGACCGACCTGCCGGCAGTGCGCCCCGACCCCGCCAGGCCCGCCCTGCAGCCGGTGCTGGAGTCAGAAGACCCCGCACCCACGCGCTGAGGGCGGATGCTGCGATGCAGCAGCACTCCGCGTAGAATGCGCGCTCCCGGCCCGTCGGCCAGAACCACCGCAGGAACCGCATTCCATGGGTCTCGACCTCGTCCCCACCGGCAGCAACCCGCCGGACGAAATCAACGTCATCATCGAGATCCAGAAGGATTCCGAGCCGGTCAAGTACGAGGTGGACAAGGAGTCGGGCGCGATCTTCGTCGACCGCATCCTCTCCACGCCCATGCGGTATCCGTGCAATTACGGCTACGTCCCGCACACCCTGTGCGGCGATGGCGACCCTGCCGACGTGCTGGTGATCCTGCCGCTGCCGCTGGTGCCGGGCTCGGTGATCCGCTGCCGTCCGGTCGGCGTGCTGAAGATGACCGACGAGGCGGGCGGCGACGAGAAGCTGCTGGCGGTGCCGGTGGACAAGGTGTTCGCCGGCTATGCCCACATCCGCGACATCGACCAGGTCAGCGCGCACTGGCTGGAGCGCATCGGCCACTTCTTCGAGCACTACAAGGACCTCGAGAAGGAGAAGTGGGTGCGCCTTGCGGGCTGGGGCAATACCCAGGAGGCCAAGCAGATCCTGAGCGAGGCGATCGCCCGCTTCAACGCGGTGCCGGAAGGCGAAAAACCCAACTTCTGAAACGTGCGCGCAAGAAAAAAAGGGCGCCATTGGCGCCCTTTTTCGCTCCACCGCAACGCTCAGCGCGGCAGCGGGATCGGCTGGCCGTCGCCGGCACGGTACGGATAGCGGGCGAAGATCGCGGCCACCGACTGGTCGATCTGCGCCGCGCGCTGCGCCGGATCGCGCGCCATCACCCGGCCGATCGCATCGCCGGTCCACACCAGCCGGTTGCTGCGCGCGTCCACCAGGTCCACGGTAAGCGTGCCCTCGGTGTAGCGGCTGACCTGGGTCTGGTCGTACCAGACCGGCACCGCGACGTAGGTGCGCGCGCGGTAGCTCCACAGCCAGGTGACGTCGGAGCGCGGCATCGTGCTGACCGCGGTGCGCTCGGCGACGGCGGCCTGGAAGTTGACCCGCAGGTCGGGGCTGGTGGTCGCACGCCGGTAACCGCGGGCGGTCATCTCGCGCTCGATGTCGGCCTTGACCCGCTCGCTCATCCAGGTGGAGTAGCCGTGCTGCTCCATCGCGATCGGCGAATACCAGTCCCACGTGCGGTACTGGGCGAAGTTGGCATTGGGGTCGGCGTCGGTACGCACGCGCGGACCGGTGGCGCAGGCGGCCAGCAACGCGACCATGGCCAGCGCGGCGCCGAGGCGGAGGAAAAGGGTGCGGGTCATTGGCAAGGCTCCGATCAGGATGCCTCCTGTATGGCGTCCACCGCGCCGGCGCGCAAGCAGGCGGGCTGCCGATGTTGCCGCCGATTCACCTGTGCAGCTTGAGGAAGCCGGCCAGCCGCGCCACCACCAGCGCCAGGTACATCACCCCGTTCCACTGCTCCAGCAGCACCAGCATGCGGGCATGCGGGGTGGCCGGGACGATGTCGGACAGGCCGGTGTTGGAGAAGTTGGTGCCGGAGACGAACACCAGTTCCATCCACTTGCGCATCGGCTCGCCGTCCACCCCCGGGATCAGCAGCGCCCCCGGCTGCACCACCTGCAGGGCCATGAACAGCCAGGCATAGCCTTCGACGAACAGCATGAAGGTCGCCGCCGCCGCCCACATCTCGTCGGCGGTGGTGCGATCGTCCTGCAGCATGTAGCCGATCAGCGCGGCCGCGGAGTAGAAGTAGGCGGCGGCGTAGAACAGCGCACCGCCGACCCCGCTGCTCATCGCCCCCTGGCTGACGTGGACCTGCCACAGCACGACCCCGAGCACCGCGAACAAGCCGGCGAGCCAGGCATCGCGCGGGGAGCGCCGCACCATCCGCACCGCCATCGCCAGCACGCCCACGCTGAGCACGGTCGCGAACAGGTGCCCGGCGCGGCTGTCGACCGCGAACGGGTAGAGCACCAGCGCGGTGGCCTGCGCCAGCAGCAGGCCCAGCGAGGGCGAGCGCCGCAGCGCCGCGATCAGCTGGGCGGGGCGGGCGCCGCGGGCGTGCGGGATGTCCATGCGCCGATCTTCCGGCGGCCCGGTTTCATTCGGCGTGATAGACCTGCCCGCCCTGCTCCCGGAACTGCGCGGACTTGGCCTCCATCCCCGCCTGCAGCGCCTCGGCCTCGCCGAAGCCGTGCTCGGCGGCGTAGTCGCGCACGTCCTGGGTGATCCGCATCGAGCAGAACTTCGGGCCGCACATCGAGCAGAAGTGCGCCGTCTTGTGCGCCTCCTTCGGCATGGTCGCGTCGTGGTACTCCATCGCCCGCTCGGGATCCAGCCCGAGGTGGAACTGGTCCTGCCAGCGGAACTCGAAGCGCGCCTTGGACAGCGCGTTGTCGCGCACCTGCGCGCCCGGGTGGCCCTTGGCCAGATCGGCGGCATGCGCGGCGATCTTGTAGGCCATGATTCCCTCGCGCACGTCCTCGCGGTTCGGCAGGCCCAGGTGCTCCTTCGGCGTGACGTAGCAGAGCATCGCGGTGCCGTACCAGCCGATCATCGCCGCGCCGATCGCCGAGGTGATGTGGTCGTAGCCGGGTGCGATGTCGGTAGTCAGCGGGCCAAGGGTGTAGAACGGCGCCTCGCCGCACTCGGCCAGCTGCTTGTCCATGTTCTCCTTGATCAGCTGCATCGGCACGTGGCCGGGCCCTTCGATCATGGTCTGCACGTCGTGCTTCCAGGCGACCTTGGTCAGCTCGCCGAGGGTCTCCAGCTCGCCGAACTGGGCGGCGTCGTTGGCATCGGCGATGCAGCCGGGGCGCAGGCCATCGCCGAGGCTGAAGGCCACGTCGTAGGCCTTCATGATCTCGCAGATCTCCTCGAAGCGCTCGTAGAGGAAGCTCTCGCAATGGTGGGCCAGGCACCACTTGGCCATGATCGAGCCGCCGCGGGACACGATGCCGGTGACGCGTTTCGCCGTGAGCGGCACGTAGCGCAGCAGCACCCCGGCATGGATGGTGAAGTAATCGACGCCCTGCTCGGCCTGCTCGACCAGGGTGTCGCGGAAGATCTCCCAGTTGAGGTCCTCGGCGACGCCGCCCACCTTCTCCAGCGCCTGGTAGATCGGCACCGTGCCGATCGGCACCGGCGAGTTGCGCACGATCCATTCGCGGGTTTCATGGATGTGCTTGCCGGTGGACAGGTCCATCACCGTGTCGGCGCCCCAGCGGATCGCCCATACCAGTTTCTCCACTTCCTCCGCGATGCCGGAGGACACCGCGCTGTTGCCGATGTTGGCGTTGATCTTGGTCAGGAAGTTGCGGCCGATGATCATCGGCTCGCTTTCCGGGTGGTTGATGTTGCTGGGCAGGATCGCGCGGCCGCGGGCGATCTCGTCGCGCACGAACTCGGGCGTGATCCGCGCCTGGATCGCCGCGCCCAGCGCTTGCCCGGGATGCTGGGCCAGCAGGCCGGCATCGCGCACTGCATCGAGCCGCTGGTTCTCGCGGATCGCGACGTACTCCATTTCCGGGGTGACGATGCCGCGGCGGGCGTAATGCATCTGGGTGACGTTGGCACCGGCGCTGGCGCGGCGCGGCAGCCCGCGCGCCGGGAAGCGCACGTGCGCGAGCGCCGGGTCCTGCGCGCGGGCGCGGCCGAAGTCGGAGGTGACGCCGTCCAGCGCCACGCTGTCCCCGCGCTCTGCGATCCAGCGCGCGCGCAGCGGCGCCAGCCCGGCGGCCAGGTCGATGCGCGCCTCCGGATCCGAATAGGGGCCGGAACAGTCGTACACCGTGACCGGCGGGTTGTCTTCGCCGCCGAACAGGGTGGGCGTGCGGGTCTGCGTGATTTCGCGCATCGGCACCCGCAGGTCGGGGCGCGACCCCTGCACGTGGATCTTGCGCGAGCCCGGGATCGGGCGGGTGACTTCTTCAGACAGGCGTTCGGTGTCGCGGATCAGCTGCGAGGGCACGGCATTCATGGCATTCGTCCAGTCGGGGCGCTCCTTCGGGAGCAGGCGGACGAAGCGGCGGCGCGCATGCACCTGCCTTGCCAGCGGGTGCGCTCGCGAAGCTTCCCTACGCCGGTATCAGCCGGATCAGGTTCGAAGGGTCTGTCTCAACCGCGCGTGCGGTACCCCCGCTTCGGCGCGAATTAGAGCACGACCCGGTGCCCGTTGCCCGCGGTTGACGCGCCACCACCGCGGCTTAATGAACTGAACCGGCCGGTCCAGATAATCGGGTCGATCGTCTACCATGCAGGCATGAGTCGCCCTCTCCCCACTCCGGCGGCACCCGCCCGCCCGGCCGGACCCGGACGCCCCAAGGACCTTGGCAAGCGCGCCGCGATCCTGCTGGCCGCCAAGCGCCTGTTCGTGCGCGACGGCTTCGCCGGCGTGAGCATGGACCAGATTGCCGCAGAAGCGGGGGTCTCCAAGCTCACCGTCTACAGCCACTTCGGCGACAAGGGCAACCTGTTCTCCGAGGCGGTGCGCGCGCATTGCGAGGCCAGCATTCCCGGGGCGCTGTTCGAACCCGCGTCCTCGGTGCCGCTGCGCGAGCGGCTGACGGAGATCGGCCGCGCGTTCGTGGCAATGGTCATGACCCCGGACGCGATCGCCGCCCACCGCATCCTGTGCGCCCCGCAGGTCGCCGGCAGCGGGCTGGCCGAACGGTTGTGGGCGGCTGGCCCGCAACCGCTGCAGGCCTCGTTCACGGCGCTGCTGGAACGCCGGATCCGCGCCGGCGAACTGGAGATCCCCGACCCGCCCCGCGCGGCCAGCCACTTCTTCTCGCTGCTCAAGGGCGAGCCGCATGCGCAGGCCGTGTGCGGGCTGCCGTGCGGAGATGCCGACGCAGTGCAGGCGCACGTGGCCAGCGTCGTCGACCTGTTCCTGCGCGCGTATGCGGCGCGCTGATCGTCCACCGCAAGATGCCGCCGCTGCCGGTGACTTCCGGCACTCCGTGTCGGTGTGCTAACACAGTCAAACTGCCTCCCCGATAAGGCCCGGACGCTAGAATTGCCGGTTTACCGCCACGGATGTCCTCCAGATGAGCTTCGATTTCGCCCGCGCCCGTGAACTGATGGTGGAACAGCAGATCCGCCCGTGGAACGTGCTGGACATCGACGTGCTCGACACCCTGGCTCGGGTGCCGCGCGAGGAGTACGTGCCGGCCGGCATGCGCACGCTGGCCTATACCGATACCGCACTGCCGCTGCCGCATGGCGAAAGCATGCTCAAGCCGGTGCTGGTCGGGCGCGCGCTGCAGGCGCTGCTGCCGCGCGCCCATGAAAGCGTGCTGGAAATCGGCACCGGCAGTGGCTACCTGACGGCCTGCCTGGGCCGGCTTGCACGCGAAGTGGTGAGCCTGGAGCGGCACGCCGACATCGCCGATGCCGCGCGCTCGCGGCTTGCGATGCAGGGCGTCTCCAATGCCACCGTGGTGGCGGCCGATGCGTTCGCCTGGGAGGAAGGCCGCGCGTTCGACGCGGTGTGCGTGACCGGCGCGGTGGACGAGATCCCGCCGGCGTTCCTGCGCTGGCTGAATCCCGGTGGCCGCATGTTCATCGTGCACGGCCGCGCCCCGGCGATGGAGGCGGTGCTGCTGCAGCGCGACGTCAACGGCTCGCGCAGTGAATCGTTGTTTGAAACCGAACTGCCCTACCTCGCGGGTGCCGCCCCGGTACCCACGTTCGCCCTGTAAGCCGACAAGGACTTCCCATGCCGCGCCGCCCGCTTGCCCTCGCCCTTGTCCTCGCCCTGCTGCCGGCCGCGGCGCAGGCGGACGACCTGCTGCAGACCTACCACCACGCGCGCAACAGCGACCCGCAGTTCGCCGCCGCCGAGTCCAACCGCGCGATCGCCGCGGAACGCCCGGTGCAGGCGCGCGCCGCGCTGCTGCCGCAGGTCGGCGGATCGGTCGGCGTGAACCGCGTCGACCAGGGCGACCGCACCGCGCGCACCGCCTCCTGGGGCGTGGAGGCCTCGCAGTCGGTGTTCGACTGGGGCAACTACACCAACCTGCGCGCCGCGCGTGCGCTGGACCGCGCGGGCGGCTTCGACCTGGAAGCCGCGGGCGACACCCTGATCACCCGCACCTCGGCCGCGTACTTCACGGTGCTGGTGCAGCTGGAGACGCTGGCCGCGGCGCAGGCTGCGGAAGAAGCGCTGAAGAAGCAGTTCGACTTCGCCAGCAAGCGGCTGGAAGTGGGCCTGGCGCCGATCACCGACGTTCACGAGGCGCGCGCCCAGTACGACGCCGCGCGCGCCAACACGATCCTGACCCGCAACGCGGTGCAGGATGCCTACCAGGCGCTGGTGGAAATCACCGGCACCCCGGTCGCCAACCTCAAGGGGCTGCCGGATGACTTCCAGCCGGCGCTGCCCGCGCAGGGCGGCGCCGATGCTTGGGTCTCCACCGCGCTGGCGCAGAACCCGTCGCTGAAGGCGCAGGCAGCCGACCTCGAGGCCGCCGAGCACAACGTCGGCACCGCTCGTTCCGGCCACTACCCGACGGTGGGCCTGCGCGCCTCCTACGGCAAGGCGATCCCGGGGCTGTACGACCCCGACTTCGTGGGCCGCAATGACGCCTCCGCCAGCGTCGGCGTGGCGGTCAACATCCCGATCTTCTCCGGCTTCGCCACCCAGTCGCAGGTGCGCAGCGCGCTGGCCCAGCGCGACGCCACCGCCGATGCGCTGGAGTCCACCCGCCGCGCGATCGAGCGCAACACCCGCAGCAGCTACCAGGCGCTGGTGGCCGGCATCAGCGAGGTGGAAGCGCGCCGGCTGGCGCTGGTCGCGGCGAAGAGCGCCTACGACGCCTCGCAGGTCGGCCTGGAGGTGGGCACCCGCACCGTGCTGGACGTGCTGAACAACCAGCGCACCCTGCTGTCCGCGCAGCAGGCCTATGCGCAGGCCAAGTACAACTTCCTGCAGACCCGGCTGCTGCTGGAACAGGCCGCCGGCACCCTCGACGTCGCCGACGTGCAGGACGTCAACCGCCTGCTGACCACCGACAACCCGGTGGCGCCGGTACTCGCGCAGCGCTGAGCCTCACCCGGCCGGATCCGCGGCCGCCGGCAGCATCGGCTCCACCAGGGCCAGCGTGCGCGCCAGCGCGCCGCGGCCCTCCGCCAGCAGGCGCGCGGCGTTGCCCGCCATTTCCGCGCGCACGCCCGGCGCTTCGAACAGTTCGATCAGCGCGGCGCCCAGCGCCGGGGCGTCTTCGACCACCCGCATCGCGCCGGCTTCGCGCAGGCGGCGGGCGATGTCGGCGAAGTTGTGCAGGTGCGGGCCGCTGAGGATCGCGGTTCCGGTGGCCGCCGGCTCCAGCAGGTTGTGGCCGCCGACCGGCTGCAGGCTGCCGCCGACGAACGCCACCTGCGCGCAGGCGTAGAAATTCCCGAGCTCACCGAGCGTGTCCGCGACGAACACGTCGGTGTCGGCGGCAGGCCGCTGCTGCTCGCTGCGGGTGGCGGTGGCGTAGCCGCTTGCGCGGGCCTGCTGCTCGACCGCGCGGAAACGTTCCGGGTGGCGCGGCGCCCACACCAGCAAGGCATCCGGATGGCGCGTGCGCAGGCAGGCGTGCGCCTGAAGCACCGCGGCTTCCTCGTCCTCGTGGGTGCTCGCCGCGACCCAGACCGGCGCAGTGTTGTCGCGCGCCGCGGCGAAGTCGGCGACGAACGCCCGCGCATCGACCGGAGCCATGTCGAACTTCAGGTTGCCGGTGACCTGCACCCGCTCCGGCGGCGCGCCCAGCTGCACGAAGCGCTTGCCGTCCTCGCGCGACTGCGCGGCGACCAGCCGCACCGTGCCCAGCGCGCGCCGGATCAGCGGCGCCAGCACCCGGTAGCCGCGCAACGAACGCGCCGACAGCCGCGCATTGAGGATGTGGGTGGGGATTCCGCGATCGCGGCAGCCGAACAGCAGGTTCGGCCACAACTCGGTTTCCACGATCAGCGCCACCGCCGGCCGGAAGTGCCCGAGGAAGCGGCCGACCGCGCCGGGCAGGTCGTAGGGCAGGTAGACGTGGGTGACCGCATCGCCCCACAGGGCCTGCACGCGCTCGGAGCCGGTCGGGGTGATGGTGGTGACCACCAGCCGCAGGTCCGGGCGCAGTGCGCGCAGCGCGTCCACCAGCGGCGCCGCGGCATTGACCTCGCCCACCGAAACCGCATGCAGCCACAGCGGCGCTGCCTCGTCGACGTGGGCGTAGGCGGCGTAGCGCTCGCGCCAGCGGTGGAAATACGCGCGCTGGCGGAAGCCGCGCCACACCAGGTGGTACAGGGTGATCGGCAACAGCAGGTACAACGCGGCCGAATACAGGACACGCAGCACGCGCTCGGTCAGGTCGGCCCGCATCCGCACAGGATAGCGAAGCGGGCGACCCCGGTAGAATCCGGCGGATGACCGAGGACGTCGCGATCCCGCCGCGCAGCCCGCGCCATTGGCCGGTATGGTTCGGCGTCGCCGTCGGCATGGGGCTGGCGCGGCTGCCATGGCGCGTGCAGCGCGCGCTCGGCGCAGGCGTGGGCTGGCTGGCGCTGCGCCTGCTGCGGGACCGCCGCGAGGCGGCGCGCACCAACCTGGCGCTGTGCCTGCCGGAACTCGGCGAGGCCGAACGCGAGGCGCTGCTGCGGGCCAACTTCCGCGACGTCGGCATCGGCCTGTTCGAATTCGCACGCGCCTGGTGGGGCGACGCCACCCCGATGCGCGAGCGCGCGCAGGTCGAGAATGCCGAGCTGCTGCAGCGGCTGCTCGCGCAGGGCCGCGGGGTGCTGCTGGTGTCCGGCCATTTCATGACGCTGGAGATGTGCGGACGGCTGCTGTGCGACCACGTGCCGCTGGCCGGCATGTACCGCCGCCACCACAGCCCGGTGATGGAATGGGCGGTGCTGCGGGGCCGCCTGCGCTATGCCAGCGCGATGTTCGGCAATGGCGACACCCGCGCGGCGATCCGCCACCTCAAGCGCGGCGGCCTGCTGTGGTACGCGCCGGACCAGGACATGCGCGGCAAGGAGACGGTGTTCGCGCCGTTCTTCGGGATCCCGGCGGCGACCATCACCGCCACCCACCAGTTCGCGCGGATCACCGGCTGCGCGGTGGTGCCGTTCTTCCATCGCCGGGTGACGGGCGAGGACGGTCGCGACCGCTACGTGCTGCGGATCGGCGAGCCGCTGGCGCCGTTCCCGGGCGACGATGCGGTGGCCGACAGCGCGCGGGTCAACTTGGCGATCGAGGCGATGGTGCGGGAAGCGCCAAGCCAGTACCTGTGGCTGCACCGGCGCTTCAAGCGGCAGCCCGACGGGACCTCCCGCTACCGCTGACCGGCGGGCGCCGGCTGGCCCCACAGGCTGCCGGCATACAGCGCGGCCAGCAGCAGCAACACGCTGCCCCAGAAGGTCGAATACACGGCCAGGTGGGTGTTGAGCGGGAACACGCTCACTGCCAGCGCCAGCATCGCCGGGCGCGCACGCTCGCGCGCCGGCGCGTCGGCATACCGCCACGCGCGCCACGCCAGCGCCGCGCCGGCCAACCACAGGAGCAGGCCGAGCAGGCCGGTTTCCGCCAGCACCTCGAGCACGATCTGGTGCGCGTGCAGGGCCACGCCGGTACCCCAGGCCGCGATCTGCCCGGGCTGCGGGTCGCAGTTCGGGAACGCCTCGCGGAACCCCCGCGCGCCCACGCCGTTGACCGGGTGCGCACGCACCATGCAGGCGGCCGCCGACCAGATCCGCGCGCGTCCCGACAGCGCGTGGTCCACCCCGGCGGCGTCGCCGGACAGGACTTCGGCGCTGCGCTGCAGGCGCTCGCCAAGCGGTGGCGACACCAGCGCGGCCAGTCCCAGCGACAGCACCGCCAGCAGCATGATCGCCAGCATCCGCTGCCAGCCCAGCAGTCGCCAGCCGGTCCAGACCAGCACCAGCGCATAGGTCAGCCACGAGGCGCGCGAGCCCGCCAGCATGACCACCAGGCCGATCGCCACCGCCGCGGCCAGCCAGCCCCAGCGCCCCGCCCTGCGCTGCGCGAAGTCCAGCGCAAACGGCGACAGGCTGGCCAGCACGATCCCCAGCTTCAGGTTGCACGGCCCCAGGATGCCGCCGAGCCGGTCCGCGGCCGCGACGTCTTCCGGGGTGCACATGCCCCGCCCGCTGATCGCGAGCTTGGCCTGGTCCAGCGCCCAGAACAGCGGGCTGGTTCCGGACATCGCCTCCACCAGCGCATCCGCGGTCCACGCCAGCACGATGATGGCCAGGCCGCCGAACGTGCGTCGCCGCCCCTGCTCGCTGGCCACCGCCGACGCCACCACCCACAGGAACGGCAGGTAGCGCAGGTCGATCACCGCTTCCTGCAGCGCGCGCCCGCGATCGAGCGCGTCTGGCGCCGAGAGCAGCTGCGGCATCCAGTAGGCGAAGAACAGCACGCTGGTCAGTGCCCACGCAGGGCCGCTCAGCAGGGCGGCGCCGCCGCGAAAGCGGCTTGCCACCAGCTTGAACAGCCCGGCCAGCGCGCCGAGCACCAGCACGCCTTCCGCATAACCCGGGGCGGGCCACAACGCGACGAACGCAATCACCCAGGCGGGCGCCCAGCGCCAGCCCGGCACCGCATCGGCGCCCGGCGCGGCGCTCATGCCGCCACCAGCGATCGGTAGAGTCCAAGGGTCGCGTCCTGCATGGCCTGCAGGGTATACGGCATCGTCGCCGGTGGCGCGGGCGGCGCGGCCAGCAGGCCCAGCGCACGCGCTGCCAGCGCGTCCTCGTCGAACGGCGCCACCGCGCCCTCCGGTTGCAGTTGCGCCAACAGTTCGCCGGCGGCGCCCTGCGCCCAACCCAGCACCGGCACTCCGACGGCGAGCGCCTCGACCACCGTGCGCCCGAACGCCTCGGGCTTGCGCGACAACTGCAGCACCAGGTCGCTGGCAGCGTAGGCGCTGGCCATCGCGTCGGTCGGTTCGGTCATGGCCACCGCGCCAGCAATTCCCAATGCACGTGCGTCGCCCCGCAGCTCCTCCAGGTAGCGCCCGCGGCTTGCCTCGACCACCCCCGGCATCCACAGCCGCGCATCGGTGCCGCCCGCGCGCAGCTGCGCCAGCAACCGCAGCGCGTCGGCATGGCCCTTGCGCCGGGTGCCGCGGCCGGGCAGCAGCAGCAACGGGCCGTCCCCCGTCAGTTGCGGATGCGCCTGCGCAAGCGCCTCGCGCATGCTGCGATCGAGGTGCGGCCTGCGCGGGAACGCGGCGGGATCGATGCCGCGCGGGATCACCCGCAAGCGCGCAGGCTCCAGGTCGGGATAGTGGGCGAGCAGGTGTGCCCGGACGGTCTCGGATACGCACACCACGCGCTCACCGCGGGTCATCACCGCGCTGTAGCCGCTGGGCGAATTGAGCCCGTGCACGGTGGTGACGAAGGCGGGCCGCGTCCCGTGCATGCCCCGCAGCGCGCGCCACGCCAGCCAGGCCGGCATCCGCGAGCGCGCATGCACGATGTCGGCCCCGGCGAACGCGCGGCGCAGCGCGGGCAGGTTACGAAACGCCAGTGGCGACTTGCGGCCCACCGCCAGCTCGACGTGCTCCGCGCCGCGCGCCAGCAGCCGGGGCAGCAAGCGGCCGCCGGCGGAGACCACGATGGCGCGGTGACCCGCGCGCACCAGCGCCTCGGCGATCTCGAGCGTCGAACGCTCCACGCCGCCGGCCTCCAGCGCCGGCAGCAACTGCACCACGGTCAGCCGGCCCACGACGGGCGCCGGATCAGTCGATCAGCACGTAGGTGGCGCCGCAGTACGGGCACAGGCTGCGGCCACCGTCGGCCTCGATCGGCAAGTAGACGCGCGGATGCGAATTCCACAGCGCCATCGACGGCATCGGGCAGCTCAGCGGCAGGTCCGCGCGACGCACTTCGTACGTCGTCTGGGCGTTGGCGGGCGAGGAAGCGACGTGCTCGTGGTGGGCCATGGCGATGCGGGGGGCGGAAAACCCCGCCAGTCTAGCAGCGGCCTCAGCCGGGCAGGTCGAACAGCAGTACGTCGGCATTCGCCGCGATGGCGCGCACCGCAAGGCCACCGGCCTCACGCTCCAGCGCCAGCGCATCGCCGGCCGCGAGCCGATGGCCGCCGGCCTCCACCGCGCCGGCCGTCACCTGCAGCCAATAGCGACGCTGCGGATCAAGGTCCACGGCGACGGACTCCCCCGCCGGCAACCGGGCCGTGCGAAGCCAGGCCTGCAGGCGGATCGGGATGGACTCCCCGGCGCCATCCGGCGAGAGCAGGGTCCGCCATGCGCCGCGCGCAGCGTGCAGGTCGAACTGGCGCTGCGCGCATCGCGGGGCGGCGTTCAAGCGCTCCGGCTGCAGCCACGCCTGCAGCGCAAGCGCGGGCGCGTTCGCATCGGGGTTGCGGGTGGCGTGCTCGATGCCGTGGCCGGCGCCGGTCCAGCGCACGTCCCCCGCCTCCAGCACCTGCTCGCCGCCAACACCGTCCGCGCAGGCCAGGCGACCCGCAAGCACGATCTCGACCAGCTCCATGTTCGCGCGTCGCTGCACCGGCAATCCGGCGCCCGGCGCGTAGCGATCCTCGTTGAGCACCCGCAGGGGCCCGAACCCCATCCACTTCGGGTCATGGAACTCGCCGAACGAAAAACCCAGTCGGCGCTCCACCCCACCGCGGCCTTGCCGGCCTCGGTGGGTGGAGGGTCGAAGCAGCATCAAGCGTTACTTCTCGACCGGCGCCTCGGTGGCCGGGGTCGGGGTGGCGTACGGATTGCCCACCGCTTCCTCCGGCTCCACCGGCTGCGCATCGGCGGCTGGGGCCGGCGCAGCGGCGTCGGCGGGTGTTGCCGCAGCGGCGCCCGCCGCGCTGCCGGCGACCAGCGAGGCTTCGGTGGTGATCCGCAGCTTGACCTCGTCGCTGACCGCGGGCGCGGCATAGTCCAGGCCCCAGTCGCTGCGCTTGACGGTGGTGGTGGCATCGAAGCCGATCGTCGGCGCCTTGGTCATCGGGTGCGGCCCGGCGCCGTTGAGCGTGACGTCCAGGGTCACCGGCTTGCTGATGCCCTTGATGGTCAAATCGCCGGCCACGGTGAACCGGTTGGGGCCGTTGGCGGCGACCGAGGTGCTCTTGAAGGTGGCTTCGGGGAACTTGGCGACGTCGAAGAAATCGCCGCTGGCGAGATGGGTGTCGAAGTCCGGGGTGAAGCTGGTGATGCCCGACAGCGGGAAGGTCACCTGCACCATCGAGGCCGACGGGTTGGCGGCGTCGTACACCAGCTCGCCGTTGCCATTGGCGAAGTTGAGGCTGGGGTTGGAGAAGCCCATGTGGTTCCACTGCGCCAGCACGATGGTGTGGGTCGGATCCAGCTTGTAGGTGCCGGACTGGGCCTCGATCGTGGGTGCAGCATCGGCGACGGGCGCGGTGGCCGCGGGCGGCGCGGCGGTGTCAGCCGGCGGCGGCGTGGCCTGCTTGCAGGCGACAAGGCCCACCGCCAGCGCGGCGGCGAGGATCAGCAGGCGAAACGGGGGCTGGTGCATGGCGGTTTCCTTGGCGGGGATGGCGCGGGGTCAGAGGATACGACAGGCTTCATCGAAGCCCAGTCGCGGCGAACGCGGGAAGATGCTGGCAGGGTCGCCCTTGCCGAGATTGACCAGGAAGTTGGACTTGATCGCGGTCCCGGCGAAGAACGCCTCGTCGACCAACGCGTGGTTGAACCCCGACATCGGGCCGGTGTCCAGCCCCAGCGCGCGCGCGGCCAGGATCAGGTAGGCGCCCTGCAGGCTGCCATTGCGGAACGCGGGCACGTGGCGGCCCTCGCGCGGCCCGTCGAACCAGCTCTTGGCGTCGGTATGCGGGAACAGCACCGGCAGCTTCTCGTGGAAGTCCTCGTCGAATCCGACGATCACCGTCACCGGCGCGGCCAGCGTCTTGGCGCGATTGCCCTCGTCCAGCGCCGGCGCCAACTTCTGCTTGGCCTCCTGCGACTTGACGAACACGAAGCGGGCCGGCGTCGAATTGGCCGCGGTCGGTCCGAACTTCAGCAGGTCGTACAGCTGGCGCAGCGTGTGCTCCGGGATCTCGCCCGAGAAGGCGTTGTAGGTCCGCGCGGTGCGGAACAACTGGTCAAGGGCGGGATCGGGCAACGCTTGCGACATGGACGGCCTTCCGGATTCGGGTCAAGCGGCCAGTGTAGAGTGCCGCCGGTGAAGCGACGATGCCGCCCACGGAACGGATTGATGCGATCGCCGCAACGGTGCACGGCATGCCGGCCATGAGCGCGGTGGCCCTGCACGACGGCCGCGCGGGCAATGCGCGGCAGGCGCTGGCGCTGGCGCGCGCGCTCGACCCGCAGGCCACCGAGCACGCGCTGCAGCCG
>JAEWFT010000031.1 GCA_023388715.1 Pseudomonadota bacterium
TCGACCTGTGCGCGCCCACCACCAGCGTCTCGATGACGATCAACGGCCCCGCGCCGATCATCCTCGCGCTGTTCATGAACACCGCCATCGACCAGCAGGTGGAGAAGTACCTGAAGGCCGACGACGCGCGCTGGGCCGAGGCGCAATCGAGGATCGACGCCTTCTTCGAAGGCCGCGAGCGCCCCCGGTACCACGGCGACCTGCCGCCGACCAACGACGGCCTCGGCCTGGCCTTCCTCGGCATGACCGGCGACCAGCTGGTGGACGCCGACACTTACGCCCGCATCAAGGCCGAGACCCTGCGCACGGTGCGCGGCACCGTGCAGGCGGACATCCTCAAGGAAGACCAGGCGCAGAACACCTGCATCTTCAGCACCGAGTTCGCGCTGCGGATGATGGGCGACATCCAGCAGTACTTCGTGGACAACGGCGTCCGTAATTTCTATTCGGTCAGCATCTCCGGCTACCACATCGCCGAGGCCGGGGCGAACCCGATCAGCCAGCTCGCCTTCACCCTGAGCAACGGCTTCACCATCGTGGAGTACTACCTGGCGCGCGGCATGAAGATCGACGACTTCGCGCCCAACCTGTCGTTCTTCTTCAGCAACGGCATGGACCCGGAGTACACCGTGATCGGCCGCGTGGCCCGCCGCATCTGGGCGCGCGCCATGCGCGAGCGCTACGGCGCGTCCAGCCGCAGCCAGATGATGAAGTACCACATCCAGACCAGCGGCCGCTCCCTGCACGCGCAGGAGATCCAGTTCAACGACATCCGCACCACGCTGCAGGCGCTGTATGCGTTGTTCGACAACTGCAACAGCCTGCACACCAACGCCTACGACGAAGCCATCACCACGCCCACCGAGGAAAGCGTGCGCCGCGCGGTGGCCATCCAGATGATCATCAACAAGGAACTGGGGCTCAACTTCATCGAGAACCCCTGGCAGGGCAGCTTCGCCGTGGACTACCTCACCGACCTGGTGGAGGAAGCGGTCTACAAGGAGTTCGAGGCCATCAGCGAGCGTGGCGGCGTGCTGGGCGCGATGGACACCATGTACCAGCGCGGCAAGATCCAGGAAGAGTCGCTGTACTACGAGCACAAGAAGCACGACGGCAGCCTGCCGCTGGTGGGCGTCAACACCTTCCTGCCGAAGGAACACGCCGGCGAGATCGCCACCGAGATCGAGCTGATCCGTTCGACGGAAGGGGAGAAGGGGCAGCAGATTGCGAACGTGGCGGGGTATCAGGGCAACCGCAACGGCTATGCGGCCGAGGGCTTGCGTGCGCTACAGGCGACGGCGCGCGAGCGGCGGAATGTGTTTGAATCGCTGATGGAAGCGGTGAAGACGCATTCGCTGGGGCAGATCAGCCATGCGTTGTATGAGGTGGGTGGGGAGTATCGGCGGAATATGTGAGATCGACGACTTAATTTCTATTTTTGACATTTTCTCAAATGGTTGAGAAGCCTTTGGAGAACTGATGCCCAATATCGACCTGAAAGAGATTGCTCAACGAGAAAGCGAGCAAGTCGAGTGGAAGGAAGCTGTCGCAGACGTTGACGACGTCGTGCGCACTATCGTTGCATTCGCAAATGATTGGTCTAATTTGGGCGGTGGGTACGTAGTCTGCGGTGCCCAAGAAATCAAAGATGACGACGGCTTTCAGCGTGTGAATTTTGTCGGTCTAACCGCAGAACGACTTAAAGAGGTCGAAGGAAGGGTGTTGGAGAAGTGCCGCAATCGTGTTGATCCGATGCTGGCACCTCTGACTGAAGAGTTACGAATCGACGACCAGCAAAAGCGCATACTCGTTTTTATTGCTCCTCGTTCTAGAAGAGCGCATCAGTTCCGCTCGGATCAGGATAGTGGGAAGTACTTCGTTCGCATCGGCCGTGAAACTAGAGAGGCGCGCGACGGAATTCTCCGTGAGTTACTGGTCCGGAAAGGTGATGCGCTGCCTTGGGATCGTGATGTCGCTGATAGCGCAACTTCACAAGATATCGACCTTCTAACGCTCAGGGAAGTGCTAACTCGCGCGACTCTTTGGGATCCGGGGAGAGACATCGACGACTATTTCGATGAGGAAAAGCCGATACATGCCCTAATGCCTTCGATAGGGGTTAAAGAACCTTTCACCGGCGTCCTCCGCCCGCGAAATTTCTCTGTTCTAATGTTCGGCCGTGATGCAACCCGGTTTGTCCCGGGCGCGTCAGCAATTGTGTCCGTTTATCCTGGCGTAGATCGCGGCGAGCCTTATGCGGAGCGGCAGGAGATTTCGGGGCCCATCGCCAGTCAAGTAAGTCGTGTGCTTGAGCTTATAAATGCCCAATCGAGCACAGTTTTCGATAAGACGGATTTGTTCACACCAAATTTTTCGAAGTTCCCCGAAAGAGCGTTGAAAGAGGCCGTCGTCAATGCTTTCGTGCATCGCGACTACATTTCGGCGCAACCGATTCGAATAACCGTGTTTTCTGATCGTATTGAGATCACCTCGCCAGGCGCCCTAATGGCAGGCGTGGATCGTGCGGCGTTTCTTGAAGGGCGCGGGCGGCCGCTTTGGCGGAATCAGGCATTGTCGCTCCTGTTCAATCGACTGAATCTTGCGCAGGCGGAAGGGCAGGGTATCCCGACGATTATCCGTTCAATGCGGGATGCCGGAAATCCTGCTCCAATTTTCGATCTTGCTGAGAGTAGTGTCACCTGTACATTGCCGGCTCATCCGCGGCATGCGCTAGCGAAGCGTGTAAAGAAGGTTGAAGAAGCTTTAGTGCTGGGAAAAGTTGATGAGGCTAGAAGCGAGATCGACGAACTCCTTGCGAATGATCCGTACAACGTTCGAGTGGTGGATTTGTTCGTAAATGTTGCGCGGCTAATTGGAAATGATGAGCTTGTCGCGAACTTTGTTGGGAAGCATCGCGCGGCATTGCCGTCATTTCCGCGGAATAGTTTGGTCTTGCTCGCCGAAGGGCTTGTTCATAGCGATGCCCCTAGCGAAAAGAATCGCAGACTCGCCTCCGAGTTGCTGGCTTGGGCTAGCCAAGCTGTTGTTGACGAAAACGATGCAAAGCGAACTGTCATTGCGATGAGAAAGGCTGGCGAGATTGAAGGTGTCGTGGCATTTGTTGACCGCCAGTTGGATCTTCATCCCGGTTGGAGTAGCCCGACCCTCCTGAAGTCGAGGGGACGTGCTCTTATCGATCTGGCGAAGAGAGCAATGGAAACGGCTCAGAATTCCGACATCACTCCTCAACTCCGCGCCAATGCAAAAGAGCAGACGCGTGGGTATCTCGATCGCGCGGAGAAGGACCTAAAGGAAGCACAGGCTCACGCAGAGGGAGGGGAACTCGACTGGGTTGAGCGTGACCTTCAGTTCTTGGACAAGATGCGCGCTTGGGCGACGAGGCCTCCCAATCGACGCGGCAAGCGCGGAGGGCGGCGGCATCGAAAGCCACCGCAGGAGCGTCCATCCAGCTGAGCAAGAATACCGGCAAAAAGGGGTCCAAAAGGAACAGACAAAAAGGGGTCAGAGAACATTTCGGTGAAAAAAACGGGGTCAGGTTCACTTATCTGAAAGAACGGGGTCAGGTTCACTTATCCCGTTCCGGCGATTGGATGGGTTGGCCGGTTGATGCGCGGGGCGCGCGCTAGGAAAAGGGGTCAGGTACATATGTCCCCAGCCTTGGGGCGCCCGCGCGGGCGGATGGCGGGACGAAAAGGGGTCAGAGAACATTTCCGTTTGAAGCGCGCCGGCAGTTGGGGCTGCGTTGGGAAAATGTTCTCTGACCCCTTTGGGCCTTTTTCGACCTCGGTTGTTGTACGAAAGTCAAGACTCGCGAAAACGGGGTCAGGTTCACTTCTCCGCAGCCGATGATTTGGCCGGCCGATGCGCCGGCCTCACCCTGGCGAACCGTTGCGTCCTGGCTTCGACCATCGCGCGGGAGTCGTCGCGGCCGTAGGCGCGTTGTTGTTGCAGGTATAGGCGGATCGTGGCCAGGTCTATGTCGCTGACCGCCTCGGCAAGCATGGCGCGGTAGCCCTCGGTGCGGAGCGCGCGTTGGACGGGGTGCGGGGTGGGCGAGACCTCGTCGCGCAGGCCGCACGGCTGGGGCAGCTCGACCACGGGAATGCGGTGGGGGCGTCGGTGATGCGGGCGCGCACCGGGTTGAGGTCGATGCAGCGGGTGCAGCGCAGCAGGGAGGGGGAGGCGGGTCCGCGCGGATGTAGGAAGTGAACCTCACCCCGTTTTCGTTTTCCCGGCTGTGCGAGCATGCGGCGGTCGGATGGAACAGTAGGGGAAGGAATCGGGATGTCGATGGCCTGCCATGCGTATCGAGCGTTCGGGATCGCCGTATTGGCCACGTTGCTGGCAGGTTGCGGTGGCGGCGGTGGCGGTCGTCCCGCCCCGGGAGGAGGCACCGGTTCCGGTGGCGGTCCCATCGTCAATCCACCCGCGCCGCCTCCGCCAAATTCGATCAACCGGAACTTCCGGCTGAACGCGGTGGTCAGCCACGTCCGGCAATCACCGAACGTGGGTGGCGAATACTTCGCCAGTGCGGTCGCCGTCGGCGACGTGACAGGCGATGGGCGGCCGGACATCGCGGTGATGACCGCGGGTGTTGCGGGACAGACGTCCTGGCCCGACCGCGAGAGCGTCGTCATGGTGTTCCGGCAGAAGCCGGATGGGGCATTGGACCAGCCGATTACCGTGCGATACCTGGAGACGTATTCGTCGCAGACAGGCGATATGGTCCTGTCCGATCTCGACGGAAACAGGGTCAACGAAATCGTGGTCGGCCATCAGCGGGGGCTGTCCGTGATTCGTTACGACTCGCAGTCGCAGTCCCTGGCGGCGACGGAGATTGTCGATGAGCGGCAGTACAACAGGGGATTCTCCTCGATTGCAGTGGAGGACTACGACGGCGATGGCAGGCCCGACGTGCTCGCCAAGCGCCCTGAATACGGCGCGGTCCTCTACAAGGGCGATGGCGCAGGCGGGTTGTCGGGTCGTGAAGTGGAGGGGATTCCAGACCTGAGTCGGCCCAACCTCTTGGCCCGCGACATCAACGGGGACGGTCGCCCCGACCTGGTCGTCTACAGTGGAGACTGGTGGTTCCTGATGTTGAACGACGGCGCCGGGTCCTTTGGCGAGCCGGTCAAATACATCCTGCCGCGTCGCCAGGACGGGAGCCTGTGGATCGGCTGGGGCGCCGACACCACCGATGTGAACCGCGACGGCCGCAAGGATCTGGTGTTCAGCTTGGCATCCAACAGGCCTGCCGGCATTGGCATCTACTTGGCGCGCCCCGATGGAAGCTACGAGTTGGATCGCGTCCTCGATTCATGGGACATGCCGCAGCCCATCGTGTTGGCGGATCTGGACGGCAATGGCTTGGATGACATCGTGACCGTCCATGGCGGCTTCTCGGACATGGGGTATTACCTCCAGGATCCGAACGGATTCGAGCCAGAGACGCGCGTGTCTGTTTTCATCAACTCGTTTCCGACGAGTCACTATTTCGGGCGGACGCTTGCGGTTGCGGACATCAATTCCGACGGTTGTCGTGACGTCGTCATCGCCGATTCGCAGTACGGGCTCCTGACTTTGACGGGCGCCAACTGCAGGAAATGATCCGCAACAAAAATCAAGAATGGGGTCAGAGAACATTTCCGTTTGAGACGCGCCGATTGTTGAGGCTGCGTTGAGGAAATGTTCTCTGACCCCTTTTTGAGCGATGGGCTGACTGCGCTCGCCAGACGCACGCGGCATCGTGGGTCCATGCGTCGCCCACGCCTCGAGCTGCCCGGGATTCCCCTGCACATCACCCATCGCGGGGTGAACCGTGGGGCGACCTTCATTGACGACGAGGACTTCGCTGCCTACTTGCAGGCGTTGGAGCGAGTCTCAGGCGAGCAGGGCGTTTCCATCCACGGCTACGTGCTGATGACGAACCACGTGCACCTGCTGGTGAGCGCCAACGTGGCCGGGGCCGTCTCGCGCATGATGCAGGCGCTGGGGCGGCGGTACGTGCGTGCCTTCAACACGCGATACGGCCGGACCGGGACGTTGTGGGAAGGTCGCTACAGGTCGTGCCTGGTCGACAGCGATCGCTACCTGCTTGCATGTTTGCGCTACATCGAACTCAATCCGGTGCGCGCGGCAATGGTGGAGCTCCCTTGGGACTACCGCTGGTCCAGCGTGCACGGTCATCTTGGAATGCGGGCGGACGCCCGCCTGACGCCGCATGCTGGCTATCTGGCATTGGGTCGGGAAGCCGGTGAGCGAGAGATGGCCTATCGACGAGTGCTTGTGGAGGCGCTATCGGACGAGGTGCTGGCCGATATCCGGGCCCACATGCAGCAGGAGCGCGCGCTTGGCTCACCCGCATTTCGCCTTATGGTGGAAAAGGCGCTGAAGCGTCCGGTCGAGGTGCGTCCCCAGGGGCGGCCGCGGCGAGCTTCAAACGATTATGTTCTCTGACCCCTTTTAGGGTGCAAGGAGACCGCATGTTCCGCTTCTACCTTGCAGTCGCAGCCTTCCCGTTCCTTGCGGCGTGTGCCTCGTTGAACGCCGTGTCAGGCGTGGCGGCATCGACGGGCACGCCGGAAGCGCGCGTTGCGCACCTGCTGCGCGCGCATCCACTGGTCGATGGCCACAACGACCTCATGGGCCACTACCACGCCTGCGGCAAGGCCTGTCCTCGCGGGCTGGACGATTACGACATCAGCGCGCGGGCCGCGGGAGACACCGACATTCCCCGCTGGCGCGCGGGTGGCGTGGGCGCGCAGCTGCTCAACGCCGGCTGGCGCGAGGACGAACCCGGGCTGGAGGGCACGCTGAAGGGCGTGGCCTTTGCGCGCGCGCTGGTTGCACGCCACCCGGAAGACCTTGCGCTCGCCATGTCCGCCGAGGACGCGCGCCGCCACCGTGCGCAGGGGCGCATCGCCGTCCTGCTGGCACTGGAAGATCCCGGGCGCCTCGGGCGCGACGAAGCCACGGTGCGGCGGCTGTCGCGGGAGGGCGTTCGCGCGAACGTGCTGGCGTATTCCGGCCCGACCGACTTCGCCGACGGGCATGCCGGGCCGGCACGGCACGGCGGGCTTTCCCCGGATGGCGTGGCCATGGTCGGCTGGATGGAGCGCGCAGGCATGCTGGTGGATCTGTCGCATGCCTCGGCGGACACGGCCCGCGACGTGCTGGATGTGGCCCGCGCACCCGTGATCTTCAGCCATTCCAACGCCGCCGCGCTGGCGGACGTTCCGCGCAACGTGCCCGACGATGTCCTGCGCCGGCTGCCCGCCAACGGCGGCGTGGTGATGGTGGGCTTCGTGCCGTACTTCGCCAGCAAGGAATTCGCCGACTGGATGGCACGTGGCGACGCGTACTGGGACTCCCTGCTGCGCCAGCACGGCGGGGACCGCGAGAAGGCGAGCGGTGACATGGCCCGCTGGGAGGCGGACCATCCGCCCCCACGCGTGGGGATCGCCGACATCGCGGACCATATCGACCATATCCGGAAGGTCGCGGGTGTCGACCATGTCGGCATCGGCGCCGACTTCGACGGGATCGCCTTCAAGGTCGACGGGCTGGAAGACGTGTCCCGCTATCCGAACCTGCTGGTGGAGCTGGCGCGGCGCGGCTGGCGAGATGACGAGCTGGCCAAGCTGGCGGGCGGGAACTTCCTGCGCGTGCTGCAGGTGGCTGACCGCGCCAGGGCGGCGCTGGAGTCATGGTCTCCGACCGCGTTCTTGCCTTCAGGCCGCGCGCCGGTAGTGCAATAGCCGCCCGCGCGCGTCGCGATCCTCATCGTCCATCGGACAACGCGACTCACTGACCTCGAATCCCTGCGCCGCCAGCAAGCGGGTGAGTTCGGCGCTGTGGCCGCGGCCGGGGTCGGTGAGCACCAGCTCGCACGTTGCCCGGCCATGGCGCCCGACCACGTTCGACAGCAGTTCGGCATGGCCGCGTTCGTACAGCACGTCACTGGCGATGAGCATGTCGAAGTCGCCCAGGGCGGGCAGCGGGTGGCCCCAGCGCAGCTGCCGGTAGTGCAGGGCAGGCAGGCCGTTGAGGGCTGCGTTGTAGGCCAGGAAGGGTTCGGCCATCGGGTGCATGTCCGAGGCCACCACGTCGGCGCCCCGGCGTTGCAGCACCAGGCTCGGCAAGCCGATGCCGCAGCCGATCTCCAGGACCCGCTTGCCGGCGATGTCGGCGCGCGCCATGGCCTGCGCCAGCAACTTGCCCGAAGGCCACAGCTGGCCGAACAAGCACCATTGCGCGGAGGAGATCCCCAGGCGCTCGCCGTGGCCATCGGGGTCGGCGAATTGCTGGCGGTCGCTGAGCACGCGCAGGAGGTAGGCGTGGCCGCCCACGTGGACGGTGAGGTTGCGCGTGGTGTAACCGGGCATGCTGCTCCCCTTGAAGCGTCGCCCATCGGGACGGGCGATAACGCGTGAGAGGGAGCGAGGCGGGCCATGCAGGCCGCGGAACGCGAGAAGCGGGCGCATGCCCGCAATGCATCCTAGCACCGGCGTACAGGGGCAGCGTCGAGGTGCCCTGCGAGTCCGCAACCTACTTGCGGATATCCAGCAGCTCGACCTCGAAGACCAGCGACGCCCCGGGCGGAATGACCTTGCCGGCGCCGCGTGCGCCGTAACCCAGGCCCGACGGGATCCGCAGTTCCCGCTTGCCGCCGCGCTGCATTCCTTCGATGCCGTCGTCCCAGCCGCGGATGACGCGACCGGTGCCCAGGCGGAACACCAGCGGCTGGCCGCGGTCGCGGGAGCTGTCGAACTTCTGGCCGCGCTTGTCGGGGGCGTTCTGATCATGGAGCCAGCCGGTGTAGTGCACGCTGATTTCGTCGCCGGCCGTCGCGGGCTCGCCCGTTCCCACCGTGACGTCGATCCGCTGCAGTTCGGCCACATCGCCGCCTGTATAGGGCGGTGGAGCGCTGCAGGCAGCAAGCAGCAGGACGCTGAGGCAGGCAGCAAGGCGGGCAGGGCGATGCGTCATGTGGGATGGGGTGGAGGCGGGCGGTCAGGATACCCGTCGAACGAACGACAACGCGCATGTCAGCGCACATGCCGAATGGGCGGCTCCATGCTCTTGTGCGCGCAAAGACTCGATTCCGGCCCGATTGCCGCGTGTAGTATTTCCGCTTCCTTTCCCAGCGCCGCCAGACAATGCGTTCCTACTTCTTCGTGCTGGCAGTGGCAGTGGCCCTGGGTGGTTGCGGCGGTGATCGCACGGCGGCCGCCGATGGTGCGGGCGTGGCACCACCCACCGCAGCCGAGGGCGAGGACGTCGCCACCCCAGCAGCCAGCGCGCAGTTGGCTGCTGCCGAGCCCACACCCGTTCCCGCCGCCCTTCCCGCATGGTTCCCCACCGACGTCTTCCTGCCCGCAGAGCACGTCGTCATCGAAGTCAACGAAAACGAGGGCGCGCAGGCGGTGGAAGTGCGGTCCCCCGGCGAGGTGCTGGGCCTTGCCCCGCAGGCGCAGGCGGCAATGCTGGCCGCCGGCTGGACCGAGCACCACTATTCGCCGGTCGACACCCGCGGCGGCGCGAGCATGTACTACCGCAAGGGCGATCGCAGCGCGACCCTGGCGATGGCCTGGGCCAGCCCCGGCGAGGTCCGCGTGCTGTACAACTTCGCCACGGTGCAGAAGCAGGAAGCGGTGTCGGATACGGCGCCGGCTTCCGGTGTTCCAGCGAAGCCATGAGCACGCGCACGCCGCAGGACGAACGGCTCGACCGCATCGTTGCCGCGGCCCGGCGTAACGCAGAGCAGCGGGAGCAGGGGTATCGCGAGCGTGCGCTGAAGATGTATCCGTGGGTCTGTGGCCGCTGCGCGCGCGAGTTCACCCGCGCCAACCTGCGCGAGCTGACGGTCCACCACCGCAACCACAACCACGACGACAATCCGCCCGACGGCAGCAACTGGGAGCTGTTGTGCGTGTATTGCCACGACAACGAGCATTCGCGCCTGGCCGACTACACGGGCGTCAGTGCGCAGGCCGCCGAGGACACGCCGGCCGCCGCCACGTCCAATCCGTTCGCAGGCCTGAAGTCGCTGCTCGGGAAGGAACCACCGAAGGACGCGTAGTGCGTCGCTTGCGGACGTTAGGTCTGCTGCGAAGTGTGCGCTCCGTGCCTGCCGGCCACATCGGCTTAACGCGCGACGTTGTATCCCAAGCTCACCTGTAGGGGGACAGGGCGGCGCCGATCGGGCCGTTTTCTTTCCAACCGCAAGGAGAACTGGAATGTCTCTGACCAAGCAACAGCACGGAATGGCGCGTCTTGTCGGAGTGGCGATCCTCGCCACGCTGGGAATGACGGGCTGCGCCACCTACGACGACGACTTCGCACGCATCAACACGCGCCTCGACCAGCTCGATTCGAGGGTGCAGGGTGCGGCGCAGAGCGCCGAGTCCGCCAACCAGTCCGCGCAGCGGGCAAACCAGCGTCTGGACCAGCTGGAGACGCGCGTGCAGCAGCTCGAGACGTCGCCGCGCCGCGTCCCGCGCGGCTGATCGTCTTCGCACCAACCTCCACGAAAGGCTGAACCCGAGTCCGGTGGCCCCCGCGGCCACCGGGTCCGGTTGGCCGTCTCAACCACTCGAGGAACCAACCTATTTCCGCTCGCAACGCACCACTGACCAGGTTGACGCCGTACGCACTCGCCGTCGCGCTCCTGTTGCCGCTTGCGGGCGTGGCGCATGCGGCCGAGCCTGACGCGGCCAAGGCGTCGGTGATGGACCAGCTCCCGCCCGACCAGGAGGTGTCATCCACCCTGATCGCGCTGGCGGGATGGGTGGTGGCCTCCAAGGACAGCCAGGGCTATCCCTTCGCCGTCATGGACAAGCGCACGGCGCAGGTCCTGGTCTTTGGCGGCGACGGGCGGCTGCGCGGTGCCGCGCCCGCGCTGTTCGGCTCCGCGGTCGGCGATCACACCGCCCCGGGCATCGCCGGCCTTGCGCTGCGCGAGATCCCGGGGCGTGACCGCACCACGCCGGCGGGTCGCTTCATCGGAGGCTATGGCCCGTCCGAGGACGCAGGGCGCGTGCTGTGGGTGGACTACGAGTCCGCGGTGTCCATCCATCCCACCGCGACCGGCGTCCCGCGCGAGCGCCGCGCCGAACGCCTCGCCTCGCCCACGCCAGACGACAACCGCGTCACCCATGGCTGCATCAACATGGCACCCGATTTCTACGAGCAGGTGATCCGTCCGACGTTCGAGCGTGGCGGGGTGTTCTACATCCTCCCCGACAAGGATTCGCTGGAGGAGACGTTCCCGGAGTTCGCGCAATCCCGAGGTGAAGCAGCGGAAGGCAACGGCAGGTCGCGCGCGAATCCGTAGCCTGCCTCTGGACTTCCAGCGCTCGCCGGGGCAAGTCTTGCGGGACCCCGCGCAGATTTACTTGGGGGGCAGGACGGTCCAGAGTTGACCTCGGCGCGGATGGTGGGAGGCGAGGCGGCATGGGTAGGAAGCGAGGAACGTGGCTTCTTGCAGCCTTGCTGCTCGTCTGCGCCTCACCGGCATATGCGCAAGCGGTGGTGGTGCGCGACATTGCCGTGGTCGATCCCGACGGCGTCGCACCCCCACGCGCTACCTTGGTGCTCAGGGATGGCGTGATTGCAGGTCTCGAGCGACACGATGCCGCCATCAAGGTGGACGGCGCGGTGGAGATTGACGGCCGTGGCATGTTCGCCATGCCCGGACTGATGGATGCGCACGTGCATGCCCATCGCGACGGGCGCGAGGCCTGGCACTACCCGCTGTACCTGGCCTACGGCGTGACACGCGTGCGCGATGCCGGCACCCATCTCGGCGCCGCGCTTGCCATGCGACGACCCGGCGGACGCGATCCGTCCGGGCCGAAGGTGCGTTGGGGCTCGCCACCGCTGGATGGCGCGCCACCGTTCCTGTCGTTCGGACTTGGGGCGGAAACGCCGGCAGCGGCGCGTGAATTGGTGCGGCTGGCAAAGCGCGAAGGCCTGGACTTCGTCAAGGTCTACGACCGGCTGCCGCTGGATGCATACCGCGCCGTGCTGGACGAGGCGAAGCAACTCGGGATCGCTGTCGAGGGCCATGTGCCACTGGCCAGCACGCCGATCGAGGCGGTGACGGGTGGCCAGCGTGCGATAGACCACCTCACCCTGGTGCTGGAGAGCTGCATCCCCGGCGCGCTGGCATGGACGCACGCGCAACCCGAGGCCGACTCGATGTCGCTGCTTACCAATGGCAGGCTCGCCGCGGCGCTCAGCCACTATGATGAAGCGACATGCACCGCGCTTTTCAAGCGTTTCGCCGCGGCGGGCACGTGGCACATCCCGACACTGGTGCAGATGCGCGGCGCATTCTTCCTTGCGGATCCTGTCGTGGTCCACAGCCCCTACGTGGCTCATGTGCCGACCTCCGTTCGCAAGGAATGGGCCGATTACCGTGCTGATGCAAAGCCGGATGAGCTTCGGGCCGGGATGGCGGTGTATTCACGGATGCTGCGGCTGGTCGGTGACATGCATCGCACCGGCGTACGCCTCCTTGCAGGCACCGATGCCAGCACTGAGCCTTTTGTGGTGCCGGGCGCTGCCTTGCACGAGGAACTGGCCTTGTTCGTGGAGGCGGGTCTCACACCGCTGGACGCCTTGCGCACCGCCACCACCGACGCCGCGCGTTATGCCGGAGACGACCCGGACCGGATCGGGTTCCGTATCGGCTCCCCGGCTGACCTGGTGCTGCTGGCCGCCGATCCGCGGCGCGATATCCGCAACACACGCTCGATCACTTGGGTGATCCAGCGCGGCATCGCTTACGACCGAACGACGCTTGATGCCAAGCTGGCTGCGAGCGGCGACACGCCGTGAGCTACGGCGAACAGTGGACGGGGTCTGTATGGCTCGGGCAGCGAGGCCGGGCCTTGGTCCTGCAGGTGGATGCGTGCGGGAAGGCAGCGATTGCCGCCGAGCGGGCTGTTAGTGCTGGGCCGGGAAGCGAAATTGACCGCTCTCCTGACGTGTCCCGCTAGTAGCCCCGTTGCTTCTCGATCCGCGTTTCCTGCAGGCCCTTGAGCTTGTCGCAGGCGCCGCGGATGGCCTTCTCGGTGTTCTCGTCGTCGTGGCTCGCACCAATGGGATCATCGTTCTGCAGCCGCGCCTCCAGCGCGCAACGGCGGTCGTTGGCGCCGCCCTTGTCGGCGTTACTGTCCGACAGGAAGACCTCGATCCGGCTCAGGCGCGGGAAGAAGCGCCCGAGATGCTGCTCCAGCATCTCGTTGACGCGCGACTCCAGCGCGTCGGTGCCGTCGATGTGGTTGTCGGTGTTGAGCTGGATCTTCAAGTGCGCAATCCTGTCCTTCGCGGTTCGGAGCGCACACGCTAGCAATCCAGCCCGCCCGGGCAGCGTGAACACGGACCGCCCACCAAGGGTCTCGAGAGGCGGCACGAGCGGTTCTCGCCGCTCGTTCGCCGCGTCGGCATCGCGCGTCAGGGCTCGCCCTGACGACAGTGGGTCACGCCGCCAGCGCGGCGAAATGGCGATCCTTGGCTGCGGACAACACCTGCTCCGCGCGCAGGTAGACGGCCAGCACGTCCTCCTGCGCGGACACCGCCGGCGCCTCGGCGAACAGCACGCGCAATCCTGTCTCGCGCTCGAATGCGGCCACGCCTTTGCCCAGTAAATCGATGCTCGCCGGGATGTGGTCGCCGCGCAGCACCCCGATCAATTCCTGGCTGCCGGTCACGCGATCCAGGGTATCGCCGGGCTGCAGGCGCTCCTGCAGATCTTCCGCAAGTCGCTGCAGGGTCGCCTCGAACACGCGGGCGCCGAGCTTGTGCGCGGCGCCGGCGGCGTCCATCACTTCCGCCAGCACCACCGTGTACCCAGATGCCTCCCCCGGCGCCGGTGCCGCGCTCGGCTTGACCAGCGCGTCCTGCAGGAGCTCCTCGCGCTCGCGGCGCAGACGCTGGTGACGGGCTTCGAACAGCGCCATCGTCAACCTTGCCAGGGCGGCCAAGCCCTGCTTCTGCTGCTCGTCCAGCAACCGTGGCTTGCGGTCCAGCACGCACACGGTGCCGAACGCCGTGCCCTTGGGCGAGACCAGCGGCATCCCCGCGTAGTAGCGGATGCCCATGGGGCCGACCACGAGCCGGTTGCCGGCGAAACGTGCGTCATCGTGCGCGTCGGGCACTTCCATCATCCGGTCGGGCTTGGCGATGGCATGGTTGCAGAACGCCTCGTCGCGGCGCGTCCCGGTCGCGTCCACGCCGGTGCTGGCCTTGAACCACTGGCGATCGCGGTCGATCAGAGTCACGAGCGCAATCGGCGCGTCGCAAATCAGCGCGGCCAGTGCAACGATGTCCTGGAAGGTGGCCTCTGGCAGGCTGTCGACGAGATGTTGCTCGTCGAGCTCACGCTGGCGCGCAGCTTCATCGAGGTCGGGCATGAGGGTCTCCGGCGTAGCCGGCATATGGTAACCGCAGGCCCCGGATCGCCAGCGGGCAGGCGTAGGCCGCCCCGTCACGCGCGCCGGGGTCACTCCGCGTTGCGCGGCGCGACGTACGCTCCCGCGACCGCGCTTGGCCGCCCGTAGGTCCACCGCCTCCATAGCGCTTCCATGGGGCCATGCGCGTGCCGGGCCAGCCACCAGCGCGAGAACAGCACCTGTAGCCCGTACAGGCCGAACGCGTACGCACAGATGGCAGTCAGTGGCAGGCGTCCCGCCAGCCCCAGGCCGATGCCCATGAACACGGACACTCCGATCACCGACTGCAGCAGATAGTTGGTCAGCGCCATCCGCCCGGGGGCCGCGAACACGCCCAACCAGCGTTGCGCACGTGGCCATGCCAACGCGAACGCCGCCGCATACGCCAGCGCCAACGGCACCGTCCCCACCATGGAGGGCCAGGAGTCCTGTCCAAGCCGCGGCGTCCAGGCATAGTCCAGGCTTGCCGGCAGTCCAATCGCCAGCCCCGCCGCCAGCACCTGCCACAGCAGGCGGCGGTCGGCTGGCAGGCGGCCTACGGCGATGCCGCGTCCGGCCGCCATCCCGATCAGCATGATCCCCAGCACCTTGGGGATCTGCCAGCTTTCCAGCCGCAAGCCCCAGGAGAACCATGGGCCGCTGGCTTGCCACGCCAGCCGGCCGGCGAAATCCTCGCGCTGCATCCAAGGCAGCACCTTGTCCAGCGACGTGTCCGCGCCGAGCGCCTCGCCGATGGCGAAACTGGTGGAATACAGGGCGGCGTGCGGGGCCCAGCCGAGCGACTGGAACAACGCCCTGCCGGCAACCGGCACGACGAACACCAGGCCCACGCCTGCCAGCACCAGGTTGCGCGTGCTCCAGCGGCGGAACAGCGGCAGCAGCAGGCCGAGCAGCGCGTACAGCAGCAGGATGTCGCCGTCCCAGACCAGCCAGGTGTGCACCAGCCCGATGCCGAGCAGGACCAGCACGCGCCGTCGGTAGATGCGCAAGCCATCGTCCCCTTGCAGCGACAATCGCTCCAGTTGCATGGCGAAACCGATCCCGAACAGCAGCGAGAACAGGGTGTAGAACTTGCCGTCGACCAGCAGGTGGTGCAGCCGGTACTGCCACAGGGCGGCTGCCTCCCCGGCCCAGGCCGCCCTTGCCGCGTCGTCCACCATCACCCAGCCGGACCAGACCAGGACGTTGGCCAGCAGGATGCCCAGCAAGGCGAAGCCGCGCAGGGCGTCGAGCAAGTGCAGGCGTTCCGAGGTCGTAGATGGATGCGGAATCGTCATGGGCTCGCCGGGAGGGCCTGCAGTACAAGACGCGGAGAACCGGTCCCGTAGGCCAGCATGAAGGGCTAGATCCACCTTTGCCGAGCAGCGGATCGTTTGGGTTCGGTGGTTGGCCGGTCTGGCCGCAAGCTCCATTCAACACCGTTACCAAGGTGGAGCAGGGCAGTGACGTTGCGCGGGCGCGCCGGGTCGCCCCTGGAACCGGGGGTGGCACATGATTACCGGCCTGGCGGCACCGTTTCCCGTCCTCCCTTACCTCCTGCACACCATCATCGGCACGCTGGGGGTGGTGCTCGCCTTCGTTGCGCTGGGGCTGCGCAAGGGCAGCCGCTCGCACAAGGACGCGGGCCGGGGCTTCGTCGCCTCGGTTGCGATTGCCGCGCTGACCGCCATCCTCTTCGGCGTCATGACCGGTTCGCCGCTGACCTTGGCCAGTGCGTTGCTGGTGCTCGGCCTGGTCGTCGGGGCCATCGTGGCCCTGCGGCCGCGAACCACGTGGATGCGCGTAGGGAGCGGCGTGGGCACCGGCCTGGTGCTGCTGGCCTGGCTGATCCTGCTGCCGCTGGGACTCTTCGGTGTGGCCATCATCCTGCAATGGGTGGCGCCACCCGCGGGGGTCGCCGTGCCGTCATGGAGCAGCGTGCTTACCCCGCTGGTGTATTCGCTATTTCCAGCCTGGTTCCTGCTGGGCGACCTGCGGTTTCGACGCATCCAGGGTGACGCCCGCCGCGTCGCCGGCATCCGCCAGCACCTGTCGAAGATGGCGTTCGCGCTGGCCGTCGCCGTGCACGCGCCTGCGGTCACGTTTGCCGACGACTTCCGGATTCCGTTGCTGCTGGCGTTCTTCGGCCCTTTGCTGCTGTGGCCGGCCATCCTGTACGCGTTGCGGGATCACCCTTTGCTGCAACGGCGCCCGGTGGGAGACGAGGCGCGTCCCGCCGCCACCGTGACGGGGTAGGCAGGGCAGGCGGGTCGGCCACGTTGCGGTAATGGTTCCCGCTTCGCCTGTGTCTCCCGTACCATCGGCACGGGGTTCAGGCGCGGATGCTCTGATGTCACTGCTGGCCGAACTACGCAAACGCAGGATCCTCCAGGTCGGCCTTGCGTATCTGGCGCTGGCATGGCTGCTGGTGCAGGTCGCGGTGGCGGTGTTTCCCGCCTTCGACATGCCGCGCTGGACGCTTCGGCTCGTCATCCTCCTGCTGGCGCTGGGCTTGCCGGTGGCGCTGCTGATGGCGTGGGCGCTGGTGCGCACGCCGGATGGAATCAAGGTCGACGCGCCTGCGAAGGGCGGCCGGACGATGCTGGCGATCGTGGCGGTGCTGGTGGCCGCGTCACTTGTCTGGTTCTTTTCCCGAGGTGGAGTGGCGCCGGCGGAGTCAGCGCCACCTGCATCCACGGCAGTGGCGCGGGGAGCGCCGGCGGCAACCGCGCCCTCGGTTCCGGAACGCTCGATCGCGGTTCTTCCACTGGTGAATGCCAGCAGTGACCCGGAGCAGGTCTTCTTCTCGGATGGGCTGTCCGAGAACCTGATCGACACGCTTTCCCGTTTCGACGGAATGAAGGTGGTCGGGCGCATCTCGTCGTTCCAGTTCCGCGACAGCCGCGATGACAGCGCAACGATTGGCCGAAAGCTGGGCGTCGCCTACCTGCTCAATGGCAGCGTGCAGCGTTCCGGCAGCGATGTGCGGGTCAGGGTTTCGCTGACCAGGGCGGCGGACGGCAGCACGCTCTGGGCCCAACACTACGACCGGCCCTACCAGAACCTGTTCGGCCTGCAGGACGACATCGCCCAGGCCGTGGCCGACGCGCTGCGGGTGAAGCTGCTGGCGCCCGGGGCGGGCACAGGGATGGACGACCGCCCGCCCGGCGGCAATATCGCCGCGTACGATGCCTACCTGCGGGGGTTGAAGTACTGGTACGACCAGGAATTCCCGCAGGCCGCCGAGCACATGGCCGAGGCGGTTCGGATCGACCCCGACTACGCGCTGGCCTGGGCGCGGCTGAGCGAATCGCTCAGCACCGCGGTGACCTTCTGGCCGGAATCATCGGCAAGCGATGCGCAGAAGCTCCTCAAGGCGCGCCAGGCCGGCGACGCCGCGCTGCGGCTTGCGCCCGCGCTCGGGGCGGCGCACACGGCGCAGGCGTCCCTTGCGTTCTACGGATTCGACTTTGCCGCGGCGGAGCGCGCGTGCCAGCACGCAGTGCCGCTTGCGCCCGAGGACGGCATGGTGCTCAACAGCTGCGGTTACACGCTCGGCGGCATCGGCCGGATTGGCGAGGCGATGCGACTGCGCGAGCGCCTGCTGACGATCGAGCCGCTGTACGACGTCAATCACTTCGAATATGCGTGGCTGTTGCTGGCGACCGGGCGTCTGGATGACGCGGAAAAGTACTTGCGCATTGGCGAGGGACTGTCGCAGCCAAATGCACTGCTCAGGCTGGTGCTGGCCCTGGCACGCGGCGATACGGCCGCGGCGAGGGCGGCTGCATTGCTGGCCCCGGAAGATCGTCGCGCTCTTTTCGTCGCACTGGCAGCGCAGCTCTCCCCCGGGCCAGCGGCCGACGCGGCGCTGGCAGCCGCCATTGCGACCCCCGCGGGCGTGGACTTGCGAGCGCTGCGGATCGCGCAGACTTACGCGCTGCGCGGCGATGCGCGTAATGCGGTGACCTGGCTCAGGCGCACGGCCGCCGAAGGTCGCCTGTTCCTGCTGGCCGATCCCCTGATCCTTCGCCTTCGCGACGACCCGCTGTTCATCGCGTTCTGCCGTGAGGCGGGCTTGGGCCAACCGGCTGGGAGCGAGGCGTTGGGAATCAATCGGATCCGCGCGATGCAGTCGGGCGGTTGATCGCCGCGCGGGGACGCGTGCACCGGCGTTCTTGCACGACTTGCATCAGGCCAACGACGGGGATCGCAATTTTGGGTGACTGCTCCGGGCACAAATACCTGAGGCGCCGGTGATGTTTCTCAAGTCGCCGCGGCGTCGCTGCCTTCGCCCAGCCGGTTGATCGCGCTGTTCTCCACCACCGCGGGCGGATCCTGCATGGTCGCCAGCGCCAGCATGGCGCGGCCGAGGTTCGCGGTGCTGGTCATGACGCCCGGCATCGCCCGCACCCCCAGGCCCATGACCGGCGCCGCCACGGCGTAGAACGGACGCATCCAGACGTGCGGGCTGCGCTCCCCATGCGCGGGCTGGATGCCGCCGGGGCGCAGCATGACCGTGGTGATTGGCAGCGCGCGTAGGGCCGCCTCGGTCTCGCCCTTGATGCGCAGCGCCGTGAACCGGCTGGCGGGATTGGCCTTGGCGCCCGAGATGTACAGCAGGCGCCCCTGTGGATTGCGCCGGGCGAAGGCCGTGGCCACCTGCAGGGTGAGCGCCAGCGTCACCTGGCGGTAGCGTGCCTCGGGGGTCCCCACCGGCGGCGCGCCGGCGCAGTAGAAGCAGGCATCCCAGGGCGCCAGCCGGTCGGCCACCGGTGCCAGCTGGTCAAAGCCTTCCACGACGATGTCCTCCACCCGCGCATCGGCATGGGCCAAGGCACGGCGGCCAAGCACGCCCACCTTCGACACCCTTGGATCGGCCAGCGCCTCGGCCAGCACGCCCTGGCCGACCAGCCCGGTGCCGCCCGTCAACAGGATGCGCATGCCAGCCTCGCTCGGATCGGGAGTCCGGGAGCATAGCGTCTTGGGCGCGCGCCGCATGCGCAGGCGTTGGACACCCGAAGTGCCTGGCCGCATCCCGATGCGGCGCATGCCCGATGCGCGGTGCGCACGGCGCGCACAGGGTGGAGCTTCCCAACCAAGGAGGTGGTGTCATGAATGCGGTGCGTATCTACGATCTGCCCACCCGGGTGTTCCACTGGAGCTTCGCGATCCTGTTCGTCGGCGCCTACGCCATCGCCTACCTGGTGGATGACGAATCGGCGCGGTTCGCCTGGCACATGCTGTCCGGACTGCTGCTTGGCGTCGCGGTGCTGCTGCGACTGGCCTGGGGCTTTGTCGGTACCCGCCACGCGCGATGGTCCGACCTGCGGCTGGATCCCCGCCAGCTGGCCGCCTACCTGAAGGGCGTGGTGGCGGGTGGGGGCAAGCGTTGGGCGGGACACAACCCGGCATCCAGCTGGGCCGCGCTGGTGATGGTGACGCTTGCGCTCGGGATGGTGGGCAGCGGATTGGCGATGGCCAGCGGGGTGGCGCCCGATTGGGTGGAGGAGGCGCACGAACTGGTGGCCAATACCTTCCTCGTGGTGGCCCTGCTGCACGTCGCGGGCCTGGTGGTGCACGCGCTGCGCCACCGCGACCGGCTGCCGCTGAGCATGGTCGATGGTCGCAAGCGTGACGTGGCGGACGGCGAAGCCGATGTCCGGACGCGCCCGCTGGTCGCGCTGCTCATGATTGCCACGCTTGCGCTGGCGGCGGTGTCGCTCGGCCGCGCCTACCAGCCCGCCGATGGCACGCTGGACCTGTTCGGCACCCGGCTGGTATTGGGCGAAGATGGCGGCGAGCGCGGTGCCGGGTACGCCGACCGCGGGGAGGCGGGTGAGCATGGAGACGATGAAGCCGATTCCGACCACTGATGCGGAACTCGCCGCTGCCGGGCGCCCGCTGCAACCGCGCGAGCGCGGCGTGGTGGTCGGCACGTTGCTGCTGATCGCCGCGCTGGTGGCCTTCGATGTCGGCAGCGACCTGCTGCAGGGCGCGTCGCGCTGGCACGTCGCGCTGGAGGTCGCCGCCGGCTTCGCCGCGCTGGCGGGCGCCGCTTACCTCCTGCGCGATGCCCTGCGGATGCGAGAACGGCTCGCCTCGCAGGCGCGCGTTGCGTCGGCCTACCGCGAGCAGGCGGTGGCATGGCAGGCGCAGGCACGCCGGCACGTGGAGGGACTGGCGCGCTCGATCGACCAGCAGCTCGACCTGTGGCAGTTGTCGGCCGCGGAGAAGGAGATCGCCTTCCTGCTGCTCAAGGGGCTGAGCCTGAGGGAGATCGCCGGCCTGCGCGGGACCGCGGAGAAGACCGTGCGTGCGCAATCGGCGGCGGTGTACGCCAAATCCGGGCTGTCCGGTCGCACGGAATTGTCGGCCTTTTTCCTGGAGGACCTGCTGGTGCCGCAGACCGGCATCGCGTCGTCCTGAGCATCGCTCGCGTTCTGATCGTACAGGGCGAGATCAGCGGGCTACATCGTGGCGACCCGCGAGGCGTAGCAGGGTTACTACCAGACGACCGGTTACGCGTACGTTGAGCGCAGCGGTGCCTCTCCGGTGCTGACTCCCATCCTCGAGCCCTGTCGGTCGGGGTTGAGATTGGCTGACAGTTGCGCGGCGCACTCGTGCGTCCCCGCGGCGCGCACCTTCAATTCTTCTTGCCCTTGTTCTTCTTTCCCTTGCCCTTGCCGCGGCCCTTTCCCTTGTCGCCAAACAGGCGATCGCGCCACGAGCGCTTCTGCACGCGCTGCGGGCTTGCGGCAGGACGGGACTCGCCGACCGTGCCCAGGGCCCGGGCACCGATGGCGGGAGCGGTGAACTGCGCCCACATGCGGGCGGGCAGGCCGCCGCCCGTGACATTGCGCATCGGGGTGTTGTCGTCGTTGCCGACCCAGACGCCGACCGCAAGATCGCCTGCCACGCCAATGAAAAGGGCGTCGCGGTAATCCTGGGTGGTGCCGGTCTTGCCGAACGCAGGTTGCGACAGCCGTGCCGCTCGCCCGGTGCCCTCGTTGACCGCGGCGTGCAGCAGCTGCAGCAGGGCGACGCGTTCCGCGTCCTCCAGCACCGACGCGCCGCTCGCGTCGATCGCGTCGGGGTGGCGCACCCCGTGCGGCTGCACCGGCGATGTCTTGGCACCCAGTGCGGCGTACGCGGCGGTCAGTTCCATCAACGTGGTTTCGGAGACGCCCAGCGCCAGCATCGGTTCGGAACGCAGCTCGCTCTGGATGCCGAGGTCACGCGCCGCCCGGATCACCGCCCGTGGCCCGACCTTCTCGGCGAGCCGCACCGCCACCACATTGCTGGACTGCGCAAAGGCCTCGCGCAGTGTGATCGGGCCACGGTAGGTGTCGCCATAGTTGCTGGGCGACCAGTCGCCGAGCGTAAGCGGGCTGTCGTCCACCACGCTGTCCGGGGTCATCCCGTCGCGCAGGGCCGCCAGGTAGACGGGCAGCTTGAAGGTCGAGCCAGGCTGGCGGCGGGCCTGGGTGGCGCGGTTGAAGGCGCTGGTGGCGTAGTCGCCGCCGCCCACCATCGCCACCACCTCGCCGTTGGTGCGCATCGCCACCAACGCGGCTTGGCCGACGCCGTCGCGCGCTCCGCCGCGCAGCGCATTGCGCACCACCCGTTCTGCCAGTGCCTGCAGGTTCGGATCGAGGGTGGTGGGAACCTCCACTTCGCCATAGGTCGACTCGAACAGCGACTTGGCCTGCGGCGAGACCCAGTCGGCGAAGTAGCTGCCGACCGGCAGCGACGCGCGGCCTGGCCGCAACCGCGCGGGCGTCGCCGCCTCGGCCTCGGCCTGGGTGATCGCGCCGGTGTCCGCCATCGCCTGCAGGACCACGCGCGCGCGCTTGCGGGCGCCTTCCAGGTTGTCGGTGGGCGCAAGCGTCGAGGGCGCCTTGATCATGCCGGCCAGCATCGCCGCCTCGCCCAGGCTGAGCTCGGCGGGCTCGCGGTCGAAATAGTGGCGGGCCGCCGCGCGCAACCCGTATACCCCATCGCCCCAGTAGATGCTGCTGAGGTAGCGCGACAGGATCTCGTCCTTGTCCAGCCGCAGTTCAAGCCAAAGGGCGATCAGCGCTTCCTGGAACTTGCGCCGGAAGGTGCGGTCAGCGTCCAGGAACGAGGTCTTGGCCAGTTGCTGGGTGATCGTGCTGCCGCCCTGCTCGAGCGCCCCCGCCGCGGCGTTGTGGCGCGCCGCGCGGGCGACGCCGCGCAGGTCGACCCCCGCGTGCTCGCGGAAGCGGCGATCCTCGATGGCCAGCACCGCGTCGACGACGTGCGGCGGGAGCTCGCGCGCATCCACCGGTTCATCCTTCAGCGCGCCGCGTCGCGCGAAGGGCGTGCCGGTCGTGTCCAGCAGGATCAGGGCGGGTTCGGGCAGCGGCTCCAGCGCGCGCGACACCGGGAGCGCCCAGCTCAGCCAGGCGAATCCCAGCAGCAAGGCGCCGGCGGAAATCGCGAGTGCGTGCCGGGGGTGCGCGCGCAGCCAGTTGCGCAGGTGCGAGCCGCGTCGGCGCAACGCCTCAACGTTGAACCACGGCCGACTGCGCGGCTGCGTATCGATGGTGTCTTCCATCGCTGCATTCTGGCGACCGTGGCGTGACCCGATGCGTGAAAACAGCCGCAACGTGAACTGCCGAAGTGTTCCGGCATCGACTTCGCGGTGCTTTCATGGCATGCGAGTTATGACCGTAGCTCCCCCCGATGGAGACCAGCGATGGCAAGCGGAAAACGCGAACTGATCGAACCCACGCCCGGCGACAAGCGGTACGTGCGGCGCGACGAGGACGGTCGCTTCACGGAAAGCGATGACGTCAGCCGTTCACTGAGCCAGGACGTGCGCAAGAAGGCGAAGGGCGAAGCGGCGCCAGGGCAGGGCGACCGCGGCGATCGCAAGCGGGACTGAGGCCGGTCGACGGCGCGGTGGCGGCGATCGCGCTGGCCGCCACCGCGCCCGGCGACGCCGGGTCAGCCGTCGTGAGTGGTGCCGACCTGGATCTTGCGCGGGGTGGTTTCCGGCTTCTTGGGGATCACGATCTGCAGCACGCCGTTGTGGCCGCTGGCGGTGATGCGCTCGGCATCGGCGCTGTCGGGCAGGGCGAAGCGGCGGTGGAACACGCCATGCACGCGCTCGGTGCGGGAGAAGCGCTGCTGCTCGCCGGTGGGCTCAAGCGTGCGCTCGCCCTTGATCGTGAGCAGGCCCTTGTCCATCTGCACGTCGATGTCCTTGGGGTCCACGCCCGGGATGTCGGCGAGCAGGACGAAGCGGTCCGCTTCCTCGCGGATGTCCACCAGCGGCATCCACTGGCTGGTGACCACGGACGAGTCGTCGTTGCCGGAGTTGCCCTCGGCGGCATCGAACAGTCGGTTCAGGAGCTGGCGCATGGGGTCATGGCCGGCGGCGGGATTCCACAGCGATTGACGGGTCATGTTGGCCTCCTTGGTGGGCGGCATCGATGCCGCTGCTAGCCAGATAGGGGGCCGGGGCGCGGTTTCAAGGGGCCTCGCGCGGGGTCCAGTCGTCCGGTTTGGCGCCCATCCGAAGCATGTGCCGGCGGAACACCAGGACGCTGTCGACAAGTGCGTCGGTGCGCACGAAGGCGATCGGCAGCCCCGGCTCGGCGCCGTGGATGGCGGTTGCCTGGAAGCCGCGCTGCCGCAGCCGCTCCGCCACCTGGCGCGCGCTGGCATCGGGGTCGTCGACCACGAAGCCGAGCGCCGCGCCGTGCGGTCCCAGCACCTCCAACATGCGTGGCTCCGGCTGGTTGATGATCGTGCCGCTGGCGAAGATCGTGCGCTGCACGTTGGGCGAGTCGGCGCGGAAGCGCGGCCGCTGGCCAAGCGATGCCATCACCTCTTCCATCGCCACCAGCGCCTTGGCCGAGCTGACACTGAACACCTGGTAGTCGCGGTCCGGGAACGGCAGCGGATTGCGGTCCACCGCAAGCGCGAATGTCCAAAGGGCAAGCAGCAGCGTCGCCAGCGGGACGAGGATCGCGAGGGTCAAGGGCACCTGCACGGTGCGGCGCTTGCTGCCGGGTGGGCTCATGCGTCTCTCCAGTCCGAGGATGGCCGAACCCCGCGCGACACGCGGAGTTGCAAGGGAACACGGAAGCGGCGGCGAAAACCGGCCATTGCCGCTGCCCCGAGTGAGGACGGCCGCCGCGTCACGTCCAACGGGCCAGCCACAGGCCGCAGGCGCAGGCCGGCCTCGCTGGTCCACCCGCTGGTGGCCAAGCGCATGCGGCCGCCGGAGACGATCGCAATGGTCGGCGTCACGCCCACGTCCAGGGCGGCGCTGATCGCGCCATCGGGATCGTTGACCACGGGGAACGTCAACCCGTGCGCCTGCATGTAGGCGTGGACCTCGGCGTCGGTGCCCGACTGCATGGCCAGCGACACCACACGGTGGCCGCTGCGGTGCAGCCGCTCGATCGCGGGCGAGGTGCGCCGGCAGTATCCGCACCATTCGGCCCACACGTAGAGCAGGGTCGGCTGCTGCTGTCGGCGGAAATCGACCACGACGCCCTGCGTGGTGGTCAGGCGCGTGGCCTCGATCGCCCGCGCATCCGGCGCCCGATACCAGTCCACCGCCACGATGAGCGCGACCACCAGTAGGACGTCGATGGCGACACGGCGCAGCCGGCGCGCGCGCTTGCGCGGCGGCTTCCTCGCGGGATCGGTCATTGGGCTCAGGTTGGGATTACCGGCTGCGCGGGCGCTGATGGTGCTCTCAGGTCGGCGCAAAGGCCTTGGTCGCCTTCTTGTCCTTCTTCTCCGCCTTCTTCTCCTTCATGGTCTTGGCCGGCTTCTTCTTCTGTTCCTTCTTCTGGTCCATTCCCTTGCTCATGTGCTTCTCCTCGCTGCGGTGGGATTCATTGCCGACGTCGATGGCGGGAGTATGCGCTTGCCAGTCGACTCGCGGACCGCCGCGCCGTCGCGCAGAACGAATTGGACTTGTTCTGGCCGCGCCTGCGCCCGGTTCGCGTTGGAATGTCCAACCGAGCCGGGAACCTGACCGATGCACATCCTGCTTCGCTGCCTGCTGGCTGCCTTCCTGTACCTGCTGTTGCCCACGGCAGGGGCCACCACGCCGTCTGCGCGCGTCAATGGCGTCGATATCGCCTATGGCGACACCGGAAGCGGGCCGCCGCTGGTGCTGCTCCATGGCTTCGGCGGCTGTCGGGCCACGTGGGAACCGTTCGCCGAGTCGCTGGCAGAGCATTACCGCCTGATCACGATCGACCTGCGCGGGCATGGGGCGTCAGGTGAATTTCGGGGGCCTTTCCAGTTCGAGGATTCGGCGGGAGACCTGCTCGCCCTGCTGGACCATCTCAAGCTCGATAGGGTGCGGGCGATGGGGATCAGCGCGGGCGGCATGACCCTGCTGCATGCGGCCTCCAGGGAGCCCGGGCGCTTCGAGGCGATGGCGATCATCGGGGCAGCGCACTATTTCCCCGAGCAGGCGCGCGCGATCATGCGCGGCGTACTGGAACACCTGCCGCCGGAGGTGCGCGCAAGCTTCGAACGTTGCGCCTCGCGTGGTGCGCCGCAGGTGGAAGGCTTGGTGATGCGCTTCCACCAGTTGAAGGACAATCACGAGGACATCGCCCTGTCGCCGCAGGAACTGGGACGGATCCATGCCCGTACCCTGATCGTGCACGGCGATCGCGATGAGTTCTTCCCGGTGGCGATCCCCATGGAAGCGTATGAAGCGATCCCCGACGCGCAGTTGTGGATCGTCCCGGGCGGTGACCACGTGCCCATCTTCGGTCGCAACCAGCAGGCCTTCCTCGAGACCGCGCTGCGCTTCCTCGCTGAACCGAAGCCCTGAGGCGCGGTGACGGTGCGGTCATCGAGCGCGCGGTCGCGCGCGGGCCGCGATGGCCGCCGGGCGATGGGCCGATCAAACGTTTCGGAGCTGCTGTAGCCGGAGCAGGGACAGCCGGTCTTCCGATCAGGCACTCTAGCCGGCTGGCTTCCGCCTCGACCCCGGCTCTTACGACGCAATGAAGATACCCACTGGCCTGCAGCCGCTGATCGACGACGGCGTGATCGACGCCGTCATGCGGCCGCTGAAGAGCGGCAAGGAAGCCGCCGTGTACGTGGTCCGCGCGGGCAACGAGGTGCGCTGCGCGAAGGTCTACAAGGACATGGCGCAGCGCAGTTTCCAGCAGCGCGTGCAATACCAGGAAGGCCGCAAGGTGCGCGGCAGCCGCGAGGCGCGGGCGATCGGCAAGGCGAGCAAGTACGGCCGCAAGCAGCAGGAGACCGCGTGGAAGAACACCGAGGTCGAGGCCCTGTACGCGCTGCGCGATGCCGGCGTGCGCGTGCCCGAGCCCTTCGCCTATGTCCATGGCGTGCTGGTGATGGAACTGGTGGTCGATGCAGACGGCCATTCCGCGCCGCGGCTGGGCGAGGTCGAGCTGTCGCCCGAGCAGGCGCGTGGCTTTCATCGCTTCCTGGTCCGCCAGGTGCAGAAGATGCTGTGCATCGGCCTGATCCACGGGGACCTGTCGGAATACAACGTGCTGGTCGCCCCCGACGGTCCGGTGGTCATCGATTTCCCGCAGGTGGTCAGCGCCGCCGGCAACAACGCCGCGCGCACCATGCTGCTGCGCGACGTCAACAACCTGACCGCCAGCCTTGGCTTCTGGGCTCCCGACCTGCTGGATACGTGGTACGGCGAGGAAATGTGGGCGCTGTTCGAGGCCGGCGAGTTGCGTCCGGATACCGAGCTGACCGGCGTTTTCGTGCATGACGACTCGGCGATCGATGTCGATGGCGTGCGTCACGCGATCAACGACGCGCGGGAGGAAGCGCTGATCCGCCAGCAGGGCCGCGAGGCGGCGGCGGAGCAGGACTAGCCCGGGCTGCCCCGCCGGGACGGTGCATCCGGTTCCGGCGATCGCGCGTAACGGGACATGCCGGAATCGCCGGTCCGAAAAGTCCAAGGAACCTTCCGATGATGCTCAAGCGCGCTGCCCTGGCGGTCCTCGCTGTCGCCACCATGCTCCCGGTCACCGCCCTGGCGCAGGATGGCCCCCGTTTCTCCGTCTTCGGTGCCCGCGACATGGGGGTGAGTGGCGATGTCCACACCGGCGCGGTGGCCCCGATCGCCAACCTTGGCCCGCTGAATCCCGCCCTGGCCGGCGTCTCGGCGGATCTGCGGATCGAATCGCGGGGCTATGACGACATCTATGGCAAGGCCAGCACCTTTGGCGTGGAGATGGCCTGGCCGATGGGCGCCGGCGAATTCTTCGGCCAGGTCGCCAGCACCCGTGCCAGCGAAGGGCAGGTGCAGGTGGGTGGCGCGTTCGTTCCCGCGCTGGCCACCACGCTGCCGGTCTACGGGCGCTTTGGCGACTACAAGGCAATGAGCCTGGAGGCTGGCTACCGTCACTATTTCTCGGAAGGCGCCGTGCGCCCCTACGTGGCCGGGCGCGTGGGCGGCACCCGGGTCGATGCGATCGCGGCAACCTTCACGATTCCGGACGCCGCGATCAGCCTCAACGACGTGCCTTTCTACGACGGCGGCTGGTCAATGGGCGCCGGTGCGGACATCGGCGTGGCCTGGGAGATTTCGGAGCGGGCGTCCCTCGCGCTGGAGGCTGGTGCGCGCTACCACGGTGACCTGTCTGACGATGACACCGCAATCGGCGGACTAGGGCTGGCCTCGATCAACGACACGGGCTCGCGCACGGCGTTCCCGGTGGGCCTGCGCTTCCAGATGCGTTTCTGAGTCGCGGCGAACGGAAGCACTGAAGGCGCCCCTTCAGCGGGCGCCTTCGTGCTTTTCTGTATCGCGCAGCCACCCGACCGACTCAGCCCTGCGGCGATGGCCGCACCGCAGTCACCTGCGCCACGCCACGTCCTCGCGGGGCAAAGAACTCCACCTGCACGTGGCTTGCGCCCTCCAGGCAATGGCGCCTGCCTTCGCGGCGGATCTGCAGCTGCAGCCGCCCCACATCGCTGGCGGCGGCCGGGGCGCCGGGCTTCGCCGGTACGTCCAGACCGCGGGGCTCGCCCACGGTGACGCGGGGCAGGTGAAGGTTCCGCGCCACCACGTCGCGGCTTGGCCACTGGGCATATGCGCAATTGATGATGACAGTCGCGGTCGGCTCGGGTGGCGCGGCATGTCCGCAAAGCGGCACCAGAGCGGCGAGCGGGAAAATGAGTCGTTTGGCGTTCATGGTGGACTCCTGTTCTTGCATCGGGCGTACGGATGCTTCCTCCCTCGATACGGACGTCGTACGCACCGATGACAGGCGGCGTTGCCGTGGGCTGCTTTTTTGCCGCCGTCCGCTTCGCGCCAAGGCGCTGACGCTTTAACCTGACTGCCGGCAGCTGGGTGCCGGGTAGCGACCAGAGGAGGTGCAGCGAATGAAAGCGACGATCGTCGGGCTGGTCACGCCCCACGTCCTGCGGGTGATCGAAGTGGCCAGGCAGGCCGAGACCGGTGCCAACGTGGATTGGCATCTTCGCGATGCGGTGGCAAGGACGGTCGCCGACCTGGGCCACCAGTACAACGCCGCGGACCTGCTCGCCGCCTATGTCCATGCGCTGGAGTCGGCCGTGGAAGAAGCGGCGCGGGCACGCAAGGCCTCGGCAACTTCGCTGCGCGTTGCCGTGGCGATCGCCAGGCGCGAAGTCAGCGGGCGGGGCTGACGGCCCCCGGCCGGTCGTGCGCGACCGTGCCCTCCGTCAGTACATCACCAGCGGGATGCCGCGGCGGCGGAACTCCTGGTAATCCGCGCGGATTTCGCGGCAATACGGCCCGTCCATGACGAAGCGCCGGCAGACCGAGGGGCGGCTCTCGTAGATCGAGCAGCACATGCGCGCGCCATCCAGCGCCACGCACCAGCCCTCCTCATCGCGCGCCATGACGTGCAGGCCCGCGGTGGTATGGGTGGTGAAATGGTCGGCAACGCGATCGCCGGCTTGCAGCACCACCGTCAGCCTGCAGCACACCGCATCGCAGGCGCGGCAATCGGCTGGCGACGCGTCGCGGGATGCGTCTGGGGCGCCAGCCGCGGAGGCTGGGTCAGGTTGGGTCGGATGGGTGGCCATGGGCTCCCGAAGGCACCGCCCGAAGGGGTGCTGGCGCGTGGAGGGAGCGGGCCTGCGACGGACGTGGCAGGGTGCGCGCGGATGCAGCGGAAGGCAGCAGCCTACACCACGCCCCATGTACGCTGCGTAACCGCCCGGCCGGGCCGCGGGAGCCCGGCCGGGCGTGCGGAATCAGCCCGCGCCCATGCCGCCGTCGATGCGGTACTGCGCCCCGGTGATGAACGCGCTCTCGTCGGAAGCCAGGAACAGCACCAGGCTGGCGATCTCCTGCGACTCGCCGTAGCGGCCCAGCGGGATCGCATGTTCCAGCGACTCCTTGACGTCGTCGGCATGGCCCGGAGAGAAGCCGTCCTCCAGCGAGCGCATCATCCGCGTGTTCACGGGCGAGGGATGCACGGAGTTGACCCGCACGTTGTGGGCCGCGGCTTCCAGCGCGGCCACCTTGGTCATTCCGCTGAGCGCGTGCTTGGAGGTCACGTACGGCAGCACGCCCGCCGCGCCGCGCAGCCCTGCGACCGACGAGGTGTTGATCACACTGCCGGACCGCGCCTTGTACATGTGCGGCAGCACGTGCTTGAGCCCGAGGTAGGCGCCGCGCACGTTGACCGCGATCACCTTGTCGAACATCGCGATGTCCTGTTGCTCCAGCGGCGCCACCTTGCCCTCGATGCCGGCGTTGTTGAAGAACACGTCGATCCGGCCGAAGGCGTCGATGGTCTCCTCCACGTAGCGCTGGACGTCCTCTTCCTTGCTGACGTCGGCGCGCGCCGTGCGCAGGCGCTCGCCCGCATCGAATTCCTGGCGGGCCTCGTCGAGCCCCTGCTGGTCGATGTCCACCAGCATCACCGACGCGCCTTCCTCGAGGAAGCGCTGCGCGGTGGCCTTGCCGATGCCCGCGGAACCCCCGGTGATGATCGCGACCTTGCCGTTCAAGCGCTGCATGGGGATGCCCTCTGTCAGGTGATGGGAGGATGGTAGCGCCGCGGTGGGGTGCCAGGGTTGCCCCGAAGCGAAACGTCGCCCATGGTGGGCTGCGGCTGTCCCGGAAAGCCGTGATTGAGCCGGGCGCTACCTTGTTTTCGCCGCATTCACGGCCCGCGGCGCATACCGGGGCATCGCATCCGTGGAGGCACCCCCATGACCCCGATCACCCAACGACTTGGCCTCGCAGTGGCCGCCGGCATGCTTGCGCTGCTGTCCGGGTGCGCCACCCCGGGGTTGGGCGGATTCCCGTCTCCGGGCGGCGCCGGCTACCCGTACCCGGGTGGCGGCGGCTATGGCCAGCCGGGGTATCCCGGCGCGTATGCCAACCAGATGCAGGGCACCGTGGAGCGCGTGGACGCGGGTTACAACCGCCTGCTGGTTTATGTCGACGATCCGCGCTATGGCCGCGGGCAGGCCGTCCAGGTGCGCTATGACCAGCGCACGCGACTGGTCTACCAGGGGCGCGAGCATGCGGTCGAGGGCCTCGAGCGGGGCGATGTCATCCGCTTCGACGTGGTCCAGTCGGGCAGCGAACTGTGGACGCGCCAGATCGAGGTGGTGCGCAACGTGCGCGAGGGTGGCTACGGCGGCGGGTATGGCGACGCTTACGGCAACGACCTGCGGGGCCAGGTGGGCTTCGTCGACACCCGCGCGCGCACGCTCCAGCTCGAGGGAGGCGGTTACGGCGCCGCCACCACCCGCATCAGCTATGACGCGCGCACCATCGTCGAATACCAGGGGCGCCGCTACACGCCGGAAAACCTGCAGCGTGGCGACATCGTCCGCGTGCAGGCGCGGCAGCTCGGCTACGGCCAGTGGCTGGCCGAGCGCATCCTGGTCGAGCAGTCGGCCCGGCGCGGCTGGTGAGCTGACGTCGCGGTGCCAACCGCGCTGGCGGTGACCCAGGTCAAGGCGGCGGGCGCGGGCAGCGCGGAAGATGCGATTCGTCTTCCACGCACCACGAGGCTCGCATGCAATTCCAGATTTCCGGCGCCGCGCCCGACGCCCCCCTGATCGCCGCCGCGCTGCGCCTGCTCGACCCGGATGTCGCGGTGGCGTTCGACGGCGACCACGGTCATCTCGATGTCCAATCCAGCGCCAGTGGCAAGGACGTCGTGGACGCCCTGAAGCGGCTGGGGCTGACCGCCACGCCGCTGGAGCGCGAGGTGCACGTGAGTGGCGGCAGCACCTGCTGCGGCGGCTGCAGCTGACCCAAGGATCCGGTCGGGCAGGGCGCCCGGGGTGGCCGGCGGCTACCATGGCGCCATGTCCCGACTCCTGCTCAACCTGCGCCATGTCCTCGACGACGAGGCCGATGACGTGCGCGCCATGCTCGACGCCAATGGCATCGCGTTCCACGAGACGCCGCCGAGCCTGTGGGGGATCTCCGCCGGCGGCATCTTCGTACCCGACGAGGCCTTCGCCGACGCCAAGCGCCTGATGGCCGAGTACCAGGCGCGGCGCTCCGAACGCGTTCGCGCCGAGCTGGATGCACAGCGGCGCGACGGCACCGCCGAGACCTTCGTCGGGGTGCTGCTCGCCGAGCCGGGCAGGGTGGCGTTCCACGTGGTCGCGGCGCTGCTGGTCCTGCTGCTGCTGGTGGTGTTGCCGGTCCTGTTGCTGTTGCGCTGAGGACCGCGTGGCTCCGCCCGTCTTTCGCGTTGCGATGACGCACGCCATGGAAGATCGCATCAACTTCCCTGGAGCATCGCCATGAGCGACAACCCCCTGACCGGCGAGGTGTCCGACAGCAAGCTCGCCGCGGTGTTCGCCAGCCGTCGCGAGGCGCAGGACGCGGCCGATGCCCTCATGGCCCGGACCGACCTGCAACAGGCACAGGTCAAGGTGATCCGCCCGGGCTCGGCGGACGTGGCGATCAAGCTCGAACCCGAGGGCGGCGGCATCTGGCGCACCATCCTGCGCGCCCACGCCAAGCTTGGGGTGGTGGGCGCCGTGCTGGGGCTTGTCGCCTTCGCGATCTTGTACGCGTTCGGGCTGCCGATGGTGGTGCAGTCGCCGGTGGCGGCCGGACTCGTGCTGCTGGGCTTCGGCACCATCGCGGGGCTGATGCTCGGCGGGCTGGTGGCGCTGCGGCCAGACCATGACCGCTACGTGCAGGCCACGCGCGATGCGATGGAGGAAGGCCATACAACCGTGGTCGTGCACGCGCTGTCCCGCGAGCAGCAGGACGCCGCGGCCGATTTCCTTGCCAGCCGCGGCGGCGAGGTCACCCGCACGCTGTAACGCGTTGTCCGCGTGCGCCGCATTGACAGGACGCATGCCTGCTGACTAGATGGGCCCGACTCAACCGGGACCAGGCTGCATGCGTCGACGTGGTTTCCTTGCCGGTGCGGCGTTGGCCGCAAGCCTGCCGCTGGTGGCCGCCGCCAGGCCTTCGAGGCCTGCATCGCCCGCACCGCGCAGGCGCTTGCCGCCCGCGCTCAAGCCCGGTGACACCATTGGCCTGGTCAGCCCGTCCTCCGCCACCGACGAGCGTCTGTCGCTGCAGCTTGCCCGCGAAGTCATCGAGGCGCTCGGGTTCAAGGTAAAGGAGGGCAGGCACGCGGCGTCGCGGCGCGGCTACCTGGCCGGCACCGATGCGGAGAGGGCCGGCGATCTCAACGCGATGTTCGCCGATCCGGGGGTGGACGGCATCGTCTGCATCCGCGGCGGCTGGGGCGCCGCGCGCCTGCTGCCGCTGCTGGACTACGCCAGCGTCCGCCGCAATCCCAAGGTGCTGCTTGGCTATTCGGACATCACCGCGCTGCATTGCGCGCTGCAGACCCAGGCCGGTCTGGTCAGCTTCCATGGCCCGATGGGCTCCGGCAGCTGGCCGGGGTTCAACGTCGACCAGTTCCGCCGATTGTTCCTCGGACGCGAGTTGATGGAGTACCGCAACAAGCAGGAGGCCGGCGACGAATTGGTGCCGCGTCGCAACCGGACCGCGACCCTGCGCGGCGGCACCGCGCGCGGCGAGCTGGTCGGCGGCAACCTCTCGGTGCTGGTGGCGCTGGCGGGCACGCCCTACATGCCGGACTTCGATGGGCGGATCCTCTTCCTGGAGGACGTCGGCGAGGCGCCGTACCGGGTCGACCGCATGCTCAGCACGTTGAAACTCTCCGGTGCGCTGGACCGGATCGCCGGCTTGATCTTCGGCGAATGCACGCAGTGCACGCCGGGCGACGGCTACGGCTCGCTCACCATCGAGCAGATCCTGGACGACTACATCCTCCCGCTGGGGATCCCGGCGTATCGCGGCGCGATGATTGGCCATATCCGCGAGCAGTTCATCGTGCCAGTCGGCGGCCGGGTGGAACTGGACGCCGATGCCGGCAGCTTCCGCCTGCTGGAGCCGGTGTTCGCCGCATGAGCACGGACGGGCAGGCCCAACCGTCGCACGGGGCGCCGCCGGCGGACGAACTGCCGTTCGTGGTGCCGTGTCGCGTGCTCGGCCACGGTGCCCCGCTGCGCTGGCTGAAAGCCGGCTGGGGCGACATCCGCCGGGCTCCGGGACTGACCTTGGTGTTCGGGCTGGTGACCATGGCAACCAGCCTGCTGGTGTCATGGCTCGCGTGGTCGCTGGGCCGCTTCGCGCTGCTGGCGGTGCTGCTGTCGGGTTTCGTCTTCATCGCGCCGTTGCTGGGGGTGGCGATGTACGCGGTCAGCCGCGCGCTGGCCGATGGCGAGCCGCCGACCCTGGCCCACTCGCTGCGGTTGGCGCGGCGGGTCCTGGGCCAGGCCGGCGTGTTCGCCCTGATCCAGCTGGTGGTGATGCTGCTGTGGTCGCGCGCGGGGATGATGCTGGCCGTGTTCGTGCCGCTGCACGGCGGCGATACCCGGGCGCTGCTCGAATACCTGGCGATCGGCTCGCTGGTCGGCAGCGTGTTTGCCGCGCTGACCTTCGCCGTGGCGGTGCTGTCGCTGCCGCTGATCGCCGATCGCGACGTCGACATGGTCACCGCCTGCCTGTCCAGCGTGAACGCGGTGCTGCGCAACAAGGGGGTGATGGCGCTCTGGGCGGTGCTGATCGTGGCGCTGACCGCGCTCGGGTTCGCCACCGCCTTCCTGGGCCTGGCGCTGGCGTTGCCGTGGCTGGCCTATGCCAGCTTCCACGCCTCCCGCGAGACCCTGGACGCCTCGGCGTGGCCGCGCGCATGACCATCGTCCTCACCGACTTCGCGCGCCCGCGGCTGTTCCCGCGCGAGCCGCGCCGCAATACCATCCAGGACATCGACGCGGACGGGTTCGAGCGCCATCTCAACGCGCATCCGCCGCTGCAGGTGCTGGACGGCTACGCGCCGTTCTGCAAGCTGCACGTGCATCGCAACTGGACGTCCACCCGCTGCCTGGCGGTGCCGATCACCGACGACAACCGCCACCTGCTGCGCTCCGACTACGAAGCCCGCAACGATGCAGAACTACCGGTGCTGGTGCGCTGGTTGGAGGGGCTGGAGCCGCCGGTGGCGAACTATCTGATCCCGATCCTCTACAGCGCCGCGCAGCTGGCGCGCGAGGGCAGCCCGATCGACGCGGACTGGGGCGTGGTCGGCTGCATGTACACGATGGCGCCCGTGGAAATCCCGATGGCGCCCATCACCATGCTGCGCAACGCGCTGGGGGTGGAGGAGGGCGGCTCGGGCGTGCCGATCGACCGGGAGGCGTACGCGCGCAGCGTGGCGTTCTGGCGGGCGCACGCCAACTGGCGCGGCTGAGCAGCGCGCGCCTGGCGTCGTCGGGGATCGGGTGAGGGGTCCGCTGGAAGCGCGGCCGGTCGTGCAGGGGCGTTGCGACGGGCCGGTGGTGCTGCCTTGCTTAGCGGGTGGCGGCGCGCTTGACCGGGGTCGGCGCCTTGCGCTCGGCCGCGTTGGAGCGGAACGGCGAGGTCGCGACGCTGCGCAGGGGGGTATCGCCGAGTTTCTCGATCTTGCCGCCGCGCTTGCGGAAGTCGGCGATGTCCGCCGCGATCGAACTATGGGTTGCCGGTTCCGTGTTGGCGTGCGTGGGCTTGCGGGCCATGCTTCTCCTCGTGGGCGTGCGGTTCAGCCGATCATGTTATGCGAAATCGAGTTTTTACGCAAACTCCGCACTATGTGTCCTCAAGCGCGGGTAACGTCTGCAAACGTGCAAAGAGACGCGGCTGGTGTCGGGCCCGTTTGCGGCGCGATGCGCTTCGCCGGCGCTTCATCGTCGCACCATGGTCGGCACGCGAACGCCGCCCATGCTTTCTTTACCTTGGGGCAGGAGCAGGACATGACGGACATGGCAGGGCAAGACATCGGGGAGCGGCTGCGGCCGCTGGTCTGGGGTGGAGCCGGCGCGCTGCTGCTGGCGCCGTGGGTGGCGATGCAGCTGGGCGCGCCCGGCGTGCACTGGACCGCCGCCGATTTCCTGGTGATGGGTGTGCTGCTGGGAGCGCTTGCCGGGCTTTTCGAGCTTGGCCTGCGCCTGGACCGGCGCTGGTCCTACCGGATGGGAATCTGGCTCGCGGCCGTGATCGCCTTCCTCACGATCTGGGTGAACCTGGCCGTCGGCATGCTTGGCAGCGAGGGCCACCCGCTCAACCTGATGTTCGCGGGGGTCATCGCGATCGCAGTCCTTGGCGCGCTGCTGGCGCGGGGGCGGGCGCCGGGAATGGCGAGGGCGATGCTGGCGGCAGGTCTCGCGCAGCTGCTTGCGGTCGCGATTGCGCTGCCCATGGGCTTCCAGCGGCATGAGCTGGCGATGACGGCGCTGTTCGCGTTGCCGTGGCTGGTGGCGAGCGCGTTGTTCCACGCGGCGCGGCAGGTCGACGCCGGCGGCGCATGACGGGACAATGGGCGTGATTCCACTGCCCACCCGCCCATGACGCAGTTGCGCATTGCGCTCATCCTCCTGCTGATCGCCGCCAGTTCGATCATCCACATCGGGCCCCTGGTGCTGGTCGGTGTGGTCAAGGCGCTGCTGCCGTTCGCCAGCGTGCGCCGGGCTGCCAACCCGCTGCTGACCGGGATCGCCGAGAGCTGGATCGGGCTCAACAACGCGATGATCCGCGCGTTCACCGGCACCCGGATCACGGTTGAAGGCGACGCCCACCTGCATCGCGACGGCCATTACCTGGTGATCGCCAACCACCAGAGCTGGGTCGACATCCTGGTCCTGCAGTACGTGTTCAACCGGCGCATCCCCTTGCTGCGCTTCTTCCTCAAGCGCCAGCTGTTCTGGGTCCCGCTGCTGGGGCTGGCGTGGTGGGCGCTGGACTTCCCGTTCATGGGCCGCTACACAGCCCGCCAGATCGCGCGCAACCCGGCGCTTGCCGGCAAGGACATCGAGGCGACGCGCCGCGCTTGCGAGAAATTCCGCGCCTTCCCGGTGGCGATCATGAATTTCGTGGAAGGCACGCGGTTCACCCCGGCCAAGCATGCGCGCCAGCAGTCCCCGTACCGGCACCTGCTCAAGCCGAAGTCGGGCGGCGTCGCCTTCGTGCTGGACGCGATGGGGGAGGGGTTGCATTCGATCCTGGACATCAGCATCGCGTATCCCGACGGGATCCCCACCATGGCCGACCTGATCGGCGACCGCATCCGGGACGTGCGCGTGCGGGTGCGCCAGCGGCCCTTGCCGCCGGAGATGCTGCACGGCGATTACCAGAATGACCGCGGCTTCCGCGCACGTTTCCAGCAGTCGATGAACACGTTGTGGCAGGAGAAGGATGCCGATCTGGCGGCGTTGCTGGGAACCGGTGGCCACGCATCGACGGCGCAGGCGGCAGGCGGCGCAGCTTCGCCGCCCATGTGAGAATGCGCGCCCCGCGCAGCGAGACCCCCCGATGTCGCCACCTCCCATGTCCGCCGCAGGCCGCCTGTTTGCCTGGGCTGCGCTGATCGAGGGTTTCACCTGGGCCGGACTGCTGGTGGGGATGTGGCTGAAGTACGGCGCCGGTCTGACCGACCAGGGCGTGTGGTGGTTCGGGCGCCTGCATGGCGCCGCCTTCCTGTTCTACGTGGTGGCCACCGTTTACGCGGGCGCGCGCCTGCGCTGGCCGGCCTGGGCGCTGCTGCTGGCGATGGTGGCGGCGATCCCGCCGCTGGTCACGGTGCCGCTGGAATGGTGGTATCGCCGCCGCGGACTGCTGTCGGGGCCCGCGGGCTGAGTTAGCGCCGCACCGCCAGCACCCCGTCCAGCGCCGGTTCCGCACGGAATCCGGCCTCCTGCAGCCGGCGGGCCACCTCGCGGGGCACGTCGCGGCCGGACGTCAGCTTGTTGGGGCTGCCGGTGTAATGGAACAGCCGCCCGCCGCGGCGCATCACCCTCGCCAACTGGTCGTAAAAGGCGCGGGAATAGAGCTCGCCGGCGATGCCGAAGCGCGGCGGGTCGTGCAGGGCGGCATCGTATGCCCCGTCGGGAAGCCGCGCGATGGCCGCCACGACGTCGGCATGCGCGAGCTGGAGCCGTCCACCGCTTGCGTCCGGATCCGGCGACCACGGGTTGAGCCAGCGCAGCCACAGCACGTCGGCGCTCTTCTCGAACGAGTCGATCCGCGCGACCCCGTCCTCGAGGCAGCAGCGGGCGAAGTAGCCCAGCCCGCCGCAGGTATCCAGCACCGTCCTGCCGCCGGGTTGCACCAGCGCCACCTTGCGGCGCGCATCGTCCAGCGGCGATTCCCTGGCGGTCGGCAGCATCTTGATGCCGTCGATCTCGAACGTGGGGACCCGCCACTCCGTGGGCACCAGCTTGATCAGCGAGCCGGCATAGCGCGATGCGGCGGCGAAGTCGCCGCCGTCCCACCAATAGATGGTGCGCGCCTTCAACGCGGCCGGGTAGGGATAGAGCGCGCCCCGGAACTCCCAGGTGCCCGCCTGAAACGCTGCCTCGGTGGTGGAGACGCCGAGATCCAGGGAACCGCGCCAGGCGGGCGCACCCGCCTCGCGCGCCGCCAGCAGCGCGGCGGCGGTTTCACGGGTCAGCAGCGGGCCTGCGTATCGGGACAAGCGGTGGATCCAGGCAATGCGGGCCGGCGATTATCCGCCGGCCGCGCCATTCCCGCGCGGTTACATCACCGCCATCGAGGGATTGCCGAAGTGGCCCGGGAACTGGTTACGGATCTCCAGCTTGCGTTCGATCGACTGCATCACCTTGCCGGCGAAATTGACCCCCGCCATCTCGCAGCACGAGAACAGGTTGCCCGGGGTGAACACGTTCACCTCCAGGATCACGTCGCCGATGATGTCGATGCCGACCAGGAACATGCCGTCCTCCAGCAGCTTGGGCCGGATCAGCTCCGCGACCCGCAGCTCGCGCTCGGTGATCTTCACCGGGGTCGCCGTGCCGCCGGCGTGGATGTTGCTGCGGATGTCCTCCTTGGAGCTGACCCGGCGCAGTGCCGCGTACTTGCCGTCGATCTGCAGGGGTTCGCCATTCATGATGAACAGGCGGATATCGCCCTTGTCGGCCTCAGGCACGTACGACTGCGCAATGATGTAGCCGTCGCGGCTGATGGATTCGATCATCTGGTTGAGGTTGGCGGCCGCCTTGTTGTTGACCAGGAACACGCCCTGGCCGCCGGAACCCTGCAGGGGCTTGAGCACGATCTTGCCGCCGTGCTTCTTCGCGAACTCCTTGATGTCCGCCGGGAAGCGCGTGATCAGGGTCTCCGCGCGGACGGCCCGCGGGAACTCCTGGAAGTAGAGCTTGTTGATCGCGCGCGAGAGGCTGTCCGGGTCGTTGAGGACCAGCACGCCCTGCTGCGCGGCGCGGCGGCCGAACTGGATGCCGATGTCCTCCGCCCATGGGCGGTCGATGGCGTCGTTGGACGGGTCGTTGCGCAGCATCAGCACGTCGATGTCGGTGATGTCGACCAGTTGCGGCTTGGAGCCCTGCACGCCCTTCAGGAACGCCTTCAGCGAATCCACGGCGGCCAGCGGGTCGATCGGCGCGATCGTCGGCTTGGGGCTCTTCGCCGCGGTCTTCCTGGCGGCGGTCTTCGACGCCTTCGCGGTCTTGGCGGCGCGCTTGGCCACCGCGCGGCTCGCCTTCCTGGCCACCGGGGCTTCGGCGAAGCGCGCGTGCACGCGCATCACGTCATCCGGGCTGAGCACGAAGTCGCCCGGTGTGATGTAGCAGACGCGGTGGCCGCGCCGCGCCGCCTCGTGCGCGAGCAGGGTGGTGGTGTAGCGGGGGTACTCGTCCGCCATGTCATTGACGAAGAAGGCGATCAGCATGTTGGACTCTCCAGGACGAGCGTGGTGAAAGGAATGCGCTGGCGGATGCGTTCCAGCTGGCGCCTGGCCAGCGGACGCGCGAGGAATTCGGGTTGCACCAGGGCCGGGTGCAGCAGGCCGCGCTGGCGCAGTTCGGCGACCACCGGCAGGTGGTGCTCGGCGATCTTGCCCAGCCACAGCGGGGCCAGGTCGCCGCCATCGGCGACGTAGTCGATCACCTGCAGCAGCCCGCGCAGGTAGATCGCATCCTTGGTCAGGCCACCGGAGCGATACACCCGGGCGACGATGTTGAACGCGCCGCGCGGCGAGAAGGCATGTTCCTCGCGCAGCAGGCGGTAGGCCTCGACGAACCCCGCACCGCCCAGCATTGCCTCGACCACCAGCACGCGGGCGGCCAGCAGCCGCAGACGCGCATCGGTCAGGCCGTCGACCAGCAGTTCGGCGAACACGCCCAGGCCTTCCTGCAGCCCCTCGTAGCCGGCCAGGCCGGAGCCGAAGATGCCAAGCGGCTGGCGGTTGCCGTTCACCGCGGTCACCAGGTGGACGCCGATCTCGTGCTGCAGCAGGGCGTCGAGGCGGCCACGCGGAAGCCGGGTCGCGGTGGAGACCAGCAGGCGGGTGCCGCTGACCATCAGCCCCATGCCGATGTCCTCGCGCAGGCACACGCGGGCGTCGAACCCGGGTGCCTGCCGGCGGTAGCGGGCGATCACCAGCTTTGCCGCGTGCTCCACCGCGTGGCAGTCCAGCGCGGTGTCATCACTGGCAGGCTTGGACCCCGGGGCGACCCCGGCCAGGATCGCCGTGGCGAACTCGCGCAGCGCCGCATCGACCGGGCCGTACAGCAGGATCGAGGCATGCTTGAAGTCCGCGCTGTTGCGCTGCTGCAGCAGCAGCAGCTGCAGGTCGATCTCGCGGCGCTTCTCTGCAAACAGCTGCTCCAGCACCGGATCTTCGGCGGCGTGTACGTCGATCTCGTACAGCGCGCGCTTGGCGTGCTCGGGATCGACCGTCAGCGGCCGGTAGCGGAACACCGGGGGTTTCGCGCACTTGCTCGCCATGAACTGCTCGTAGGCGTCGGTGCTGTTGATTGGCGAGACTCCGAGCAGGAAATCGAACGAGCGGCCAATGCCATCCAGCGAACGGTCGATCCGCAGCGCCGCTTCCACCAGCCGGCTGCGTCCGTAAGCGCGGTGGTGGCGCGGCGCCTCGGGGACGGTCGCGCGCACGAAGGCGGCGCAGGCCTGCAGCACCGCATCGAAGCTCGCGCTTTCCAGCGCATTGCGCACCTGCGGGTAGACGCGGTTCTCATCGCCGCGGACGCGATGGATCTGCGGCAGTCCGAGGCTGATCTGGGAGACGCCGTCCAGCCCGTCCAGCAGGGCCGCGAAGGCAGGCTCCTCGTTCGCATGCTCGACATGCTCGACCTTGGGCTTGCGCAGGTCGATCTCGACCGCCGCCAGCGCATCGGCCAGGCAGCGCGCGGCCGCCTGCGCCGGGGCGTCGGCACTGGCGCCCAGCACGAAGCGGAAGTGTTCGAGACGCGCGCTGGCATCGTCCAGGCTGCGATCCACCGGCAGGTCGTACAGGGTGATCACCAGGAACTGTTGCCCGGCTTGGCGCTGGCTGGCCAGCACCGTGCGCAGGGTCTCCATCGCGGCATGGTCGGCGTCGGGCTGGTCCGGCCAGACGATCCCGGAAGCGCTGACCGTGGCGACCCGGCGCGCAATGCCGAGGCCGTCATCGTCGTAGCGGTTCAACACCACGAAGGGCAGGGGGCGGTCGATGTAGGCACGCCCCCCGTCCGGCAGCGCGTGCAGCCAGGCCTCGTCGCGCCCGAACGGCTGGCCGCTGGCTTCCGCGCGCTGGCGGTTCTCAGCCATCCAGCAGGCCGCGCGCGGTGTCGGCGACGTGCGTCATGAAGGCGCGCATGGCGGCCAGCTCCGGCTGATCCGCAACGCCGGTCCACTCGTCCATGAAGAACTTCTTGAACTCGATCGCGATCGCGCAGCCGGTCCCCGGGTAGCGTCCATGCACGAAGCGCGTCTGCTCGCCCCTGCCCTGGAAGGCGATGTTCTCGCGCACGTCTAGCCGGCGGCCGTTGAAGTCGAAGCCGCGCATCGCCTCCATCAGCGGATCCAGCAGGAAGGCCCACTGGGCGCGCGGCATCGAGAAGGTACCGATGTTGATGTCCGGCGCCTGTTCCTGGGCGGTGGCCGGCAGCCCGGCACCGTCGCGGCGGTGGTTGTAGCTGTGCACGTCCAGCAGCACGAAGCGGCCATGGCTGGCGGCGATGTCGTCCAGCAGCTGTCCCAGCATCGCGTAGTAGGCGCGATGCAGGCGCCGCGAACGCTCGATCGCGTCCTGGCCCGGCGCCGCCCGCCATACGGACAGGCCCCAGCTCTGCTCCGGCGTCAGGTAGATCGCGTCGTCGAGGTTGCGGTTGAGGTCGACCTCGAAACGCGAACGGTGCACGACCACATGGGTCGGCACCTCGGTGAGGGCCTGCCCGGTGAACGGATCCTCCTCGCGCAGGCGATCCTCGTCGCTGAGCGCCATCGCCTGCGCAACCTCGCGCCGCAACGCGTGCCCGTCATGGATGGCGGTCGCGACGATCGGGTCGTCGCCACGCTGCACCGTCCACCACGGGGAATCGGGAAGGGGAGCCTTGGGTTGCATCCATCGCACTGTGGCGCGGCCATCGTCGAAACGACGTGTACGCAGTCGGCCAACGCAGGGAGCGCGCGTAGAATGCGCGCATGCAGGATCAAGCAACGAATCAGCCGATCGGAATCCCGGGCGTGCCATGGGGCGCAGGGGAGAAGGACGCGTGGCGCACTCGCCAGCGCAAGCAGCGCGATTACCGTGACGACGTGGTGGCGCGCATCGATCGACTGCGCGGACGCTTCGAGGTAATCGAGTACGGCGTGCTGGAGTACGGCGCGGACGGGAATTTTCCGCTGCTCGCGCTGCGCAGCCGGGACTGGGATGACCACCGGCCCACCATGCTCGTCACTGGCGGGGTGCACGGCTACGAAACCAGCGGCGTTCACGGCGCGCTGCTGTTCGCGCAGGCCCATGCCGACGCCTATGCCGGTCGTGCCAACCTGCTGCTGGCGCCCTGCGTCAGCCCCTGGGGCTACGAGCGCATCCAGCGCTGGAACCCGCTGGCGCTGGATCCCAACCGCAGTTTCCACGCCGACAGCCCGGCCGCGGAATCCGCTGCATTGTTCGCACTGGTGCGGCCGTTGCGCGGCAAGGTGATGGTGCACATCGACCTGCACGAGACCACCGACAGCGACGAGAGCGAATTCCGCCCCGCGCTGGCCGCCCGCGACGGCAAGCCGCACGAGCCAGGCTCCGTCCCGGATGGCTTCTACCTGGTCGACGATGTGCACAAACCGCAGCCCGCGTTTCAGCAGGCGATCATCGCGGCAGTAGCGAGTTTGACCCACATCGCACCCGCGGATGCCGACGGCACCATCATTGGCTCGCCGGTGGTCGCGCCCGGGGTCATCGAGTATCCGGTGGGGCCACTTGGCCTGTGCGCTGGCATCAGCGGCGCGCGCTATACCACGACCACCGAGGTCTACCCGGACAGCCGGCGCGCCAATCCGGAGCAATGCAACCTAGCGCAGGCGACCGCCGTCATAGCGGCGATCGACTACGCGCTGCAGCACCGCTGAAGGCGCACGCCCGCCGGGCGGCGGGCGTGGCCATGCCGACGGTCAGCGCTTTCGGCGTCCGCCGCGCAACTTGACCGTGGCGACATCGTCCTCGTAGCTCTGCTTGGGGTCGACGCCCACCATCATCTTCAACCCGGCCCACAGGCTGTTCTCATTGCGCCAGATCTCCGCTGCGTCGGGATCGAAGCGCAGCAGGCGCAGCTTCGGATCGTCCTGGCCTTCCTCGTACCAGGCCGCCACCCAGGGATTCCACAGCCGGTCGATGACGGCTGGGTCGTTGTCCATGGACAGCGTGCCCCCCGCGGTGGCGAACAGCTCGTGGCCCTTGGAGGCCAGCATCAGCAGGCCCGGGCGTGGTTTGCGCGCCACGGCCTGGGCCAGGTCGTTCTCGCGCGCGGTGAAGAACCACAAAGGGCCGCGGTCGTTCTCCGCCAGCGCCGTCATCGGACGCGGATACACGCCCTCGCATGCCAGCATCACCGTGCGATCGCCGTTGATCGCCTTCCAGAACGCTTCCTGCAACTCCCCGGCATTACCCGCCATCGTCCGCACTCCCGTGTCATGTGGTGGCCCGTTGTAGCGGGCGCCGGGTGACGGTCCCGCCAAGCTTCCGTTAGCCCGATGTGGGGCGGCTGCTATCGTGCGCATTCTTGCCACTCGGGAAATTCCCATGGTCCAGCGCATCGATGCCGGCCCGCGCATGTCGGAAGCCACCCTCCACGGCGGTGTGGTCTATCTCGCGGGGCAGGTCCCGGAAACCCTGGATGCAGGCATCGAGGTCCAGACCGCGGAGGTGCTGGCCGCGATCGACGCGTTGCTGGCGCAGGCGGGCAGCGACAAGGCCCGGATCCTGCGCGCGCAGGTGTACCTGGCCGACATCGCCGACTTCGACGGCATGAACCGCGCCTGGGACGCGTGGGTGGTGCCCGGGCAGGCGCCGGCGCGCGCCACGGTGGAGGCGCGGCTGGCGGACCCGGGCTGGAAGGTCGAGATCGTGGTGACGGCGGCGCTGGGCTGAGGGCAAGACAAGCCGGGCGGGCCGGCGCATACTCGCCGCCTGGGGAGGAACACGACGATGAACGCAAACGTCGGAATGGTCGACAAGTGGCTGCGGATCGGCTTGGGGATCGCGCTGATCGTGTGGGCGGCAACGGGCGGACCCGCATGGGCCTGGCTGGGCATCGTCCCGCTGCTCACCGGGCTCTTCAGGTTCTGCCCTGCCTACCGCTTGCTTGGCATCAATACCTGCGGCCGGGGCTGACCGCATGCCAGGCGGTGGCCGCCGCTGGGCGTTGTGCGCCGCCTGCGCGGCGCTGGTCGCGTGTGCGACGACTGCACCTCCGCCGGTGGTGCCGGCGGATGCCGCCGCGGGGCTAATCCAGCGGACCGGCGCGGACGCGCGCGGGATGCGCCGCTTCGTGCTGGTGGTGCTGAAGTCGGGCCCGACGCCGGTGGCGGGCGAGGAGGCGCGCAAGGCGATGTTTGCCGGCCATTTCGCCAACATGGCGCGCTGGAGCGAGGCAGGCAAGCTGGTGCTGGCGGGGCCCTTCAGCCAGGATCCGTCGGGCTGGCGCGGCCTCTACGTGTTCGCGGTGGCCGACGCGGCCGAGGCGCGCGCGCTCACCGAGACCGATCCGGTGATCGTGCAGGGCGAAATGGTCGCCGAGTACCACGACTGGTATGGCTCGGTGGCCCTGATGCTGCTGCCGGGGCAGCACGCGGAGATCGAGCGGCAGGCCCGGCTGGCCGCCGCGGACTGATCACGTCGCGGGCTTGCGAGGTGCCTTCTTGGCGACCTTGAGCGCCTGCACCGCCTCCAGCGTCCGCTTCACGTGCTGGTTGGGGTTCATGTCGTCGTGGACCAGGCGAATGGTCCCGTCCTGGCCGATCACGTACGACGTCCGGCTGGACCAGGACGGCTTGAGCGCCAGGGTGGCGTCGTACTGCTTGGCGATCCTGGCGCCTTCATCGGCGGCCACCGGGAACTTGCCCGCGCAGGTCTCGGTATTGGCGGAAAAGGTGGCAAGGGTGTCGAGGTTGCCCGCGGTCACCCCGATCACGCTGGCCCCGGCGGCCTTGAACCTGTCGATGGCCTGCGAGAACAGCGCGGCCTCCACGTTGCAGCCGGGCGTGTTGGCCGCCGGGAAGAAGTAGAGCACCACCGGGCCACGCTTGAGCGCATCGCCGAGGTCATAGGTGAACTGCTCACCGGCGAGATAGGCAGGGGCGTTGAAATCGGGGGCCTTGGCACCGATCTTGAGCGCAGCCATGGCCGGCAGCGATGCGGCGATGCACAGGATGAACAGGGCGGAGCGAAGGCGCATGGCGGCGGTCCCTTGGAGGCGAGTCTCCAACGATACTCGCATGGCATTGGCGCGGGGTGGCCTACGCTCGCGGTGGATGAACGAAGGAGGCTGAAATGGCGACCGGTTGGGCAGGCGATGGCGCGGTCCAGGAGCAGATCGACGCCACCATCAAGGACGGCATCGACCGCGCGCGCAGCCGCTTGCCGGTGGGCGAGAGCCTGCGCCAGTGCGAGGAGTGCGACGCCGCGATCCCGGAAGCGCGCCGCCAGGCCGTGCCGGGCGTGCGCCTGTGCATCACCTGCCAGTCGGCCCGCGATGAGGAAGAGGCGGGCTTCGCCGGCTACAACCGCCGCGGCAGCAAGGACAGCCAGTTGCGCTGATCGCAAGCGCGGATCCGCAACAGGAAACGCCCGGCATTGCCGGGCGTTTCCTGTTGCGGCGCAGGAGCGCCCTCAGTAGCGGCTGGCGTTGAGGATGGCCGACAGGATCACCGGCAGGATCATCGCCATGTTGTTGCCGCGGTCGTAGCGGCCGTACTGGTACTGGCCGTAGTAGCCGTCGCGATAACCCCGCTCGAAGCCCTGGCGGAAGTAGTGCTGGTAGTCGTTGCGAGCCACGTAGTAGCCGTTGTAGCCGTAGGCGCCGTCCATGTAGGCGTAGTTGCCGCGGTAATCGAAGCGCCAGCGATCCTGGCGGTCGGCCTGCCCCGCGTACCAGCCTTCCTGGTAGCCGTCGCGGATCGCCTGCTGGAGGACGCGCACGCCATAGCTGTTGGTGGTGTAGGAGCGGCCGCCGTAGCTGTAGCGGTAGTCGTACGGGGTGGAGTAGTACGGATCGTTGTAGTAGTCGTAGCGCGATGCGTTCCAGCGGCTCTGTTGCGCCAGCCAGCGGCGGTAGTACTCCTGCTGGTAGCGGTACTGGGCCATCCGGCGCTGGTGCTCGAGCTCCCGGTTGCGCTGCTGGATCTGCGCGCGACGGGCGATTTCCGCGCGCTGCCACTGCTGCGCGTCATGGCGCTGGCGCTCGATCCGCTGGCGCTGCTGGTCCTGCGAGATGCGGTCGCCGCGCTGCTGCTGGCGATCCTCCTGGTGCCGGCGCTGCTGCTCCACCGCGCGGCGCTGCGCCTCGGCGCGGCTCACCGAATCGCGTTCGACGCGCTGGCGCTCGACATCATGCTGGCGCTGCTGGGCCAGCCGCGCGGCCTCGTCGCGCCGCGCGTCCTGCGGCCGCAACTGCACCTGGCGCTGTTCGGCCATCCGGCGCTGGTCCGCGTCGCGCTGCTGCATCCGCTGCTCCTGCGAGCGGCGCTCCTCGACCGCACGCTGGTGCTGCGCCTGCTCCCGGCGCTGGCGTGCTTCACGTTGCTGGGCCTGCTCGATCCGCTGCGGCTCGCGCTGCGCCTGCGCGCGCTCGGCGCGCTGGAAGTCGCGCGGCGGCTGGCCCCGTTCGGCGCGCTGCGGCTGGGTGCGCTCGGGGCGCTGGAAATCGCGCTGGGGCTGCGGCCGTTGCTCCGCGCGCTCCGCCCAGGCGGCATCGCGCTGCGGTTGCGCGCGCTCGCCGCGGACCTCTTGCGCACGCGCCTCCTGGCGCTGCTCCTTGCGCGCCTTGCGCTTGTCGTCGTCATCGTCCTGCTGCTGCTGCGCGAACACGGGCGCGGCGCTGCCGGCTGCCAAGAGGACGCCCAGCACAGC
>JAEWFT010000029.1 GCA_023388715.1 Pseudomonadota bacterium
GCTGGGCGCAGTGCCACGTTCGCCCCCGGCACCGGCGGCGTCGCGGCGGGCGCTCGCCGGGCCGTCGGAACGCGTCGGGATGGCGCGCACCTGCCCGCGCACGGACGGCATCGGCAATGCGGTCGCGGGACGGCTCGGTGTGGGCACGGCGACACTGCGCTGGAGCGCCTCCGCGCGCACGACCTCGACCGCCTGCTCGCGCACCGCGACTTCGGGCATCCGCAATTCCACGTCGCGCACGGGCCGCGGCGAGACGGCGGCGTCCACGCGCCGCGCCGGCTGCGGGACCACGGCCACCTCCCTCACCACCGGCTGGCGGGTGCGCAACTCGATGTCCTGGGCGGCGAGGTCGGCCGGCCGCGGGGGCGGCACCTGGAAGGCTTCCGGATCCGGCTGCGCGACCTCGCTCACCTGCAGCGGCTGCGCCGCCGGCATCTGCGCGTCAGGCGCGGGCTCCGGAGGCGCCGCGGTTGCGGCGACCGACGTCGCCGTCTCCGGCGCAGCGGGGGCTGCAGGTTCGGTGCTGCGGGGCGCCTCGCTGGACGCAGGCTGGCGCGTCGCCACAGCGGCCGGGCCTGACTGCGCGCCTTCCGCGGCCAGCGCGCCGCCACCGGGCTCGATGTTGCCGCGGCCGATGAATTCCACCTGCACCGCGCCATCGTCCTCGGGCGCGCGCTGCAACGCGAGCATGCCCAGGTACATCAGCCACAGCAGGACGGCCACCAGCACGATGTGCAGGAGGACGTCGATCGCGCCCGCGCCGATCCGCAACGCGCGATCGCCAGGATCATCGGGCTCCGGGCCCTGCCGCAGCAGGCTCAGCAGCGCCGACAGCGGATGCATGTCCTTGCTGCGCGGCGGCGGCTGGCGCAGGGGCCGGGCGGCGAACACGTCCGCCAACGCACGGGGACGGGCCTGCGCGTCGGCGTCGCTCTTGGGCAGCGCGTCGAACCAGCGCTGCCATCCCGGCGGCAACAGCTCCGGCCCCGCCGCATGCCCGCTTTTCAGCAGGCGTCGCTGGTTGAGGGCCGCGATGACGTCGTTGGCCGTCGTCACCGCTCAGGTCCCGCTGCGCTCAGGCGCTGCCACGCGGGACGTAAGGCGCGTCGCCGCTCGCGTGGTCGGTGGCGTCGCGCACCGCGGTCACCCCGGGGACCTTTTCCAGCAGGGTCTTCTCGATGCCCTGCTTGAGGGTGACGTCGGCCATCCCGCAGCCGTGGCAGCCGCCGCCAAAGCGCAGCACCACCACGCCGTCGGCGGTGATCTCCTCGAGGCTCACGTGGCCGCGATGCTGCGCCAGCTGCGGGTTGATCTCCTGTTCGATGGTCCAGCGCACGCGCTCGACCAGCGAGGCGGCATCGCCGGGCGCCACGCCCTTGATCCGCGGCGCGCGGATCTGCAGCTGGCCACCGGTCGCCATCTGCGTGTAGTCGATCTCGGCGCCGTCCAGGAACGGCACGCTGGCGGCATCCAGCCACAGGGTGAAGCCGTCGCAGTCGATCGCCCATTCGTCGCCGGCGAGTTCGCTGGTTTCGGCGAACTCCAGGCGCACGTCCGCGCGCGGCGTGCCAGGATGCTGCGCGCCCAGTCGCACGCCCAGGCCGGGGATGGCCTCGCGCTCGATCAGCTTGCGGAAATGCGCCTGCGCGGCTTCGGAAATCTGGATCAACGTGCTCGCTCCCGTCGACGCCGACGTTCAACGTGGTGGATCCCGCGGCGGCGCAGATGCGGCGCGGCTTCGGAAATCCGGGTCAAGCCGCTATTCTAGCGGCCAGACCGCCACCCGCGTGCCGCTGTCGAGGACGCCCACACGCGCGGTTCAGCCCTTTTCGCAAGGATCCTGCCATGGCCGACCTCGTACCGCTTGCCCACGCCCGCTGCATCGCCCGGCGCGGCCATGAGCACCGGCTCACCGAAGCCAGCATCCGCGAGTTCATGGCGCAGGTGCCGGAATGGGCGCTGGTCGAGAACGGCCACGCACTCTCGCGCACGTTCACCTTCGGTGACTACTACCGCACGATGTCGTTCGTGAACGCGCTGGCGCACATCGCCAACCGCGAGAACCACCACCCCGACCTGTCGGTGCACTACGACCATTGCGTGGTGCGCTTCTCGACCCACGATGTCGGCGGCCTGTCGGAAAACGATTTCATCTGCGCCGCCAAGGCCGACGCGCTGGCCTGACGCCGGCGTTCGCCGTCAGCCCTGCAGCGCGTCGAGCACCGCCACCAGGTCCGGTGCCAGCGGCGCATTGAGCAGGTACGGCGCCTTGCCGCCGTCCAGCGCGAACTCCAGGGTCGCGGCATGCAGGAACAGGCGCTTGAGCCCCACGCTGTCGCGCAGGCGCTTGTTGGCGGCCGGATCGCCGTACTTGTCATCGCCGGCCACCGGGTGGCCGAGGTGCCGGGCGTGCACGCGGATCTGGTGGGTGCGCCCGGTCTCGATCCGCACCTCGCAGTAGCTTTGCCCGCCACAGCGCTCCAGCAGGCGGAAGTGGCTGGTGGACGGCTTGCCGGCGTCGCTGACCTGCACGTGGCGCTCGCCGCCCTGGCGCAACCCGACCAGCAGCGGCGCCTCCACCGTCATCGTGCCGCTGGGCATGCGCCCGGTCAGCAGCGCGAGATAACGCTTGGCGATGCCGGCGCCGTGATCCTCCCGCAGCAGCGCCTGCAGCTCGACCAGCGCCGAGCGCTTCTTGGCGAACACCAGCAGGCCCGACGTGTCGCGGTCCAGCCGGTGCACCAGTTCCAGGTTGCCGTGCGGCCGCAGCACTCGCATCGCCTCGATCGCGCCAAAGGAAATCCCGCTGCCGCCGTGGCTGGCGATGCCGCTGGGCTTGTTGATCGCCAGCAGCCGCGCGTCCTCGAACACGATCGCCGCCTCCAGCGCCGCCAGCATGGACTTGGGTGGCAACTTGCCGACATCGTCGCCGATCTGGAGGCGAACCGGCGGGATCCGCACCTCATCGCCCTCCTCCAGCCGGCGCTCGGCCTTGCAGCGTCCGCCATTCACCCGCACCTGCCCGCTGCGCACCAGCTTGTAGACCAGGGAACGCGGCGCGCCCTTCAGCAGGCCCAGCAGGAAGTTGTCCAGCCGCTGCCCTTCGCGGTCCTCGTTGATGCGCACGGTGCGGGCAGGCGTGGACGGGGGCGGCGCATCTTCGGGTGGGGCGTCTGGCGGCTGTCTCATGGGCGCGTGATCTGCTACACTCGGCGGGCGATGTAAGAGTTTGATTTCACTGGAAAGAACCCCGGCCGAAAGCCGGCCTTTCCCGCGATCCCGCCGCAGTGTCGTGACCACCGCCCCCGGGGCGGACATGTTACCGGCTGCGCGGCAAGCCCGCCCTTCGCCGGCCCCTTGGGGTCGTGACGCCGCCTGCTGAACAATGTCCCGCGCGACGCCTGCGCCCGCCTCCTGGGTTGGCGCGGCAGTCGCCGGCCCTGCAACACACATGCAATAGCGCTCCCGCGGCCCGCCGTGGTGTTGAAGCGCTGGAACACTTGAAGCGACGCGGCGCCCTGGTGCAGCCGCGGCGCTGGCGGTATCCAGAGGCGAAACGCCCCGGCGTTCCGTGCATCGCCCGCACGCGCGAGCCGTCGTCCAGCGAGGACGCGGCATCGCCCGGCAGGCAGGAGCGCGCGAGGAACGCACACATGAAGCGGATGCTCATCAACGCCACGCAGGCGGAAGAACTGCGCGTGGCGATCGTGGACGGCCAGAACCTGTACGACATCGACATCGAACAGCCGTCCCAGGACAACAAGAAGTCGAACGTCTACAAGGGCCGCATCACCCGGCTGGAACCCTCGCTGGAAGCGGCGTTCGTCGAATACGGCGCCGAACGCCACGGCTTCCTGCCGCTCAAGGAAATCTCCCGCGACTACTTCGCCGCCGGCGTCGACCCGAACAAGGCGACGATGAAGGAACTCCTGCGCGAAGGCCAGGAAGTGGTCGTGCAGGTGGACAAGGAGGAGCGCGGCAACAAGGGCGCGGCCCTCACCACGTTCATCTCGCTGGCCGGCCGCTACATGGTGCTGATGCCGAACTCGCCGACCGCGGGTGGCGTGTCGCGCCGGATCGAGGGCGAGGACCGCGCCGAGCTCAAGCGGGCGATGGACGCGCTGAAGATCCCGGACGAGATGGGCGTGATCATCCGCACCGCGGGCGTGGGCCGCGACGCCGAGGAACTGCAATGGGACCTCGACTACCTGCTCAGCATCTGGCGCGCGATCGCCGAGGCCGCGCTGAGCAAGCCGGCGCCGTTCCTGATCTACCAGGAGTCGCGCCTGATCGTGCGCGCGCTGCGCGACTACATGCGCAGCGACATCGGCGAGATCCTGGTCGACACCCCGGAGATGTATGCCGAGGCGCTGGAGTTCGTCGAGCAGGTGATGCCGCACAACAAGCGCAAGCTCAAGCACTACACCGACGACGTGCCGCTGTTCAACCGCTTCCAGATCGAGTCGCAGATCGAGAACGCGTACGAGCGCACCATCCGCCTGCCCTCCGGCGGCGCGCTGGTGATCGACCAGACCGAGGCGCTGACCGCGATCGACGTCAACTCGGCGCGCGCGACCAAGGGCGGCGACATCGAGGAAACCGCGTTCAACACCAACCTCGAGGCGGCCGACGAAGTGGCCCGCCAGCTGCGCCTGCGCGACCTCGGCGGGCTGGTGGTGATCGACTTCATCGACATGTCGTCGAACAAGCACCAGCGCGAAGTCGAGAACCGCCTGCAGAACGCGCTCAAGTACGACCGCGCGCGCGTGCAGATCGGCCGCATCTCGCGCTTCGGCCTGCTGGAGATGAGCCGCCAGCGCCTGCGCAACAGCCTCGGCGAATCCAGCCAGATCGTGTGCCCGCGTTGCGAAGGCCACGGCCGCATGCGCAGCATCGAGTCGCTGGCGCTGTCGATCATCCGCGTCGCCGAGGAGCACGCGATGAAGGACAACACCGGCCAGGTGCTGGTGCAGGCGCCGGTGGAGATCGCCAACTTCCTGCTCAACGAAAAGCGCCGCGCGCTGGCCGAAATCGAGAAGCGCCACGACGCGCCGATCGTGATCGTCGCCGACGAGCAGCTGCACACCCCGCATTACGAAGTCACCCGCATCCGCGAGAACGAGCTTGGCGAGGAGACCAGCCGCCCGAGCTACCAGCGCGGCACCCCGCGCAAGCTGGCGACCGTGGCGCTGACCAAGGCCCAGCTCAACATCCCGCCGGCGCCGGTGGTGACCAAGGTCAAGCCCGCCCAGCCCGCGCCGCTGCGCGAGCCGAAGCCGGAACCACAGCCGCAGGCGCAGCCCGTGCCGGTCGCGCAGGTCGCCGCGCCGCAGCCGGTGGCCACTAGCGGCGGCGTGATCGGCTGGCTGCGCGGCCTGTTCGCACCGGTTGCCGAGCCCGCCCCGGCAGCTCCCGCTCCCGCCCCGCGCGGAAGCGAGGGCGGCGCGCGCCGCGAGGACCGCGGCAACCGCCGCAACGAGCGCGACGGCCGTGGCCGCAACAAGCGCGACGAAGGCCGCCGTGACGACGGCAAGCGCGATGACAAGCGCGACGATCGCCAGCGCGACGGGCGCAACAAGCCGCAGGCCGACGTTCAGGCCCAGCAGCCGAAGCAGAAGCAGCCGCGCGCCGACAAGCCGCAGAAGCCTGCGCAAGACACCGCCACCGACGCCGCCTCCACGCAGCAGCGCCAGAAGCCGCCCAAGGGCGAGCGCCAGGACAAGCCGCGCCAGGAGCGGCAGGCCCAGCCCGCGCCCGCGAAGGACACGCCGCAGCAGGACGCTGCGGGCGTCGAGCGCGAGCCGGTCGCGGCGGTCGCGGCAACCGGCGCGGCCGCAGTCGCGGCGACCACCGTTGCCGATCCCGCGCTCGAAGCAACGCGCAACATCGCTGCCGCCGTCGAGGCAGGCGGCGATGCGGGTGAGGGTATTGACGCGGGCGACGACAGCGGTGGCGAAGGCGGTAGCAAGCGCCGTCGCGGCCGTCGCGGCGGTCGCCGTCGCCGGCGCGGGAATGGCGCCGAAGGCGCCGCCATCGAGGGTACCGAGGACCACGACGATGGCATGGATGCCGTGCTGAGCGCCGGCGGCGCGCAGCCGGAGTTCGACTTTGATGACATCGAAGCGCCGAAGGCCGCGCCTGCGACCGTGGCAGCTGCCAGCGAGGCGGAAGCGCCCGCCCCGGAGGCCGCTGCAACCGAAGCGCCCGCCTTCGCCGAGCCGGCCGTGCAGCCAGTCCCGGAGCCGGTTGCCGAAGCCAGCGGCACCACCGCGGTGGGTTTCGCGGCTGAGGCGACCGAGCCGGTCGCTCAGGCGCCGGGCGCGATGAGCGCGGGCTCAACCGCGGAGGAGGTGCCGGTGGACGCGGACGTTGCGGCGACGTTGGAACCCACCTCCGCGGCGGACGTGCCCTCGCTGGACGTCATCCCCGCGGAAACGTCTGTAGCCGACAGCCTGCCGGCGACACCCGAGCCGGCGGAAGTCGCCGCCTCGCCGGCCGAGGCGGCCGCCGCACAGGCTGCCATCGCATCGCTGCCGGAACCGGCGGATGAGGCCATCGCCGAGGCCGCGCCTGACGAGCAGGCGAGCCAGCGCGCGGAGCAGCTGCGTGGCCTGTTCGATGCCGCCCGCGATAGCGGCAGCACGGGCCAGGACGAGGCCAACCGCGGGGCCTGAGCCCCGCGTCGCCCGCGCACGCCGTCACTGCACGGTGTGCGCGGGATCCCCGAGGCCGTACTGGCTGACCAGCCGCGCCAGCGCGATGTTGTCGTGGATGCCGAGCTTCTCGAACAGCCGCGACTTGTGGGTATTGACGGTCTTGGCGCTCAGGCTGAGGCGGCGGGCAATCGCTTCCTGCCGCAACCCCTGGTTGAGCAGCAGCGCGACTTCCAGCTCGCGCTGGGTCAGTGCGTCGAAGGGGGATTCGGTGGTTCCGCCAATCCCCGCCAGCGCCATCCCGCGCGCGATCGCGTGGGCCAGGTAGCGCTTGCCGCGGGCGACATCGCGCACCGCGCACAGCAGTTCGGCGGCATCGCAGGCCTTGCCGACGTATCCGGATGCGCCGGCCTCCAGCAGGCGGCGCGGCATCGGCCCATCCTCCAGCACCGACACCACGATGACCCGGGTGCCGAAGTCGCTGCGCACCACCCGCTCGGTCAGGTCAAGGCCGCTCAGCCCGGGCAGGTGCAGGTCGCACAAGACCACGTCGGGCTTGAGCTGGCGGATCTGCGGCAGCGCCTCTTCCGCGCTTTCCGCTTCCCCCACGACCTCGATGTCCACTTCCTTGCCCAGAATCATCCGAAAACCGGTGCGCACCAGCGCGTGGTCATCGACGATGTAGACCTTGATCGACATGGCTGCCCTGCTCCCCGTTGGATGCCACCACGCTACGGCGACATGCACGCCTGTCCCAGCAGGCGCCGCCGCATTGTCTGATAGGAAAAATCCTACATCGGACTGCAGGGAGACGGTAAGCGACAGAACTGGCGGACGATGTGTCGAACTCACCCATGCGACAATTCCGGCCCCGGGAAGATGGCCGAGTGGTTTAAGGCAGCGGTCTTGAAAACCGCCGTGACAGCGATGTCACCGTGGGTTCGAATCCCACTCTTCCCGCCATCTTGCTCGCCTCAGCCCGCTTCCGCGGGTTCCAGCCTGGCCGCTTCCAGCAGCGGCGGCAGGCGTTCGGCCAGGTAGTCGATGAAGACCCGCACTGCGGGCAACATGCCACGGCGGGAGGCGAATACCGCATGCGCGATGCCCTGCGGCAGCCGCCACTCGGGCAGCACCAGCTCCAGCTCGCCCGCGCGTACCGCGTGGGCGCACAGGGTCTCCGGCAGCAGGGTGATGCCGACGCCCTGCCGGGCCAGCGCCATCAGCATCGGGAAGTCGAAACCGGCCACCCGCGGCTTCAGCTCGATGCGGCGGGTCTCGCCATCGTGCTCGAGGTCCCAGCGCTGGCGCGCATCGTCCTCGATCATGCTGAGGGTGACGTGGCCGGCGAGGTCCTCCGGCACCTGCGGGCGCCCCGCGCGGCGCAGGTAGCCTGGGCTCGCCACCAGCCGCTCCTGGATGCGCCCGAAACTGCGCATCACCAGGCTGCCATCGTCATCGAGCTTGTTGCGCACGCGGATCGCAAGATCAAAGCCCTCGTTGATCAGGTCCACGCGGCGATTGCTGACGTGCAGCTGCACCCGCACGTCGGGATAGCGGGCCAGGAAGTCCGGCAGCAGGGCCGCCATCTCCTGCTGGGCCAGGCTGACCGGGATGCTCACGCGAACCACGCCGCGCGGCTCCGCGCTGAGGCGATCCACCACCTCGCGCGCGGCCTGCGCTTCCATCAGCATCGACTGCGCGTGGCGGTAGACGCTGTTGCCGACGTCGGTGACCGCGAAGCGCCGGGTGGAACGCTGCAGCAGGCGCACGCCCAGCTCGGTCTCCAGCGCACTGATGCGGCGGCTCAGGCGCGACTTGGGAATACCCAAGGCCCGCTCGGTCGCGGCGAAACCACCGTGTTCCACCACGGCGGCGAAGTAATAGAGATCGTTGAGGTCCTGCATCCGGATCATCCCGCTCGTGGAACGCATCGTGGCATTTGACTACGTTTATCCCACGGATGCAACGCCGTAGAGTTCGCTCCAACGCGGCCATTGCCGCCCTTCCCTACGGACCCCATCCCATGAAGCTGCTGCACCTGGATTCAAGCATCCTCGCCGACAACTCCGCCAGCCGCGTGCTCTCCGCCGCGATCGTCGCGCGCTGGCAGCGCGAGGTGCCCGCGATAGAGGTGACCCACCGCGACCTGGCCGGCGCGCACGCCCTGCCCCACCTGACCGGCGCCAGCCTGGCCGGCACCGACGCGATCGAGGCCGCCCGCGCGCAGCGTGCGCTGGAGGACTTCCTGGCCGCGGACGTGGTGGTGGTCGGGGTGCCGATGTACAACTTCGGTATCCCCAGCCAGCTCAAGGCCTGGATCGACCGCATCGCGGTCGCGGGCAAGACCTTTCGCTACACCGACACCGGCCCGGTCGGGCTGGGGGGCGGCAGGACCGTGATCGTGGCCGGCGCCTATGGCGGGCTGTACCCGGTGGACCAGGGCCAGAACTTCATCGAACCCTACCTGCGCCACGTGTTCGGCTTCCTCGGCATCGAGGACATCCGCTTCGTCACCGCCGAAGGGCTGGCCATCTCGCCGGAGCAGCGCAGCCAGGCACTGGCCAGCGCCCAAGCCAGGATCGACGAGGTGCCGGCGCTGGCCGCCTGACCCGCCAGCCGCGGGCGGCGGTCGCGCCGCCCGCCGCGCTCAGCCGATCCGTTCGACCCCGCCCATGTACGGGCGCAGCACGTCGGGCACGTCGATGCTGCCGTCCGCATTCTGGTAGTTCTCCATCACCGCGATCAGCGCGCGGCCTACCGCCACGCCGGAGCCGTTGAGGGTGTGCACCAGCTCGGGCTTGCCGGTGGCCGGGTTGCGCCAGCGCGCCTGCATGCGGCGGGCCTGGAAGTCGCCGCAGTTGGAGCAGGAGGAAATCTCGCGGTAGGTGTCCTGCGAGGGCAACCACACCTCCAGGTCATAGGTCTTGATCGCCGAGAAACCCATGTCGCCGGTGCACAGCAGCACCTTGCGGTACGGCAGGCCCAGCTGCTCCAGCACGGTTTCGGCGCACTGGGTCATGCGCCGGTGCTCGGCGTCGGACTCGTCGGGCTTGGCGATGCTGACCAGCTCGACCTTCTCGAACTGGTGCTGGCGGATCATGCCGCGCACGTCGCGGCCGCCGCTGCCGGCCTCGGAGCGGAAGCACATCGAATGCGCGGTCATCCGCAGCGGCAGGAGCTCTGCCTCCAGGATCTCGTCGCGCACGATGTTGGTCAGCGGCACCTCGCTCGTGGGAATGAGGTAGCGCGTGTGCTCGCCCAGCGCGGTGGCGAACAGGTCGTCCTCGAACTTGGGGAGCTGGCCGGTGCCGCGCATCGACTCGGCATTCACGATCACCGGGACATTGGTCTCTTCGTAACCGTGCGCGCCGGTGTGCAGGTCCAGCATGAACTGCGCCAGCGCACGGTGCAGGCGGGCCAGTTGGCCGCGCAGCACGGTGAAGCGGGAGCCCGACAGCTTGGCCGCGGTCTCGCCGTCCAGCCAGCCGTGGCGGGCGCCCAACTCCACATGATCCTTGACCGCGAAATCGAAGCTGCGCGGGGTGCCCCAGCGGTGCTGCTCGACGTTGTCAGCCTCGCCGCCGCCCAGCGGCACGGACGGGTCCGGCAGGTTGGGGATACCGGCGGCAATCGCGTCGATCTCCCCGCGGATGCGTTCCAGCTCGACTTCCGACGCCTTCAGCTCCTCGCCGAAGCCGGCCACTTCCGCCATCACCGCGGCCACGTCCTCGCCCTTGGCCTTGAGCATCCCGATCTGCTTGCTGCGGGTATTGCGCAGGTTCTGCAGCTCCTGCGTGCGCACCTGGATGCGTTTGCGGTCGGCCTCGAGCGCTTCCAGCCGGGCGACATCGAGCGCGAAGCCGCGGGTGGCATGCAGTCGCCCGGCCAGTTCGGCGGGCTGGTTGCGCAGCAGGGAGGGATCAAGCATGGACGCGGCCGTGGCGGGAATCGGGATCCGGCATTATCCCCGAGCGTGCATGCAGGCGCACCGACGGCCATGCCAGAATGCGGCCATGTCCGCTCCCGACCCCCAACCCAAGCCGCTGCTGCCGCCTTCCGTGCTCAAGTGGCTGGCGGTCGCCTTTGCCGTGGGCCTGCTGCTGTTCCTGGTGTTGTGGCTGGACCAGCGAAATGACACCGATTTCTACAAGGGCGGGCCCAACGACAAGGCTGCGGCGCAGACGGATTCCCTGCCGGCGCCGCTGCCGCCGGACCTTGCGGGGCGCGACGACAACGCCAGTGGCCTGCGCCTGCCGGGTGGCGATGCATCCGCGCTGCCGCCGCCACCGGTGGCGGAGCGCCCGCGGATCATCGACGAACCCGCGCCGCCGGTCGCGCCGCCGCCGCCTCCGCCGCCTGTCGCCAGCAGTGCGGATCGCTCGCCAGTGCCGGTCAGCCGCCCCGCGCCGCGCTATCCGATCGAGGCGATGCGCCGCAACGTGGGTGGAACCGTGCACGTGCGGGTCACCGTGGCCGCTGATGGCGGCGTGGAGCGCCTGGAACTGGCGCGCGGAAGCGGCGATCGCCACCTGGACCGCGCGGCGATGGAGGCGGTGCGCCGCTGGCGCTTCCAGCCGGCGACCAGCAACGGCGTGCCGGTAAGCGCCCAGGTGATCGTTCCGGTGGAATTCAGCCCGGGGCGTTGACCGCCTGAAGCCCGAACCCGGCTTCGCGCGCCAACTGATCGAAGCCGGGGAACGAGGTCGCCACGTTGGCGACATCGACGATCCGCACCTCGCCCGCCGCGCGCTGCGCCGCCACCGCGAAGGCCATCGCGATGCGGTGGTCGCCATGGCTGTCCACGCTGCCACCAGCGATCGGCCCGGGAACAATGGTGGCGCCGTCGGCGGTTTCATCGACACGCACGCCAAGCGCACGCAGGCCGTCCGCCATCGCCGCGAGGCGGTCGGATTCCTTGACCCGCAACTCGGCCGCGCCCCGCACGACGGTGGCGCCCTGCGCACACGCCGCGGCGACGAACAACGCGGGGAACTCGTCGATCATGTCCGGCACCAGGCGTTCGGGCAGGGCGATCCCGCACAGCGGCGCGTGCCGCACGACCAGGTCCGCCACCGGCTCGCCGCCGTGCTGCGTCGCGTGTTCTTCGCGGATGTCGGCGCCCATCAGGCGCAGCGCCTGCAGCAGTCCGGTGCGCCGCGGGTTCAGCCCGACCTGGCGCAGGCGAAGCCGCGAGCCGGGAACGATGCTGGCCGCGACCAGGAAGAACGCGGCGGAGGAAAAATCCGCCGGCACCGCGACGTCGGTCGCGCGAAGGCGCTGGCCGCCGCGCAGGCACACCAGGCCGGGCGCGAACGCGATGTCCACGCCAAACGCCGCCAGCATCCGCTCGGTGTAGTCGCGCGTGGGGTGCGGCTCGCGCACGACGGTTTCGCCGTCGGCCTGCAGCCCGGCCAGCAGCAGCGCCGACTTCACCTGCGCACTGGCGATGGCGAGGTCATGCTCGCAGCCGACCAGCTGCTGTCCGCCATGGACATGCAGCGGCGGCGTGCCGCCCGGGGCGGTGTCGATCCGCGCCCCCATCCGCTCCAGCGGCACGGTGACGCGCCGCATGGGCCGCGCCGACAGCGAGGCATCGCCCACCAGCACGCTGTCGAAGCGCTGCCCGGCCAGCAGTCCGGCCAGCAGGCGCATGCCGGTCCCCGCATTGCCGCAATCCAGCGCACCGTGGGGCGCCTGCAGGCCATCGATGCCCACCCCGTGCACCACGCGCCGCGAGGGCGATGGCGATTCGATGCGGACCCCCAGCTTCGCGAAGATGGCGGCGGTGGCGCGGGTGTCCTCGCCTTCCAGAAAGCCGTCGATCCGCGAGATGCCGTCGGCGATCGCCGCCAGCATCACCGCGCGGTGGCTGATCGACTTGTCGCCCGGGATCGGCAGCGTGCCGCGCAGCGGCGCGCCCGCCCCGGCGCGCCAGTCCAGCCGGCGCTGCAGCTGTGCCGGAACCGGAGACGCGGGTGATTCAGCCATGCCGCCGCTGGAAATCGCGCATGAAGTCGGCCAGCGCCTGCACGCCCTGCTCCGGCATCGCGTTGTAGATGGAGGCGCGCATGCCGCCCAGCACGCGATGGCCCGCCAGCGAGATCAGTCCGGCCTCGCGCGCCTCGGCGTGGAAGGCAGGCTCGAGCGCCGCGTCGTGCAGGAAGAACGGCACGTTCATGCGCGAGCGCGCGGCCGGCGCGACCTCGTTGCGGTAGAAGCCGCCGGAGCCGTCGATGGCGCCGTACAGCAGCGCGGCCTTGCGCGCGCTGCGGCGGGCGAATTCGGACACGCCGCCCTCGTGCAACATCCACTTCACCGTCAGCCCAAGCACGTACCAGTTCCAGCTGGGCGGGGTGTTGAGCATGGACTCGGCCGCCAGCTGCGCGCGGTAGTCCAGGATCGGCGCGCGCGGCTGCCCGGCGCGTTCCAGCAGGTCGCGGCGGACGATGAGCACGGTGATCCCGACCGGGCCCAGGTTCTTCTGCGCGCCGGCGTAGATGGCCCCGAACCTGGAGACGTCCAGCGGCTCGGAGGCGATGGAGGAACTGAAATCGCCCACCAGCGGCACGTCGCCCAGCTCCGGATAGTCGCGGAATTCGACGCCGTGGATGGTTTCGTTGGCGGTGAGGTGCAGGTAAGCCGCGTTCGGCGCGAAGCGCCAGCTCGCACGCGGCGGGATGTCGCGGAAGCCGCCGCCCTCGGAACTCGCGGCGATGCGGGCGTCCGCGGTGGGCGCGGCCTGCTTCAGCGCGGTCTTGCCCCAGTGGCCGCTGAGCACGTAGTCCACCGCCTGCCCCGGAGCGGCGAAGTTCAGCGGCAGCAGCGCCTGCACGGTGGTCGCGCCGCCGGCGCTGAAGATGACCGCATAGTCGTCCGGGATCGACAGCAGCGTGCGCAGGTCGGCCTCGGTGCGGTGGGCGATCTCGAGGAAGGCTGGCCCGCGGTGGCTGATCTCGACGATCGACGCACCGGCATCGCCGTACTCCAGCATCTGCGCCTGCGCTTTGCGCAGCACGGGTTCCGGCAAGGCCGCAGGGCCGGGGCTGAAGTTGTAGGCGCGCGACATCGCTGGCTCCGCAGGCGGGAATTGCCGCAGTATGCCGCAGCGCAACAGGAGGGGCGGCCAGCGGCCCGTTGCATCCAATGCACATGCGCGGACGTAAGCTTGGTTGACCCCGCCTTTCGACGTGCCGCCATGCGCCTGCAGGATGCCCTGCGACTCCCCGCCAGCAAGGTCACCGACGAAGCCGTCCACCGCGACCGCCGGCGGCTGCTGGCCGCGCTCGGCATGGCGCCGGGGCTCGGCCTGGTCGGCTGCAGCGAGGCGGCGACACCGGCCTCGAAGGCGATCGTGACCCCCGCGCAGGTGGCCTCCGGGTTTCGCACCGCCGAGGAACAGACCTCCGAACGCGACGCCACCACCTACAACAACTTCTACGAATTCGGCAGCGGAAAGGACGACCCGTCCAAGGCCGCCAAGACGCTGCGCACCTCGCCCTGGAGCGTGGCGGTCGGCGGCCATTGCGCCAGGCCCGGGGTGGTGTCGCTTGACGACCTGCTCAAGGGCCTGCGCCCGCAGGAGCGCATCTACCGCATGCGCTGCGTGGAGGGCTGGTCGATGGTGATCCCGTGGCTGGGGGTGCCGTTGGCGGACGTGCTGAAGCGCTTCGGGCCGACCTCGAGGGCCAAGTACGTCGCCTTCACCACGCTGGCAGATCGCAAGCAGATGCCGGGGCTGCGGTTGCCGCTGCTGGACTGGCCGTACCGCGAGGGCCTGCGCATCGACGAGGCGATGCATCCGCTGACCCTGCTGGCCACCGGCATGTACGGCAAGCCGCTGCCTCAGCAGAACGGCGCACCGCTGCGGCTGGTGGTGCCGTGGAAATACGGCTTCAAGGGCATCAAGTCGATCGTGGCGATCACCTTCGTGGAACGCATGCCAAAGACCGCCTGGAACATGGCCCAGCCGTCGGAGTACGGGTTCTATTCCAACGTCAACCCGGCCGTCGACCATCCGCGCTGGAGCCAGAAAAGCGAACGTCGCCTCGCCGGCAGCGCCAGCAAGCTGTTCGCCGAGCGCATCCCCACGCTGCCGTTCAACGGCTACGCGGAGCAGGTGGCATCGCTGTACGCCGGGATGGACCTGAGGAAGTGGTTCTGAGCCCGCGCGGGAACGCGCCAACCGCGCGCCCGCGCACGCGCTCCCTGCTGCTGCCGAAGACCGCGCTCCACCTCGCCGCGCTGGCGCCTCTGGCCTTCCTTGGTTGGCAGATGTGGCTGGTGGCAACCCGCGGCAGCGACGTGCTGGGCGCCGATCCCGTCGCCGAGATCGAGCACCGCCTCGGGCTGTGGGCGCTGCGCCTGCTGCTGCTGACGCTGGCGATCACGCCGCTGCGCCAGCTCACCGGCTGGAGCGTGCTGGTGCGCTTCCGCCGGATGCTCGGCTTGTATGCGTTCGCCTACGCCAGCCTGCACCTGGCCGCGTACGTGGCGCTCGACCTGCGCGGCGCCTGGCCGCTGCTGCTGGAGGACATCGCCAAGCGCCCCTACATCACGGTCGGTTTCCTGGCCTGGGTGCTGCTGCTGCCGCTGGCGATCACCTCGACCCGCGGCTGGATGCTGCGGCTCGGGCGGCGCTGGGCTAGCCTGCACCGGTTGATCTACCCCATCGCGGTGCTGGCCGTGCTGCACTTCTGGTGGCTGGTGAAGTCCGACCTGCGCGAACCCGCCCTCTACGCCGGCATCGCGGCGCTGCTGCTGGGCTGGCGCGCCGTGCGCGCGCTGCGCCTCAGAAGCGCTCCTGCAGGACGCGCTTGATCTCGTTCTCGATCGGCTCGCGGAACATCGCCATGAGGAAGCCGAGCTTGGCGGTCACGTGCAGCGCCTCCGGCTCCAGCGCGATGTGGCCATCCACCCCCGAGCGCGAGAAGTTGAGGATGTCGCCGTCCCAGTCCCACTCCATCTCGAAGCGCTGGGCCAGCTTATTCGCCACTTCCTCAATGGCCTTGCGCGCCTTGGCCTTGGGCAGCGCGTGCGCGTGGCGGATGTCGATCCGGGACATGGAGCCTCCTTGGTTGCCTGCATTGTGGCGCGCGTGCCCGGCGCCAGCCAGCGCCTCGGCGCGCGGCCTGCGTGATAGATTGCCGCGCGATGGATGAACTGCGCGTGCGTTTCTGCGACGGCGACCAACCCGACCTTGCGCTGGGCGCCGGGGCGACGGCGCTTGGCCGCTCGCCGTCCGGGCTGGCCCCGGTGGACGCCGACGCGCCGTGGCTGCTGCGCATGACCAACGACCGCCGCGGCATCTGGCTGACCGTGGCCGACGGCATGCGCGGCGTGCACGTGAACGGACGCCCGGTGCAACAGGTCGCGATGCTGCGCGCCGGCGACAGCATCCACGTGGATGGCGCGGAACTGCTGCTGCTCGGCGCCACCGCGGCGGGCGCCGCCGACGCACTCCAGCGCGAATCCTCGACCCGCATGCACATCGTGCTGCGCGGGATCGGCGGCAGCCATCACGGGCGCTGCCTGGACCTCGAGTCCCCGCGCCGGGTCGGCAGCGCCGCCGACGCCGACATCCGCATCGAGGGCGAGGGCATCGCCGCAGCGCACGCGGTGGTCGAGCTGCGCGACGGTCGCATCCTGCTGCGCGATGCCGCCAGCGACGTGCTGGTCAACGGCCACCGCACGCGCGCGGCGACCCTGCGCAATGGCGACCAGGTCGCGTTCGGGGTGCAGCATCGCTTCGTGGTCGAGGCGCCGCCACCGGCGCCGGCCACGGGCCCGCACGCCCTTGGCGCGTTCGCCGCCGAGGTCCACTCCCGCGAGGATGGTGCGCCTGCGCACTGGAGCCGACGCGTGCCCTGGCTGCTGATCACCGCCCTGCTGCTGGCCGGTGGCCTGTTCGCCCTGCTGGCCTTCGGGGCGCGCTGACGCCAACAGGCTGGTTCCAGCCTCGTTACGGACCGAATGGATCCAGGTCGCCGGCAAACAGGCGCTCCATCACCTGCCGCTCGCTGCGTTCGATCGCGGCCAGGAAGGCGCCGGCATCGCCGAGCTGGGCAAATGCGGAGAAGCCGCGCTCCAGGAACGACTGCAACTCGCCGAGGCCGGCGGCGCGCGCCGGCAGCCGCGACAGCCTGAGCAGGCCGCCCACGCCCGGCATCCGCAGCGCAGCCGCCAGGCCCGCGCCTACTTCGCCGATGAGCTCGATCTGCAGCGTCCGCGCCCGCCGGTGCCCCACCTTCCGGTAAGCCTGCGCGTACAGCGCCGCGTCCAGCCCCCGCACGCGGGGCGACAGCGCCTGCAGCGCCGCGGCCATGCGCAGGTCCAGCGCATGGGTGAGCGCCGCCAGCTCGATCCCGCTGGCGATGGTGTCCAGCAGCGGCGCCGGCAGCAGCCGCTGCATCTTCGGCAACACCCGGGCGATGTCGGCGTCGCGCTGGCTGAAGTCGTGGTCGCCGTAGACGTCGGTCAGGAAGAACCGCGCGGCGGGCTCGCGCTGCGGGTCCTGCAGGAACGTTTCGAAGCTGCGCTCCAGCCGCCGCGCCTGCCATGCCTGCAGGGGACCCAGCCAGCGCAGGCGGTTGCGCGGCTCGTGCGCGGGATCGAACAGGCGCTGGTGGACGGCCATGCGCCGGGCCAGGCGGGCGATGGGATCGGACCGTCGCGACATGCACCCGAGTGTCGGGCGCCGCGCGGCCGCGCGCAACCCGCGTGACGCAGGGCGCCGGGGCGCTCGGCTAGACTCGGGCATCGCCAGAGAGTGACGCGCATGCTTTCCCTGCACACCGCCCAGCACCACCACCGCGAGGACCGCGCCCCCCGCATCGGGCTGGCCATCGCCGGCGGCGGCCCGGTCGGCGCGATGTACGAGCTGGGCGCGTTGCGGGCGCTGGACGAGGCCTGCGATGGCCTCGACCTGACCTGCCTGGATTGCTACGTCGGCGTGAGCTCGGGCGCGTTCTTCGCCGCGGGCCTCGCCAACCGGATGGACACCGCCCAGCTCTGCCGGATCTTCATCGGCGGCGACGGCACCGACATCCGCTTCCGCCCGGAGACCTTCCTGCGCCCGGCGTTCGGGGAATACCTGAAGCGGGCGGCGGCCATGCCGCGGCTTGCGGCGCAGCTGTCGCGCGACCTGTGGTCGGGCCGCAGCGACTCGCGCTGGTCGGACCTGCTGACCCGCGCCGGCGGCCTCGTCCCGGCGGGCCTGTTCGACAACAGCGCGGTGGAGCGCTTCCTGCGCGAGGTGTTGACCCGCCACGGCCGCAGCAACGATTTCCGCACGCTGGAGCGCCCGCTGTTCGTGATCGGGGTGGACCTGGACAGCGGCGAGGCGGTGCGGTTCGGCGACACCGACTGGGACGACGTGCCGATCTCGCGCGCGGTGCAGGCCAGCGCCGCACTGCCCGGCCTGTATCCGCCGGTGGAGCTGAAGGACCGGCGCGGCCGCACCCGCCACATCGTGGATGGCGCGCTGCGACGCACGATGCACGCCTCGGTGGTGCTCGACCGTGACGTCGACCTGATGATCGGGATCAACCCCCTGGTGCCGTTCAATCCGGGCAGCGGCAGCGAGGCGGCGGCAGAAGCGCACCGCTTCAGCGACCGCCGGATCGTGCAGGGCGGGCTGCCCAACATCCTGTCGCAGACCCTGCGCACGATGCTGCAGTCGCGGATGCAGGTGGGCCTTGCGCGCTATCCGCAGCAGTACCCGCACATCGACCAGGTCGTGTTCGAGCCGAACGCGGCCGACCGCGAGCTGTTCTACACCAACATCTTCAGCTTCTCGGCGCGCCGCCGGATCTCGCAACTGGCCTACCGCAACACCCTGGCCGACCTGCGCCAGCGCCGCGACGTGCTCGCGCCCGTGCTGGCCCGCCACGGCATCTCGCTGCGCGAGAACGTGATCGCGGATCGCCCGCGCTCGCTGCTCGCGCACCTGCCCGCAGGGCGCCGCCACACCGAGGCCACCGCCCGCCTCGACCATGCGCTGGACGACATCGAACGCAACCTGCGCCCGCGCGCGTCCACCCGCCGGCGCATGGTGTGAATGCTCTAGAGCCATGCGCGATCCTGCAGCCTCACCACAATGCGTCGCGACGCGCAGGGGATCCCGTATGGCCAAGCTGAAGAAGACCGCAGGCAAGCGCAGCACCCGCAGCAGCTCCAGCAGCAAGCCCGCGCCGGAGCGCCTGTCGCGTTCGATCACCGAATCGGCCCAGCAGATCTGGCTGGCCGGGATGGGCGCGTTCAACCGCGCGCAGGCCGAGGGCAGCAAGCTGTTTGAAGGCCTGGTGCGCGACGGCCTGTCGCTGGAGCAGACCGCGCGCGCGTTCGCCGGCAGCCGCGCCAGCGACGTGCGTGACGCCATCGAGGACGGTGTCGACCAGGCCCGCGGGCGCGCCAGCGACACCTGGGACAAGCTGGAAAAGGTGTTCGAGGACCGCGTGCAGCGCGCGCTGGTCAAGCTCGGCGTCCCCGGTCGCGATGACCTCAACGCCCTGACCGACCGCGTCGAGCGCCTGACCGCCGAGCTGCGCAAGGCCAAGGCGCCGGCCAAGCCTGCCGCGACCAAGGCTACCGCGACCCCTTCCCCCCGCAAGCCGGCCGCGCGCAAGCCTGCCGTGCGCAAGGTCGCGGTGAAGCAGCCCGCGAAGGCCGCGCGCAAGCGCGTCGCGAAGGCGCCGGCCGCCGACGCCACCGGCGGCTAAGCCGCCCCGACTCCACGCTCCGGTGCGCATCGCCCGGAGCGCCCTCCAAGTCCCGCCAGCCCCTGCTTCGTCAGCTCCCCTCCCCCTGCGAACCCGGACTGGCGGGCATTTCTTCTCTCGCTTGCGTGGCCGTAACGCCATGCCGGCGCCGTTGCGTCTATAGTCGCCTGCCGTTTCGACTGGCCCCATCGAATGACGCCGCTGCTGATCGCGCTGCTGGTCTTCCTGCTGATCGGCCTTGGGCTGACGCTGGCGCTGCGCCGCCCGAGCGCGCAGGTCGCCTCCCCCGCACGCGACCACACCCAGCTCGCGCAGCTGCGCTGGAGCGAGTTCGTCCGCCTGGTGCTGCAGGCGATGCGCGCGCGTGGCTACCGCACCCTCGCCGAACCCGGCCTCCCCGGCGATGGCATTCCCGGCGAGGGCGGCGACATCCTGCTGGCCCGCGACCAGGAGCGCGTCCTGCTCTCCTGTAAGTACGCGCAGGCCAAGGCGCTGGGGGCGGATGCGGTGATGGGCCTGTCCAGTGCGGCCGCGCTGCGGGGCGCCACCGAAGTCGTGCTGGTGACCCCGGGGCATTTCGATGACGAAGCGATCCGGCTTGCACGGCAGCAGCGGATCGAGCTGATCGACGGCGAAGATCTGTGGCCGGAAGTGCGTCCCTACGTGGCCCTGCCGTCGTACGGCAACGCGACATCGGTACCCTCGCCCGCCGCCACGCCAAGGCTGGCGCTGGCGTGGGGAGCCGCGGCATTGGCTGGCGGCTTGGCCTGGTTCGCGCTGCAGGCGCTGCAAGGCCCGCCGGAGCCCGCACCAGAAGCCGTGGCCGTTGCTGTCGCGCCCTCCCCGCCGCCCGCCACTGCGCCTGCGGTGGCGCCCGCGCCAACGACATCGCCCGCCGCAACTGATCCTTCGGACGACACGGCGCCCGCGAGTACGGACGATCCCGCCGAACTCGCCCGGCGCCGCGCCGTCGTGGCCGATACCGTGTCCTCGCTCGCCGGGGTGGAACGCGCGCTCTGGACCAGCCAGTCGACCTTGGTGGTCCATCTCGCCGGCGACAACCTCGATCCGGGCGAAGCGCTGTGCCGGGTCGTCAGGCGCTACCCGGAGTTGGCTGCCTCGCGCCTGCAACTGCAGCCCCCGGCGGGCAGCAGCCAGCTGGTGCGCTACCGCCAGTGCCAGGCCTACTGATCACGCCGTCCTCCCGGCGCGAACACCGCCGACGCTGGCGAGTTACCAGTGCACCCCGCGCATCAGCGCGGCGAATGCGATCTGCTCCTGTGTCGGCGCCTTGGCCTCTTCCTTGAGCGCCTGCTTGTCGCCACGCGCCGCGGCGGAATCGGGGAACAGTTCGAACGCGGTGCTCATGATCACCTCATAGGCCTTGGGCGCCAGCGCATTGATCACCGAGCTGAAGATGCCCAGCCGGGTCGCGATCCGACTCGGCTTCTCGATGATGCCCTTGACCACCAGGTCGGCAGCCTCGTCCGGCGTCAGCGTCGGCACGCTGTCGTACATGCGGGTGGGCGCGATCATCGGCGTCTTCACCAGCGGCATGTTGATCGTGGTGAAGCTGATGCCCTTGCCCGACAGCTCCCCCTGCGCGCAGCGGCTGAATGCATCCAGCGCCGCCTTGGAAGCCACGTAGGCGGAAAACCGCGGCGAGTTGGCCAGCACACCGATCGAACTGATGTTGATCACGTGGCCCTTGCGCCGCGCCACCATGCCCGGCATGAAGCCCATGATCAGGCGCAGGCTGCCGAAATAGTTCAGCTGCATCGTGCGCTCGAAGTCGTGGAAGCGGTCGTAGCTGAGCTCGATCGAACGGCGGATCGAGCGCCCCGCGTTGTTGACCAGGATGTCGACGTGGCCGTGCTCGGACAGGATGGCGGACACCAGCCGGTCGCAATCGGCCATGTCGGCAAGGTCCGCGGTGTAGGCGAACACCTTGCCGCCCTCGGCCACCATCGCGTCGCGGGCCTTGAACAGCTCCTCCTCGCCGCGCGCCACGATGATCGTGACCGCCCCTGCGGCCGCCACCTTCTGCGCCGTCGACAGCCCGATGCCGGACGAGCCGCCGGTGATCACGACCACCTTGTTGCGGACCTTGCCCTTCAGCGTGCGGTCGATGAACAGGTCGGGATCCAGGTGGCGCTCCCAGTAGTCCCACAGCCGCCAGGCGTACTCCTCCAGCCGCGGCACCTGGATCCCGCTGCCCTTGAGCGCGCGCTCGGTCTCGCGGTTGTCGAAGCGGGTCGGATAGGTCACGAACTTCAGCACTTCCTTCGGGATGCGGAAGTCGCGCAGCAGCATGCCGACAAAGCGCCGCACCGGAGGCAGGCCGGCCACCGCGCCACGCACGCTGGAAGGCAGGAAGGCGAACATCCGCGCGTCGATGCGCATGCTCATCTGCGGCGCATGGCCGGCGCGGGCAAAGGTGTTCAGCACCTCGCCCACCCGCAGCGGCTCGGGATCGACCAGGTGGAAGGTGTGGCCGTCCAGCCGCGGCTTGTGCGCGATGTGGTCCATCGCATCGGCGACGTAATCGACCGGTACCAGGTTGATGCGCCCGCCTTCCAGCCCCAGCACCGGCATCCACGGCGGCAGCAGTTCGCGCAGCTTCTTGATGAAGGTGAAGAAGTAGTACGGGCCGTCGATCTTGTCGATCTCGCCGGTCCTGGAATGCCCCACCACCATCGCCGGGCGGTAGATCCGCCACTTGATCCGCGTCTCCTTGCGCACCAGCCCCTCGGACTCGTGCTTGGTGCGCAGGTAGGGATCGTCCAGGCCTTCGGCCTCCTCGAACATGTCCTCGCGGAACACACCCGGATACAGGCCCGCCGCGGCGATCGAGCTGGTGTGGTGGAAGCATTTCACCTTCAGCGCAGCGGCCAGGTCCAGGGCGTGGCGGGTGCCATCGACATTGGCGATGCGCTGCGCCTCGGCCTTGGCGGTCAGGTCGTAGATCGCGGCGAGGTGGAAGAAATGCTGGACCTTGCCCGCCAGCGCGCGCACCTGCGCTGGGCTGACGCCGCAGTTGTCAGCGGCCATGTCGCCCGCCACCGCGACCACCCGCTTCGGATCCCAGCCCCGCTCCCTGGCCAGCGCCTGGAATTTCTTCAGCGAGGCCTTGCGCACCAACACATGCACCGTGCCCTTGCGCTTGAGCAGGTTGTCGATCAGGTGGCGTCCGATGAAGCCGGTCCCGCCGGTGACGAAATAGGCCATGCGCGCCTCCCTCCAGGCAGCCTGGCGCACGCGCGCCCGGCATCGCTACGGTGCCAGAGGGCCGCGGCGCAGACAATTCCCCCTAGCGGGCCGCCGGTTGACCCTCCCGCGGGTGCATGCTGTGATGCATGGCTCCACAGGGAGGAACGCCGATGTCCGATCTCCAAGCCCGTTTCGAGCAGGCCGCCAAGGACGTGCACGCGCTGGCCGAACGACCGGACAACGACACCCTGCTGCGCCTGTACGCCCTCTACAAGCAGGGCGCCGAGGGCGACGTCAGCGGCCCCAAGCCCGGCTTCTTCGACTTCGTCGGCACCGCCAAGTACGAGGCCTGGGGCAAGCTCAAGGGCACCTCGCGCGAAGAGGCGATGCAGAAGTACGTGGACCTGGTGCAGAAGCTGACCGCCTGACGCCGCGCGCATGGCCCGCCAGACCCGCCAGCGCATCCTCGATGCGTCGCTGACGATGTTCAACGCCCAGGGCGAGCCGAACGTCACCACCAACCACATCGCCGACGAGCTGGAGATCAGCCCCGGCAACCTGTACTACCACTTCCGCAACAAGGACGACATCATCGAGCAGCTGTTCGCGGTCTACGAGGCGCGGATGGATGCCGCCCTGGTCGCCCCCGAAGGCCGCCTGCCGGGGCTGGAGGACGTCTGGCTTCAGCTGCACCAGGTGTTCGAGTGCATCTGGGACTACCGCTTCCTCTACCGCGACCTGGTCGACATCCTCAGCCGCAACCGGCGCCTGCGGATGCGTTTCGCGCGCATCCTCAAGCGCGCCGACGAGCAGGCGCACACCGCCATGCGCGGGCTGGTGCAGGCCGGGGTGATGCGCGCCTCGGCGCACGAGCTCGACGCCGCCGCCACCAACGTGCTGGTCATCGCCACCTTCTGGATGAACTACGCCGCCGCCCGCGGGGACAAGGACGAGCACGCCTCGATCCACGCCGGTATCGTCCAGGTCATGATGCTGATCGCCCCGTTCCTGCGCGACGCCGAACGCGTCCACCTGCACACGCTGACGCGCGCCTACGTGAGCTGAGGCGGGAAACGAAAAAGCCCCGCATTGCGGCGGGGCCAAGGTCACCGACAGGAGATCGGTGGAAGCGTCAATCCGGACGGAGCGGCGTGGCGACCCGACCAGCCAGCCGCCTGCCCGTGCGCCGCGCGATCGCCAGCACGCCGAGCGTGGCAAGCCACAGGTGTCGCGGGGTGGCGCGACTGCGGGGCAAGCGGGTGTGGATGCGGGGTGGATGACGGGTCGCCATCGGCAGGCCTCGGTCTATGCTGCGATGCCCCACACTGCGGCCCGGGTTTCGAGCAATCACACTAGCCGACGTGCTCGGCCGGCACTCTGCAGAGCATCCCGCACCCCTTGCCAGCCAGCGCGTCTGGCGGGATCCTGCGCCATCGCCAACGAGGGGACATCCGATGGCCGCCAAGCCACGCTGGGCCGCGTTTCCGCACGACGCCACGGCCTTTGCCTACGAAGGCGACGCGCTGAAGAAGGCCTGGCCCAAGCTCCACGCCGGCGACTGCGAGCCCTGGCCCGATGCCAGGCGCGCAGGAGCCCTGCTCAAGGCCGCGGGAAAGGCGGCCCCCAAGCTGGACGCGGAAGCGCTGGCCGCGGCCTTGCAGAAGGCCTGGCGCGCCTTCCACCGCGGCGATTTCGAGGCCGCATTCCAGGCGGGCGAAGCGCTGGGGCCGTTGGGCGCGTCGGTGGCGGTCAAGGCGCTGGGCATCCACGCCACCCATCTGGTCGACGACGAGGCCGAGCAGCTCCGGCGCTACGAGCAGGCAGCCAAGCTCGCCGAAGCGGCGATCAAGGCGCTGCCCGACGAGGCCAACAGTCATTACCGGCAGGCGTTCGCACTGGGACGCTACAGTCAGGGGCTGTCAATCGCCAAGGCGCTGAAGCTGGGCATTGCCGGCAAGGTGCGGGCATCGCTCGACACTGCGCTCGAACTGGCTCCCAAACATGCCGAGGCACACACCGCGCTCGCCCTCTACCACGCCGAGATCATCGGCAAGATCGGCGCGATGATCGGCGGCATGACCTACGGCGCCAAGGCCAGCGAGGCCGAAAAGCACATCCGCGAAGCGCTGAAGCTGACCCCTGCCTCGCCGGTCACCCACATCGAGCACGGCAACGTGCTGTTGCTGCTGGATCCGCGCCGCAACGAGGACGCCGCCGCGGCAGCTTACGAGAAGGCCGCCAGGTGCAAGCCGCTGGATGCGATGGAGGCACTGGACGCGGCGTACGCCGCGGACCAGATCGAGTAGGCCTCCCGGCCAGGCCGGTCAGTGCGGGGGCGAGATCTCCTCGATCTCTGCCTGCCCCAATGGCGCGCTGGTGTCCTGGCCGATCCTGCGCAGCCGGCGCAGGAAGCAGATCGCGCGTGCGCGACGCAAGGTGAGCCAGCCCCACCACGTGCACAGCAGCAGGTAGGCGAGCAGCAGCAGCACGTTGGGCACGTCCAGCCGCATGAGCAGTCCCGCGATCGCGCCGGTGAACACGCTGAAGGCGACCAGCGACAGCACGATGCCTGTCGGCTTGAAGCCCGCATCCAGCATCAGATGATGGATGTGGTTGCGATCGGCGTGGAACGGCGACTGGCCCCGCTTCAGCCGGGTCGCGACCAGCACCAGCGTGTCCATGACCGGGATCGGCAGCAGCCACAGCGCCAGGACCGGCGAAACCGGATGGCCGGGATTCTGGGTGAGGCGGAAGGCAAGCCATGCCGCGGCGAATCCCAGGATCGCGCTGCCCGAATTGCCCAGGAATGCGCGCGCGCGTGGCTGCCACGGCAGCCGCAGGTTCATGAGCAGGAAGCCGCCCACCGCCGCCCCCAGCAGCAATGCGCGGTTGGCAATCAGGAGATTCCCGGCGTACAGCGACGCGGCAAACAGCATGAACATGAAGGCAGCCGACAGCGACCCTGCCAGGCCATCGATGCCGTCGATCATGTTCACGGCGTTGATGAGGCCAACGGTGGCGATGACCGTGATCGGCACGGACAGGATGCCAAGGCCGGTGTCCCGCATCCCCAGCATCGGACCCACCTGCTCCACCTGGACGCGGCCCACGTAGATCATCAGCAGCGCCGCCAGCACCTGCGCCCCGATCCTCCAGTACCAGCGCAGGTCGTACACATCGTCCAGCAGCCCGACCACCAGCAGCAGCGAACCGCCCGCGACCAGCCCCCAGACCGCGGCGGACATCGGCATCGAGGTGGCCACGCCCGCCAGCAGCGTGGCCAGGAAGATCGCCGGACCACCGGTCACCGGCGTCGGTGCCTGGTGCCGCTTGCGTGGCTGGGTCGGGCGGTCAAGCCAGCCTAGCCGGTGCGCCACCGGGTCCAGCAGCCAGAGCAGTGCGTAGCTCGCCAAGAGCGCCAGGCCTGCCGCGGCAAGGGCCGTCGGGTTCAACTCCATTTGGGGTACTGCTCCTCTCCAACCGCCGGCTGCGCCACGTCCATCTGGACGCGCTGCCCGCCAGTCCAATCCCGCTGCTCAACGCGGCGCAACTCGCCGCCGTCCAGGCGATATATGGTATCAGCCAGCGCCAGGCTTGCCGGGCGGTGGGTGATGAGGATCACGGTCCTCTGCTTGAGCACGTCGTGGCATTCAGCAATGAATTCAGCTTCGCCCTCGGGATCGAACATCGCGGTGGCCTCGTCCAACACCAGGATCGGAGGATCCTTAAGCAATGCGCGTGCCAGGGCGATGCGCTGTTTCTGGCCGCCGGAGAGGCGCACGCCCTGGTCGCCCACCACGGTGTCGTAGCCCTGCGGAAGCGCGCTCACGAACTCGTGCGCACGGGCGGCGCGGGCCGCCGCCTCGATCTGCGCCATGGAGGCATCCGCGCGGCCATAGGCGATGTTCTCGGCAATGCTGGCGTTGAACAGCATCACCTGCTGCGCCACCAGCCCCACTCCTTCTCGAAGCGCAGCGAGCCGGTAGTCGCGCACGTCCACGCCGTCGACGGTGACGCGGCCCGCACCGGGCTCGAGCAGACGCAGCAACAGGTGCACCAGCGTGCTCTTGCCCGCGCCATTGGGACCGGTCAGGGCCACGGTCTCGCCCGCGGCGATGCGCAGGCTGAAGCCTTGCAACAGCGGCGGACGGCCCGGATAGGCAAAATCCACGTCCTCGAAGGCGATGTCCCCGCGCACACCTTCGAAGCCGCGGCTGCCAGTGTCGATTTCCGGCGCCGCGCCCAGCGCAGCCAGCATCCGCTGCGCGGTGCCGCGCGCCGACTGCGTGTTGCCGTATACCCGCGCCAGCTGGCTCACCGGGTTGACCAGCACCAGCCCGTACAGCACCAGGCTGACCAGCTCGCCCACGCGCAGCTCGTCGCTGGCCACCAGGTGCCCGGCAAGGCCCAGCAGCAGCAAGACGGTGCCCGCCCCCAGCACGTGCACCGTCGGCGCAATGGCCCCTTCCAGTCGCGCGCGCTGCAGCTCGATCCCGCGCACCGCCTCCACCCGCTCCGCGTAGCGCCCGCGCTCCAGCGGATCGGTGGCGAATGCCTTGATCACCGGCAGCATCGACAGGTTCTGCTCGGCCATCGAGGCCTGGTCGGCCCACGCCTGCATCGCCGCATGCGACAACGGCCGCAGCCGCCGCCCCACGATCTTCAGCAGCACGAACAGCAGCGGCATCAGCACGCCGATCGCGATCGCGATGGCCGGCGCCACCCGCAGCATCATCAGCAACGCGCCGATGAAGGTGAACAGCAACGGCACCAGTGGCACCAGCGTCCCGGTAACAAAATTCGCCAGCCGGTAGACGTCGCCGGTCAGCAGCGCCAAGACATCGCCGCGCTGGCGCGCGTGGTGCCACGCCAAGGGCAGTGACTGCAGGTGCGCGTAGACATGGCTGCCGGCATTGGCCACCAGCCGTCCCGACACGTCCTGCAGCTGGATCGAGACGAAATAGCCCAGCGCCTGCTGGGCGACGATCAGCCCGAACAGCACCCACAGCAGGGGGCCGACGCCCGAACCCAGCAGCAGGCGGTCGGTGAGCACGCCGCCCAGCCAGGGCTGGGCCAGCGTTGCCGCACTCTGCGCCAGCATCAGGACGAGCGCCAGCAGCAACACGGCGCGATGCGGCCGCAGCAGCCCACGCGCCAGCGACCACGGGTCCGCGGTCGCGCCTGCTGCCTCCCCTTCATCCCGCATAGCCGCTACCCTGTGGACTGATCCCGCACACACCGGACAGCATGACCGCTCCCCCCACAGACGTCACCTTCGACACCGTCCTGGCCCATTCGCCGGAGGTCATGTTCCAGGAGGTGGGCGGCGAGGCGGTGTTGCTCGACCTGGCGAGCGAACAGTATTTCGGGCTCGATCCGGTCGGTACCCGCATCTGGTCCCTGATCGATGGCGACGCCCCGCTGGTCCGGATCCATGCCGCGCTGTGCAGCGAATTCGATGCCGAACCCGAGCGCATCGGCGATGACCTGCTGGCACTGGCACGTGCGCTCTCGGAAGCGGGGCTGGTGCAGGCGCGCTGATGGGCGGCTTGCGGCAATGGCTCGGCTTGCCCTCGCATGAGCGCCGGCTGCTGCTGGCGCTTGCGCTGCTGCAGCCGGTGATTTCGCTGGGCCTGCGCCTGCGCGGGTTTCGTCGCATGCAGGCCTGGCTGGATTGGCTTGGCACTCAGGCTACCCCGCACCGCGCCTCCCCCGGTGAAATGGCCACGGCCGAGCGGCTGGCGCAGCTGGCCGCGATCGCCGGGCGGCGCGGCCCGGTTGCCACGACCTGCCTGCGTCAGGCGCTGGCGGTGCAGTGGATGCTCAGGCGTCGCGGCCTGTCGCCAGAACTCCGCTTCGGGGTAGACCGCATAGGCGAGACGCCCGACATGCACGCTTGGGTGGAACTGGAGGGCGTGCCACTGGCGCAGCCACAGCTGCGGCATCGGGCGTTTCAGCCAGCCAAGTCGGCCAGCACCGCATCCACCACGGAATCGAGCACGTCGTAGCGGCGCGGGTAGTCCAGGCGCCGAATCGCTATTTCACGCACCAAGCGGGCATGGGCCTGCAGGTTGCGCCGCAGGACCTCGGGATTCTTGATGTCGAGGACAAAGGCGTTGGCGGTGAGTCCCATCAACGCCTGGGACGCAGACACAGGCTCGATCACCGGAGATTCCGCGTCTCCCGGGCCCAGCAGGTAGATGCGCGCCAGCGGCAGTTCCGTGGCGTGGTAAGGGAGGCCGTCGCCCGCCATGAGGCGGGGCTTGGGCGAACCCGCGACGTATGCGGCCTCGCCATCACCCAGCACTTCCGCACTGTCTTCCCACAGGCGCAGGTAGGGCACATGGGGGCGCACGTATGCCTGCGGACCCCCGAGTTCGAGGTGCAGGCAGTCATCCGACAGGAACGGCATCCCACGTCGCGCAAACGCAGCAGTGAGCGTGGACTTGCCCTGCCCCGAGGGCGCCAGAAAGGCGACGGCCTGATCGCCCGCCGCGACGGCACCTCCGTGGAACACCTGTTCCCCTCGCAAGGAGAGCAGCAGCGGCTGCACTTGCTGCTCGAGAATGGCACGCCAGCCTTCGGCACCCGGACTCGGGCGACACTGCACCTCACCAGCATGGGTGATCAAGAACTCGGCCACCCCTGGAAAGCGGATCAGGAATCCACTTTCGTCTTGGAAAAACAGAGTTGTAGGCGCTTCCGGGCTACCCCAGGTCTGATACGGCGCGGTCACATGCATGCCTGAGCGAGGCTTCACTCTTCTCGTTGCATGCATGCACTCGAGCAGCCACTGCGTGTTTCAGCAGGAAGTGTTGACCTTATGGTCCGTGAGAGCCCGACATGCTGGATAATTTGCGCCCTCACTTGACTGTCCGCTCCCCGCCGCTGTCAACAATGACAAGTCACCCAGACGGATTACCGCCGGTGAGGAATAGGCACGCTTGCTGGCTCCCGCACCACATGAAGAAAGCTGAATAGCCATGATTCCCCCCTTAGTTCAGCGACTAGGGAGGACGTTATCACAGTTCTGTCGTGATGAACATCACTATATCCGCGATGTTTGGGAAAGACCGTCCGCGTTAGCTGCTCAACCCATCTACCAGCGGAAGACTCGCTTGAATCGCGCTTGGCCTTCTCAGCCGTTCGGATTCGGCCTCTTTGACTTCGTGCCCTGTCCATTGATCTGTTCGAAGTTACCGGTGGATCCAGCCGCGGTCAGCTTGCCCAGATCACCAAGTTCAGCCAACTGCGGTGCGCGATAAGGCTTGCGAGATTGTTCGTCCATGAGAGGCTCCTTGAGGCCCGGGAAATTCACTGTCGCAACATGCAGCACGACTCGCTGCAGCGTCGTGACAGTCGTCGCAAAACACGTCAGGGAGGATAGTTGGCAGCGCGTGAAGGGTCTGTGTTCTGGGAAAGCCCGACCAGCCAGCGCTGGAGCGTGCTGATCTCCATGGCCAGGTCGTTGTTCCCGAGGTCCGCGGTGCCGGCTGCCCAACCCTGACGCGCGCGCGCCAGCATCGCGGCATCAAACCATCCCGCCACCACGCCGTCGTCGTCCGCCAAGGCCGCTGTTACGTTTTCCCTTCCCGCCTCCAGCACGGTGCGGGTCACCTGCGGCCCCAGATGGCGCTTGTCCGAATGCCACGCCACCGGCCCCAGCTCCGGCGCATAGGCGGTGCGCGCGACATGCTTAGTCCAGCCGTCGCGCACCACCACGTCCATCGGCACGCGCAGGAAGAACTCCAACACCCGCATGTCGGACCACGGGTGGCGGGCTTCCACGCCAAAGCGCGCCGCCGCGAGGTCGAAGCCTTCCATGCCGCGCATCAGACCCGGATTGGTCCACACGTAGTGGCGGTAGCCCGTCCAGTCGCGCAGCATCGGATCAGCGCGAAGCGCGAGGCGCTGGGCAAGTACGCGCTGCCGCATCTTTAGGGCCATGACGCGATCGGGATGGAGCGTGCCAACAAACGGGCGCCCACCGGCACGGGCATCCGACAGACGATAGCGCCACCTCGCCATCCACTCCCGCTCCAGTCTGTGCGCAATGCCTGCGCTGTAAATCCTCGCCGCCGACTGCCCCCTCAGGTAGGTATGGGTCTTCGAGGCGGCGCGCGCCTCGCGCCACGCCGCCAACGGGCGGCCGGCCAGTGCCATGCGACCGACATAGTTGTTGGGAGCGGATGTCGCCAGATCGCCGTCGATCCCGTCGAGCATCACCCGGCTGCCGCTTGCTGCTGCAGCCAGGTTGACCAGCATCGGCAGGGTGATCGAGTTGCGCACCGGGTGGGCGTGCTCGAAGACCTCGCGCGCGAGCGCCGGGAGATCCACCACCGCCTCAACACCCGGCACGGGGAGCCGCAGGGCGTCTGGGGACTGCGCCAGCAGCGCCTCGATGTTGGCGCGCTCCTCTTCGGCGCCGGGCTGATTGGCTACCACCGAAACTCGCCGCAGCGGCAGGCCTTGGGCCAGAGCGCTCGCGTGTACGGCAGCCGAGTCGATACCGCCGCTCAGCATCAGCGCAGGCGTGGTCGGCGCGCGCAGGCGCACCCGCACGGCATCGTCGAATACCTCACGGAATGCCGCGACGTAGTCCGCGTGCGATCCGAGCTTCAGCGGCTCCAGCGGGCCGAACGACCAGTAGCGGCGCAGTGAAACGCGGCCGGACGATTGAGCTTCCAGCAGCTCGCCGGGCATCAGCCGGCGCACGTCGCGATACAGGGTGGCGCTGCGATCGCCATCATCGAAAATCGGCACCAGGTTGCTGGCGACGCGATCGGGATTGGGAGCGGACGGGATGCCATCAATCGCGAGTAGCGCTTCCGCCTCGGACGCGAACGCCAGCAGGCGTGGCGTACGCGCCCAGTACAGCGGCCGCACGCCAATCCTGTCGCGCACCAAGGTCAGCTGCGCGCGCGCCGGTTCCCACACCGCCAGCGCGTAGTCGCCCAGCACGTGCCGCCAGAGTTCCTCGCGCCAGTGCAGCCAGGCCTGCGCGAACAGGCGCGCATTACCGATGGCATCCAGTTCGGCGTTGGCGATCCCCAGCGCACGGGCCAGCGCCTCGCGATCGTCGATGCGGCCGTCCACTACCAGTCGCGCGCCATCCGGCAGCGTTTCGGGCTGGACCTCGAGGTGCGATTGCGGCGCCGCATGCAGCGCGCCAAACGCAACTGCGCAGGCGCCGCCGTCAAACAGCTGGGTGCCGTGCGGACTGCGATGCACCATGCGCCCGGCCATGTGCCGCACGAAGCCGGCCGCGGTCGGTGCGCCGTCGAAGCGCAGCATGCCGGAAATGGCTGCCATCAGCGCTTTACCGCGTTGGAGTAGCTACCCTTCCCGGGCTCCAGACCCGGTGCGAGCGACTGGCGTCGCACATGACCGCACACGGGTAAGACTTCGCCTGTCATGAGCAGCATGTTCGCGGGGATCAAATCCCCGCGCAAGGCTACCGATCATTTACTTTACGGTACGGGATCAGGATTTCCAGCCCTGACGCAAACGCAAGCCCGCCACAGTTGCCGAACTGCGTGCTTGAAGCCGATCTTAGGGGCTGCGTTCTGGGCCGCGCGCTACAGCGGATGCCGCATCAGACGCACGGCCTAGCGAAACTCGCGTTAACACAGTTTCCTTGGCCGAGCCCCTCATTATTCTTACCCGACCCTGCCGCGGTAACAGTCGTCAGCCGCCCAAGCGATTCGAGCCGCGGAGTGGCATAAGCGAGCTTCTCATGCGGGTTGTATTCGCTGCGACGCGCCATCTGTTTGCATCTCTACCTAAGGTAGGCACAGCCTACCCATCTCCGTCACGCAGGACTTGTGCGAAGCGTCCAAAACGCGCCATATGTCACACATTGCAATCGGCGACGTTCGCGCCCCCCCATGTCCCCAATCGCTCACCGCCGGATATAGCCACGCCACCGGCCAATCCCGTCGCGCAGGCGGCGCACAAGGATGCGCCCCTGCCCCGCGCCATCGAGGCCGTAGCGGACCTTCATGTGCGCAGCGTTGGGAAACAGGACTTGCCGCATCCAGCGCAGCTTCTGCACGCCAGTCAGCGTCCGCAATGTGGCCTGCTGGAAATACGACCAGCTGCGCAACCGTTCGCTTTGGAGAGGCTCGCACGCCGCCGCGTCGCGCAACCGCGCCAAGCCAAGCTCATCGATCGTCGCGCCGAAACGCATGCCGCATGCAAGCAGCGCTCCGAGCAGCGGATCGGCCAATCGCGCTCTGATCGCGACTGCAATCGCCTTCGTCTGCTCTTCGGGATCGAGGCCCGTCCAGAGCAGGTGGATGTCATACAACCATCGCAGGCGGTTTTCGCGGCGGGTGAGGTGATTGACCGCGCGGTGCATGCAGGCGTGCAGCAACGCATCTGTCGCACATAGCCCGCGTGTGCCGTCGCCCAGCGCGGGCAATGCGCGCGCGCCACCGTGCAGGCGTTGCCAGTCCAGCCGGTTCGCGAACAGCGCATCGTTGCTGAGATCCCAATGCAGGTCGAGTTCCAGCTGCGCGCGCGACGACCACGCCAGCAGCTCGTGGACCACGAGGTCACCGGCGATGTGGGGGTTGGGCAATGCATAGCCGAGTGGAGCGAGCACCTGAGCCGCGCGCAGGGTGGTCGCGTGGTCGGGCAACAGCAGGTCGATGTCTGCGATGTCGCGCAGGTGAGCACTGGGATACAGCCACTGGCCCAGCGCAATGCCCTTCAACCACAGCGTAGGGATCCCGGCCTCGTGCAGGGCACGCTGGATCCTTCGCGCCTCGGAAAGACACAGCAAGCTGCGCGCTGCGCACAACCGCGCACGTGCCGTGAGGCGCTCCATGAGCTCCAGCGGCACCGGATGTAACGCATCGATCTCCGACAGCCGCGCGTGCACCAGGCTCACCACGCCCTCGCGCTCGCAGGCGGCCGGCACGGCGTCCACGCCGTGGCGGGCGACCGCTTGCGCCGGCGTGACGGCGAAAGCACGCACCAGCCAAGCAGCGAGGATGGCGTGGAGTTCCGCTTCGCCTGTGGTGGCTGCCTCGGCCGTCATGTGCGCGATGCTCGCGGGGATTCGCTTGTCCTGCAAGCAATGCCTGCGCCTGCCAGGAGCCCGATGAAACACCAGAGCACGCGCGCGTCCTCGAAAGAACCGCCGATGCCCAGGTAGGCAACCGCCAGCATCAGCGCGGCGCGCGCGCCCCAAAGGCATGCATGCGAGCGCGTACGCCACCACACCCAGGCCACCAACCCAAAAAACGCGGTGATGGAAAGGGCCCCGCCCTGCGCGCCCAGGTTGAGCGCGATGTTGTGCGCATCCCCGAGGTGCTGCCATTCGCCGTCTGGCGCCAGATAATCCAGCGATGCCGCTGGCTGGCCCAGTCCCGTACCCCTCCAGAAGGACGTTTGCCAGGTCACCCACGCCTGATGCCACAGCTGCATGCGGACGGACGGCGCGACGAAGGGTGCGGCGGGATTCACGAACAACAGGCCAATGTTGGCAGCGGCCAGTACCGCCGCAACGCCCAGCGCGGCGCCGCGCAACCCACGGGGCGCCTCGCCACGTCGCCACCACCACCAGGCGAGCAGCAGCACCACGGCGCCTACTGCCTGTGACGCCGTCACCAGCAACGGTACTGCCATGAGGACCAACAGCGCCTGCAGCTGTCGCCGCGTGATCCACGCAGCATCGCGTGCCATCAATGCCGCACCTGCGGTCAACAGCAGGAACAGGCCCGCCATGTTGGCGTTGGCGAAAAGTCCCGAGACTCGTGGATAAGGACCGGGCGGAAGGCTGCCGTAGTGCGAGAGCAGCGGGGAAACCGCGGCGTGCCCGGAGTCGCCTGCGTAGAACCCGGCGGTGGCCAGCAGCGCCGCCAGCGAAGCCAGGACAGCAGCAACCAGCCACGCGGCCAAGACGCGACGACCCCAGCCCCTTTCCATAGCGTCACAGGCCAGCGCGGCGATCGCCGCCAGCCATGCGATGCCAATCCACTTCGCCACCGCCTGGGCAAACGAGGGTGACGGCAGAGGACAGGTAAAGTCGTTGCCAGACGTGCCCGTGCGCACTGGCGGCAACACCAGGACCGCCAGCAACATCGCCAACAGGTACAGCGCGAGCCAGACATGGAATCCGCTCAGCCGTACCGGCGCATCCCCGGTCGCCAGCGCAAAGCCCCGGCCCGCCAGTGCCAGCACGAACAGCGCATCGGACGCCAGCACCGGGAATCCCAACACTGAGGCGAGCGGCCATTGCTGGATCGGCAGCATGGCGATTCCGCCGAGCAGCAGCCACAGCGACAAGTACTCCAGCTGGCGGGCGCTGCCTCTGCACCAGCGCGGCAAGGATCCCAGCAGCAGCCCGATCCCCGCGCCGATCATGTCATCGCGCACGTCCAGCAACTTCGGGGTTCGGCCGACCGTCGCGAACTGCAGCAATTCCGTCCCTACCGCCAGGCTCCCAAGCAGCGCCAGCAGTGCCCATCCGCTGACCGACGGCAACATCACGCGCAAGCCGGCCGCGACCAGCGCAAAGAACACAACGTGGTACATGTCGAACGGGCCGGGCACTGCATCCAGCCAGTTCAGCGCATTGCTCAGCGGCGGCAGCGCAACACGCAGGTCGGCCATCTGGCCCGATGTCAGCAGCATCACCACTATGACCAGCACGCCCAGCGCAACGGCAATCGCATGCCGCAGCGTAAAGCGCGACGCCGCCCTTCCAGCGTTCGGGATCAGCGGGTCGGCCATCGCTGGCGCAGCTGGCTAGAGGGCCACGACCCCGGCGCACTCATGTGCCGTAATAACCCCGATACCAGGCCACGAAGTTCGCCACGCCCTCCTCCACCTGCACCACCGGGCGATACCCGACATTGGCGATCAGGTCGGACACATCGGCCTCGGTATCCGGCACGTCGCCGGCCTGCAGCGGCAGCAGCTCCATCTCGGCCTTCTTGCCCAGGCACTGCTCCAACACCTCGATGTAGCGCAGCAATTCCACCGGCTGTTCGTTGCCGATGTTGTACAGGCGGTACGGGGCGACGCCGCTGGTCGCCGGATCGGGCTTTGCGCTGTTCCATTCCGGATCCTTGCCGGGCACGCGGTCCAGCGCACGCACCACGCCTTCGACGATGTCATCCACGTAAGTGAAGCTGCGCTTGTGCTTGCCGTGGTTGAACACCCGGATCGGCTTGCCGTCCAGGATCGCCTTGGTGAACAGGAACAGCGCCATGTCCGGGCGGCCCCACGGGCCGTACACGGTGAAGAAGCGCAGCCCAGTGCTGGGGATACCGTACAGATGCGCGTAGCTGTGCGCCATCTGCTCGTTGGCCTTCTTGGTGGCCGCGTACAGGGTCAGCGGATGCTCGGCCGAGCCATGCTCGGAGAACGGCATGTTCGTGTTGGCGCCGTACACCGAACTGGTGGAGGCATACACCAGGTGCTCAACGCCATGGTGGCGGCAGCCTTCGAGGATGTGCAGGAAGCCGGTGACATTGCTGGCCACGTACACGTGCGGGTTCTCCGCCGCATAGCGCACGCCCGCCTGCGCGGCCAGGTTGATCACACGTCCCGGCTTGTGTTGGGCGAACACCTGCTCCACCGCCGCGCGATCGGCCAGGTCCGCCTGCACGTGGATGTAATTGGGGTGGTCGATGAAGCGCGCCAACCGCGCCTGCTTCAGGGTGACATCGTAGTAGTCGTTGAGGCTGTCGAAGCCGATGACCGTATCGCCACGCGCCAGCAACACCTGGGCGACGTGCGAACCGATGAAGCCGGCGGTGCCGGTGACCAGGACTTTCATGCTGCGTTCCCTGCAAGGATTTCCAGGCGCGCATTCTACGTGTGCAGCAGTACGTCCTGTGGCGGGCAGCTGCTGGACCCTGTAGGAGCGGCTTCAACCGCGATGCCCTCCCCCCTCCCTTGCGCGCGAAGCGCGGAGGGGAGGGCCGGGGTGGGGTCGCCCTTACTCGGCCCTGCAAGAGCGAACCCTGTCGGGGACCCCATCCACAGCCTCTAGCAATTCAACATTTACAGGGTGCTCTTAAAGGTCTACCTCTCGCCATCCAAGCGAAGCGTAAACCGATTTTTACAACTACACCAGTGCCAATAGTCACTGGGCCGGTCATTGTAGACCGTCTCACACCTTTTGCAACAGACTGTGAACTACGCCGCAACCACAATATTCTGTGGGCGCCGAAGCACTATACCTAGACATATGGTGCCAGGCATGTCCAAACATCCTGTCGGACATCACCATGCAATGAGGTAACTGTTATGACCGCAACGCGTCTCACCGCCGACGACCTGTCGGCCATCACCGCGGCATTTGCCGTCTTGGAACAGCGCTTCGCCAAGCTGGAAGCGCTGACCCCGAAGGAGAGGCAGCGCCTCTTCAAGATGGGGTTCAAGACGGAGAAGTTCTGCCGCGAAACCCTCCACGTGCTGGACAAGAACCGTCAGCTCGTGCCGCCGGCGATGGACCTGCCCAAGGCGCTCAGCGCCCTGCGCACCATCGACGAACTGCGCCCGCTCACCCACCAGCTGGAACGGATGGTGCAGCGGATGAAGGACACCCAGGTGGGACTGGGTGCGGACGTCGCGACCGCCGCGCGGCAGGGGTACAAGTCCCTGTCCGAGTACGGTGGCCGCCATGGCCTGGAGGGCAAGCGCCAGGCCCTCGGCGTCCGCTTCAAGCGCAGCACCCCCGCGAACGCGGACGAGGGTGAAGGTGGGGAAGGCGCGGCGTAAGCCGCGTTGCTTTTTTTCCCCCGGGGAGGTACCAGCGAAGGGGGTAGCAGCACCGATCGGGCCTGCAAGGGCCCGATCTCTTTCGGGGCCGGCCGGGCAGCGCGAGAGACACGCGGCAACCTGGCGCGCCGAGCTGCTGACACTCAAGCGCCAAGTTCCCTCATGTCAACGGCCGAGTTCCCCAACTCCATCGGCCAGGTTCCCCAACTCCATCGCCCGAGTCCCACAACTCGGGCGGCCGAGCTCCCCAACCTGGGGCACCGAGTTCCCGCACCTCACCGTCCGAGTTCCAGAACCTGGCGCTCCGAGTTCGGGAACTGCAACAAGAGTCCCAATCACTCAAGCGCCGAGTTCCACAACCTCGTCGCCCAAGCTGGGGAACTCGGCGCTCCGAGTTGCAGAACCTGGCGCGAGACACCCGGTAACTCGGGCGATGGAGTTGGGGAACTCGACGCGCCAGGTTAATGAACTCCACGCGCCAGGTTCAGAACTCGGCCCGCCACACTCCGGCCACTGCTGCGGCGAGGCTTTGCGCCGTTTCGCCGCGCTGGTAGGAGCGCGCCTTGCGCGCGATGCCCTTCCGCGCGCCACCCGGGAGCAGTACCCTCCCACGCCGCGAACCCGGGCCCTACGGATGCCAGGGATCGACGACCGACACCCCCGTCGGTTCAAAATCCGTCACGTTGCGCGTCACCACGGTCAACCCATGCACCAGCGCCGTGGCCGCGATCATGACATCGCTGACGGGCCGGGGGTCGGGGACGTGCAGAATGGCGCTGCGCAGTGCCACGGCTGTATCCACCGGGAGAATCCTTTCCGCGAAAGCCGGCAGTACATGCGCGTTCATCCAGCTGCGCAGGAGCGCCCCCTGTCTCGTGTCCTTGCGTTCGGCCAGCAGGATGCCGGTCTCCAGTTCCTGGATCGTGATGACAGAAATGAACAAAGCCGCTGCATCAACGCTGTCGGCCCAGTGCGCCACGTTGGGATGCGCCTTTCCGGAACGCACCTTGCGCAACTCGGAGACAACGTTGGTATCCAGCAGGAACACGCGCCGCTCCTCAGGTCAGATCAGCGGTACGCGGAAGGTCGCGACGCGGCGGAACCTCCAGCTCGACATCTTCGATCCCCGGCATCGCCAGCAGGTCGGCGATCTTTCGCCGCCCGCCTGTCAGTCGCTGGTATTCACGAATGCTCAGCAGCACGTGCGCCGGCCGGCCGCGGTCGGTGATGAACACTGGCCCCTGTTCGGCCGCCTTCTTGGCGCCTCCGGTGTCCTGGTTGAATTCACGGCTGGTCACGGACGTAATGCTCATGCGCGCGTCTCGTCGGGGCTTGTAGAAACGTTACTACTTGTTCCGCGGTAACGCAAACCACCCGTTGTTGACCTCGTGACAATCCGCGCCACCCCAAGGAGCCCCACGCCATTACGGCAAGCGCATTCAAGGCCTACGACATCCGCGGCCGCGTCCCCGACGAATTGAACGAGGACCTTGCCACCCGCATCGCTGTGGCCATGTCCAACCTGCTGGAACCGGGTCCTGTGGTTGTGGGTCACGACGTGCGCCTAAGCAGCCCCTCGCTGCAAGCGGCGCTCTCCACCGGGTTCCGTGCCTGCGGGCGCGACGTCCTCGACATCGGCCTGTGCGGCACCGAGGAGGTGTACTTCCAGACGGCCCACCTGGGCGCGGCCGGTGGCGTGATGGTGACCGCCAGCCACAATCCGATGGACTACAACGGCCTGAAGCTGGTGCGCGAGGGCGCGCGCCCGATCAGTGCGGACACCGGCCTGTTCGCCATTCGCGATGCCGCCCTGCGGCCGCAGCCACCGCTGGTCGACGCCAGTGCGATGGAACGGCAGATGGAAGACAAGTCCGCCTACCTGCAGCACCTGTTGGGCTATGTGGACATCCCCCGCCTGAAGCCGCTGAAGATCGTGGTCAATGCCGGCAATGGCGGCGCCGGGGTCATCGTGGATGCGCTGGCGCCGCACCTACCGATCGAGTTCGTGCGGATCCAGCATGAGCCCGATGGGACGTTCCCCAACGGCATTCCCAACCCGCTGCTACCCGGCAACCGGCAAGCCACTGCGCAGGCGGTGGTCGAACATGGCGCAGATTTCGGGGTAGCGTGGGATGGCGACTTCGACCGGTGCTTCTTCTTCGACGAGGCGGGCCGCTTCATCGAGGGCTATTACCTGGTGGGCCTGCTGGCCACGGCCCTGCTGGCGCGCCATCCCGGCGGCAAGGTGGTCCACGATCCACGGCTGACGTGGAACACCGTCGAGATGGTGCAGGCCGCTGGCGGCGTGCCGGTGCTGTGCAAGTCCGGCCATGCCTTCATCAAGGAGCGGATGCGCGCGGAAGACGCCGTGTACGGCGGCGAGATGAGTGCCCACCATTACTTCCGCGACTTCGCCTACTGCGACTCCGGGATGATCCCGTGGTTGCTGGTGGCCGCCCTGCTGTCCAGCACCGGACACACGCTCGGTGAGCTGGTGGAAGACCGGATCTGGCGTTACCCATGTAGCGGCGAGGTGAATTTCACCGTGACAGACGGCGCTGCCGCCATAGCCAAGGTGCTGGCGCACTACGCGCCCCTCAGCCCGCGCCTCGACGATACCGACGGGCTGTCGGCGGAATTCGACGACTGGCGGTTCAACCTGCGCAGTTCCAATACGGAGCCGTTGGTGAGGTTGAACATCGAATCGCGTGGGGATCGGGCGCTGGTGGAAGAGAAGCTGCAGGAGATCAGCGCGTTGCTGCTGGCTGCGGATTGAGTTCGTCGTAGACGGCCAGCGTCTTGCGAATCACGATTCGCTCGTCGAACTGCTCCAGCGCCTTGCGCCGCCCCGCGTCCGCCAAGCGCCCTCGCAACCCAGGATCATCCTGCAACCGTGCGATCGCTCGGGCCAACGCGTCACCGTCGCGTACCGGCACCAAGAGTCCATCCACTTCGTGGGTAACCACTTCACGACAACCCGGCACATCGGTGGTCACCAGTGCGCATCCACTGGCAGCGGCTTCGATCAGCCCCTTGGGCAATCCTTCGCGATAGCTGGGCAAGGCGACGATGTCTACGCTGCGAAGCAATGCGGGCATTTCGTCCACGTGCCCCAACCACTGCACTAGGCCCTGCCCGACCCAGTCGCGCACATCCGCTTCGGGCACCGCAGCGGGATTGCCTGGATCCGGATCCCCGGCCAGCAGGAAGTCGATGGGCCGGCCTTCGGCGTGCAGCAGGTGCGCGGCCCGCACGTATTCGGCCAAACCCTTGTCCCACAACAGTCGGGCGGGAAGTAGCACGCGCAGGCGCTCCCCGGGCTCGCGATCCGGATCGGGGTTGAAGCGACTGCAATCCACACCAGAGCCGGGAATCAAGCGCGCCTGTGAGGCGTCCACCAGTCCGGCGCGGGCGAACAGCGCCACGTCATCCGGGTTTTGCAGGATCAGGCGTGCGTTGTGCCCACCCAATGCGAGTTTCAACAGGCTTCGTACGAGCGGTCGCAACAGACGTGCCTTCAGCGAATCACTGATGAAGACATACCCCATGCCGGCGACGGCGTTAATACGCGCGGGGACCCGTGCCAAGCGCGCGGCCAGCGACCCGTACACCGCGCATTTGATGGTGAAGCCGTGCACCAGCGCCGGGCGTTCCCTGCGGAAGAGTCGGATTAGATGCAAGAGGAGTCGAGCTTCGCGAAGCGGATTCAGGCTACGGCGATCCATCGGCAGGGGCAGCCAGCGCAGGCCGAGTTCGCGGAGCTTCTTGCCGTACGGCCCGTCCGGTGAAATTAGCAGGACGTCATGGCCAGCATCACGCAGAGCCAGCGCTAGCGAACGACGGAAGTTCCACAGGTACCACTCGGTGTTGGCGAACAGGACGACTTTTTCTGTCGGATGCGGCATCACCTGCTCCATGTCGGTGGCGGCAGACAACCGCCGCTAGGCAGCATCCCGCGTACGTCACAGCATGTCTGCATCGGATCGCAGTACGTCAGCGTAGCTTTCGAGGCGCAAATTTTTATAGGTATCCAGCACTGAAAGATATCCAGCATCCCTTCCGAGAACTTGTCCACGAAATGCCGGTGCCTCAAGCTTGTCTTTCAGAGTGAATCGAAGTCGATCCCCGTCAGCTGCCAACCGCGAGAAGTTTGGGCAGCCGGCACCGGTGGCTGACCATAAATTATAAAGGGCGTGCGATCCTTGGCCGGACCTTTGCTGAATGGGTTTTGCAGGAAACCGTACCTGCGGATCATACGATCAAGATCGCCGCCATACTGGCACGCAGTGAGTATCCCACGGCAGCCAGGGCGAAGGGCTTCACGCCGGAGAGCCACCATGACCCCACTGCCAGCGCCGGGCTCGGCCTCCCAAAAATCGAGGAGGTAGATGAAGTTCGCGGCGCGCTTGAAAATGGCATAAGCTCCGGAATCTACGATATGAAAGTAGCGTATGGCAGGTGTGGTTAACCGCCATTCAACGAATTCGGGAGAGAACACCTTTGAGTTCTCCCGACCCAATTCGCGGTATTTCATTAAGTCGACTAAGCGCGGGGGAATCGCTGCGGAAACTTCGGGACCATTCCGTCCGAGCGAAACTAGCCTGGCAAGAAGGCGGGGGTTGAAGCGATGAGGGATCGTCATGGGAGACGTCCAGTTCATTTTTAGAAAGCCTGGAGTGGACATTGGCCCACTAAAACCTATCGCAAAGAAGTGAGGATCTGCTAGTTCTGCCGCCGCGTATGTTGCCTTTGCCAGAAGCTGGAATAAGCCTTTTCGACGATGACGAGAGTGAGTCATTGTGTCGCAAGACTGGTAGATAAGGTGTGTCGCCCCCCCCCAACGGTAGATTTCCGGAATCATCCCGTAGAAGGCGGCCAATTCCCCCGTCGCACTACGCGCGACGTGACCGATCGCAGGTCCAGCCGGGTTTTGCAGATACTTCCAATCAAACAGTGCGGTCTGTGGCGCGCCGCCAAAAACGTCCTCCATCAGGGGTACCAACTGATTGAACAGCTCAGGCACGAGCGGTTCAATGGTGTAAGCGTCTGCGCTCATTTATCTCTACTCCCATCAAGCACCGTCGCACGCAAGGGCGCGACGCCGCCCAACGCTTTGAACCGCATCTCTGATCGTCCTGCAGCATGAAAGTTGAAACGGGAGTGACGCCGACTACGGGTCGATGAGAAGCTATCGCCGACCATTAGAATCGTCGAGTAGCCGGCCGCTTCTATCAACGATAACTGACTTTCACGGAAGTCGCCGTTTGGTAGTGCATAGATACTGGTTTCGGAGTGCAGTTCGTGTTTGAACCATTCGCGGCACTTGCGGACATCCGCCATCGTGTAGGCATCACTTTCATAACCAAGGTTGGCGTGTTCAAACGAATGAGCACCGACCTCATGCACCGCCGCCACTTCGCGAGCGTCGGCGAGCGACATCATCTGTGTTGGCGTGAACTTTTCGCCCAGTCCGAGTTGCGGTATGATCACGCCAGCAAACTGATGTTGCTCAACGATAGGCCGCGCCTTGAACCAGTTAGACAGCGCGTTCCCCCAAGCATGGCGCCCTTCCCCAACGGAAAATTTGCGAAAACCCGGCACGTCGAACCGCGCCAGCCACGTCTCTGGGGCCTTTCCCGCAAAGTCGTTCAGGATGACGTTGAACGGTGGTAGTCCGGTTGCAATCGCGTGCGGGATCAGGTTGTGATTGCAACGAAGCCCGTATTCAGCCAGAATGGGCGCCGAGTATTCGATAAAATCTTTATAGCCATCATCGAAAGACAAAATGATTGGGGGCTTGCGCCAATTCTTTCGATCAAGGTCAGCGAAGGTCACGACAGAAAAATGAGTGCGACAGAACTCAAGAAGCTCGCGAAACAAGAGCGGGTTGAGCGGCGGGTATGTACTGGAATCATCCGGCGCTACGCGGTGCAGGCTGAGAATTGTCAACAATCCGGAATCAGAAATCTTCCGCAGACGCGACGCCGCCAAGGTTGGAGAACCAAGCGTTGCAAAGGCAATCGACTTGGCAATTCGGCGCATCATCTGGTTTCACTCCCCGTGATTGGATTTCAGTGTGGGTCAATCATACATGGTAGTCTAGCGTTCGCAATACCCACGACGATACGGTGGCACGTCTCGCGTGCAACCAGTGATGAACGACCTATCTTGCTCCGTCGTATCTATTGATGGAACCCCCATGTCGCGCCCCCAACATATCGCTTTTCTGCTGCCTGACATTGGCGGCGGTGGTGCCGAACGCCTCACGATTGATCTTATGGCTGGCTTTGTCGCCAGGGGTTATAGAGTCGATTTACTCTTGCAGAGATTTGGCGGAGAATTCATGCACCTCGTTCCCGACCAGGTGAACAAGATTGATCTATCAGCGCCTCGCATACGAGATGCGTTCCAGCCACTCCGCCGGTACTTGCGTTCGACACGTCCGGATACACTTATTGCGGCAATGTGGCCGTTTACGGTATTAGCTATTGTTGCTAATGAAGTCGCGGGCCGGCCGACAAGAGTTATTGTAGCGGAGCACTGTTCACTCTGCGCGCAATATTCTGCCAGCCCATGGACGTATGCGGCTTTACGCGTTTCGATCCGCGCGACCTATCGACGTGCGTACAAGGTCATCGGTGTTTCCACCGGGGTGTCTGAAGAAGTGGCTGAGTTAGCTGGAATGAAGTGCGATCGAGTAGCTGTGATTCACAATCCAGTCCCCCCCCCGTTATCGTCTGGCGACCCTCCAGCTCTTCCTTGGCCAGATTTGCCCGGAAAGAGGATACTGGCAGTAGGACGCCTCAAAGCGCAGAAGAACCATGCGCTATTAATTGACGCTTTCGCTCGGGTAGCGACTAAACGCGACGTGGTTCTTGCTATTGTTGGAACCGGGGAACTCGAGGTCGATCTTCGATTCAAAGTCAATCAACTGGGGCTTTCCGATAGAATTCTCATTCCCGGTTTTTGTGCCACACCAGCAGATTGGTATGCAGGCGCTGATCTGTTTGTCTTATCCTCGGACTACGAAGGTTTCGGCAATGTGTTGGTTGAGGCCATGCACCACGGCTTGCCGGTGGTGTCGACGGATTGCCCACACGGTCCGAGCGAAGTGCTGGGCGACGGGGTCTTTGGACTCCTAGTGGAGCCGGGGAATGCCGCAATGCTTGAGAGTGCAATTTCGCGCGCCCTTGAACTGCCGCGAAAACCTGAGCTACAAAGACTTCGAGCGGCCGATTTTTCTGTCGCGAGAGCGGTCTCAGAATATGCATCTTTGCTGGAGCGGTCAGCCTAGAGCACGATGCCGGTCTTCACCACAGCGGCATCAACTGATAAGGCAGCCAGTATTGAGAGTGCATCGCGTAATTCAACCACACGAACTGCACAGCCGCGTAGTACGTTACCACCCCCAGCACAAGAGGGGTGCGCACTTCTACAGTTCGCGCAAGCCTTGGCACCCGGGCAAACACGAAAATCTGGATCGGGATCAGGTACAAAGCCACGCGATCAACTGCGGTACTCGCTAGACCTACCAAAGGAAGGCAGACCAAGGCGAAAACCGCCATCCACAGCCACAACTTGCGCTCCTGCAGATCCGGGACAAGGTGCTTACGGAACATGACCAGCAGTATGGCGGGCACCACGTTCATCAGGACGCGGATCAGCCCGCCCTGTGACTGATAGTTCGCTTCAACATAGTTGTTCCACAACGTTTCAGACGAATCGGCGAGCAAGAGGTAATACAGCAGTAACGTGCTCAGTCCGACCAGACCGCCCGTCATGAGGCGGTTGCGGCTCGCCGCAAGAGCAGCGATGGGAAGCAGCAATACCGCAGACTTGTGGAATGTTGCTCCAATGGCCACCCAGATCACGAACGACCGGACCTGGCCCTTCCCCAGCGAGGTTAACGCCAGCAGCGCGAATCCCAGGGCAACCGCTTGGCGGGTGTAGCCCATGCCCACCACCACCAGCATGTAAGGCACCGCCGCCACAAGCGCCAGCCACGGGTTGGGCTGCGCACGGCAAAACCTCACCGTGCCCCACATCATGATGGCCGCGCAGACCAGGTTGACGTGGTAGATGCTGCCGCCGGCTTGCGCCACCACCCAGTTCAAGGCGGAGTACCCAGGATCGCTCTGTGAGACGGCTTCGACGAAGCTCATCGTCGCCGTCCGCTGGAACATGGGGAGATAACCTGCCCCCCCTACTCCCCAATCGCCTCCGACCTCATGGCGCAAGCCCATCATCAGCGCGAAGATCACGCCGACCAAGACCCACATTGTCCTGGCCTGACTCGCCTTGAGTCTCCCTGGTGTCAGCGTTGCCCATGCAGGCACCAGAAACATCAACCAGTAAGGCCACATCAGCGGCTCACCGATTGCTGTTCCCGCCACGCCTGGAACATCAGCACCGACCACAAACGATGGCCGAAAGAGGCGTCCCCGCGTTGATGCCGTTGCCATGCAACACGGATCGGCGCCGGATCGAAATAACCCTCGCTCTCCAACCGGTCCTGTGCCAGCAGCTCCTCCGCCCAGGCACGCAAAGGGCCACGCAGCCACTGATCCAGTGGTATACCGAACCCCATCTTCGGGCGCTCGATCAAAGCTCGAGGAACATAGCGATCAAGCAGCTGGCGTAGGATCCATTTGCCTTTGCCATCACGCAGCTTCATTGCCATAGGCAGCGACCAGGCGTACTCGATGACGTCACGATCCAGGAACGGCGCCCGGGTCTCCAAAGATGCGGCCATCGAAGCCCGATCCACCTTCACCAGAATGTCGTCAGGCAGATAGGTCAAGCCATCCAACGCCATCATGCGCGCCACGGGGTCGCCGAGGCGTGGCCAGCGCCAGCGTTCGTCCACAAGATTGGGGGGTAGCCGACCGCATGCCACCACGTGGGCAGGCTCTGGCCACTCTGAAACCAGCGACACGTACATGTCATCCATGCTGCGTACGTTGCGCAGTCGCCCACCCAGTTTGTGGGCCTTGTCGCCGGGCAGCGCGATCCCGGCCCGAGCCGCAAGCGGCCCACCCATTCGGTTGATGCCCTCAGCCGGAAGCGCGGTCATCGCGGAACCAAGCATCCGCCGCATCAGGTGCGGCATCCATCGGATGCGATCCCACGTCTTGGGACCGAGGAAGTAACGGTTGTAGCCCCCGAACATTTCATCGCCAGCATCACCAGACAACGCAACTGTCACGTGCTGCCGCGCCAGTTTCATCACCAGATGGGTTGGCAGTTGCGAGGAATCCGCGAACGGTTCGTCGTACATCTCCGGCAACTGGGGGATGAGGCCCAAGGCATCGTTCGCGGACAATCGCATCTCAGTGTGGTCGGTACCCAAATGTGCCGCGACCGCCCGGGCATGCGTTGCCTCGTCGTACTGCTTCTCGTCGAAGCCAATGGTGAACGTGCGTACCGGCTGGCGACTGTTGGCCTGCATCATTGCCGCGATCAACGAAGAGTCGATGCCGCCGGAAAGCAACGCACCCAGCGGCACATCCGCCATCATCTGCCCGTGAACCGCGCGGGATAACCGCTGCTCCAGTCCGTCAATGGCTTCCGCCTCGGACCCGCCAAAGGGGTGCGCCATGCCTCGCTCGGCAACCTCAGCCAGCGACCAGTAGGCCTGCGGCTGACCCTCACGCTGGCGATCGGCGATCCGCAGCCACGTGCCCGGCGGCAATTTATGAATGCCCTGCCAGATCGAATATGGCGCGGGAACATAGTTGTGTCGAAGCAAGAGGGCCAACGCCCCCCTGTCCACCGTCGCGTTGAATCCAGGATGGGCTTGCAGCGCCTTCAACTCAGAGCCGAACAGCAACGTTTCCCCCTGCCAGCCGTAGTACAGGGGCTTTTCGCCGATGCGGTCACGGGCGAGATACAACGCACGCTCACTGCGGTCCCAAAGTGCCAATGCGAACATGCCAACACTAGCCTGCAGGGTGCGTTCAACTCCCCAAGCCTCGATACACGCAAGCAATGTTTCGGTATCGGAGTGACCTCGCCATTCGAGCACGGCACCCTCGGCCTCCAAACGACGGCGCAACGCGAGATGGTTGTAGACCTCGCCGTTATAGGCCAGCACCCACCGTCCGGCAGCGGAGAACATGGGCTGGTGGCCTGCGGCACTGAGGTCGACGATCGAAAGCCGGCGGTGAGCAAATGCGATGCCCGCCTTCTGATCTACCCACACGCCATGGTCGTCGGGCCCACGATGACGGATTCGGTCTGCCATCCCCGCAGCGAGAGCGGCGGCATCGCCATCCAAACCACCTGGCGCAAGGAAGCCTGTCAATCCGCACATGGCTTAGGTCACGCGTCCAGATAGCCAGCGTAGTACTCGTCCAGGTACTCGCGCAGGCAGACGCGCCAATCGCGCATGGTGTTCATGCCACGCAAGGTGAGCTTCCGATCCACCAGTCGCTCAGAGGCCGGCCGTGCAGCAAAGTATTCCTGCTGGAAGTGGGACGAATCCACGGGTGTGACCTTGACCCTCTCTTCCAGACCGAGCATCTGCACCAGCTCCTCGGCGACCTCGTAGCGACCGGTCATGCCGCCGCAGACCATGTTGTAGAGGCCCCACACTTCCTGCTCCAGCAACAGGCGCACATTGCGGGCGAAGTCCACGGTGTAGGTCGGTGTGCCCAGCTTGTCGTTAACCACGAAGAGCTCGGTGCTGCCATCCTTGATCTGCCGCATCATCTTCTGGATGAATTTCTTGTCCTTGCGCGGGCCAGAACCCATCATCCAGCCCGCGCGGCACACCAGATACCGACGTGCGTTCTCGACCACGAAACGCTCGCCTGCGTACTTGCTACGTGCATATACGCCAAGCGGGTTGGGCTGGTCCCAATCGTCGTACGTGTCCTGTTCGCCATCGAAGATGCCAGCGGTGCTGATGTACAGCAGCGGGATATCCAGCTCGTTGGCAATGTGGACGGCATTTTCCACCGCCAGGGTATTGGTGGCATACGCGTCGTCGATATTGAGCTCACAGTATTCCAGCCCGGTATGCGCCCCCAGGTGGAACAGGTAATCCGGTGCGAATGCCCGCACCCGCTCCATGTAGGCGTTGCGATCCCGGAAATCCAGAAAGCTCAGCCACTCCTCGTTGACGTCGATGTCGGAGCATTCGAGGGTGTAATCGTCGCGGTAGACGCGTTGGAACGCCTCACCGAGCATTCCGCCGCACCCGGCGATATAGATCTTCTTACGCGCTTCCATGCTAGTTCCGTATGACCTCGTTCAGGATGTTGGAGTATTGCGACTTGATGGCATGCAAAGAGTGATTGGCAACCGCCGTGGCCCGCGCAGCCGTACCCAGGCGGCGGCGAAGACCCGGATCGTCAAGCAGGAGCTTCAAGGCCGCCAGCCAGTCCTCGACACTTGAGACCAGCACGCCATTGTGCATGTGCTGGATGATCCGTGGGGTGGTCCCCACGGCCGTGGCGACGGTGGGCAAGCCAAACGCCATGTACTGGATGGCCTTCAGGCCACTCTTGCCGCTCACCCAGTCGTCGTCGGGCAAGGGGTAGACACCAATGTCGATGCCCTGCATCTGCCGGACCTCCTCGCTGGCACTCCAGCGCAAGACCTCCAGGTCCACGCCGGGCAGGTCGTAGTCGAAGTTGCCAATCACCCGGAGCCGGAAACGGTGGGTGCGCGCCAGTCCCAGGAACACGTCGCGCAGCAGGTCCAGGTAAGGACGGGAACTGAAAGTGCCAGTCCAGCCAATCGTCGCGATTCCCTCGTTGCTGTAGGGATTCACAGGCAGAAACCTTTCGGTATCCACCGAAGAAGAGATGTAAGTACAGCGGCCCATCCTGTTCCGGGTGAGGCACCAATCGTTCAGCGCGGGGGAGCTTGTGATGACGTGGTCGGCTTCCCTGACAAGGTAAGCGGGCTTGGCGGTTCCACGCAGCAGGCGTTTCAGTACACCCGGCTTCGCTGACCCCGGCTGGAGAGCAACGTTGTCCTCGATGTCATAGATCAAGGCTGGAGCAAGCATCCGCACCAGACGCTCGGCAAGTGTGGTGCCCAGGGGCGTCACCCACATGTGGACATAGACAGCGTCAAACGAGGCAATTCGAAAGAGATCCCGAACTCGACGCGCCGTCCCCAGCATGGTGCCCCAGATCTTGGCAAGGATGTGCCCGGGTTGGTGGACGATTTTCCACATCCGCATGCCCATGAAAGGCGATACCGTCAGCTCAAAGCCGTGAGCCTCCCAATCCGAGAAATACTGCTCGTACTTTAGTCGCTGCGCTGCGGCGACGCCTACCGGATAGGGGCAAATGACGAGTACTCGGCGCGACTGAGTCATGCCCGCTTCTCCAAATTCTTGGGAGGCATTTCTTCAGACAGGGCTTCATAAATTGCGGAGTATTTCGCCACACCTTCTTCCAACAGGAAATGCTTCCTGGCCGCCAGTACGCACCGTGCCTGGATGCCAGGGTCTTCCACTAGTCCAAGCAATTCCTGCAACCCGGCCTGCAGGGACGCTGCGTCAAACTTATCGACGGCCACCCCTACTCCCTCACCTTCCAGGATCTCTGCCATGTCGCCTACGCCCGAATTCGCCAGGCAGGGAATTCCGCAGCCCAGGAACTCTGCAAGTTTGGTGGGCGCAGACGCTTGCTTGGAAAACACCGGCTTGATGAAAAATACGCCCGCATGCATCCGCGCCATCTGCTCGGGAACCTCCGCATGTTCGGCGGCCCGCACCTCGACTGAGGCTAGGTCGACACCACCAGCAAGCAATCGCTCGAGGATGTAGGCGTGCTCACTGCGATTAAGCACCAGCAAACGGGCCTCCGGGCGCAGCGCCAGCAGCTGTGCAAAGCTGGCGACGACTGCATCGAACAAGTACCAGGTACCCACCGACCCGACATACCCAAGGACGAGCCCAGGCGGGTGCTCCTTGCCCGGAACAAAACGCGAAAGATCGGCGCAAGTAGGAATCACCGAGACCGCCGGCATCCGGCCTGAGAGAAAAGGAAATTTCTCCATCTCGCGCACACCAGCATGGGTCAGGGAGACCACGTGATCCGCGGACAACAGGAAACGTTGTTCCAGCCACTTGGCGATGCGATACAACCTCCCGCCCGCAGGCCACAGCCCCCCATCTACGCGCTCGTCCGCCCAGAAGCCGCGCATGTCGAACAGGAACCGCGCGCCGGTCAACGCCTTCGCCACCCACGCCATCAGGGCGGGGACGTCGCTGCGTGCATGGACAATCCCGAGACGGAACCGGGTGACCAACCAGAGTGCGCTCACGGTCCCGACCAGAATGTCCCATGCCGTGGCGAGCGCGGAGGGCCACTTGTGGTAACGCCGCGGGTGCCAGCAAATTCCCGCTGCCTCCATTCGCTCATGCAACCGCGTTCGTGCAGCATCGTTTTCCAAATCACCTGGCTTTTCGAAACTGAGCAGGTGAACGGGACGGTGCATCGACAAGCGTTCCAGATACGCCAGGACTTGGGACTGTCCGAGTGGTTCGAGCATCCCGTCGTAGGAGATGTAGAGCACACCAATTTTCATTCGCCCGTACGCTCCCGCCAAGCCGGCAACGGGAGCAACTGGGGCAAAATCTTGGCGGCAAGAGCGGATTGCGATTGCTGGCTACGATTCTTGAGGAATCGTGACAATTCATTACCCGACTGCTTTTCCACTTGCCTACCAAACCCGGGAATCTCGAGCCTTGCGAGAAGCTCGCATGCTGCATTGCCGACAAAGTCTTGTGCGAGGACACTTAAAGGCGGGAGAGCTGTCTCGATGCATGATGGAATGACATTCTGATTGCAGGCCACCCCATACTTATCAAGTATGGGAACGGCATGATCAATGAAATGCTTGTAGCCATCGTCGAAAGACAGGATGGCTCTCGGTTTACTGGAAAATGAGTCTCGAGCGCCTGCAAAGGTGTAGATCTCGAAATGCCTGCGCAAGAATTGAATGGTGGACTCGAATAATTTCGGGTCGAGAGGTCGGTGGGCGCTTCCATCATCTGGCGCAACACGATGGATGTTCAGAATCGTGATCACACTGGCACAACGTATGAGTCCCAAGCGCCATGCCCGGAACGAAGCATTGCTCCCGATGCCGAAAATTATCTCCTTTATCGTCTGCTTCATGGACTCATTCCTTCCCGCGCCGATAGCCGACGATCCGCGCTGGAACACCTGCTGCAATTGCATTCTCCGGTACGTCCGAACGAACTACAGCATTCGCCGCTACGACCGCGCCCGCCCCAATCGAGACTCCACGCAGCAGCACTGCGCCGGTGCCGATCCAAGCCCCGGCTTCGATTCGAACTGGACCGTGTAAGAAACCGGCGCGGGCAATCGCCCTACCCTCAATTCCGTGAATTGCATGATCTTGATCGCGAATTGTGACCCGCTCGGCAACGAGCACATCGTCCCCAATTACAACCTCCTGCCGCACAGCAATCGTAGTGAACGGACCGACAAAAACTCGACGACCAATGGACAGGCGCCCAGCCTGAGCCGTTAACAAGCAGTTGCTACCTATTGAGGTGTCCTCGCCGATGTCGAACCGCCCGCCGTCGGTCACGCGGATATCGCAACCACGCTCGACACGACATCCTTTCCCGACCACCACCCCCATATGCAACCACGGTAGAAGCTTCGCGCGCGTTTGAGCGCCCAGCTGCCTGACCCTGCCGCGGAACCCTGCTAGGACTCGAGCAACCATTGCCTGTACTGGCCCTACAACACTCATCATCTGCCCCCAACGTGCAATGGGGATGTCTCCACACCTGTCAGGTGGCGCACGCGCAACCGCAGCCACTGGCTCCAAGTAACAACAGAAGCGGCCGCAGCGATGGCCGCGCCGACCGAGCCGAATTTTGGGACCAACACGATGTTTAGCACGACGTGTACTGCAAGGCCCACACATACTGCGGCCACAGACTGGCGATGATGTCCACACATGGTTGCCACCGCACCCGCCGGCCCCGCCAGCGCGCCGGCGAGCTGCCCGACACACAGGATGAGCATGGGAGCAACCGCCCCCAGATATGCTTCCCCTACCGCGATCCGCACAATAGTTGGACCGATTAGGAACAAGCCTAGTGTCAGTGGCAGTACCACCGCCAGCGAGATACGCGCAGCCTGCGACACATCGTGTTGCAGCCTGATCTGATCCCCAAGCGCATGCGCGCGCGCAAATCCGCCAGCGGCATAGGCGCTTACCGCGCCCAACGGCATCGCCGCCAGCCCGGCACCCAACTCGGCTAGGCGATAAGTCCCCACCACATCCGGGGGATGGCTCAGCCCGAGGGACGCGGTTGCCACGAAACTGCTGACGGCCTGAATGCCCGCGAGCAACGAGAGAGGCGTTAGTGCCGACAACCTCGCACGCCACGCGAAGTCAGGCCGGCTGAGGAATACCTCTTTCGGCAGGCGACGTACTACCAACACAACGCCAGCAACGATAGCGCCCGCCGCAGCGATTGCATGCAGGGCTAGTGCAATTCGACTATCTGCCGCCACCCCGAACCACCATGCCGTTGCCACCGTCAGCGAAAACAGCAGTGGCCGCAAGAGGGCATCCGGCATTTGGCCCAGCAACGGGCTTCCGATGCCACGCAACACTGCCCCGACAATCGCCGCTAATGACAGCCCTGGCAGCAGCAAGGTAGCCATGGTAATGGCCCCCGCGTAGGGAGCGAGCTTTCCCAAGGGGTCAAGCCGCACCACCAACAGCAGCAAAAGTGCGCCTACCAGCGAGCAGACCAGCGCGAACATCGGTGCGCCTCGCACCAACCCGGCCAACCGCGCATGGTCATGACGCGCGATGTCCTGAGCAGCATCGCGCATGACCAAGGTCGCCAAACCCGTGTGCAGTGGCACGGACAAGACGAACACCAAACCGAACGCGAATCCATAGATTCCGTAGCCGACCGGCGACAACCATCGTGCCAGTAGCGCATTGACGACGAGCCCAAGCCCGAGCCCCGCCCCATGCACCACTATTGTTAAGGCCGGGCCGTGAAACGCCCCCGCGGAGATGTCACGAATCCGCATTGCTTACCTTGGGCCTCAGCCAGACGTTTCGATCCGGCTCGCTACTGCCTTCGTGTATGGGAATCCACTCGTAGTCTTCTCCTAGCACTTCAAATACGGTGGCGCGAAGCTTCGCTTCATACTCCGGCAGTACTTCCATGAGGACGATGGGTTTGTCGCGCCTGAGTGTCGCCTGCATGCCTCGAAGGGCATGGTCCTCGTAGCCTTCAACATCCAACTTCACGAGGCAAATCCGAGGCAGTTGCCCTCTTTCACAAAACTCGTCAATCGTCACGACCTCGACCGGAGTGCCGGGCATGTCACCAAAATGCCGTTTGGTGAATTCGGCGGACAAGCTGGCGCTAGTTGGCGCTGAGGCATCAACCGACGGGTCGTAGAGGGTTGCCATTCCGGCCGAACTACCCACCGCAAGCGGCCAAGCCCTCAGCCCCTGAAATGCATTCAACCGCACGTTGGCCGCAAGCAGCGCGTGCACGCGCGGCAACGGCTCGAAGGCATGCACAGCGGCAGCCCCCGCCGCCGCCGCTGCCAAGGCAAAAATGCCCGCATTGGCGCCGATATCCAACACACATCCAGCGTGCGCTGCATTGCGAATCCAATTCCGCATGCTGGCCGGCTCATGCGCACTTAGGCCTTCCCAGTAAAGTCCGTTCTCAACCGCGCCCCCCTGAGAGTGCATGCGGAAGCTGCCGCCACTTGGCAAGTCAACGGTTACGACGCCGACGTATGGAATATGCCGGTAGATCGTGCTGCCTATGGGAATTCCCGCACGCTTTAAGAATCCGAAGAACGTAACCAGGCGTTCTCTAACGAACGGCTGGTCCCGTAACGCGCGGAGTGCACTTCGCATCGTCATAGACTGGCTACCTCGCCCCTCGGGTCTTCACCGTCACCGAGGGCACGACGAGCCTTTTGAGCCAGGTGCGAACCGCGGGGGTCCGGCGTTCCGTGAAATTTGCGAACCCCCACGCGGTCGTGTAGGTGGTGACGATCACGATTGCCTGCACGCCGAGACCTCCGAGGCTCGTCGGCGAGTAGCCCCGCGCAATACCCTCGAACTGGCCAGTAGCGTGCAACGCACCCAACAAGAAAAGCATCAGCGGGAAATGAATCAAATAGAGACTGTAAGAGAAATCGGCCATGAATCGATTGGCCGCACCCACGCTGCCCAGCATTTCAAAGCGGGTAGAACGCATGGACACCAGCCACCAGGCGAAGCTCAACGCAACCGCATAGTCACGCAGCCAGATGCCCGATGCCATTTCGCCGATAGCTGTCTGGAAAAGGCGGGTGGCGACCAGGACACCCAAGAATACGAGCCCTGCAAGCGGGGGCTTCTCCAGTGCGCGCCAGGGCACGAAGGCTGCCGCGACGCCGATCAGCCATAACCCCATGTGGATCAGGAAGCCCCTGCCCAGCAGCACGACCAGCAACAGCAGCCCCAGCACGGGGAGAATCCTCTGCCTACCCGGCTTCGACAGCGCAACCAGCGCTCCCAACCCGAACACCGCGTAGAACCAGAACTCCAGCGAGATGGTCCACAGCGGCATATTGCTGCCGAACGTGGGCATGGCGATGGTTTGCAGCATCAGCAAGTTGCCGACAAAGAGCCCGGGGGTCAGCAGACTTCCGAACGGCTCGCTTGAGACCTTCTCTGCAAGCATTGGGTGCTGGTGGGTCCAGAAGCCGGTGTCCGCAAACCAGATAGAACCGGTTACATCGAGCACTGCGGTCAATACGAGTGCTGGAAGAAATGCTACGTACAGGCGGCTGACGCGATCCACGGCATAGGAATCGATGGAAAACCTTCCCACGCTGGCGCGAGCGCTGGCGATCCCGCCCACCAAATAGCCGCTCAGCACGAAGAACACGATGACCGCAGGACCAAACCAGCCGGTCACGAAATACCAGGCCTGTACCAGCGGATTACGTTCCGCCTCGCTCAAACTCCCATAGCCGAGAAACAACGGGTCACGCAGATGTCCGAGGAACACGATTGATGCGGCGACCCAGCGTGTGCAGTCCAGGAAGGACGCGAAGTGGGGGTTCTGGACATCGACCAGGACCTGGGCCGGATATTTCGTCGTAACTAATGTCATGGGTAACGATCGCGGCTTATGCCGCTCCTACAGGCGGCCGTCGACGGCGATGCGAGCGAGGACGTACTTAACGTCGTAAACAATGCTCGCCTCAGCCTTGCCGAATGCCCGCACCCCCTCCCCGCCCAGCGCGCGGAACTCGTCATGCCCCACCGCTAGCACGATCGCGTCGTACGCGCCCTGCTCCGGCGCTTCGATGGGGGTCAGGCCGTATTCGTGTTGCGCCTCGGCGGAATCCACCCACGGGTCATACACGTCTACCTGCGCGCTATACCCCTCCAGCGCATGAACGATGTCCACCACGCGGGTGTTGCGCAGGTCCGGGCAGTTCTCCTTGAACGCCAGGCCCAGCACCAGCACGCGGGCGCGCACGGGGTTGATGCCCTTGCGCACCATCAGCTTGATGACCTGGTCGGCCACATAACCGCCCATGCCGTCATTGGTGCGGCGGCCGGCCAGGATCACCTGCGGGTGGTGGCCCACTTCCTGCGCCTTGTGGGTGAGGTAGTACGGGTCCACGCTGATGCAGTGGCCGCCGACCAGGCCGGGGCGGAACGGCAGGAAGTTCCACTTGGTACCGGCGGCTTCCAGCACGTCCAGGGTGTCGATACCCAACTTGTTGAACAGGATGGCCAGGTCGTTGACCAGGGCGATGTTGAGGTCGCGCTGGGTGTTCACGATGACCTTGGCGGCTTCGGCCACTTTCAGGCTGGGGGCTTTGTGGGTGCCGGCCTGGATGATGCTGGCGTAGAGGGCGTCGACGAAGTCGGCGGTTTCAGCGGTTGAGCCGGAGGTGACTTTGAGGATGTTGGTGACGCGGTGGGCTTTGTCGCCGGGGTTGATGCGTTCGGGGCTGTAGCCTACGGCGAAGGTGCTACCAGAAGGGGCTTCAACCCCGATGGGGGGAGAGCTCGCGGCTGAAGCCGCTCCCACAGGTGCATGTCCCACAGGTGCATGTCCCACAGAGGATGCCCCTACAGAAGCAGGCCCCACAGAAGAGGGTCCCACACAGGCAGGCTCCACAGCGGCTTCGAAGGTGAGGCCGGAGACGCGCTCGAGGATGGGGACGCAGATCTCTTCGGTGCAGCCGGGGTAGACGGTGGATTCGTAGATGACGGTGTCGCCGGGCTTGAGCACGCTGCCGATCGCGTCGCTGGCCTTGACCAGGGGGGTCAGGTCGGGGCGCTTGGCGCTGTCGATGGGCGTGGGGACGGTGACGATGTACACGTTGCAGCTGGCGATGTCGGCCAGCTGGTCGGTGTAGGTGAGCTTCGTGGCCTGGGCGAGCAGCTCGGGCTCGACTTCCAGCGTGCTGTCCTTGCCTTGGCGCAGTTCGGCGATGCGCGCCGCGTGGATGTCGTAGCCGACGGTGCGGTACTGCTTGCCGAATTCGACGGCCAGCGGCAGGCCGACGTAGCCGAGGCCGACCACTGCGATGCGTGCGCCAGCCACGCGCTGTTGCAGATCCATGTGCGATGCCGCTCCCTGTTCCAGCCGCCCATTATGCCGTCTGGGGAACGTCATGGGTAGGAACCCGGGCGCGGCGCTCGCGCGTGCGCCGGGCTTCGGCAAGTGTCAGCCCGGCGAGCACGCCGACCATGCTCATCAGCGACAGCGTGCGCAGCGGGAAATCGACCGCCGAATGCACCAGCAGCGCGCCGATGGCCAGCCAGCAGGCGACGCCGAGGGGACGGTGGTGGCGGTCGCGCAGCAGGCGCGCGCCGATCCAGCCCAGCGCGCCCAGCACCGCCAGCGCGGCCAACAGCGCCAGCAAGCCGCCTTCAAGCCACCATTGCGCGTATTCATTGTGCGCGTGGTTGACGTACTCCGCGCGCTGGAACAGCGGGCCGGCGGCCTGCGCGAAGGTCTGCACGAAGCTGCCGACGCCGCTGCCGAGCGGCAGGAACCGGTTGCCAAGCGCCCAGGTCTCGGTGGCGGCGGCATGGCGGAGCGGGTCGGCCTGGGCGAAATCGGTCCACTGGCTGGCGATGGCAATGACCAGCACCCCGACCAGCGCTGCGCCGGCGAGAACGAAGCGGCGGGTGCGCGGCGAGCGCGAACGGTCAACCAGTCCTGTCGCCAGTACTCCCAACCCGAGGAACAGCACGCCGATCAGCATGCCGGCGGTGGATCCGGCCAGCGGGATGCACACGAAGCACACCGCGGCGGCCACGTACCAGGCATACAGGCGCCGACCCGCGCCTTCGCGTCGCCCGCGCGCCTCCGCGGCAAGTCCGAGCGCCAGCAGCATGCCGATCACCAGCGCGCTGGCCTGGTGGTTGGCGTTGATCAGCGCGCCCCCGAAGCCGCTGCCGTTATTTTCGTACAGGCGCAGCGGGTGGTTCATCGCAAGACCGACCTGGAAGAACCCGAACAGCAGGTTCGCCAGCACCAGCCCGAGCACGAACTGCACCGCGCGGCGACGCTGGCGGTGGTCAAGGAGGGCGCAGGTCAGGAACAGCGCCAGCGGCGGCAGCAGGCTCCACAGGGCATGTTCCGTGTCTTGCGGCGTCAGCGAGCCGCCGGCTGCCTGCCCGGGAACTCCCGCCATGGCGGCGTCCGCCGCGATCGCCTCCCGCGCCGCGCCGCCGGCAAGCGGCAGCACCAACTGCAGCAGGGGAACCAGCAGGAGCAGCGCCGCGGCGGCCAGCGCGAACCGGACCACCTTGGGCGGCACCGGCCCGCTCAGCCACGCCCAGGCCGCGAGGGCGAGCACGGGCAGGCTCAGCAGCACCAGGACCTCGTCCCTGGCGGTGACATCCACCGTCACCCCCCCGCCGAACCACGCGGCAGTCAGCAGTAGCGCTGCCGCGATCAGCAGCAGGCGAGGCGCGGGGTGCGACATCGGGGACTGGGACATGGGCGACCTGCCGGAGTGCAACGAACGATCGTAGGCGCCTGCGGCGCGCGAGGCAATGCGTGGACCACTCGCCGCGAACGTGCGAGACGCGGCGGCCGCGGCTAACACCAATTCACGCGCAAGAAAAAAGGCAGGCCATCGGCCTGCCTTTCTTGCGTCTTGCGAAACGCCCTGAATTGAACCGGGATCAGGGACCGTGGTCGATTTCGGTGCCCGTCGGACCAGCGCTGAGCGGACCCACCGGCACCTTGTCCATGTTGGCCAGGACAGCGGCACCCAGGACGGCCGCGCCCGCAATCACCAGACCAGACGTGACAGGATTTCCATGAGGCACCCAGGCGGCAGCCGGGACGCAGCGGTCGTCGATCACGTAGGTGTTCGGACCGGCGTAGTGCTCCACGCACTTGCGGCGGCCATTGTCGTAGTAATAGACCACGGTGGCCTTTGCGCCGTCGGTGAGCATCATGCTCTCGCCTTCGACCAGGGCCTTGCCGACCGGTGCGGTTTCATAGGACCCGCCACTGCTGGTCATCACGCTGCCCACCTTGTTCTCAAGGACGATCCGCTCGGGATCCTGCTGCGCGAACGCAGGCATGGCGATGGCACTGACGAGCAGCGCGGCGGCGATCTTCGAGGTGGTCTTCATGGGGCGCATCCTTGGCTTGAACGTGTGATGGAGATCACGCAGTTGTGGCAACACCTTAACCGAATCCGGACCTGCGTGCAAGTGCTTGGTGAACCGGTTCATGGCACGGTGCCCGAGGCGCCGTGTACGGCCAGTGAGGCCAGCCACAGGTCGCCGCTCACCAGCTGTCCGGCCCGGACCTGGCCGGCATTGCCCAGCCGCAGCCACTGCCCGCTGCAGCCCTGCGCCGGGACGGTGAAGGAGACCTGTTCAGCCTGCCACCCGCGACTCCCGCTCAGGGGCTGGCTGCGCGCAAGCACGGTCTCGCCGTCGCCCGCGCAGGCCAGGGTCCACTGCAGGCCGTTGTCGCTGCGCAATCCCTCGAGCCGGCGCTGGAAGTCCAGCCGGTACGCTCCCGGAGGCAGCAGGAGGGCGTGCTCCAGCACCGCGCCGGCAACCCGGCGACCGAGGAACCGCACATGCAGTGCGCGGCCGCGACTGCCCGGCGCGGCCTCGAAATCCACGATCGCGCCCGCGACCTCCGGGATCCGCCAGTCGAAGCCCTGCCCCGTCGGCGCCTGCGCGAAGTCGCCGTTGTACAGCAGCGGCAGCGGGTTTCCGCTGGCCACGCGCGGGGCGGCCCAGCGGGCATGTGCCTCGCCCCAGCGGCCGTCGCGCAACAGGGATTCGATCCAGGCGGAGGATTCCTCGGCGTCCAGCCCGCCGCGGCGCTGCAGCGCGCCCAGCACCGCGTCGGCGTGGGCCGGGTTGCCAGTGGTGGGGTGCCGCAGCGCCGCCAGCAAACCAGACCGCCAAGGCGGGCGGCGCGCGAGGGTATCGGCCAACGCCTCGACGAAGCCCGGGTCGCCGGCAAACTGAACCAGCACCGGGAACACCGAGCCGGCGGCGTTCGGGGACAGCGTCAGCACCTGGTCGACCTGGACCAGGGTCTCGGCGAGGTCGCCGCGTTCCAGCGCGTCCTGCGCCAGCCACGCCCGAGTGGGCAGGTCGCGCGGCGCGCGGCGGGCGGCGATACGGAACAGCGCCCTCGCCTGCTCGGGCTGCTTGCGTGCGGCCGCGACCTGGCCGAGGACCCGGTAGGCGCGGCCTTCCGCGGGTTCGACCTCCAGAACGCGATGGGCGGCGGCGCTGGCGCCGTCCAGATCGCCCGCGGCCAGGCGCTGGTTGGCGTGGCCCAGCAGGGCGTCGGGATGCTGGGGACGCCACGTGAGCGCGCCGGCGAAGTCGCCCCGCGCAATGGCCGCATTGGCCTGGATCAGGGTGAAGGTGCGCCAACCCGCCACCACGAGGAGCACCAGCACCAACAGGCCCAGCATCAGGCGCGTGCCGCGGATCACGGCTGCCCCTCCAGCGCGACGCCGCTGACCAGCCAGCGCTGCTCGCGCCACACCAGTTGCGCGCGCACCTGAGCGTCATCGCCGAACGCGGCTTGCAGCGAAGCATCTTCCCGGTCGACACGCCATTGCGGATCGCCGCCAAGCCGCCCGCCACTGGCGTGCAGCCGTTCGCGCAGGCGCAGCGCGCGTTCCTGCGCCGCCATCGAGTCCCAGATCGGCGGGGTACGGGCGGTGCTCGAGGCCAGGAAGGCCAGCAGCTGGCCACCGGTGCGCTGGGCCTGGCGCACGCGTTCCACCGACGCGACGGTGGGGGCCGGGGCAACGGCGGTCACGGCAGAAGAAGGGGCGGCGGGCATGGTCGCGGGCGCCTGCGTTGCTGGCTGGGGTGGAGGGGCCGGCACCTTGGCCTGCGCGGCCACGGCCGGCATCGGGGCCGCAGTTACGCGGGGCGCTGCGGCCATCACGGGTGGCGGCGTTTCCGGCTGCGGCGTCACCAACGCGCGCGGCGGCGCGGCAGGTGGCGGCGGAACCGCAGGCGGTGGCAGTTCGCTGCGGGACGGCGTTTCAGGCATGGGTATCGGGTCGAGCGCCGCGATCACGTCAGGTTCGTAGGCATCCTGAGCGGGCGGCGGCGTGCGCGCGATGGCGCGCTGCGGTGCCGCTGCCGGTTTACGCTCGGGTGCAGCCGTATCGGAGGTGGCGCGCCTGGGCATCCGCAGCGCGACCGCGTCGGCTTCATCCGGGGCCGCGCTGTCGGTGTCGGCGGCCTCCACGATGTAGCCGCTTTCCGGCTCGCGCAGGGCATCGCGCAATGCAATGGTGCCCAACACGGCGCAGGCGGCAAACAGCGCGAGGATCGGTGCGCGACGGCGCCAGCGGTCGCCCGCATCGTGGACCTCCAGCGGCACCGGCGCCGCCACCCGTGGGGCGGAACGGGTGGACCAGCGCGAGGACGTCGTCGCCACCGGATGGGCGGCGTCGTAGGCGGCGCGTTGCTCGGGCGTGCGTAGCGCACTCCAGGCCGCATTGACGCGGCCGGCGAAGATGGCATCCCAGTCGCTGGTCTGGCGGTCGGGATGCAGCCACTGCTGCAACAGCCGATGGTGCGTCTTGACCTGCTCGGCGCTGGCATCACGCGCAAGGCCAAGGACGCGGTAGGCGTCGGCCCCGGAATGGAATAGCACCTCGCGCAGGTAGAACCGCACCGCGTCCACCAGTTCGGTGTCGGTGGCGCCGGTGCGTTCGATCGCAACGGTCAGGGCCTCGCCGCGGTTGCCGGTCGCGATTTGCAGCAGCGGCTCCATGCCGTCCGGCAGCGGCTGCTGCCGCAGCGCCATCCGCTCCCCGGGGGCCCGGGCGAGTGCCAGGGCCCAGTCCAGCGCGTCCCCCCGCGCTCCGGCCACCCCGTCAGCCCTTCGTCAGCCGAGGCTTGGCGCCGTAGGCGTAGTAGCCCTCGTAGTTGTAGTGGTAGCCGTAACCGTAGCCCGCCGCCTTGGCGTCGTACTTGGTCAACAGCGCGCCGACGATGCGTGCACGCGCCACCAGCAGGCGCTTGAGGGCCTGTTGCGCGGTGGCGATGCGGGTCTTGCCGGAGGTCACGACCAGCAGCGTGCCTTCCACCACGTTGGCCAAGATCGGCGAGTCCGCAAGTCCCAGCACCGGGGGTCCATCGATGATGACCTGGTCGTAGCGCTCGCCGGCGACAGTCAGCATCGAGACCAGCTTGGAGCCCGAAAGCAGTTCCGCCGGGTTGGGCGGCAGCGGGCCGGAGAGGATCACCTTCAGCCGCTCGTCGTCGGTATCCAGGGTGACTTCCGACAGGCGGCTGGCGCCCGACAGCAGGTTCGACAGACCGGCCTCGCCCTTGATCCCGAGCGTGCGGTGCAGCGAGGGATTGCGCAGGTCGGCCTCGATCAGCAGCACGCGCTTGCCTAGCTGCGCGAAGTTGCGCGCCAGCGCGAGCGCGGTGGTCGACTTGCCCTCGCTCGGCGCCGGGCTGGTGACCAGCAGCACGCGCGGCACGCCGTGGTCGGTCGAGAACTGCAGGGCCGTGCGCACCGAGCGATAGGCTTCGGAGAACGACGAGCGTGTGTCGGCGGCGACCTCGGCGAGGTTGTCCTTCGGGCCCAGCTTGGGAATGACGCCCAGCACCGCCAGCTTGAGCTTCTGCTCCACGTCTTCGGGCGTCTTCAGGGTGTCGTCCAGGAACTCCAGCACGAAGGCCAGCAGCACGCCCAGCAGCAGGCCGGCGAGCAGGCCCATCGCCAGGTTCTTCATCAGGTTGGGCTTGAAGCGATAGCCGCCCTGCGCCCGGTCGATAATCGAGATGTTGTTGGTGCGGACGTCACCGGCCGCGCCCACTTCCTTGAAGCGCTGCAGCAGGCTGTCGTACATCTGCTTGTTGGTGTCGGCCTCGCGCTTGAGGATGTTGTACTGGATGCTGCGGCTGTCGGTGTCCAGCGCTTCGCCGCGCAGGTTGGCGATCTGGCCCTTGAGCATCCCCTCGTTGGCGGCGGCGGCGTCGTAATCGGCCTTGAGCGACGCGCGGATGCGACCGGTCTCGGCGCCGATCTCGCGGTTCACTGCGTCGAGCTGCGCCTTGAGCTGGACCATCTCCGGATAGTCCGGCTTGAAGGTCTGCAGCTTTTGCTGGTACTGCCCCTGCAGGGTGGCGCGCTGCTGCTCGAGACCGCTGACGCTCGCCCGCATTTCCGACGGCAACGCGCCGGAGGCCGCCTGGCGCCAGCGCGCCTGCGCGCGGATGCGCTCGCTCTGCGCCGCGGCCAGCATCGCGTTGAGTTCGGTCAGGTTCTGGGTGGAGAGCGAGGTGCCCTCCTCGCCAGTGTTGACCAGCCCTTCCTTCTGCGCGAACTCCACCAGCTTGCGCTCGGATTCCTCCAGCTTGGCCTTGGTCTGCGCCAGCTGGTCCTCCAGGAAGGTCTTGGCGTAGGAGGTGGTACCCAGGCGCCGTTCCAGGCTGGAGGCGATGAAGCCTTCCGCCACGGCGTTTACCACGCGCGCTGAGAATGCGGGATCGGGGCTGTCGAACGATAGGCGGACAAGCCGCGACTCCTTCACCGGATCGACGCTGAGGCCGCCCTGGATGACCCCGGTCGCCTGGCGCAACAGTTCTTCGCTGCCCCGCGGACGGCTGGCGTCCTCCGCCTTGGCCTTCTGCTCGGGGCGCAGCAGCGCGATCACCCGCCCGATCCAGCCCGGATCGCTCAGACCGGCCAGGGTTTCCTGCGGTAGGTTCAACTCGTTGGCCACGCGCTCGGCCAGCGCTCGGCTGCGCAGCAGTTCGTATTGCGTATTGAGGAACTCAGGATCCCAACCGTCGTAGAACGGCATGGCGCCCTGGGTCGCCACGATCGGCGGACCTTCCTTCTCCACCTGCATCAGCGCCGAAGCGCGATACATCGGCTGGGTCATCAGCGTGATCAGCAATGCCAGCGCGACAACCCCGGCCAGCACCCCGGCGACCAGGCGCCGACGCTTGACCAGGATACGCCAGTAGGCAAGCAGGTCGATCTCGTCCGGATCGGCCTCGCGCCGGTCGTCCAGCAGGTCCAGGCTCAGCGCGCCGCCAGCACCCCCGCGGTAGCGGTCCAGGCCACGCTGGGGATGTGCATCAGGATTCGCCGGCAGGCGGTCACGGTCATCCATGGGACCGGTGGGAAGGCGATCGTCAGTCATGCGGATCCGGGTCTACGGTAAGGGCGGCGGCGCGGGGCGCGATTACAACACGTTGAAGATGCCCAGGACCGGCACCGACTCGATGAAGCGCCGCAGCGCGGTCTTGCTGGCAGACTGCTCGACCACGACGATGTCGTCGCCGAAGATCACCGGATCAGCCACCACGCCCCGGCGCACCTGGCGCAGGTCGTAGGCCGCGGCCATGCGCTTGCCGTCCACCTGCCGCATCAGCACGATGCCGCCCAGGTCCGCGGTCTTGTCGTCGATGCCACCGGCCAGCGCGATCGCCTGCAGCAGCGTGGTCTTGCCGGTGATCGGGTAGATCCCGGGCTTGGCCACCGCGCCTTCCAGCGTCACCCGCTGGCTGGTGAATTCCTTGACGAACACGCTGACCTGTGGGTTCTGCAGGTAGCCGTCGGAGTACTTCCTGGCGAGTTCCCGCTCGAGTTCCGGGATCGTGCGCCCCCCGGCCATCACCCCGCCGATCAGCGGCAGCGAGATCTGTCCGTTCGAGTTGACCCGCACTTCCTTGGCGAGTTCCTCCACGCCGAACACGCTGATCGCCAGCAGGTCCTGCGCGCCGATCCGGTAGTCGGTCGCGCCCTGGTAGGCACCGGACGCGCTGGTGGTATCCGGCGCCGGCAGCCCGCCGGCAGGCGCTCCGGAGACGCGAGTACCGCCCGCGCTGTTGCATGCGGCAAGCAGCAGGAGGAGGGTCAGGACGAAGACGTGACGAATGATGCGCGCAACCATGCAGGCTAATCCTTTGAGCCGTGGCGAATGTCCACGTCGCCCGCCATCTTAGGCGGGAAACGTGAATACACCATGCACCCGCGCATTGCCCTCCTTGAGGACTGCGCCGCGGTGCATGCGATCGATGTTGCCAGCATGACGCGCTGCTGTACAATGCGCGGCCCACGGGCGGTTAGCTCAGCGGTAGAGCATTGCCTTCACACGGTGACGGCCGCCAAGAAACAGTTCTCCAAGCGCAAGGCGGGGCGCGGGTTTTGGCGGTTCAGGTCAGCGCACGCTGACACTCTGGGGTAAGACTGGGGTAAATTTTGGGAAGTTGGCGCTACTGAAATACCCCTTACAGATCAACAACTTGGGCAATTAGCTCAGCGGTAGAGCGGCGCCTTCACACGGCGTAGGTCGCAGGTTCGATCCCTGCATTGCCCACCAAATTCATCAAATGGGGTGCCCTGGGGCACCCCATTTTGTTGTGGGGAACCCCTCACCTCTGACGGACATGCAGTGGTGTGAGGCACAGTCTTGGCTCGCTACGTGGCGCCTAAACGAGTTGGGATTGCCGTCATACGGCAAGGGTCAGAGGTTGTTCCACGCAGGACACGTGCAAAGCTCTCCGGCTGATGCCACCTTCGATCTTGACGAGCTATAGGTCCAGACTGTAAGCACACGCGTCTCCCGAATGCGCTCGACTTGCCCTCGGTTGTCTGCTCCCAATCAGAAATCCTGAGTGCTGTCGAGCGGCTTTTCGTCGCGTTGCGTCTCAGGCACCAAGCCTTGCTGATCGACCACATGAACGGCCTCGTCAAGGCATCAGCCAGCGGAGGTAGCAGCACAGTCCGGCGTGGTGATCGGAAGCATGTTTGGTGCGCGCTCTGCTCTGCCACCTGATCGGTTCGCTTGTCTTCTTGACGGCCTAAGCTGCCACCTTCAGCAGGTAGACTCCGGGTGTGCTCGTTGAGGCAAAGGTCGGCACCAGATGGCAGGAAATCAAACACTGAGCGCACGGAACGGTGCAGCCCTCGATGAGTGGTATACGCAGCTCACGGACATCGAGGCCGAGTTGCGCCACTACCGAGACCAGTTCAAGGACAAGGTCGTCCTATGCAACTGTGACGACCCCTACGAGTCGAACTTCTTCAAGTACTTCGCGATGAACTTCAACCATCTCGGACTGAAGCGCCTCATCACGACATGCTACGCAGGGTCCCCGATCAGCGGCAAACAGTTGCCGCTACTCGAGTCTGCGGGTCTCCGTGATGTCAATCCGCCGCGAGAACCGTACAAGGTCGTGATTTGCGAGGTGTCCGATCTGAATGAGGATGGGGCGACCGACCTTGCGGACGTGGAGTGCCTGCTAAGAAGTGACGCCAATGTAATGACCCCTCTAAAGGGGGACGGTGATTTCCGCAGCGACGAATGCGTTGCACTCCTCGAAGAAGCGGACGTCGTGGTCACCAATCCGCCATTTAGCCTCTTCCGTGAGTACATCAAGCTGCTCATAGATCACGGCAAACAGTTCCTTGTTTTGGGCGACCAGAACGGAGCGAAGTACTCCTCTGTATTTCCTCACATCGTCGCCAACCGACTCTGGTTCGGCTACAACAACGGAGGCACGAAGTGGTTTAGGGTGCCCGACGACTACGAGATAAAGACCGAGTCGCGCAAGAAACTTGTCGATGGCGTCAAGTACCAGAGTATGGGCCGCATCTACTGGTACACCAACCTGGAGACGACACGACGCCACGAACCACTTACGCTGTTCAAGCGATACACCCCCGAGGAATACCCGACGTACACCAACTACCCCGCGATTGAGGTGTCCAAGGTGGCCGAAATCCCCGTGGATTACGATGGCGAGATGGGTGTACCCATCACGTTCCTCGATAAATACAACCCTGATCAGTTCGAGCTCATCGGGATCAGCACGCAGCTCGCCGAGCCCATGTCGCGCTACGCAGCCAAGGAAGATTACATGAGCAAGAAAGGTAAGGTTGTTGGCGGCACCGGAAAATTGTTCGTCCCTATCGGTAACGGGAAGCACGAAGGCGTCTTCGAGCGCATCATCATCAAGCGAAGGGGAGCGGAGCTTTGAAGATCGAGCTAAAGAAGGTTTCCGTTCGCGAAGTGGCAAACCATTACCTCGATAACGACGAAAATGGAGTAGTCGGATACGACGGCAAGCTAAACATCCGGCCGAAGTACCAGCGCGAGTTCGTTTATAACGCCAAGCAACGAGACGCGGTGATAGAGACCGTTAGAAAGGGCTTCCCGTTAAACGTGATGTATTGGGCGGTGAACGAGGACGGTACATACGAAGTCTTGGATGGTCAGCAGCGGACCATCAGTTTCTGCCAGTACGCCAATGGCGACTTCTCTGTCGAAGTCGACGGGCATCCGATGGCAATCCATAACCTCAGCCAGACTCAGAGAGACCAGATTCTCGACTACGAACTGATGGTCTATGTCTGCGAGGGTAACGACCAAGATAAGCTCGACTGGTTTAGAACTATCAACATAGCGGGCGCCGAGTTGACCGCACAGGAATTGCGGAACGCCGTCTACACCGGGCCTTGGCTGACCCACGCTAAATCAATCTTTAGCAAGACGAACAGCCCCGCTTACGGTCTGTCGAGCAAATACGTGTCTGGAACTCCGATACGGCAAGAACTCCTTGAGAAGGCGCTCAAGTGGAAGTCTGGCAACAAGATCGAGCAGTACATGTCGGACCACCAGCATGACAAGAACGCCAACGAACTGTGGACGTACTTTCAGAACGTCATTTGGTGGGTGAAGCAGACCTTCACCACCTACCGCAAGGAGATGAGAACCGTCGAGTGGGGGCCGCTCTATGACCGCTATAAGGACAAGCAGTTTGACACCGACGAGTTAGAAGCGAGGACTGCCGAGCTAATGCAGGATCCGGATGTCACGAGGAGAAGCGGAATTTATAGCTACTTGCTCACTGAGGACGAACGGCACCTCAGCATTCGGCAGTTCGCTGACAGCGACAAGCGCCCGGCCTACGAGCGACAGAAGAAGAAGTGCGCGAATGGCGGTCACTGCCGAACGCCCGGCAACGGCGACGGCCAGCACGAATTTGCGATCGACGAGATGCACGGCGACCACATCACGCCTTGGTCCAAGGGTGGCAAGACTACCCCTGAGAACTGCCAGATGCTCTGCATCCCCTGCAACCGCATAAAGAGCGATCTCTAGCCGGTCACCCGCGCGTTGTCGGCACTCGCCTCCGTTGGATGGTCAGAATCAGGCTGGGTGTCAGAGACCCTTGCCGTAAGATCACCCGCTGGGGTCGCTGGGGTAAAACTGGGGTAAAAGATCGCCCTGAATTTTTACGACTTGGTATAGTCAGGTATGACTTAGTATGTCTACAACCCGCATTGCTGTGCGGTTTTCCGATCGTAAGTCATTGATCAGTGGTGACTTAGAAGATCTTTCACACGGCAAGGGTCGCAGGTTCGAACCCTGCACCGCCCACCAGGAAGAAAGAAGAAGCCGGCCTTGCGCCGGCTTTTTTTGTGCGAAGGAGCAACGGACGTGACGCTTGTCACAGCCGCTGCAGCAGGCGTAGGCTCCGCTTACCGCCCCGGGGGTCGGGCGGAAGGGGAACGCTATGAAATCGGTGATCGGCGGCAGCTTTGCCGCCTTGGTCGGCATCGCCATGGCCACAGCGCCGCAGGCAGCCAACGCAGGCGTAGTGGGCGAATACAACCAATGCGGCGCCGAGACCCTGAGCGTGCCGGTGGCCGCCGCGGGGCATACGTGGGTCTCAATCACGAGTCTGGACCAGACATCCCTGCAGGGCTTGGATGCGCTGGTCTTGCGTACATGCGGTGGGTATCCCGGCAACGCCGCGGTGAACGCTGCGGTTGCCGAAGGCATGGATCTGGTCCTGGACACAGGGGGAGTGGCCGATACCAGCCTTCCGGGCAGCCCTGTCCTGGGTCTCTCGAGCGTCGGGGGATGCCACACCAATTACTCGCTGGTCGGCGGTGCTGCGATCACCACCGGACCTGGCGGCACCCTGACCAACGACAGCTTGGACGTCGGGTCGCCGGGCGGTTCTAGCGGTTACTGCTCGTTCCTGGGCTCCGCACCGGTTGCATCGTTGCCGGCGGGGACGATGCCGTTCTTCACCACGGCCGACGGAACTCGTGCGGGCGCGTTCGGCTACGAATACGGAAACGGCCGCGTCGCGGTGTCGATTACGGCGCTGTCCCACCCTGATGTCTACACGCCCACCGAATACTTGTACGCCGGTGCCAGGACGTATTTCATCAACAGTCTCGCTTGGGGTCTGACGACGGGCGTGCGCGAGCATCAGACCTGCGCCAGCGAAGGCTACACCGGCACCAAGTTGGTGTGGTGCCAGAACATCTGCGAGAAGGGCTATACCGGCGCCACCCTGCAGACCTGGATCCACCGATGGATCCGCCAGTTCCGCGACCTGCCCTATTGCGCGGTGGAGCCGCCTGAGCCTACGCAGCTCCGCATGGGAATGTGATACAAGTCACATATATACTCGGGTCGCCGGCGCCTTGTCGAAGGGGTGATCGCCCCAAGCCGGCCTTTCGGACGCATGTGAACAATCCAACCAGCCGTCCAAAGCGGCTAACAAAGGGGTGATTCATGAACACGAAGACTGGCTCGCTGAGTTTGGCAGCGCTGGCAACGGCCTGTGCATTGGTATTGCCAAGCGTCAGCTACGCGGGAAATGTTGGCCATTACAATGGTTGCGGGGCTTTCACAATTGGTGATTTGGCGGGACCGATCACCGCGGCAGGCCATACGAAAGTGCCGGTGGCGAGCTTGGACGCGGCGTCCCTCGCGGGACTCGATGCGCTTGTCGTCACGACGTGCTATGGCGGGCCGTTCAATGCACCCACTGTCGCACTTGGCGACGCGGTGGCGGGCGGCATGGGCTTGGTGGTCGAGAGCTTGGGCTACAACTTCTCCGGATCCAGCGGCGTCAACAGCGCTTACCTCCCAGGTGCACCGACGTTTTCGACAACAGCGGCGTACGCTTATCCCGCCACCGACAATATTGAACTGGCCGTGGGATCGCCGATCTCCAGCGGACCCGGCGGGACCCTCACCTCCACCAGCCTCGACCGAGGCTTGAGTGTGTCGATGGCCTTCAACTTCGTCTTCGGATATCCCATCGCCCAACTCCCCGCGGGCGCCACCCCGTTCCTCACGACCGCCGACCCCAACACAGTGGTGGCTTTCGGTTACGGGCATGGCTCTGGTCGTGTCGCCTACTCCGATTCCCAGTCCACCCTTTTCCTGCCGGGCGGGACCTATCCGTTGGCCGACGAAGCCTTCGCCCCTGGATTGATCACGTACCTCACCAATGCGATCGCCTGGGCCGCCGGGTACACTCCCGTCGCCACCACCTGCGCCAGCGAGGGTTACACCGGCACCAAGCTGGTGTGGTGCCAGAACATCTGCGAGAAGGGCTATACCGGTGCCACCCTGCAGACCTGGATCCACCGCTGGATCCGCCAGTTCCGCGACTTGCCGTACTGCGCGGTGGAGCCGGCCAACGGCACCACGTAACGAGCGGTTTGCTGTCCAGGCGAAAGGCCCGCGCAAGCGGGCCTTTTGCTTCAGGCGCTGGACATGCCACCGCTCATAGGTCGAGGACCGCGACCACCCGATCTGCAAGCGTTGCGGGGTCGGCGTCGGCCGCATGCAGGTGCAGTTCGGGCTGTTGGGGAACCTCGTACGGCGAATCGATGCCGGTGAAGTTGCGCAGCTCGCCGCGCCGCGCCTTGGCGTACAGCCCCTTGGCGTCGCGCTGCTCGGCCACCTCGAGCGGCGTGTCGACGAAGACTTCCAGGAACTCGCCCGGCTCGAACAGCGAGCGCGCCATCTCGCGCTCGGCGCGGAACGGGCTGATGAAGCTGACCAGCACGATCAGCCCGGCATCGGTCATCAGCCGCGCGACTTCGGCCACCCGGCGGATGTTCTCCACCCGGTCCTCGTCGGTGAAGCCGAGATCCTTGTTTAGGCCATGGCGCACGTTGTCGCCGTCCAGCAGGTAGGTGTGCTGCCCCATCGCCAGCAGCTTCTTCTCGACCAGGTTGGCGATGGTCGACTTGCCGGCGCCGGACAGGCCGGTGAACCACAGGCAGCGCGGGCGCTGGTGCTTGATCCGCGCGCGCGCCGCCTTGCCCACGTCGAGGTGCTGCCAGTGGATGTTGCCGGCGCGGCGCAGGGCGAAGTCCAGCGTGCCGGCGGCCACGGTGGCGTTGCTCTGGCGGTCGATCAGGATGAAACCGCCGAGCTGGCGGTTGCGCGCGTATGGCTCGAAGGCGATCGCCTGGTCCAGGTGCAGGTTGCAGTAGGCGACCTCGTTGAGCTCCAGGTGCTTGGCCGCCAGGTGCGTCTGGGTGTTGACGTCGACCTTGTGCTTGATCTCGGTGACCGACGCGCCAACGGTCCGGGTCCCGAGCTTCAGCAGGTAGGGGCGCCCGGGCAGCATGTGGTCGTCGCCCATCCACAGCAGGTGCGCGGCGAACTGGTCGGCGACCTCGGGCGGATTGCTGGCGGCGGCGATCACGTCGCCACGGCTGGCATCGATTTCATCCGCGAGGGTCAGCGTCACCGCCTGCCCTGCCGCGGCGGAATCAGGCTCGACGTCCGCGGTCACGATCCTCGCCACCCGGGAACGCCGGCCCGATGGCAGCACCACGACCTCCTCGCCCACCGCGACGCCACCGCCGCAGAGGGTGCCCGCAAACCCCCGGAAGTCCGGGCCTGGCCGGTTGACCCACTGCACCGGCAGGCGGAAGCCGCCGCCTGCAGGCGCGTGCCGCACCTCGACGGTTTCAAGGTGCTCCAGCAGCGACGGCCCGGTGTACCAAGGCATCGCCTGCGACATGGCAATCATGTTGTCGCCCCGCAGCGCCGACAGCGGGATGGCCTGCACCTGCGCAATGCCAAGCTGGTGCGCAAGGTCGGCGTAACCGCTCGCAATGGCGTCGAACGCCCGCTGGTCGTAACCGACGAGATCCATCTTGTTCACCGCCAGGACCACGTGGCGGATGCCGAGCAACGACACGATGTAGCTGTGTCGCCGCGTCTGCGTCAGCAGGCCCTTGCGCGCATCGACCAGCACGACCGCGAGGTCCGCGGTGGACGCACCCGTGGCCATGTTGCGCGTGTACTGCTCGTGGCCCGGGCAGTCGGCAACGATGAACTTGCGGCGCTCGGTATCGAAGAAGCGGTAGGCCACGTCGATGGTGATGCCCTGCTCGCGTTCGGCCGCCAGGCCATCGACCAGCAGCGCGAAATCCAGGCCGTCGCCCTGGGTCCCATGCCGTCGGCTGTCGGATTCCAGCGCGCGGACCTGGTCGTCCAGCAGCAGCCGGGTGTCGTGCAGCAGGCGCCCGATCAGCGTGCTCTTGCCGTCGTCCACGCTGCCGCAGGTGATGAAGCGCAGGAGATCCTTGTCCTCGTGCTGACGCAGGTAGGCGGCGACCTGGCTGTGCACCATCTCTTCCATGCCAGCCATCAGAAATAACCCTCCTGCTTCTTCTTCTCCATCGACGCGCCGGGGTCGTGGTCGATCACCCTGCCCTGCCGCTCGGAGGTGGTCGCGACCAGCATCTCCGCGATGATCTTCTCGAGCGTGTCGGCGTCGGATTCGATCGCCCCGGTGAGCGGATAGCAGCCGAGGGTGCGGAAGCGCACGCGGCACATGCGCGGCATTTCGCCGGCGCGGAGCGGCAGGCGCTCGTCGTCCACCATGATCAGCGCGCCGTCGCGCTCGACCACCGGGCGCTCCGCGGCGAAGTACAGCGACGGCACCGGGATCTTTTCGCGGTAGATGTACAGCCAGACATCGAGCTCGGTCCAGTTGCTGATCGGGAACACGCGCACCGACTCGCCCTTGTGGATGCGTGTGTTGTAGAGGTTCCACAACTCCGGCCGCTGGTTCTTCGGGTCCCAGCGGTGCTGCGCGTTGCGGAAGCTGAAGATGCGCTCCTTGGCGCGCGACTTCTCCTCGTCGCGGCGTGCACCGCCAATCGCCGCATCAAACCCCGCGGCGTCCAGCGCCTGCTTCAGCGCCTGGGTCTTCATCACGTCGGTGTGGACGGTGGCGCCGTGGCTGATCGGGCCGATGCCCTGCGCGACGCCCTGCGGATTGGTGTGCACGCGCAGCTCGACGCCCGTTTCCGCCGCGCGGCGGTCGCGGAACTCGATCATCTCGCGGAACTTCCAGCCGGTATCCACGTGCAGCAGCGGGATCGGCGGCCGCGCCGGATAAAAGGCCTTGCGCAACAGGTGCAGCAGCACCGAGCTGTCCTTGCCGACCGAATACAGCATCACCGGATTGGCGAAGCCGGCGGCGACCTCGCGCAGGATGTGGAGGCTTTCGGCTTCCAGGCGGTCGAGGTGGGAGAGCGTCGCGTCCAAGGCCAGCTGCGGTTCGAGGGAATCGGGCAGCGTATCAGTTGGACTTGCTGGTCCGCAGCCGCAGCATGTGCTCCGGCGGCAGGAAGGCGTCGCTGCGGGCGGCCTTCCAGAACTCCTGGAACACCGCGTGGTCGGGGACGCGCCCATCCAGCAGGTCGCCGGGCTTGAGGAACCGGTACAGCGCCGCCAGCGAGCGCACTTCCGTGGGCGCGACGCGGCGCAGGATGTGCTCCGGGCCGAGCTGCTGCGGATGCTCCAGCCCCGCCGCGCACAGCAGGTCGCGCAGTGCCTTGAGGGTGTTGGCGTGGAAGGCGGCGACGCGCGTGGCCTTGTCCGGCACGTCCAGCTGCTTCCAGCGCCGAGGATCCTGGGTGGCGATGCCGGTCGGGCAGTGGTCGGTATGGCAGCTCAGGGACTGGATGCAGCCCAGCGCGAACATGAAGCCGCGGCCGGCATTGCACCAGTCGGCGCCCATCGCCATGGTGCGCGCCAGGTCGAACGCGCTGACGATCCTGCCCGCCGCGCCGATGCGGATGCGCTCGCGCAGGCCGAGCCCGACCAGGGTGTTGTGCACCAGCATCAGCGCCTCGTGCATCGGCACCCCGACGTGGTCGATGAACTCCGCCGGCGCCGCGCCGGTGCCACCCTCGGCGCCATCGACGACGATGTAGTCCGGCAGCAGCTCGGGCGCGGTGGCGGCATGCTCCTGCATCGCCTTGGCGATCCCGAACCATTCCCACGGATGGCCGATCGCAAGCTTGAACCCCACCGGCTTGCCGCCCGACAGCTGGCGCAGCCGCGTGACGAACTGCAGCAGCTCCACCGGCGTTGCGAACTCCGAGTGCCGCGCTGGCGACACGCAGTCCACGCCCATCGGCACCCCGCGGGTGGCGGCGATCTCCGCGCTCACCTTGGCCGCTGGCAGCACGCCGCCGTGGCCGGGCTTGGCGCCCTGCGACAGCTTGATCTCGATCATCCTGACCTGCGGATCGGCGGCGTTCGCGGCAAAGCGTTCCTCGCTGAAGCGGCCCTGCTCGTCGCGGCAGCCGAAGTAGCCGGAACCGATTTCCCAAACCAGGTCGCCGCCCGCCTCGCGGTGGTAGGGCGAGATCGAGCCTTCGCCGGTGTCGTGGCAGAAGCCGCCGAGCTTCGCGCCGCCGTTGAGCGCGCGGATCGCCGCCGCCGACAGCGAACCGAAGCTCATCGCCGAGATGTTGAACACGCTTGCCGAGTACGGCTGCGCGCAGCCGGCGCCAATGGTGATGCGGAAGTCGCTCGAGGGGATCGCCGTGGGCGCCAGCGAATGGTTGATCCACTCGTAATCGAGCGCGTAGGCGTCGTGCAGGCTACCGAACGGGCGCACGTCGTTGAGGCCGCGCGAGCGTTGATAGACCAGCGCCCGTTGCTCGCGGGAAAACGGGACCTCGGCGGTGTCGGACTGGATGAAGTACTGCCGCATCTCCGGCCCGATCGATTCCAGCCCGTAGCGCAGGTGGGCCAGGATCGGATAATTGCGGCGCAGCGTGCTGCGCTTCTGCAGCAGGTCGGCGGTGCCCAGCAGCGCCAGCGCACCGAACGAGGCCACGCCCCACCAGGCGCCGGGAACGCGCATCGCCAACGACAGGAAGGCCAGTGTCAGCGCGATGCTGGCGATGTAAGCGGCGTAGCGCGACACGGCATCTCCAATGGTGCCTGGGGAGGGACTCGAACCCTCATGGCCTTGCGGCCGGCGGATTTTAAGTCCGATGCGTCTACCGGTTTCGCCACCCAGGCGGCGCGGAAAGCTTAGCGCGAAGGCGCGGCCAGACGCTGACTTTGCCTGTGGGCACTTGATTTTGTGGGAGCGGCTTCAGCCGCGATGGGTGCTGGCATCGGGGCTGAAGCCCCTCCCACAAACTTCAGGAACAAGAAACCCCGCCGAAGCGGGGTTCCGTGTCTGGAGGCCGAGGTCGGAATTGAACCGGCGTACGCGGATTTGCAGTCCGCTGCATAACCACTCTGCCACCCGGCCGGATGACGCTTGGATTGTTTCACATCCGGCGCCCGAATCGAATCCGTGGCCGGAAAAAACGAAGCCCCGCGAACGGGGCTTCATCAAAAGGTTCCATCCCGAAGAATGGAGCGGGAAACGAGACTCGAACTCGCGACCCCGACCTTGGCAAGGTCGTGCTCTACCAACTGAGCTATTCCCGCGTTGAGCCCGCCATTTTACGGGCGTATCAGGGCCTGTCAACACCTTTTGCTTCTTCCGCCCGCAGCGCCGGCCACGCCGCGCGCGCGTACTCGAAGCCGGACCACAGGGTGAGCAGCGCCGCGGCGGCCAGCAGCCATTCGCCGATGACGAAGATGGGCAGCCCCAAGAAGGGTTCGCGGTAGAGCAGGAAACCGAGCGCGACCATCTGCACCACGGTCTTGATCTTGCCCACCGTCGCCACCGCGACCTTGGCGCGCTGCCCCAGTTCCGCCATCCATTCGCGCAGCGCGGAGACCGCGATCTCGCGGCCGATGATGACGCTGGCCCACAGTGCCATCCAGACCGTGTGGTGGTGCTGCACGGTGATCACCAGTGCGGTCGACACCATCAGCTTGTCCGCCACCGGATCGAGAAAGGCGCCGAACGCCGAGTACTGGTGATAGCGGCGCGCGATCCAGCCGTCCAGCCAGTCGGTCAGCGAGGCGAACACGAAGATCGCGGTGGCGGCGACGTTGGTCCAGCGGTAATCGAGGTAGTACACGACCACCAGCACCGGGATCAGCGCGATCCGCGCAAGGGTGAGCCAGGTCGGGATGGTCATCCGCATCCGGCGATTCTACGTCGCGCCGCCGTCGTTGGGACGCGCCGCGGGCAGGCCGTGCAGGCTCGCCCATACGCGCTCGGCCAAGGCGCGGTTGACGCCCTCGACCCGGGCGATGTCATCCACCGCCGCCGCCTTGAGGCCGGCGAGCCCGCCGAAGTGCCGCAGCAGCGCCGCGCGCCGGCGCGGCCCGATGCCCGCGATGTCCTCCAGCCGGCTGGTGCTGCGCGCCTTCTGGCGCTTTCCGCGATGGCCGGTGATGGCGAAGCGGTGGGCCTCGTCGCGCACCTGCTGCACCAGCTGCAGCGCCGGCGATGCCGCGCCCGGTTGCAGTTCGCGGCCGTCCGGCAGCAGCAGGGTCTCCTCGCCCGCCTTGCGCGCGGGTCCCTTGGCCACGCCCACCAGCACGATGCCGGTGATCCCCTGCTCGGCCAGCACCGCCTGCGCCTGCGCCACCTGGCCGGCTCCGCCATCGATCAGCAGCACGTCGGGCAGGACGATCTCCGGCGCGCCTTCTGCCGCCGGGCGGAAGCGGCGCGCCAGCGCCTGGTGCATTGCCGCGTAGTCGTCGCCCGGTTCGATGCCGGCAATGTTGTAGCGCCGGTACTGGCTGCGCAGCGGGCCCTTGTCGTCGAACACCACGCAGGACGCGACCGTGGCCTCGCCCATGGTGTGGCTGATATCGAAGCACTCGATCCGCGCCGGCGCCCCGACGAGGCCGAGCAGTTCGCCGAGCGCGTCCACCCGCCCCTGCTGCGCGCTGCTGCTGGTGAGTTCGGTTGCCAGCGCCAGTTCGGCGTTGCGCCGCACCAGATCGAGGTGGGCCGCCCGCGTGCCGCGCACGTTGGCGCGCAGGGTGACCTTGCGCCCGGCGTGCTCGCCCAGGGCCTGCTCGATCATCTCGCGGTCGGGGATGTCGCGGTCGAGCACGATCTCCGCCGGCGGCGGCTGCTCGGCGTAGTACTGGGACACGAACGCGGCAAGCACCTCGTCCGCGCTGTCCTCGCCGTTGGTCTTCGGGAAGAACGCGCGGGTGCCGAGGTTGCGCCCGTCGCGGAAGGCCAGCAGCAGCACGCACGCGGCCGCGCCCTGCATGGCCACCGCGAGCACGTCGAGGTCGGCATTGCGGCCATCCATGGTCTGCCGCGCCTGCAGCTTGCGGATGGTGGTGATCAGGTCGCGCAGGCGCGCGGCCTCCTCGAATTCCAGCCGCTCGCTGGCGGCCTGCATCGCGCTGGCCAGCTCGTCGCCCAGTTCCTGGCTGCGGCCATCCAGGAACAGCGTGGCGCGGCGCACAGCGCCGGCGTAGGCGTCGGCGTCCACCAGGCCTACGCAGGGCGCGCTGCAACGGCCGATCTGGTATTGCAGGCAGGGCCGGCTGCGGTTGCGGAATACGCTGTCCTCGCAGCTGCGCAGGCGGAACAGCTTGTGCATCAGGTTGAGCGTCTCGCGCACCGAGGCGGCGCTCGGGTACGGCCCGAAATAGCGCCCCGGAGTCCCGCGCGCGCCGCGATGGAACGCGATCCGCGGCCACTCCTCCCGGGTCAGCAGCACGAACGGGTAGCTCTTGTCGTCGCGCAGCATCACGTTGTAGCGCGGCTTGAGCGACTTGATCAGCTGGTTTTCCAGCAGCAGCGCGTCGGCCTCGCTGCGGGTGACAGTCACCTCGATGCGCGCGACCTGCGCCAGCATCGCCATGATCCGGGTCGGTTTCGGGGTGGCGTTGAAATAGCTCCCCACGCGATTGCGCAGCGCGCGCGCCTTGCCGACGTAGAGCACCTCGTCGTCGGCACTGGTCATCCGGTACACGCCAGGCGCCAACGGCAAGCCGGCGGCAAAGGCGCGGCCATCGAAGGGAGGATGTTCCTGCTTGCGCGTGGCCATGCGCTGCCGGCTCAGAACCGGCCTTGCCGCACCCGCTCGACCACGCCAGCGGCGACCTTCGCGACCAGCTTCCAGGCCTGGTCGAAGTCGCGCTGGCTGCCGTAGTACGGATCCGGCACGTCCTTCTTGCCGGCCCCGCTCCATTCCAGCATCAGCTCGACCTGCGCGTGCGCGGTGCGCGGCTTGCGGATCCGCGCATCGTGCAGGATGGTGCGGTCGGCGCAGAGGACGACGTCGAACTCGTCGAAGTCCTCCGCCACTAGCCGGCGCGCGCGCTGGTCGGAGATGTCCACGCCGTTGCGGGCGGCGCAGGCAATCGCGCGCTCGTCCGGCGGATGGCCGATGTGCGAGGTGCCGGTGGCGGCCGAATCGACCCGCACCCGGTTGCCAAGGCCCGCCTCCTCCAGCCGCAGCCGCAGGATGCCTTCCGCCATCGGCGAGCGGCAGATGTTGCCCAGGCACACCATCAGGATGCCGATCGGCCGGGTCATGGCGCGCGCGTTTCCTGCTGTTGCCAGGCTTGCTCGGCCCGCGCGAGGTCCTCGGGCGTGTCCACCCCGAGCGGGAATGGCGACGGCGCCAGCGCCACCGCAATCCGCCAGCCGGCCTCCAGCGCGCGCAGCTGCTCCAGCGCCTCCACCTGCTCCAGCACGCCGGCCGGCATCGCCGCGAACTGGCGAAGCGCGCCGGCGCGGTAGGCGTAGATGCCGATGTGGCGCAGCCAATGGCCGCCCGCCGGGAGAGTGGTGGCATCGCGGGCAAAGGCGTCGCGCGGCCACGGGATCGGCGCGCGGCTGAAGTACAGCGCATCGCCATTGGCGGCGCGCACCAGCTTCACCGCGCCCGGGTCTCGCAGGGTGTCGATGCCGTCGATCGGGGTGGCCAGGGTGGCGATGTGGGCGCCGGACTCCGCCAGCGTCTGCGCCACGCAGGCAATGCCGTCCGCGGGCGCGAACGGCTCGTCACCCTGCACGTTGACCACGACGGTGTCGTCGTCCCAGCCGGCGATGTCGGCGCACTCGGCCAGGCGGTCGGTGCCCGAGGCGTGCGCGGGCGAGGTCATGGCGACCTGCACGCCGGTGCCTTCAAGCGCGTCGGCGATGCGGGCATCGTCGGTGGCGACCCAGGCCTCGCGTGCGCCGGCGGCCAGCGCGCGGCGGGCGACGTGCACCACCATCGGCACGCCACCGATCAGGCGCAGCGGCTTGCCCGGCAGGCGCGACGCCGCATGGCGCGCGGGAATGGCAACGACGAACTCGTTTGGGGTCATGCGCGCATTATGACGGACGGCGGCTGGCAGGCGCCCGCGGGGCGGCGCGATGTGGTTACCCAGGACGCCCGGGAAGCCGCTCCAGCAGCGCGGTCCAGAACGCGTCCGGCAGCTTGGCCGTGATCGGGACCACGAACGCGTGCTGCAGCCCGAGCGCACGGCATTTCACCGCGTCCTTTTCGGTCATCAGGATCGGCAGCCGGCTGCCAAAGTCGAAGTCGCGGGCGTCGTAGGCGTGGTGGTCCGGGAACGCATGCGGCACCACTGCGATCCCGAGGCCACGCAGCATACCGAAGAAGCGCTCGGGATCGCCGATGCCCGCCACCGCATGCACGCGCTGCCCGCTGAAACTGGCCAAGGGCTGCATGCGCCCCCCGGCAAGCGGGCGGGCGCCGGCCGGAACCAGCTGCATCGGCCACTCGCCGGAACCGTCCTGTGCCGGGGTCGCACCTGCCGTGGCGACGCCGAGGTTGCGTACCCGGAACGCGCAGTCGGCGGCGCGCTCCAGCGGCTCGCGCAAGGGACCCGCCGGCAGCAGCAGGCCGTTGCCGTAGCCGCGGCGGGCATCCTGCACCTCGATCTCGATGTCGCGGGCCAGCGCGTAGTGCTGCAGGCCGTCGTCGCAGACCACGATGTCGCAGCCGCCGCCCGCCAGCGCGCGCGCCGCGGCAAGGCGGTCGCGGTCCACCCGCACGCGGGCGCCGGTGCGGGTAGCGATCAGCAGCGGCTCGTCGCCGGTCAATGCGGGATCGTCGCCCGCCGCGACCCACCGTGCGCTGCGGGCGTCGCTGCGACCGTAGCCGCGGCTGGCGACGCCGGGTGTCCAGCCGGCCTGTTGCAGCCGCTCGACCAGGGCGATGGCCAGCGGGGTCTTGCCGCTGCCGCCGGCGGTGAGGTTGCCGACCACGATCACGGGCACGCCGGGATGCCGCGCGCGTGCCCAGCCGCGCCGGTAGGCCAGTCGTCGCGCCGAGATCGCGCCCGCATACAGGAGCGCCAGCGCGCGCGCATGCCACGGGGGCGGACTGCCATCGAACCACCAGCGGGGCGGTTGCGGCGCGGCGCGGCCGCTCAAGCCGCGCCCTCCCGGAACTGCACCGCGTGCAGGTGGGCGTAGGTCCCCCCGCGCGCCAGCAGCTCGGCGTGGGTGCCCTGCTCCACCAGCCGGCCTTCGTCCAGCACCAGGATCTGGTCGGCGTGCTCGATGGTGGAGAGGCGATGCGCGATCACCAGGGTGGTGCGGTCCGGCACCAGCTGCCGCAGCGCGTCCTGCACCAGCCGTTCGGAGGCGTTGTCGAGCGCCGCCGTGGCCTCGTCGAGGATCAGGATCGGCGCATCCTTGAGCAGCGCGCGGGCAATCGCCAGGCGCTGGCGCTGCCCGCCGGACAGCCTGCCGCCCTTCGGCCCGATACCCGCGTCGATCCCCTCGGGCAGGCGTTCCACGAATTCCATCGCATTGGCATCGCGCACCGCGCGCTGCACCGCATCGCCGTTGGCGTCCGCCATCTCGCCATAGGCGACGTTGCCGGCAATGCTGCCGTCGAACAGCATCACCTGCTGGCTGACCAGCGCGACCTGCCGGCGCAGGTCGGCGAGGCGGTACTCCTCGATCGGGTGGCCATCGATCAGGATGCGGCCGCCGGCTGGTTCATAGAAGCGCGGGATCAGCTTCACCAGGGTGGTCTTGCCGCTGCCGGAGCGGCCGACGATCGCGGTCACGGTGCCGGGCCGGGCGATGAAGCTGACGCCATCCAGCGCCGGGCGCGCGTCGCCGGGGTAGCGCGCCTGCACGTCGCGGAATTCGATCACGCCTTTCGCGCGCGCCAGCGGCCGCGTCCCCGCATCCACCTCGTCCTCGGCATCCAGCACCGAGAACAGGCGTTCGGCCGAGGCGATCCCGCGCTGCAGGACGCCCTGCACGTTGGTCAGCTGGCGCAGGGCCGGGATGATCGCCAGCATCGCGATCATCAGCTGCACGAAACCGCCGGCGGTCAGGCGACCTTCGGCCGCTTCGCGCCCGGCAAAGAACAGCAGCAGCGCAAGCCCGACCGCGCCGAACACCTGCACCACCGCAGAGGCGATGCTGCGGGTGGCCTCCACCTTCAGCCCAAGCGCCATGTTGTGGTTGGCAAGCCCGGTATAGCGCTCCACTTCGGCCGCGCGCGCGCCATAGACCTTCACTTCCTGCTGGTTGGACAGGGCCTGGTCGGCGGCCAGCATCATCTCCGCCGAGGTCTCCTGCACCTTGTGCCCGTAACGGCGGAAGCGGCGGCCCACGCCGTCCATCAGCCAGGCGATCAGCGGGCCGAGCAGCAGTACGGCCAGCGTCACCCGCCAGCTGGCGTAGAGCATCACCGCGAGCATGGCGATCACCTGCAGGGCCTGCTGCAGCATGATCTTGGCGGCGTCGATGGCGGCTTGCGCGACCTGGTCACTGTCCGAACCCAGCCGCACCAGCATCGACGGCACCGGCTCGGCGTCGAAGCGCAGCCCGGGCAGGCGCAGGTACTTGTCGAAGGCCGACACCCGCATGTCGCGGGAAATGCCGCGCGCGGCGCGCGCCATGAACAGGTCGGTGAGGTAGCCGGCGATCCCGCGCACCACGAAGATCCCGACGATGCCCAGCGGCAGCAGCAGGCCGAGGTCGCGATTGCGGGCAACGAAGGTCTCGTCGACCATCGGCTTGGTGATCAGGCCGAACGCGCCGGCGGCCAGGCCCTCCAGCAGCAGTCCGACCAGGGCCACCACCAGCACGCCGCGATACGGTCGCGCCAGGCCCAGCAGGCGCCGGTAGACCGGCCAGGGCGAGTCCTGCTTCAACGCGTGTCCGTTGCGCCCGGCGCCGCGGCCGCAGGGGTCGGCGCGGTGGCATTGGCGATGCGGCGGTAACCGAGTTGCCCCAGCGCCTCGTAGGCGGTGACCACCGCCTGCCACGGCGTGCGCGCGTCGGCGCGGATCAGCACGGTGCGCTCGCGATCCTCGCCCCCGGCTTCGCGCAGCACCTGCTTCAGCGATTCCACGTCGGTGCGCAGGGCTTCGCGGTCGCCCACGAAATAGCGCCCGTCGGCATTGATCAGCAGGCTCAGCGGCGGCTCGGCATTGGCGGCCGGCTGGCCGTCGGCGCGCGGCAGTTCCAGCTTGAGCACGCTGCGGGCATCGAACGTGGTGGTCACCACGAAGAAGATCAGCAGGCACAGCACCACGTCGATCAACGGGATGAGGTTGATCTCCGGGGTGTCGTCGGCGCGGTGGTCGCGGATGCGCATCGGCGCTCAGCCCTTGTGCGGCGCCACGCCGGCAGCCGGCGCCGCGTCCAGCACGTCCATCAGCTGCATGGCCTCATGCTCCATGTCGACGATGTAGCCGGCGATGCGGCCGCGGAAATAGCGGTGGAAGGCGAGCGCCGGGATCGCCACCACCATGCCGGCGGCGGTGCAGATCAGCGCCTTGCCGATGCCGCCGGCCAGCTGCCCGGCATCGCCGATGCCGTGGTCGAGGATGCCCAGGAACATCTCGATCATGCCGACCACGGTGCCGAACAGCCCCAGCAAGGGACCGGCGGCGGCGATCGTGCCGAGGGTGTTGAGGAAGCGCTCCATCCGGTGCACCAGGTGGCGACCGGTGTCCTCCACCCGCTCGCGGATGGTGTCGCGATTGCGGTGGCGGACATCGAGCTCGGCTGCGAGCAGCGCGCCCAGCGGCGAGGTCGCCCGCAAAGAGTCGACGTGCGCGTCCTCCAGCGGCTTCCCGCGCGCCACCCATGCCCGGACTTCCTGGCCCAGCCCCGGCGGCATGACCCGGTCGCGGCGCAAGGTCCAGAAGCGTTCGACCACGATTCCCAGGCCCACCACCATCAGCAGCAGGATCGGGATCATGGGCCAGCCCCCGGCCCGGATCAGTTCCAGCACGCGTCAATCCTCCGGCCCGGCGGCCGCTACGAATCCGGCGGGTAGCATAGCCCAGCGTCCCGGCCGGCCAGCCGCGCGCGGCGGTGCGCGGCGTCCCACAATCGGGGATGGGACCGCCTGCGCTCGCGCAGTTGCAGGCCATCGGCGCCCAGCCACACCCGGATCGCGCCGCTGGTGGCGGTGTCGAGCACTTCGGCCCCCGCCTGGCACCAGCGCGCGACCACGTCGGGGCGCGGATGCCGGAAACGGTTGCCGGCGCCGGAAGACACCAGCGCCAGCCGCGCCTTGGTCGCAGAGACAAAGCCTGCGTCTGACGAACCAGCGCTGCCGTGATGGGGCACGAGCACCACGTCGGCGCGCAGGTCATGTCGCGCCTCTCGCAGCAGGCCGCGCTCGACGTAATGGCCGATGTCGCCGGTCAGCAGCACGCTGCCGTGGGCGCTCTCGATCCGCAGCACGCAGCTGGCCTCATTGCCGAGGTAGGGGAACCCGGGCGACGGGTGCAGGATCCGGAAGCGCACGCCGTCCCACGTCCACGCATCCCCCGCCCGGCATTCGGACAGGCCCGGCGCATGGCTGCCTTCGGGCGCAAGCAGCGCGGCCACCGGCAGCGCGCGGGCGATTGCCGGCCAGCCACCGGCATGGTCGTTGTCGCCATGGCTAAGCACCGCGGCATCCAGGGTGCGCACGCCCAGCGCGCGCAGGGCCGGCAGCACCGCATGCTCGCCGGCGTCGAAGCCATCCGGCATCGCCGGGCCCATGTCGTACAGCAGGCTGCGCTGCGCGGTGCGCACCAGCACCGCCAGTCCCTGCCCGACGTCCACCACCGTGAGTTCGACTTCGCCGGGGCGCGGCAGCTCGCGCGGCGGCAGCAGCAGCGGCAGCCACAGCAGCAGGGCCAGCGGCTTGCCCGGAAGCCCGCGGGGCAGCAGCCACCAGAACACGGACAGCAGCGCCAGGGCGCCCGCGTACCAGCGCGGCTCGGGCAGCCAGGCCATCGCCAGCCGGCTGTCGGCGATGGTGGCAAGGGCGGGCCACAGCAGGTCGAACATCCATGCGGAGAGTTGCCAGAACGGCGCGCCCATGCCGGGCCACAACGTGTCGGCCAGCACGCCAAGCAGCGCCAGCGGGATCACCACCAGGCTCCACCATGGCACCGCGGCGAGGTTCGCCAACGGTCCCGCCACCGAGGCCTGGCCAAACAGCATCACCGTCAGCGGCAGCAGGCCGAGCGTGGCCACCGCCTGGGCGCCCAGGAAGCCATGCAGCAGCCCCCAACGCCCGCCGCGGGGCTGCGCCGGCAGGCTCCACAGCAGCCAGGCCACGCCGACGAAACTCAGCCAGAAGCCGGCGCCCAGCACCGCGAGCGGATCCAGCAGCAGGAGCACGATGCACCCGAGCGCGAGCGTATCGCCGGTGCGCTGGCGCCGCCGCAGGCAGCGCGCAGCCACCAGCGCCGCGATCATCAGTGCGGTGCGCACGGTGGGCACCGCAAAGCCGGTCAGCGCGCAGTACAGGAAGGCGCCGGCGACCGCCGCCAGCCCGGCGCCGGTGATGCGCGGCATGCGGCGTCCGAGCGCGGGCATCGCCCACCATGCCGCCGCGCCCAGCAGGGCGAAGAAACCGGCCACCAGCCCAACGTGGAAACCCGAGATGGCGATCAGGTGGGTCAGCCCGGCCGCGCGGAGCCGGGCCCAGTCGGCGTCGTCCAGGGCGCGGGTATCGCCGAGCGCGAGTGCGCGCACGTAGCGCGAGGACGCCGACGGCACCGCCATCGCGATGCGCGCGCTCATGCGTTCGCGCCAGGCATCGATCCCACGCGCGGGCGCAAGCGGCACCGCGAGCGCAGGCTCCAGCACGTGGCCGACGGCGGCGATGCGTTCGGCCATGGCGCGCTTCTCGCCATCGCCGCCACCCGGGTTGCGCAGGCCGCGCGGGGCGCGCAATCGCACCGGCAGCTCCCAGCGGCTGCCCGCGCGCAGCTGCCCGCGCTGGCGCTCGGCAATCGCAGGATCCTCGTCGACATACCAGCCCAGGCGCAGGCGCTTGCCACGCACCGGCGCCGGTTGGTCGCGCGCATCATCGACCACGAAGGCAAAGCGGGTGCTGCGCGGCGCGTGCACCGGCAACTCCACGATCTGCCCTCGCACCACTATCGCTTCGCGCTCCAGCGCGGGCGGCAACTGCGCGTCCAGCGACGCCGTCGCCTGCAGCCCGGCCAGCGCCGCGCCAAGCACGAACACGCCAAGCGCGCGCCGGGCGTCGCCATGCAGCGCGAGCCCAAGGCCAGAGGCGAGCAGAAGCAGCAGCAGCCAGGCAGGCGGCAACCGTGGCAGCTGCAGGCAGGCCATGACCCCGGCCAGCAGGCTGACGGCGCAGGCCGGCCCGAACAGCGGCAAGTCCGTCGCAGGCGCCGCGCGGGTCGGCCAGTACAGCTGCGGTAACGAGATCGCGGGGATGGCGGCCATCGCCCCAAGGATCCGCGGGCGCGGGCCCGCGCGCGATCAGTCCCCGACGCGACGGCGGGTCAGGATTCCCCGATCCCCCAAGCCGCCGTCAGATCTCGTCGGAGCCCAGCTGGTGCAGCTTGCCCTCGCGCAGCTCCAGCACGCGGTCCAGCTTGCGCGCGAGACGGCGGTCGTGGGTGACCAGCACCAGGCTGGTGCCCTGCGCGCGGTTGAGCTCCAGCATCTGCGCGAACACGTTGGCCGCCGTCTTCTCGTCGAGGTTGCCGGTGGGCTCGTCGCCCAGCACGCACATCGGGTTGTTCACCAGCGCCCGTGCCACCGCCGCTCGCTGGCGTTCGCCGCCGGACAGCTCGCCCGGCTTGTGCTGCAGGCGATGGCCCAGTCCGACCGACTCCAGCAGCGCCTGCGCCCGCTGGCGCGCGACGGGCACGCCTTCGCCCGCCAGCAGCACCGGCATCATCACGTTCTCCAGCGCGGTGAACTCCGGCAGCAGGTGGTGGAACTGGTAGACGAACCCCAGCGCCCGGTTGCGCAGGCGCCCGCGCTCGGCATCCGAGAGCGCGCTCATCTTCTGGCCGGCGACGAACACCTCGCCGCCGGTCGGCACGTCGAGCCCACCCAGCAGGTGCAGCAGCGTGCTCTTGCCGGCGCCGGACGCGCCCAGGATCGCCACCGTCTCGCCCCGGGCCACGGTGATGTCCAGGGCATCGAACACCGGCGTGTGCAGCGTGCCTTCGGCATAGGTCTTGCCGAGCTTCTCGGCGCGGATCACGTCGTCCATGGGCTCACTCATAGCGCAGCGCCTCCGCGGGCGCGGTGCGCGCGGCGCGCCAGGCCGGATACAGGGTGGCGACGAAGGCCATCGCCAGCGCCACCAGCGCGATGGTGGTGACGTCGCCGGCCTGCAGCTCGGTGGGCAGGCCGGTGATGTAGTAGACGTCCTGCGGCAGCAGCTGCACGCCGAACACGGCCTCGATGCCCTGCAGGATGCGGTCGAGGTTGAGGGTCAGCACGATGCCGCCGATCACGCCGGCCACGGTGCCGATCACGCCGATCAGGCTGCCCTGCACCATGAACACCTGCATCACCTGGCGCGGGGTGAGGCCCAGCGTGCGCAGGATGGCGATGTCGGCCTGCTTGTCGGTGACCAGCATCACCTGCGAGGACACCAGGTTGAACGCGCCCATCGCGATGATCAGCGACAGCAGGATCGCCATCACCGTCTTCTCCATCTTGAGCGCACGGAACAGGTTGGCGTTGTCCTGGGTCCAGTCGCTCACGCGGTACGGCCCCTGCAGCTTGAGCGCCAGCGCGCGCCCGACCTCGAACGCCTGGTCCATGTCATGCAGGCGCAGCCGGACCCCGGTGACGCCCTCGCCCATCCGCAGCAGCCGCTGCAGGTCCGCCAGCGCGACCACCGCCATGCCCTTGTCGAATTCGTTGTAGCCGGCCTCGAAGATCCCGCTGACGCGAAAGCGCTTCATCGTCTGCACGCCGCCCACCGGGGTGCTGCGGAAGTCGGCGAGGGTCACCACGACGTCGTCGCCGACCGCCACTCCCAGCCAGATCGCCAGCTCCTTGCCGAGCACGATGTTGAAGCTGCCCGGCGTCAGGTCGGTAATCCTGCCCTGCACCACCTTCTCGCCCAGCACCGACACCTTGGCCTCCTCGGCGGGCACCACCCCGCGCAGCATCGCCGGCTGGTTGTTGCTGCCCGAGATCAGCGCTTCCTTCTCGACATAGGGCGCCGCGCCGGCGACCCGCGCATCCTTGAGCGCGACGTCGACCGCATGCCGCCAGTCCTGCAGCGGCTCGCCGTAGCCACTGACCGTCGTGTGCGCGGCCATCTGCAGCATGCGGTCGCGGATCTCGCGCTGGAACCCACTCATCACCGCCAGCGTGGTGATCAGCGCGGTCACGCCCAGCGCGATGCCGAGGATGGAAGCGAGCGAGATGAAGGAGATGAAGCCGTTGCGGCGTTTGGCGCGCAGGTAGCGCAGGCCGATGGCGACGGGGACGGGTTTGAACATGCGCTTCCTTGGGATGTTCCCGCCGTGCGCGCAGGGCGCGGCCGGCGGGCAGCCGGCCTAGTGTACGGATGCGGCATGCGCGTGGCATGCCCGCGCCGGGTCTAGCCCAGCGTCCCCTGCCCCGTCGCCGCCTCGTGCCGGCGTTGCAGCGCAAGCTTCAGCGCGCGGCGCGCGGACGCCTGCAGGGTGTCGGGGAAGAACACGATGCGGTGGGACTGGCCGTCCTCGCGCCAGTGCAGGAAGGCCAGCGGTCCGCGCCAGTGCACCTGAAGGCCAGCGATGGGCCGGGCGTCACGGCAGGCGGGCTGCAGCCCCGCGGGGATGACCAGCGGCATCAGGGGCGCGCGCGCGTAGCGGCGGGTCATCCGCACCCCCGCCAGCAGCACCGGCGCGCCCAGGGCCAGCGCCCAGCCGGTGGGCAGGCCGGAGGCCAGCAGGGAGAAGGGTGCCAGCAGGCTGAGCAGCCACAGCGCAAGCACGCCATGGCGCGACGGGCGCCACTCAATCCGCAGCGGCGGGCACTGCGCGGATGCGCTCGACAAGCGCCGCGATTTCGACATCGGCGGGAGCCTCGTGGCCAAGGAACCAGCGCCAGAGTGTGTCGTCCTCGGTGTCCAGCAGCGCCAGGAAGACCGCGCGTTCCCGGGTAGGGCTTTGCCGCCACTCGCGATCCAGCCAGCGCTCCAGCAGCTGGTCCAGCTCGCGCATCCCGCGCCGGCATCGCCAGCGCAGCCGGCGCAGCTCGGCCTCGTCGCTCACCGCCCCCACGCCTGCCAGGCGATGAGCGCCCACAACGCCCACAACACCCAGCCGCCTGCCGCGTAGGCGTAGAACCGGTGCATGACCTTGTTGTAGCCGCAGTGGATGACGCTGTGCACGACGCGCAGCAGCACGAACAGCCACGCCAGCCAGAAGAACGCCGGGATCGCGATCGAGAGCGCATGCCCGGCCCACAGCGCCACGTAGAACAGCACCGGCAGCTCGAACAGGTTGCGGAAATTGTCGGCGGCGCGGGTATCGCGCAACTTCGCCGCCGCCTGCGTCGATAGCGCGATCGACTGCGGATGGATGCGCCCGCGCTTCATTTCGGGAATGCGGGTAAAGAACAGCCGCAACCAGACCGCGAACACCAACAGCGCCATCGCGGCCGCGGGCAGGAGGTACGCGCTCACGTCCATGCCTGCTGCCTCAGACCTGCCGCGCCAGCATCAGCTTCTTGATCTCGGCAATCGCCTTGGCCGGGTTCAGACCCTTCGGGCAGGTGCGCGCGCAGTTCATGATCGTGTGGCAGCGGTACAGCTTGAACGGATCCTCGAGCTCGTCCAGGCGCGAACCGGTATCCTCGTCGCGGCTGTCCACGATCCAGCGGTAGGCCTGCAGCAGGACTGCAGGGCCCAAGTAGCGCTCGCCGTTCCACCAGTAGCTGGGGCAGGACGTACTGCAACAGGCGCACAGGATGCACTCGTACAGGCCGTCGAGCTTCTCGCGGTCGCCCTTGGACTGCAGGCGCTCGCGGGTCGGGGCGGCGGTCTGGGTGCGCAGCCAAGGCCGGATGCTCGCGTACTGCGCGTAGAAGTGGGTCATGTCCGGGACCAGGTCCTTGACCACTTCCATGTGCGGCAGCGGGTAGATCGGGACCGCGCCGTCGCCCTTGCCGCAGTCGGCGATCGCCTTCGTGCAGGCCAGGGTGTTGGTGCCGTCGATGTTCATCGCGCACGAGCCGCAGATGCCCTCGCGGCAGGAGCGGCGGAAGGTCAGCGTGGGGTCGATCTCGTTCTTGATCTTGATCAGCGCGTCGAGGACCATCGGCCCGCACGTGGCCAGGTCGACATCGTAGGTGTCCACGCGCGGGTTCAGCCCATCGTCGGGGTTCCAGCGGTAGACCTTGAAGGTGCGCGGCATGCGCGCGCCCGCCGGCGCCGGGAAGTGCTTGCCCTGCTGGATGCGAGAGTGCTTCGGGAGGGTGAATTCGGCCATTTCGCTGGGTTCCTGCTTGTGGGAGCGCCCTCGGGCGCGACCGTATTACGTCTTCCAATCGCGGCTGAAGCCGCTCCTACAAGATCAATAGACGCGCGGCTTGGGCGGCACGACGTCGACGTCGCCGGTCAGCGTGTACATATGCACCGGCCGGTAGTCGATGCGGGTGTTGCCGCCGTCGTCGACCGTGCACACGGTGTGCTTGTGCCAGTTCGTATCGTCGCGCTCGGGATAGTCCTCGCGCGCGTGGGCCCCGCGCGATTCGGTGCGGTTCTCGGCGGAGACGATCGTGCACAGCGCCTGCCCGAGCAGGTTCTGCAGCTCCAGCGTCTCCACCAGGTCGGAGTTCCACACCAGCGAGCGGTCGGAAACCGCGACGTCGGCGAAGCTGGCATGGATGTCGCGGATCGCGCGCACCCCCTCGGCCAGGGTCTCGCCGGTACGGAACACCGCGGCGTCGCGCTGCATCGCGCGCTGCATGTTGTTGCGGATCACCGCGGTCGGGGTGCCGCCGTGGGCATTGCGCAGGCGGTCCAGGTTCGACAGCGAGCGGTCCAGCGCGTCGGAGGCCAGGTCCTTGTGCGCCGCGCCCGGGACCACGTTCTGCGCGGCCTTGTTGGCCACCGCGCGGCCGAACACGACCAGGTCCAGCAACGAGTTGGAGCCAAGGCGGTTGGCGCCGTGCACCGAGACGCAGGCCGCCTCGCCGATCGCGTACAGGCCCTGCACCACCGCGTCGGGGTTGCCGTTGTGCAGCTGCACCACTTCGCCGTGGTAGTTGGTCGGGATGCCGCCCATGTTGTAGTGCACGGTCGGGATCACCGGGATCGGCTGCTTCTCGACGTCGACCCCGGCGAAGATGCGCGCGCTCTCGGCGATGCCCGGCAGCTTCTCGTGGATGTCGGCCGGGTTGAGGTGGGTCAGGTCGAGGTAGATGTGGTCCTTGTGCTCGCCGACCCCGCGGCCCTCGCGGATCTCGATGGTCATCGAGCGCGACACCACGTCGCGCGAGGCCAGGTCCTTGGCATTCGGCGCATAGCGCTCCATGAAGCGCTCGCCGCTGGCGTTGCGCAGGATGCCGCCTTCGCCGCGCACGCCCTCGGTGATCAGGCAGCCGGCGCCGTAGATGCCGGTCGGGTGGAACTGCACGAACTCCATGTCCTGCAGCGCAAGCCCCGCGCGCAGCGCCATGCCGCCGCCGTCGCCGGTGCAGGTGTGCGCCGAGGTCGCGCTGAAATAGGCGCGCCCGTAGCCGCCGGTGGCCAGCACCACGCCGTGGCCGCGGAACAGGTGCAGGGTGCCCTCGGACATGTCGAGCGCGAGTACGCCGCGGCAGACGCCATCCGCGTCCATGATCAGGTCGAGCGCGAAGTATTCGATGAAGAACTGCGCGTCATGCGCCAGCGACTGCTGGTAGAGCGTGTGCAGGATCGCGTGGCCGGTGCGGTCGGCGGCGGCGCAGGTGCGCTGGGCGATGCCCTTGCCGTAGTGGGTAGTCATCCCGCCGAACGGCCGCTGGTAGATGCGCCCGTCCTCGGTGCGCGAGAACGGCACGCCCTGGTGCTCGAGCTCGATGATCGCGGGGATCGCCTCGCGGCACATGTACTCGATCGCGTCCTGGTCGCCCAGCCAGTCCGAGCCCTTGATGGTGTCGTAGAAGTGGAAGCGCCAGTCGTCCTCGCCCATGTTGCCGAGCGCGGCGGAGATGCCGCCCTGGGCCGCCACGGTGTGGCTGCGGGTCGGGAACACCTTGGTGATGCAGGCGGTCTTCAGGCCCTTCTGGGCCAGGCCGAAGGTGGCGCGCAGGCCGGCGCCGCCGGCGCCCACCACCAGCATGTCGAACTTGTGTTCCTGGATCTTGTACGCGGTCACGGCATCAGGCTCCCGACAATGCGATGCGAACCACCGCGAACACGCCGGCGATCGCCGCCAGCGCACAGATGAGGATGTTGGCGAGGTGGGCCGCGCCGGCCGGCAGCGCATCGTGGACGTAATCCTCGATCACCACCTGCACGCCCAGCTTGGCGTGCCAGAAGGCGGCGATCAGGAACACGATCAGCACGGTGGCATTGACCGGGTTGGCCACCACCGCGCGCGCGGTTGCGTAGTCGGCGCCGCCCAGCCCCAGCAGCAGGCCCAGCAGGTAGACGCCGGCCAGCAGGAGGGCGATCGCGGTGATCCGCTGCCACAGGAAGTGGCCGGTGCCGGACTTCGCCGAGCCCAGGCCCTTGGCACGCTTGAGCGGCGTGCGGAAATCACGCGGCGCGTTCATGCCCGCCCCCACTGCATCAGCACGATGGCCCAGACCAACACCACCAGAAGCACGCTGCCGATCACCGAGACCCAGCTGCTGCGCACGAAGTCCGGGACGTCGAAGCCGTAGCCGGCGTCCTGCACCAGGTGGCGGATGCCGTTGATCAGGTGGTAGGCCAGCGCCCAGCTGAAGGCGAACAGCAGCACCTGGCCCAGCGGCGCGCCTACGCAATCGGCGAACTCCGCCCAGCGCTCGGGACCCGCCGCAAGCGCGACCAGCCCCCACACCATGGCCAGCGCGCCCGCCACCAGCAGCATGCCGGTCGCGCGGTGCAGGATCGACGTGACCATCTGGACCTGCCAGCGATAGACCTGCAGGTGCGGCGACAACGGTCGCGCGCGGCTTTGTGTTTCGGGAGCAGCCATGGGCGTGGGGTCTCCGGGCTGGGCGGCGGGGCCGCGGGCGATGGCTAGAAATCGATGCAGCGGCCGTTCTTTTCCCAGTCGCCGTAACGGGTCGGCTCCGGGCCGCCGCGCCCACCGGATTCCGGCGGAGCGTCTCTGGCGGGCGCGGGAGCCGGATCCGGCGTGCGAGGGTCGCTTGCCGCGGGCAGCGGGGTCGCGGCGGACTCGGGGGTGGGGTCGGATTGGCCTATGATCGATGCATTCACAACCCATCAAGTCTACGTCCCCAGCCCGATGCCCGACAAGCCGCAACCCGCGCCGCCGCTTGAGTTCGCCCTCCCCGGCCTGCGCGTCCTGGCCCTTTCGGGGGCCGATGCGCTGGCGTTCGCGCAGTCGCAGTTCATGAACGACGTGGCCGCGCTGGGCGATGGCCAGTGGCAGTGGAACGGCTGGTTGAACGCGAAAGGGCGCCTGGTCGCGCTGTTCGCCCTGCTGCGGCTGGACGCGCAGACGCTGTGGCTGCTGGGCGATGCCGATCCCGACGCGCTGGCGGGCAAGCTCCAGCGCTACGTGTTCCGCAGCAAGGTCGCCCTGCAGCCGCTTGCCGCGCTCCACGCAAGCGGCCGCTTCGCGGCGCCGCAGGCCGCCTCCGGCGCGACCTTCGCGCGCCCTGGCGATGCCATCGAACTGGACATGGGCAGCGATGCCGGAGCGCGCACGCTGCGGCTTGCGCCGGCCCCAGCGCACACCGACGCCGAGGCAGTCACCCGCTGGAACGCGAGCGATCTCGCCTGCGGCCTTCCCCACCTGGACGCCGACCAGCTCGAGCAATGGACACCCCAGCAGCTCTCGCTGGACCGGCTGCAGGCCTACAGCGTGAAGAAGGGCTGCTACCCCGGGCAGGAGATCGTGGCGCGCACCCATTTCCTCGGCCAGGTGAAGCGCGGCATCGCGCTGTTCGAGGCGCAGGCGCCGGTCGCCGCGGGCGCATCGGTGGACGCGGGTGGCCAGGCGCTGGGCAGTATTGCCAGCGTGGCCGGTCGCCACGTCCTGGCCGTGCTGCCGCTGGAGCAGACGCTGGAAGGGCTGTCGGCGGATGGCGTTCCACTGACGCCACTTCCGCTGGTCGGCGGCCTGCAGCGATGAACCAGCCTGGCGCCGGCTCGCGCCAGGTGCAACGCCGGCGCGATGGCGCGATCGAGGAGGCCACCGACCTCGTGGCCCACGAGGTCCCGGTCGCGCTGCACTACAACGGCGCCTCGTTCGCGGTGCTGATGGCGACGCCGGCGGAACTTGCGGACCTGGCACTCGGATTCTCGCTGAGCGAAGGCATCGTGCCGACCGCCAGCGCCCTGTGCATTGACGGCATCGATGAATCGGTCGATGGCGTCGCGGTGCGCATGCGGATTCCCAAGGCCCAGGCCGAAGCGCTTGCCGCGCGCAGTCGCAGCCTGCCCGGCTACGGCGGTTGCGGCGTCTGTGGGAGCCGCGACCTGGAAACGGTGCTGCGCAGCCCGCCGCCACTGGCGAGCCCCCTTGAGGTCGCGGAAGAAGCGCTGCATCGCGCGCTGCGCGACTTGCACGCGCGCCAGCCGCTGAACGCGGCCACCGGCGCCGTGCATGCCGCCGGCTTCGCGGATCGCGCCGGCGCGCTGCAGCTGGTGCGCGAGGACGTCGGTCGCCACAACGCGCTGGACAAGCTGATCGGCGCCGTGGCGCACGCCGGCCTCGACCCCGGCAGCGGCTTCGCCGTGGTCACCAGCCGCGCCAGCTACGAGCTGGCGATGAAGTCGGCGCAAGCGGGCCTGCCGCTGCTCGCGGCGATTTCCGCGCCGACCACGCTGGCGATCGCTCTGGCGGCGTCCACCGGACTGTGCCTGGTCGGCTTCGCCCGCGATGGCCGATGCAGCGTGTACGCGCACCCGCAGCGGCTGCTGCGCCCAGGCTGAGCGTCAGCCGCCGGCGAGCGCGTCGGCCGCCGCGACGATGTCCTCGTCCTTCGGGATCACCAGGAAGGCCGCACCGGCCAGCGGGGTGTAGGTATCCGCGCCCACCACGCGCCTGAGCGGCTTGCCGCCGAAGCCCGCTTCGGTGATCGCGGTGAGCACGCCCTCGCCGATGCCTGCGCTGAAGCGACCCTCGTCCACCACAAGGATGCGGTCGCACTCGCCGGCATGGCGGGCGATGGCGGCATGGTTCAGCGGCACCAGCCAGAGCAGGTCGACCACCCGCACCTTCCAGCCATGCTTGCGTTCGATCTCGCGCGCGGCGCGCAGGCTCATCGGCATGCCGTTGCCGTAGCTGAAGATCACGCAGTCGGTGGCGTCAGGCGCATAGACGCGCTCCTCGCCCAGCACCAGCGCCTGGTCCGGCGCCGGGTACGGCGTCAGCCACTGGCCATCGCCTGCCTCGTACAGATCCTTGGTCATGTACAGCGCGATCGGTTCCAGGAACACGCTGACCCGTCCGTCGACCCTGGCCAGCGCGGCGAGCGTGCGCAGCATCATCGCCGCATCGTCGCCGCGCGAGGCGCAGCCCACGACCAGGCCGGGGATGTCGCGCAGCGCGGTCATCGAGTTGTCGTTGTGGAAATGCCCACCGAAGCCGCGCTGGTAGCCCAGCCCGGCGATGCGCACCACCATCGGGTTGCGGAACTGGTCGTTGCTGAAGAACTGCAGGCTGGCCGCCTCGCCGCGGATCTGGTCGATCGCGTTGTGCAGGTAGGCCAGGTACTGGATCTCCGGGATCGGCAGCATGCCCATGTTGGCGAAGCCTTGGGCCATGCCCAGGATCATCGTTTCATCCAGCAGCGTGTTGAACACGCGCTTGTTGCCGAACGCCTTGTGCAGGCCCTTGGTCACCGTGTACACGCCGCCCTTCTGCGCCACGTCCTCGCCGAACAGCAGCGTCTCCGGGTACTTGGCGAACAGGTCGTGCAGGGCCTGGTTGATCTGGATGGCGAGGTGCTTCGGCACCTGCTTCTCCGGCAGCTTGTCCGCGCCACCGAATGCCTTGATGCGCGCCTCCGGCGACGGCGCGCGCGTCGCTTCCGCCTGCACCTTGTCCGGGGTATACGGCGCCAGCGGGCGCATCACGTGCTCCAGCGTCTCGATGCGCGGGCGGCTGTCGGCGTCCTCCGCGGCTGCGAAACACTTTCGGCGCGTGGCCTCGTACAGCGCCAGCACCTCGTCGTTGGTCATCAGGCCGGATTCCAGCGCGATCTGCGCCGAGCGCAGCAGCGGGTCGCTGGCTTCCACCGCGCACAGTTCCTCGATGCTGCGCCACTCGATCTCAAAGTCGGTGCCGGCGTGGCCCATGATCCGGGTGGTGCGCAGGTGCAGGAAGGTCGGGCGGCGCGTTCGACGGCAATGCTCGACCGCGCGCTGGACGTCGGCGTAGCCGCCGGCGAGGTCGAGGCCGTCTGCGAAGAAGTAGTCCAGGTCGGGACGATGGCGGAAGCTCTCGCCGATCCAGCCGGTCGGCGTCTTCACCGAGATGCCGATGCCGTTGTCCTCGCAGACGTACAGCACCGGCGCCGGCAGTTTCTGGTAGGCGGTCCAGCTGGCCGCGTTGAACGCGGTCTGCGCGGTGGCGTGGTTGACGGAGGCATCGCCGAACGAGCAGATCGCGATGGAATCATCGGGGATCGGCAGCTGATGGCCGATGCGGCGCGCGGCCTCGATCGCCACCGCGGTGCCCAGCGCCTTCGGCAGGTGCGAGGCGATGGTCGAGGTCTGCGGCAGCACCCACAACGGCTTGCTGCCCCATACCTTGTGGCGGCCGCCGCTGGCCGGGTCTTCCGCGCTCGCCGCGAACGAAAGCGCGGAATCCATGATCGGATCCATGCCGGGCAGCTTGCGGAAGCGCTCGGCCATGAAGCCGCCGCTGCGGTAGTGCAGGAAGGCCGGATCGGTGTGGCGCGCGGCGCGCGCGACCATCGCATTGCCTTCGTGGCCGCTTGATCCAATCGTGTAGAAGACCTTGTTCTGCACACGCAGCACGCGCGCCATCAGGTCCAGGTGACGGCTGACCAGCTGCGATTCGAACAGTTCGCGGAAGCCGCGCGCGTCCAGCGCACTGCCCTCCAGGATCGCTTCGTCCGGCGCCGGCTTCGGCTGCGGCTGGCCGTTCCAGCCACGCACGAACTCCTGGAAATTGACGTCGCAGATCTCGGCCCGGTTCAGCCCCTTCATGCGGGCGGGGATCGGCTGGGGAACGGTGTTGAACATGGCGGCCCTGGATTCAGTCGTTGCGCATCGGCACGAAGCCGGGCGTCTGGCGCACGTGCTTGAGCCAGCGCTCGATGCGCGGATAGCCGCCGAGGTCGAAACCCGCCTCGTCGGCCACGTGGGTATAGGCGAACAGCGCGATGTCGGCGATCGAGTAGCGCTCGCCGCCGAACCACGGCAGGCGGCCCAGGTGGCGCTCCATCGCCGACAGCGCTTCGCTGCCGAATTCGTGCAGCGCCGGCAGCTGCGCCCGGCGCGGGTGGTCTGCGGGCAGGTACTTGCGCACGAACCGGCTGACGGCGATGTAGGGCTCGTGGCTGTACTGCTCGAAGAACAGCCACTGCAGCGTCTTGGCGCGCTCCCAGCGCTCCTGCGGCAGCAGCGCGCTGCCGTCGGCCAGGTAATGCAGGATCGCGTTGGACTCACTCATCGTGCGCCCGTCGTCCAGCTGCAGCACCGGCACCTTGCCGCGATCGTTCAATCCGGCCAGGAACTCGGGCGACAGGTTCTCGCCACGGGTGATGTCGATCTCGTGCCAGTCGTGCGGGATCTCCAGCTGCGCGCAGGCCAGCTGCAGCTTGTAGCAGTTGCCGGAGGACGACATGCCGTACAGCCGCATCGCCATCGCCCCGCGATCAGAATGCGTTGATGCCGGTCAGCTCGCGGCCGATCACGAGCTGGTGCACGGTCTCGGTTCCCTCGTAGGTGATGACCGACTCGAGGTTCAGCGCGTGGCGGATGGCCGCGTGCTCGGTGGTGATGCCGGCGCCGCCCAGCAGGTCGCGGCACTCGCGCGCGATGTCGATCGCCATCCGGCAGTTGTTCCACTTCGCCAGCGACACCTGGGCCGGCTGCATGGTGCCGGCATCCTTCAGGCGGCCAAGCTGCAGCGACATCAGCTGGGCAAGGGTGATGCGACGCGCCATGTCGGCCATCTTGATCTGCGCGCTCTGGGTGGCGGCCACCGGGCGCCCGAACAGGATGCGCTCCTTGGTGTAGTCGACCGCCTCCGACAGGCACGCGACCGCCGCGCCGATCGGGCCCCAGGTGATGCCATAACGGGCCTGGGTCAGGCACCCCAGCGGCCCCTTCAGCCCCTTGACGTTGGGCAGGCGGCTGGAGTCCGGCACCCGGACGTTGTCGAAGAACAGCGCGCTGGTGACCGAGGCGCGCAGCGACATCTTGTGCTTGATCTCCTGCGCGCTGAAGCCGGCCATGCCCTTCTCCAGCAGGAAGCCCTGGATGCCCTCGTCGGTCTGCGCCCAGACGATCGCGATGTCGGCGAGGTTGCCATTGGTGATCCACATCTTGCTGCCGTTGATCACCCAGTCATCGCCATCGCGGCGGGCGTGGGTCTTCATGTTGGCCGGATCGGAACCGCCGTGCGGCTCAGTCAGGCCGAAGCAGCCGATCACCTTGCCCGCAGCCATGTCCGGCAGCCAGCGCTGCTTCTGCTCCTCGCTGCCATAGGCATAGATCGGATACATGCACAGCGAGCTCTGCACCGACACGAAGCTGCGGATGCCGGAGTCACCGCGCTCCAGCTCCTGGCAGATCAGCCCGTAGCTCACCGCGTTCAGCCCCGCGCAGCCGTACTGCTCCGGCAGCGAGGAACCCAGCAGGCCCATCTGGGCGATTTCCGGCACCAGCTCCTTCGGGAAGCGACCCTGGTCGAAGGCATCGCCGATGATCGGCAGCACGCGTTCGTCGGTGAAGCGCGCCACGCTGTCCTGGACCGCGCGCTCCTCCTCGCTGAGCAGGGAACGGACGTCGTACAGGTCGTAGGGATGCAGGGCCATGGCAGGTCGGCTCGATGTCGGCAAACCGCCATTGTAGTGGCGCAGCCCGACGGGCTGGCACCTGCGTTCCGTACAGTCGCGACGGGCGATTCGCCGCGACGCGCGCGCGACGCAAGCATTCCGCCAAAAAGACGACGGGACCGGATTGCTCCGGTCCCGCCTGGTGCAAGCGAGGCTGGTACGCGCCGCGCTTACCCGTTCGGCATGCCCCTCACCGAGGCCGAAGCGACGCGGGTGACCACTTGGCCATCCAGCAGCGGCAGGCGCTCACCCGGCGGCTCGTCCATCCGCACCGTCTGCACCACGCCGTTGCGGCTGTAGCGCACGTCATAGCCAACCGTGCGGTCGGCGTTGCCCAGCTCGATCCGCTCGCCCGGCTTCTTCTCGGTGCGCATCGTGCCGGTGGTGCCATCCGGGTTGCGGTAGGTCACGTTCCAGGCCACGGTGCGCGACGAGGTCGAGGTGTTGTTGACGGTGCGGCAGCGGCGGTCGGTGCGGCTGACCACGCGGCCACCGACATGGTTGCGGTCGACCCGGTTGCCGATGTAGCCGCCGGCCACCGCGCCACCGACGGTCGCTGCCTTGCGGCCGTTGCCGCCGCCGATCTGGTTGCCGACCAGGCCGCCGATCAGGGCGCCCGCCACGGTGCCACCGACGTTGCCGTCGCGCTCGGGGAGGCGATCCTGCACCACCACGTCCTCGCAGACCTGCCGCGGATTGTTGGTGGTGGACGACTCGCGGACCGGCTCGGTACCGATCACGGTCGCGTACATGGGTTCGCTCTCGACCACCGGCTCCACCCCGACGACCTGCGCGTACTCGAGGCGCGGCTGCGCGGGCTGGGCATTGTCGTAAGCGAGGCGCGCGTCGCCATCGGCAAGCGCCATGCGCTCCGGATAGACGCTGCTCGAGGTCGCCGGGCGGTTGTTCATGTAACCGGCCGTCGCCACGCCGCCAACCAGCATCGCCGCCAATGCAATTGCAATCGTGTTGTTCTTCATCGTTGGACCTCCCGCGATCCTGTGACCTCGTCGTGTGTCGATTGCAGCATCGCAATGCTGAATGGTGACGTAGGACGTCACCCACTGGACAGCTGCCGTTCACGTTTTCGCCAACGCGCCGCGTGCTAGCGTTTGCGAGAGCCCTTCACCACTGGACGCGCGACGATGCCCAACCCGCTGCTGATGCCCCTGCTTGCCTGGGCCCGTCGCCTGCGCTTCCCGACGCTGTTCAAGCTGACGGCAGCCTTGTTCGCGCTGAGCGTGCTGCTTCCCGACCCCTTCCCGTTCGTCGAGGAAATCCTGCTGGGCCTGGGCGCGCTGCTGCTCGCCAACTGGAAGGCGCGACGCGACCCGGATGCCGGCAACGGGCAGCCGCCCATTGATAGCAGCGCCCGCCGCCCCTGATCGCATGCGGCTCGTCGACAGCCACAGCCACTTCGACGTCCCCGAATTCGACCGCGACCGTGCGCAGGTGCATGCGCGGGCGCTCGCGGCGGGGGTTGACCGGCAGCTGGTCCCGGCAATCGACGCGCACAGCTGGCCGCGGCTGCGCGAGGTGTGTGCCGGCATCCCCGGTCTTTTCCCGGCATACGGCCTGCATCCGATCTACCTGCAGGCGCACCGGCGCCACGACCTGCACAGCCTGCACGAATGGATCGAACGCGAACGACCGCTGGCGGTCGGGGAATGCGGGCTGGACTTCTACGTCGACGGCCTGGATCGGGACGAACAGGCGTTTTATTTCGACGCCCAGCTGACCCTGGCGGTCGAGTTCTCGCTGCCGGTGATCGTGCACGCGCGTCGCGCGGTGGACGCGGTGATCGCCGCGATCCGCCGCCATCCCGGCGCGCGCGGCGTGATCCACAGCTTCCCCGGCAGCCCCGAACAGGCGCGCCAGCTGCACCAGCTGGGGTTCCTGCTGGGCATCGGCGGGCCGGTGACCTACCCGCGGGCCAATCGCCTGCGCCAGCTGGTGGCCGCGCTGCCGGCAGAGCAGCTGCTGCTGGAAACCGACGCGCCCGACCAGCCGGACGCCGGGAATCGCGGCCGGCGCAATGAGCCGGCCCTGCTGACCCGCGTGCTGGAGGAGGTCGCGGCGTTGCGTGGCGAAACGCCAGAAGCGGTGGCCGCCATCACCACCGCCAACGCCGAACGGCTGTTCAGGCTGCCCGCGGCGGCTTGAGCAGCAGTTCGATCGCCTTGCCGACGGCGGCAAAGGCGAATGCACCGGTGACATGGGTGGCTGCGCCCAGCCCGGCCCCGCAGTCCAGCTTGAGCGCGGCGTCCTTGTCCAGCGCCGGCCGCACGCCGCACACGCTTCCGTCGGCCTGCGGGTAGCGCACGTTCTCCAGCGAATAGACCGCCGGCACCCCGAAGTAGCGGTCGTGGTTCTTGGGGAAGCCGAACTCGCCGCGCAGCTTCTTGCGGATCAGCGACAGCATCGCGTCGTGCTCCGTCCGCGACAGGTCGCGCACCCGGATCTGGGTGACGTCGCTGCGGCCGCCGGCCGAGCCGACGGTGATGATCGGCTGCTTGCGGCGCCTGCAATAGGCGATCGCCTCGACCTTGCTGCGGAAGCTGTCGCAGGCGTCCAGCACCAGGTCGCCGGGGTCATCGAGCAGCTCGCCGAGGTTGGACGGGGTCAGGAACTGCGGCCTGGGATCGAGTGCGATGCCCGGATTGATCGCGCGCGCGCGCTCGCCCATCGCCTCGACCTTGGCCCGACCGTACTGGCCCGCGAGCGCCGGCAGCTGGCGGTTGGTGTTGGACACGCACAGGTCATCGGCGTCCACCAGGGTCAGCGAGCCAACGCCACTGCGCGCCAGCGCCTCCACCGCCCACGAGCCGACGCCACCGATGCCGACCACGGTCACCCGGCACCGCGCGAGCCGCTCCAGCGCGCCGCTGCCGTACAACCGGTCGATGCCGCCGAAGCGCTCACGCCAAGCCTTGTCCATGGCGCAAGTTTACGTGCGCGCGCGCGTGCTATCGTCCGCCGCAGCCAACCAGGGAGCCGCCCGCATGTCCAGCACCGATCCCAATCGCAAGCCGTCCAACGCCGGTCGCTACCTGTTCCTGCTGCTGCTGGGCCTGGTCCTGGGTGCGGTGGCGTCGGTGATGGTGATGCGCGCGCTGCAGGCGCGGCAGGATCCGTTCCCGAAGGCGCTGATGCACGTGCAGCAGTGGCACATGGGCCAGCTGAAGGCCGACATGGAAAGCAACCGCTGCGCCGCGACCGACGCCCTGCCCCACCTGCAGGCGCTGCGTACCAGCGCGGTGGATCTCGATGCGGCATTCCCGAAGCTCGCAGACGATCAGCGCTTCCAAGCCGCCAGCGCCGCCATGCGCGCCGCGACCGACAAGGCGGTGTCGGCGCCCCCGCTGACCTGCGAGGGCTTGGGCGCCACCATGAAGTCGCTGGGCGACGGCTGCAAGGCCTGCCACCAGGATTTCCGCGGCTGACGCGTGGTGCGATCGAGGGGACGCGAGGCCGCCGCAGGGCGGCCTTTCTCTTTTGCAGGCTCTCTTCGCACGCCGTTGACCGCGGTGAATCGCTACTGAGTCGGATCCCGCGCCCCTCCGCCGTCGTCGGCAATGGTTCATGCACGGACGGACACGATCAACGCGTCCGACGGCATCACTCCGATCGCCGCCGCAAACAGGAGCTTTGCCATGACCACTCTTAAGCAGACCCGCAACCTGATCGGCGTTGCCGCGCTTGGCCTGGCGATGGCGGGTGCCGTCGGTTGCGCCACCCCCGCCAACAGCGGTTACTACGGTTCGCCCGCCCCCGGCGCGGCCTGCCATGACTGCGGCACTGTGACCCGGATCGAGTCCGGCGTCGGCAGCCGCGCGCCGAATGCCACCGGCGCGGTCGTCGGCGGGCTGGTCGGCGCCTACGCCGGCCGCGAAGTGGCCAAGGACCGTACCGACAGCGACGGGCGCCAGAACACCGCCACCGTGGCTGGTGCCGTTGCCGGCGCCGCAATCGGCAACGCAATCCAGAACCGCGCCGGCACCGGTTACAACATCTACGTGCGCATGCAGGATGGTCGCGAGACCGTGGCGATGCAGGACGACCTGGGCAGCATCCGGGTCGGCTCGTACGTGCGCGTGGTCAACGGTCGCGCCTACGCGAGGTAAGCCCGCTGGCGCGTCATCCGACGGCCCGCTTCGGCGGGCCGTTTTCGTTGGAGCATCGCCCACGCCGCGCCCGGTCGCTGCAGAATGGGCCATTGCAAGGAGCCTCACGCATGGAATTCGCCCCGCTGCTGTACGTGCTCGCCGGCCTGCTGGTCGTGGTGGGCCTTGCCGGCACCATCCTGCCCGCCCTTCCGGGCCTGCCGCTGGTGTTCGGCGGCCTGCTGCTGGCGGCGTGGGCGGGCGGCTTCGAGCAGGTCGGGTTGCCGATGATCGGGCTGCTGGCCCTGCTGACGCTGCTGTCGCTTGCGATCGACTTCTGGGCGACCGCGCTCGGCGCCAGGCGCGTCGGCGCAAGCCGCAAGGCGATCATGGGCGCGATGCTGGGCACGCTGGGCGGCTTGTTCCTCGGCCCCATTGGCCTGCTGGCCGGACCGTTTGCCGGGGCACTGGCGGGCGAGCTGCTGCATCGGCGCAGCATGCTGCACTCCGACGTCGGGCATGCGGCGCGGATCGGCTTCGGCACCTGGATGGGCATCGTGTTCGGCACGGTGCTGAAGCTGGGGCTGGCATTCGCGATGCTAGGGCTGTTCGCACTGGCGTGGTGGCTGTGATGTCCACGCGGCATTCACATCGCCCTGAATCGCGCCCATTCATAGTGCAGTGGCACCCGACGAAGGTTGTCCCCTGATGCAGCGTAAGTGGAGCCGAAGGCGCATGTTCTGGACCATTGCCGTGACCGCCCTCGTGACCGTGTTGCTGGTCACCCTCGCGGCGAACTTCAAGACTTCCGAGAAGGCGCTGGATCGAAAGATCGAGCACCGCTATGCGGTGGCCGACCCGCAGTTCCGGCGCGAGATGGGCGTGCTGCTGGGGCCGGGCATCATCCCCGGCAACAAGGTGGCCGACCTCGAGAACGGCGACGAGATCTTCCCGGCGATGCTGGAAGCGATCCGCTCGGCGCAGCGCACGATCACCTTCGAGACCTACATCTACTGGTCCGGCGAGATCGGCCGCCAGGTCGCCAAGGCGCTGGAGGAGCGCGCCCGCGCCGGGGTCAAGGTCAAGGTGCTGATCGACTGGGCCGGCAGCATCAAGATGGAAGGCTCGCTGCTGCAGGAAATGAAGGACGCCGGGGTGGAGGTGCACCAGTACCGTCCGCTCAAGTGGTACAACCTCGGCCGCCTCAACAACCGCACCCACCGCAAGCTGCTGGTCGTCGACGGCAAGGTCGGCTTCACCGGCGGCGTGGGCATCGCCGACCTGTGGATGGGCCATGCCCAGGATCCCGACCACTGGCGCGACCTGCACTTCCGCATCGAGGGCCCGGTGGTGGCGCAGATGCAGGCGGCCTTCAACGACAACTGGATCAAGACCACCGGCGTCGTGCTCAACGGCCAAGACTACTTCCCGCCGCTGGAGCGCGCCGGCGACATGGACGCGCACATGTTCGTGGCCTCGCCCGCCGGGGGCAGCGAGTCGATGCACCTGATGTACCTGATGGCGATCGCCGCGGCCGAGCAGTCGATCGACCTGCAGGCGTCCTACTTCGTGCCCGACGACCTGATCATCAAGGCGCTGCAGGCGGCCCGCCACCGCGGCGTGCGGGTGCGGGTCAACCTCCCCGGCAAGCACATCGACTCGGAAACCGTGCGGCTGGCGTCCAAGGCGCACTGGGGCGAGCTGCTGCTGGCCGGCGTGGAGATCTACGAATACCAGCCGACGATGATGCACAACAAGCTGCTGATCGTGGACCGGCTGATGACCTCGGTGGGCTCGACCAATTTCGACGTGCGCAGCTTCCGCCTCAACGACGAGGCCAGCCTGAACATCTATGACGCCGCCTTCGCCGAGCGCATGACCGAGGTGTTCGAAGCCGACCTCAAGCCAACCGTGCAGTACACCTACCAGCGCTGGAAGGACCGCCCGGCCAAGGAAAAGCTGTTCGAGAAGTTCGTGCTGCCGATCAAGTCGCAGTTGTGATCCCGGCAGTGGCGCCCGCGCCGGCCGCCGAGGATGCGCCGCCCAGCGGAAGCGAGCTGGCGGCGCGCTTCGCCGAGGCGATCGACCAGGTGCAGGCCAAGCTGGTGCAGCTGGTGGCCAATGCGCCGCTGCTGCTGCTGGCGATCCTGATCGTCCTGTTCGCGTTGTGGCTGGGGCGCGTGGTGAGCCAGCGCATGCGCGGGTTGCGCCGGCTGAGCCGCGACAACCCCTACATGGACGGCCTGATCCGCACCGGCGTGCGGGTGCTGATCGGGCTGGCCGGGGTGCTGATCGCGCTGGACCTGCTCAACGCCACCTCGCTGGTCGGCGCGGTGCTGGGCTCCGCCGGCGTGATCGGCCTGGTGCTGGGCTTCGGCTTCAAGGACATCGCCGAGAACTACATCGCGGGCATCCTGCTCAGCCTGCGCAAGCCGTTCTCCCCGGGCGACACCGTGCGCATCGACAGCCACGAGGGCAAGGTGGTCGCGCTGACCTCGCGCGCCACCATCCTGATGACCGCCGACGGCAACCACCTGCAGCTCCCCAACAGCCTGGTGTTCAAGTCGGTGCTGCTCAACTTCACCCGCAATCCGAAGCGCCGGTTCGATTTCGAGGTCGCGGTGGACAACGGCTCGTCCTGGCACGTGGCGATGGAACAGGGCGTGGCCGCGATCGCCGCGATCGAGGGCGTGCTGGAGGATCCGGCGCCGTCGACCCTGGTCCGCAGCATGGGCAACGACGGCGGCACCCTGCTCTTCACCGGGTGGATCGACCAGCGCCGCAACGACCTGGCGCGGACCCGCAGCGAGGCGATGCGCCAGGTGCGCTCGCGCCTGCACGAGGCCGGGATCCTGCCGCCGGAGCCGGTGCAGCGGGTCATGCTGATGCGCGACAAGGCCGGGGCGGATCCGCAGCATGCCAATGGCGGGCCGGCGCGCGATACCTCGGTGGACCGCGAACTCGACCAGCAGCTGGACCACGCGCGCAGCCTGGAACGCGACGGCGCCGACCTGCTGGAGCATACGGGGTCCGACAAGGGAGCCGGCGACGCCTAGGGGCCGCCCGGGCCAACGGGCTCACGCGTCGAACAACAGCCAGCGCCGCGCCTGTTCCTCGTTGGAGAACACCCGCACCACCATCCCGCGCTCGCGGCACAGGATCTCGCCCCATTCGCTGCCCTGCAGGTCGTCCTGCAGTTCCACGAACGCGGTGCGCAGGCCGGCGAACCCCGCCTGCAACATGCTGTCCACCACCATCTCGATGTCCGCCGTCTCCACCGACGCGGCCAGGTCCTCGATCACCAGCAGGCGGTCGGCACCCACCGTCCTGCACTCGGCGCCAAGCATCCGCCACATCGCCTTCGACACGTCGACCGAGTCGCTGCCGTCGAACACGTGCGCGCGCAGGAAGCCGGGTTCCTCGTCATAGCGGACCTTGAAGCCGGGTCCGTGGACGATGCGGGTATTGCTCACTGGACCAGCACCGGGATCTCGCGCGCGCCGGCGATCCGGGCCTGCCATTCGCGGGGTCCGCTTTCATGCACCGAGGCGCCGGTGCTGTCCACTGCCACCGTCACCGGCATGTCCTTTACCTCGAACTCGTAGATGGCTTCCATCCCGAGGTCCGCGAAACCCACGACCCTCGCCGCCTTGATCGCCTTCGACACCAGGTAGGCCGACCCGCCCACCGCCATCAGGTAAACGGACTTGTGCCTGGCGATGGCCTCGCGCGCGGCCGGGCCGCGTTCGGCCTTGCCGATCATGCCCAGCAATCCGGTCTGTGCCAGCACCTGCTCGGTGAACTTGTCCATGCGGGTGGCGGTGGTCGGGCCGGCCGGGCCCACGACTTCGTCGCGCACCGGATCGACGGGACCGACGTAATAGATGAAGCGCCCGGCCAGGTCGACCGGCAGCGGCTCGCCCTTGTCGAGCATGTCCACCATGCGCTTGTGCGCGGCGTCGCGGCCGGTGAGCATCCTGCCGCTGAGCAGTAGCACCTCGCCTGGCCTGAAGGTCTCCACCTCGTCGCGGGTGATCGTGTCCAGGTTCACCCGGCGCGCGTTCTGCGGGTTGTAGGTCAGCTGGGGCCAGTCCTCCAGCGACGGCGGATCCAGCATCACCGGGCCGCTGCCGTCGAGGGTGAAGTGGGCGTGCCGGGTCGCGGCGCAGTTGGGGATCATCGCCACCGGCAGGTTGGCGGCGTGGGTCGGGAAGTCCTTGATCTTGACGTCCAGCACGGTGGTCAGGCCGCCCAGGCCCTGCGCGCCGATGCCCAGCGCGTTGACCTTCTCGAACAGCTCGATGCGCAGCTCCTCGACGCGATTGGACGGCCCGCGCGCGATCAGTTCCTGGATGTCGATCTCCTCCATCAGCGATTCCTTGGCCAGCAGCATCGCCTTTTCGGCGGTGCCGCCGATGCCGATGCCGAGCATGCCCGGCGGGCACCAGCCGGCGCCCATGGTCGGCACCGTCTTGAGCACCCAGTCCACGATGGAATCGGACGGGTTGAGCATCGCGAACTTGGACTTCGCCTCGGAACCGCCGCCCTTGGCCGCCACGATCACGTCGAGCTTGTCGCCCGGCACGATCTTGACGTTGATGACGCAGGGCGTGTTGTCCTTCGTGTTGCTGCGCCTGCCGGCGGGGTCGGCCAGCACGCTGGCGCGCAGCTTGTTGTCGGGGTGGTTGTAGGCGCGGCGCACGCCCTCGTTGACGGCATCTTCCAGCGAGCCGGTGAAGCCCTCCCAGCGCACGTCCATGCCGATGTCCAGGAACACGGTGACGATGCCGGTGTCCTGGCAGATCGGCCGATGCCCTTCCGCGCACATGCGCGAATTGATCAGGATCTGCGCCATCGCATCCTTGGCCGCGGGCGACTCCTCGCGCTCCCAGGCGGCGGCCAGGCTCCGGATGTAATCGACCGGGTGGTAGTAGCTGATGTACTGCAGCGCGTCGGCGACGGACTGGACGAGGTCGTCATGCTTGATGGTGGTCACGTTGGGGGATTCGGGGGGAACGCGGGGGCGCACATGATACCGCCCGCCCCCTGGGCGCTGGCGGAGGCCGCGGCCGCGGGCGTGGACTGCCCCTGCACACAGGCAGCCGGCACAATCCCCCGATGCCGCCGCCGATGCCGATGCCCCAGCTCAACATGCGCGAGCGCTTTGGCGCCATGCGCAACATCCCGCCGTTCCTGCGCGAGATCTGGAATACCAGCAAGCCGCTGACCGTGGCGACCGGGTTGCTGCGCCTCGTGCGCGCGTTCCTGCCGGTGGTGATGCTCTACATCGGCAAGCTGATCATCGACGAAGCGGTCCGGCTGATGGCGCTGGACGTGCCGGTCGACCTTCCCGCCGCCTGGGCCTCGGGCCAGCTGCATCCGCTGCTGGGCCTGCTCGCACTGGAGCTGGGGCTGGCGATCGCCTCCGACCTGCTGGGGCGGCTGACCAGCTACGTCGATGCGCTGCTGTCGGAGCGCTTCACCAACGCCACCAGCATCCGCCTGATGGAGCACGCGGCCACCCTGGACCTGGAGGATTTCGAGGACGCCGACCTGCAGGACAAGCTGGACCGCGCCCGCCGCCAGACCATGGGCCGGATGGGGCTGATGGGCCAGCTGTTCGGGCAGGCGCAGGACATGGTCACGGTGGCCAGCTTCGCGGTCGGCCTGCTGGCGTACGCCCCGTGGCTGATGCTGCTGCTGGCGGTCGCGCTGATCCCGGCCTTCATCGGCGAATCCCACTTCAACGCGCTGAACTACACGCTCAACTACCAGTGGACGCCGGAGCGCCGCCAGCTGGAGTACGTGCGGCAGATGGGCGCCAGCGTGGAAACCGCGAAAGAGGTCAAGATCTTCAACCTCAATCGCTTCCTGATTGAACGCTTCCGCACCCTCGCCGACCAGTTCTACCAGGCCAACCGCAAGCTGGCCGGGCGCCGCGCGTTCTGGGGCACGTTGCTGGCCGCGCTGGGCACGCTGGGCTACTACGTCGCCTATGCCTACATCGCCTGGCGCACGGTGCGCGGCGATTTCACCATCGGCGACCTGACCTTCCTGGCCGGCAGCTTCCGCCGCCTGCGGCAATTGCTGGAAAGCCTGCTCACCGGCTTCTCGCAAGTGGCCGGGCAGGCGCTGTACCTGGACGACCTGTACTCCTTCTTCCGCATCCAGGCCGAGATCGTCTCCAGGCCCGATGCCCTGCCCGTCCCCGAGCCCATCCGCCAGGGCTTCACGTTCGACAATGTCGGCTTCCGCTACGAGGGTAGCGAGCGCTGGGCGGTGCGCGGCCTGAGCTTCGAACTGCGCGCCGGGGAAGTGCTGGCACTGGTGGGCGAGAACGGCGCCGGCAAGACCACCCTGGTGAAGCTGCTGGCGCGGCTCTACGACCCGGACGAGGGCCGCATCCTGCTTGACGGGCGCGACCTGCGCGATTACGACCTCGACGCCTTGCGCGCCAGCATCGGGGTGATCTTCCAGGACTTCGTGCGCTACCACCTGACCGCGGCGGAGAACATCGGCGTGGGCAAGATCGAGGCGATGGACGACCGCGCGCGGATCGAGGAGGCGGCGCGCAAGGGCATGGCCGACGAGGTCGTCGCCGAGCTGCCGCGCGGCTATGACCAGCTGATCGGCCGCCGCTTCAAGGACGGCGTGGACCTGTCCGGCGGGCAGTGGCAGAAAATCGCCATCGCCCGCGCCTACATGCGCGATGCGCAGGTGATGATCCTCGACGAGCCCACCGCCGCGCTCGACGCGCGCGCCGAATACGAGGTCTTTCGCCGCTTCAAGGAACTGTCGGACGGCAAGACCGCGGTGCTGATCAGCCACCGGTTCTCCAGCGTGCGGATGGCCGATCGCATCCTGGTGCTGGCCGATGGCAAGGTCGAGGCAAGCGGTACCCACGAAGAATTGATGGTCCAGGGCGGACGCTATGCGGAGCTGTTCGAGCTGCAGGCGGCCGGCTATCGCTGAGGAGGATCCATGCGCGCTTCTGTGCTGACGTTACTGACGCTTCCCTTTGTCATGTCGCTGGCGGCATGCACGCAGCCTTCCGCGTCCCGCACGCCGGCGGCGGCGCCGGCCGCGTCGCAGGCCGCGCCCGCGGCGTCCCGTGCCTTGCAGGTCGAGGTGATCGCCAGCGGCCTGGAGCATCCCTGGTCCGTGGCGCTGCTGCCGGACGGCCGCTTCCTCGTTACCGAGCGCCCGGGCCGCCTGCGCCTGGTCGGCATCGATGGCACTGTCTCCGCGCCGCTGGCGGGCACGCCGGAGGTGTTCGCCAAGGGCCAGGGCGGTCTGCTGGACGTGGTGCTGGACCCCGGCTTTTCCGACAACCGCCGCATCTGGCTGAGCTACGCCGAACCCGGCGAGGGCGCAACCGCCGGCACCGCGGTCGCCACCGCAACGCTGGGCGACGTCGCGATCAGCGATCTCTCGGTGATCTACCGCCAGCTGCCCAAGGTCGAAGGCGGCCAGCACTTCGGCTCGCGCATCGCCTTCGATGGCAGGGGCCATGTCTTCATCAGCCAGGGCGACCGCAACCAGCGGCCGATGGCGCAGGACCTGGACATGCTGCAGGGCAAGCTGATTCGGCTCAACCTCGACGGCAGCATCCCGGCGGACAACCCGTTCGCCAGCGGCCCCGGCGTGCGCAAGGCGATCTGGAGCTACGGCCACCGCAACATGCAGGGCATGGCCACCGACCCGCGCACCGGCACCGTCTGGCAAAGCGAGCACGGCCCGCGCGGCGGCGACGAGATCAACCTGCCGCAGCCCGGTAGGAACTACGGCTGGCCGGTGATCACCCACGGCATCAACTATTCCGGGCTGAAGATTCCCGAGGCCGAGGGCACCGCCAAGGCCGGGATGGAGCCGCCGTACCACGTGTGGGAGAAGTCGCCGGCGCTGTCGGGGATGGCGTTCTACGTTGGCCATCCGCAAAGCGCGTGGAACGACAGCCTGCTGCTCGGCGCGCTGGTCCAGCGCAGCCTGATCCGGCTCCGCCTCGACGGCGACCGCATCGTCGGCGAGGAACGCCTGCTGGAGGACCTCGGCAAGCGGATCCGCGACGTGCGCGTCGGCGCGGACGGCAACGTCTACGTGCTGACCGACGAAGGCGACGGCCAGCTGCTGCGGCTGGTGCCGCCGAGGGCGCCATGAGCCGGCGCTGGCCCGATGCGGTGCTCACCCACCTGAAGCCGTCGGTGATCGATGCCGACGACCACCTCGATGCGATGTGGCGGCGGGTCGACACCCGGTTGGGGCGCGGTCGGCCGCGGCACCTCGCTGCCTATCGCGGGTTCGCCGACGCAAGCGGCGTGGAGCTGATCGGCAGGGTGCTGGCGGAGGCGCCGCAGGGCGGCCCGAAGGACGATGCGCGCTGGTGGCATAACCTGCTGGATACCTACCGCCGCTTCGAGAGCGATGAGGTGCCGGGGGTCGCCCTGCGCTTCGAGTTCCGCGGCGCCCGTCACGAGGCGGTCAGCGACCACGAGGGCTACTGGAACCTGCGCGCCGATACCACCGCCGGCAGCATGAGCGACCTGCTGTGGGACAACGCCATGGTCAGCCTGGCCGATGGTGCCCTGCTGACCCCGCAGCCGGTGCTGCAGGTGTTGCCGCGGGCGCGCATCGGGATCATTTCCGACATCGACGACACCATCCTGCACAGCGGGATCACCGACTGGAAGACCGCCGCGCAGCTGACCTTCCTGCACAACGCGCGGACCCGCAAACCGCTGCCCGGCGTGGCGACCTTCTATCGGGCGCTGCAGGGGCGCCACAACCCTATCTTCTACGTCTCCAGTTCGCCGTGGAACCTCTACGACCTGCTGGAGGATTTCATGGAGCTCAACGCGATTCCGTTCGGACCGATCCACCTGCGCGACCTTGGCACCGATGCGGGCAAGTTCATCAAGACGGCCGGCCATGGCCACAAGCTGGAACGCGCCAGCTGGCTGATCGAACGGCTGCCACAGCTGCGCTGGGTGCTGCTGGGCGACTCCGGCCAGGCCGACGCCGAGCTGTACGCGGAGGCGGCCAAGCGCTTCGGTGAGCGCATTGCCGCGATCTACATCCGCGATGTCGACCCGGATGCGGACAGCCCGCGTGACCTCGGCGTGGACGGGCACATCCAGCGCGTGGCGGGCACCGGCGTGCCGATGCTGCGCGCCGCAGACAGTCTGGCGATGGCGCAGCACGCCGCCTCCCTGGGATTGCTGGAAGCCGAGTCACTGGCCGCGATCGCCGCCGAGGTCGGCCGCGACCTGAAGCGCCCGACCCTGGGCGAAGCCGCAATGGAGGAAGTGCTGGACGGCGACGGCGAGACGCCCGCCGCCGGCTAGAGCAGGCGCGGCTGCGGACCGGCGTAACGCAAGACACCGTCCACCATCGCCGCATCGGCGCTGAGCTCGTGCGGCGGCGCCTTGCCCGGTGCCAGCAGGTGCAGCACGTTCCAGCCTCGTGCCACGAAATCATCGGCCACCAGCCGCCGGTGGCAGCGCCACCAGACCGCTTCGGCGCACATCACGCAGGTATGGCGCGTGCGCGCCTCGGCCATCAGGGCATCGCGCGCGGCGGTGTACTCCAGCGACGCCATGTGGTCGGCGTAGGCGCGGAACGCCTCCACCCGCCATGCCGTGTTCGGCGACTCGGGAGCGGCCTTGCGCCGCCCGCCCAGTCCCGGCAGCGGCCAGTAACGGATGCCCGCCTCGGCCAGCGCGCCGGGCATGGCATCGCGCGAATACTGCGGGTTGCGCCGCGACCCCGCGAACCGGCGCACGTCCACCAGGACGTCGATCCGCGCGTCGCGGAGCATCGCCACGAATTCCTCCCACGGCCGGGTGGAATGGCCGATGGTCCACAACGTGGCGGTGTCGCGGCTGGTCATCGCCCGATCATCGCCGCAGGAGCGTTTGCGATGGATCAAACGCGGGGGCGCCGCGCCGCGTAAAATGGCCGGCTCCGCCGCATTCCCCCGACGCAATGGCCTCCCCCTTCGGCACCGAGACGGTGCTCGACGTCCGCCACTGGACCGACTCCTACTTCAGCTTCACCACCACCCGCGACGACGGCTTCCGGTTCGAGAACGGGCAGTTCGTCATGATCGGGCTGGAAGTGGACGGCAAGCCGCTGTTGCGGGCGTATTCGATCGCCAGCGCGAACTGGGAGGAATCGCTGGAGTTCTTCAGCATCAAGGTGCCGGATGGCCCGCTGACCTCGCGCCTGCAGCACATCCAGCCCGGGAACACGATCCTGATCGGGCGCAAGCCGACCGGCACCCTGCTGGTGAGCGACGTCCACCCCGGGCGCAACCTGTACCTGCTGGGGACCGGCACCGGGCTGGCGCCGTGGCTGTCGATCATCAAGGACCCGGCCACCTACGAGCGCTTCGAGCGTGTGGTGCTGGTGCACGGCGTGCGCGGCGCCGGCGACCTTGCCTACCGCGACTACATCGAACGCGAGCTGCCGCGGCATGAATACCTGGGCGAGGAAATCGCGAGCAAGCTGCTGTACTACCCCGCGGTCAGCCGCGAGGACTTCGTCCACGGCGGCCAGGCGCGCCGCGGCCGCATCACCGACATGCTCGCCTCCGGCAAGCTCGCCGCCGACCTTGGCCTCGCTCCGCTGGATCCGGCGCTGGATCGCGCGATGATCTGCGGCAGCCCGCAGATGCTGGCCGACTTCCGCGCCATCCTCGATGGGCGCGGCTTCAGCGCCTCGCCGCGGATCGGGGTCGCCGGCGAATACGTGTTCGAGCGGGCGTTCGTCGAGAAGTAGCGGCGACGCTCAGCCGCCGCCGTGGCGCAGCCAGACCAGCGCATCGGCCTCGTTGGCGAACATGCGGATGTCGTAGCCGCGCTCCAGTGCCAGCAGCTCGGCATATTCGATGCGCGGGATCTGGTCCATCCGGCCCTCGACGTAGGCGATCCGCGCCTGATCCAGGCCCGTCCCCGCGATGCGGTCGAAGAAGCGGCCCAGCTCCTCGTTGCTCATGACCTCGCCCTGCATGCGGTCCAGCACCAGCAGCTGCGTGGCCCCGGTCTCGCGCACCAGCGCGGCGATGCGCAGCCAGTAATCGAGCGACACCGGCAGCCCGGTGTCCTCGCCACCCGACACCGTCACCTGCAGCAGCGGCGGGTCGAAACGGGTGGCCATGCTGTAGCCGCCGGGCGCCACCACGGTCATGCGAGCGCCGCCTCGATGTCGCGGCGCAGGGACTCCGGGCTGTCCACCGGGGCATAGCGTGCCAGCACCTGGCCGTCGCGGCCGACCAGGAACTTGGTGAAGTTCCACTTGATCGCGCTGATCCCCAGCAACCCCGACTTCTGCTGCTTGAGCCAGCTCCACAGCGGATGCGCGCCGGGGCCGTTGACCTCCACCTTGGCGAACATCGGGAAGCTGACGTCGTGCTTGAGCGAGCAGAACTGGCGGATCTCCGCGGCATCGCCCGGCTCCTGGTGGCCGAACTGGTCGCACGGGAAGGCAAGCACGACCAACCCCTGCTCCCGGTAGTCGCGCCACAGCCGTTCCAGCCCGTCGTACTGAGGCGTGAAGCCGCAGGCGCTGGCGACGTTCACCACCAGCAACGCCTTGCCCCGCCATTCGGACAGGGCTTGCGGGGTGCCTTCCAGGGTAGTCGCCTGGAAGTCATACGCCGTCGTCGTCATGTCCGCGCCACCAGGAAGGTCATGGCCACGGAATATAGACGCAAATCACGTTTCCGGTCAGGTCCGGGTCGGCTCGGAAACTTCCTTGACCACGTGCGCGGTGGCTTCGTCCTTGCCGGAGAGCGCCAGGTCGGCCAGCGCGGCGACGCCGGCCAGCTTGCCCTGCTCGTCGACCACGATGACGCGGCGGATCTTTTCGGCCTCCATCACGCAGGTGGCGTCGTACAGGCTGGTGCTGGCCGGGATGGTTTTCACCGGGCTGGTCATGGCATCGCCGGCGGTGCTGGCGTTGGCATCCTTGCCGCAGGCCACGATGCGGATAGCGATGTCGCGGTCGGTCACCGCGCCGATCGGCACGCCCGCCTCATCCACTACCGGGATCATCCCGCAGTCGTTGTCGATCATGCGCTGGGCGACGTCCTTGAGCGGGGTGGAGGCGTTGCAGCAGCTGGGATTGGCGGTCATCACGCTGGTGACATCGGTCATGGTCGTGCTCCAGTCGGTGGGGGAAGGGCACTATCGGCGCCACGGGGTGGCAGTCGCGTGAACCCCTGCCGTTCGTCACGCGCCCCGGGTCGGTCCTTGCGCTAGGCTGGGGACTTTCCGTCCGTCGCCCCGAGGTCCGCATGAAGCACCCCATCGCCTGCGCGCTCGCGCTCGCCATCGCCACGTCGCTTGCCGGCTGCGTCACCGCGCCGGCCGGCACCGGAACCCCGCAAGCCGAGGCCCCCATGCCCGCCGACAATCCGTTCTTCCAGCCGAGCCCGCTGCAGTACGGCTATCCGCAGTTCGACAAGGTCAAGGTCGAGCACTTCGCGCCCGCGTTCGACCGCGGGATGGCCGAGGAGCGCGCCGAGGTCGATGCGATCGCCAACAACCCGGCGCCGGCCACCTTCGAGAACACCATCCTGGCGATGGAGCGCACCGGCGAGATGCTGGGCCGCACGATGGCGGTGTTCTCCGGCTTGAATGCCACCAACACCAACGACGCCATCCAGAAGCTGCAGGCCGACTACGCGCCGAAGTTCTCCGCGCACAGCGACGCCATCATGCTCAACGACAAGCTGTGGGCACGGGTGAAGTCGGTGCACGACCAGCGCGCCTCGCTCGGCCTGGATCCCGCCGGCCTGCGTTTGGTCGAGAAGTACCACGAGAACTTCGTGCGTGCCGGCGCCGCGCTGACCCCCGCGCAAAAGGAGCGGGTGCGCGCGATCAATGGCGAGCTGGCCGCGCTGCAGACCAAGTTCAGCCAGAACGTGCTGGCCGAGGTCAATGATTCGGCGGTGGTGGTGGACGACCGCGCGCAGCTTGCCGGGCTGTCCGACGAGCAGATCCAGGTGCTGGCCAACAACGCGAAGGAAAAGGGGCTGGACGGCAAGTACCGGATCGCCCTGCTCAATACCACTGGCCAGCCGCTGCTGTCGCAGCTGGAGGACCGTGCACTGCGCGAGCGCATTTTCAAGGCCTCGGTGGCCCGCGGTGCCCGCGGCAACCAGTGGGACAACCGCGGCATCGTCAGCCAGGTCGCCAAGCTGCGTGCCGAGCGCGCGCAGATCATGGGCTACCCGACCTACGCCGCGTTCGGCCTGGCCAACCAGACCGCCAAGACCCCGGAGGCGGTGAACGCGATGCTGTCGCGCATCGCGCCGATCGCGGTGGCCAACGCGCGCAAGGAAGGCGCGAAGCTGCAGGCGATGATCGACCGCGAACAGAAGGCCAAGGGCCAGCCCACCTTCAAGCTGGAGCCGTGGGACTGGTCGTTCTACACCGAGAAGGTGCGCGCGGCCGAGTACAGCTACGACGAAACCGCGCTGATGCCGTACCTGGAACTCAACAACGTCATCGAGAAGGGCGTGTTCGGTTTCGTCGAGCAGTTCTACGGCCTGACCTTCAAGCCGCGTCCCGACCTTCCCGTCTACCACCCCGACGTCAAGACCTACGAGGCGTTCAACGCGGACGGTTCGTCGCTGGCCCTGGTGGTGGTGGATCCGTACGCACGCAGCTCCAAGCGCGGCGGCGCGTGGATGAGCTCGTACATGCAGCAGTCCAAGCTGCTCAACCAGAAGCCGGTGGTCGCCTTCCACCTCAACGTGACCAAGCCGGCGGAGGGCAAGCCGGCGCTGATGACGTGGGATGACGTCAACACCGCCTTCCACGAGTTCGGGCACGTGCTGCACGGCATGTTCTCCAACGTCGACTACCCCTACTTCTCGGGGACCTCGGTGCCGCGCGACTTCGTCGAGTTCCCCTCGCAGGTGCACGAGATGGGCGCGACCTGGCCGACCGTGCTGCCGCTGTACGCCAAGCACTGGCAGACCGGCGAGCCGATCCCGCAGGCGCTGCTGGACAAGGTCGAGGCGGCCTCGAAGTTCAACGAGGGCTTTGCGACCACCGAGTACCTGGGCGCGGCCCTGATCGACCAGGCCTGGCACCAGGTCCCGGCCAGCGCGATTCCGGATGCGGCCGCGGTGATGGACTACGAGGCGGCCACGCTCAAGCGCGTGGGCCTGGATTACCCGGCGGTCCCGCCCCGTTACAAGACCCCGTACTTCAGCCACATCATGGGTGGCTACGCGGCCGGGTACTACGCCTACATCTGGTCCGAGGTGCTGGACGCGACCACGGTGCAGTGGATCAAGCGCAACGGCGGCCTCACCCGCGCCAACGGCGACCGCTTCCGCAGCACCCTGCTCTCGCAGGGCGGCAGCAAGGATGCGATGGAGCTGTTCCGCGATTTCAGCGGGCAGGAGCCGGACATCAACGCGCTGCTGGAGCGGCGTGGCCTGACCGGCAAGTAATTTCCCGCCGGGTACCACCAACATCGCCGCCGCAAGGCGGCGATGTCGTTTCAGGGCGCCGCAAGCAGCAAACGGAGGTCGGCAAGCCACTGCGCATAGGCGGCTGCCTGCGCATGGGCGGGCTGCCGCAGTACCCATGCCGGGTGCACGGTGGCCAGCGCGCGGGTGCCGTCATGCAGCGCGTGCCAGCGACCGCGCTGTTCCATCAGCCGGAACTCCGCTCCGAACAGTGCCAGCGCCGCGGTGGCACCGAGGCAGACGATTGTTTGCGGGCGCACACGCTCGATCTCGCCCGCCAGCCACGGGCGGCACGCCTGCACGTGCGAAGCTTCCGGGTTGCGGTGCAGGCGCTGCTTGCCCCGCCGCTCGAAGCGGAAATGCTTGACCGCGTTGGTCAGGTACAGCGTTCCGCGCTCGATGCCCAGCTCGGCCAGCGCACGGTCCAGCAGCTTGCCGGCGGGACCGACGAACGGTCGCCCCGACAGGTCCTCCATGTCGCCCGGCTGCTCGCCGACGAGCATGATGCGCGCGCCTTCGGGACCCTCCCCGCACACCGCCTGGGTCGCAGGTTCCCACAACGGGCACGCGCGACAGGCCTGTACCGCATTGCGCAGGGCGGCCAGCGACGTTTGGTCCGCCGCGACCTCAGCCGGGGGCGGCGGCGCGGCCGGAATCCGCCGCCGCGGGGCGGCGTGCTCGCGCTCGACCATTTCGCGCACCCGCTGGCCCGCTCCCTGGATCAGCGAAGGCAGCAGCTGCGCCTCGGGCAGGTGCTTCCAGTACCGGGTCGGCATCTCCTGCTGCATCATCCGCGGGTTCAACCGCGCCGGGTTGAAGATGTGCGCATAGTAGGTGCGCCACAGGTCCTCGCCGGCATCCGCGGTGGGGGCGTCGCCCGGCGTGCCGCCCGGGCCGAACTGCAGCGATTCTCGATCCCAGGTCACGCTGGCGTCCGGGGTGATGATGGCCCAGTGCATGCCGGCGAAGCGGCGCGCGAAGAACGGCGCCACCCGCTGCAGGATGTGGTGGTCCGGCTCGAACCAGGCGATGAAATGGTCGGCCTGTCCGGGCACTTCGCGGAAGCGCACGAAGGCCTTCATCTTGTGCGAATCGCGGCGCACGTCCTGCGCCAGCTGCATGGCGCGCCGGGTATCGGCGTCGGTCGGCGTGGCCAACAGCTGCGGCTCGCCATGCGCGATCCGCCACAGCAGGCGATACAGCAGCGCATGCCGCTGCGGCTCGCGATGGCACAGCACGCTGGCCGCCAGTTCCAGGAACGCACGCGGCACCCGCGGCGACGCCATGACGGGCGGGGCGTCGGCGACATCGGGCAGCGGCAGCAGGCCTGACTGGCCCCCGGCCAGCCACTCGATCGCCTCCGGCGCGATCCCGGCCCGCAGCGCCGCCCGCGCCTGCTCGCGGAAGGCGTCGACTGACCACGCCGGCGCCACCGTCGCCGACCACCCGCTCATGCCCGCGCGCTCACCCGAACAGGTCCGCCTGCCGCGGCCGGGGAGCCAGCTGCGTGCGCACCGCCGCAGGATCGTCCAGGCGCTGGCGCGGGTGGTGGTCGGTGGTGGCGATGAAGGGCAGCAGTTTGCTCATCGGCGCACGCAGGCGGGCGATGTCCGCCAGCCGCAGGCGCGTGTGGCGGCGGGCCATCAACACGCGCTTGACGTTGCGCACGCCCAGCCCAGGCACCCGCAGCAGGGCTTCCTTGGGCGCGCTGTTGAGGTCGACCGGGAACGCCTGCGGGTGGCGCAGCGCCCATGCGAGCTTGGGGTCGATGTCGAGGTCCAGCATCCCGCTGGCGGTCGGAGGGGCGATCTCCTCGACCTCGAAGCCGTAGAAGCGCAGCAGCCAGTCGGCCTGGTAGAGCCGGTGTTCGCGCTGAAGCGGTGGCGCGACCGCGGGCAGCGCGCGCGAGGCGTCGGGAATCGGGCTGAACGCCGAGTAGTAGACGCGCCGCATGCGGTAGTCACCGTAGAGGCGGTCGGAGGCCAGCAGCACGTCGCGGTCGCTGGCCCCGTCCGCGCCCACGATCATTTGCGTGCTCTGCCCGGCCGGGGCGTAGCGCGGCGGCCGGGCCTTGCGCGTGGGCGTGGCGAGTCCGGCATTGGCGGGCTTACGCGCCTCCTTCGCCTCCTCGATGCGCCAGCGCAGCTGGCCCATGGCGCTGCGGATGCCGGCCTGCGATTTTTCCGGCGCGAACTGCTTGAGCCCGCCCTCGGTTGGCAACTCGATGTTGATCGACAGCCGGTCGGCGTACCTGCCGGCCGCCGCCAGCAGTTCCGGCGAGGCATCGGGGATCGTCTTCAGGTGGATGTAGCCGGCGAAGCGGTGGTCCTCGCGCAGGCTGCGCGCGACCTCCACCAGCTGCTCCATCGTGTAGTCGCCGCTGCGGATGATGCCGCTGGAGAGGAACAGGCCCTCGATGTAGTTGCGCTTGTAGAAATCCAGCGTCAGCTGCACCACTTCGTCGGTGGTGAAGCGCGCGCGCGGCACGTTGCTGGACACCCGGTTGACGCAGTAGGCGCAGTCGAACACGCAGAAGTTGGTGAGCAGGATCTTCAGCAGCGACACGCAGCGGCCGTCCGGCGTGTAGCTGTGGCAGATGCCCATGCCCTCGGTGCTGCCGATGCCGCCGGTCTTGCTGGAGTTGCGCTTGCCGGCGCCACTGGACGCGCAGGAGGCGTCGTACTTGGCGGCATCGGCCAGAATCGCCAGTTTCGTGATCGTTTCCACCCTTAAATTCTGCGGGAACCGCGTCGCAAACCCTGAGCCGGACAGTCAGCAAGCTGAATCATTCATCGCTTGGCCTCCACGCCGCTGCCCCCATCTTCCTGCGATGCCCGAGCTCGTCGTCCTGCGCCCCGAAGGCCTGTATTGCCCGGCGGGCGATTTCCACATCGATCCGTGGCGACCGGTGCCGCGGGCGGTGATCACCCATGGCCATGGCGACCATGCCCGCGGCGGCATGGGCGAGTACCACGCGGCCACGCCCGGCCTGCGGATCCTGCAGTGGCGGCTGGGCGAGCAGGTCTACCACCCGCACGAGTACGGGGATGCCTTCACCCTGGGCGAAGCGCGGGTGTCGCTGCATCCGGCCGGCCACGTGCTGGGCAGCGCGCAGGTGCGGATCGAGGCCGGTGGCGAGGTGTGGGTGGCCTCGGGCGACTACAAGCGCCAACACGATCCCACCTGCGCCCCGTTCGAGGTGGTGCCCTGCGACGTCTTCATCACCGAGGCCACCTTCGGGCTGCCGATCTACCGCTGGCCCGACACCAGCGAGGTGGCCCGCGAGATCGTGGCCTGGCGCGAGGAATGCGCGGCCCGCGGCGAGGCCGCGATCCTCTACTGCTACGCGCTGGGCAAGGCGCAGCGCGTGCTGGCGGAACTCGCGGCGCATACCGACCGGCCGGCGTTCCTGCATGGCGCCATCGACACCGGCACCGGCGTGTATCGCGATGCCGGTATCCCGATGCTGGCGACGCGTCGGATTTCGGACGAGGCGCGCGACCGCGATTTCGCCGGCGAACTGGTGCTGGCGCCGCCATCGGCCGCCGGCAGCGCGTGGATCCGGCGTTTCCGGCGGGCGCAGCAGGGCTTCGCCTCTGGCTGGATGCAGATCCGGGGCAACCGCCGCCGGCGCAACTACGACCGCGGCTTCGTGGTCTCCGACCATGCCGACTGGCCGGCGCTGCTGCGCACCGTGCGCCAGACCGGCGCGCGCCGGGTGATCGCCACCCACGGCGCCACCGACGCGCTGGTGCGGGCGCTCAACGAGGACGGCATCGCGACCGGCGTGTTCAACACCGACTTCGGCGGCGAGGACTGATGCGCCGCTTCACCGACCTGTTCACGCGGCTGGACCGCAGCACCGGCACCGGCGACAAGCGCGCCGCGCTGGTCGACTACTTCCGCAGCGCGCCGCCGGAGGACGCGGTCTGGGCGCTGTGGCTGCTGGCCGGTGAAAAGATCGGCGGCGCCAAGGCGCGCATCGCCAGCAGCGGTGAGTTGCGCGCATGGATCGCCGAGGAGAGCGGGACCCCGGCCTGGCTGGTCGATGACAGCTATGAGGCGGTCGGCGACCTGGCCGAGACGCTCGCCTTGCTGCTCGACGATCCGCCGCAAGCGGACGACGACGCGCCGTTGCATCACTGGATCGAGGCGCGCGTGCTGCCGGTCGCCAACGCCGATCCCGACACCCGCCGAGCGATGGTGGTCGAGGCCTGGCGCACGCTGCCGTTCGCGCAGCGCTTCGTCTTCAACAAGCTGCTGACCGGCGCGCTGCGCGTGGGCGTTTCGCGCGGGCTGGTACAGCAGGCGCTGGCGGAGGCCTCGGGCGTGGACATCGCCCTGATCGCCCAGCGCATGCTCGGCAAGTGGGCGCCGACGCCGGACTTCCTGCAGCGCCTGACCTCGCGCGCGCCGCAGCCGGGCGACGCCGCCTCGCCCTACCCGTTCTACCTCGCTTCGCCGCTGGAGGCGGACGCGGAATCGCTGGGCGCGCTCGATGAATGGCTGCTGGAGTGGAAGTGGGACGGCATCCGCCTGCAGCTGATCCGGCGCGGTGGCGACATGGCGCTGTGGTCGCGCGGCGAGGAGCGCCTTGACGGACGCTTTCCCGAGATCGAGGCGGCGCTGGCGACCCTCCCCGGCGACGCGGTGCTCGATGGCGAACTGCTGGGCTGGCGAGAAGGCGACACACCGCTGCCGTTCACCGCGCTGCAGACCCGTATCCAACGCCGGAAGCCGGGGCCGAAGATCCTGGCCGACACCCCGGTGCGGGTGCTCGCCTACGACCTGCTGGAGCTGGATGGCGAGGACCTGCGCAGCCGCCCGCTGGCCGAGCGGCGCGGCCTGCTGGAGCGGCTGCTGGCCGCGCACGGCGACCCGCGCATCCAGGCGTCGCCGCGGGTGGCGGCAGGCTCGTGGACCCAGGCCGCGGCGCTGCGCGAGGGCAGCCGCGCACGCGGCGTGGAGGGCCTGATGCTCAAGCGGCTCTCTGCGCCATACCAGCATGGCCGCAAGCGCGGCGACTGGTGGAAATGGAAGATCGACCCGCTGACCATCGATGCGGTGCTGATCTATGCGCAGTCCGGGCACGGCCGCCGCAGCACGCTGTACACCGACTACACCTTCGGGGTGTGGGATGGCGACGCGCTGGTGCCGGTGGCCAAGGCCTACTCCGGCCTCGACGACAAGGAAATCCTGCAGCTCGACAAGTGGATCCGCGGCCATACCACCGAGCGTTTCGGGCCGGTGCGGGCGGTGACGCCGCATCACGTGTTCGAACTCGGGTTCGAGGCGGTCAACCGGTCGGCGCGGCACAAGTCCGGCATCGCCGTGCGCTTCCCGCGGATCCTGCGCTGGCGCCACGACAAGCCGATGCAGGAGGCCGACCGCCTGGACACCCTGCAGGCGCTCGCCCGATGAGAGCCAGCGTGAAACCGCGCAGCGCGTTCGACGCGCCGCTGTCGGCGTGGTTCGCGCGGCAGGGCTGGAAGCCTGCGCCGTTCCAGCGCGCCGCGTGGCGCCATTACCTTGCCGGGCGCGACGGCCTGCTGGTCACCCCGACCGGCAGCGGCAAGACCCTGGCCGCGTTCGGTGGCCCGCTGCTGGAGGCACTGCGTGATCCGCCGCCACCCCCGCGCAAGCGCGGCGAGCTCGTCCCGTCGCGCACGCGGGTGCTGTGGATCACCCCGCTGCGGGCACTGGCCAACGACACCACCCGCGCCCTGCGCGAGCCGATCGCCGCGCTCGGCCTGCCGTGGACGGTGGCGATGCGCACCGGCGATGCCAGCGCGCGCGACCGCCGGCTGTCGCGCAACGGCCAGTCCGACGTACTGGTGATCACCCCCGAGTCGCTCGCCCTGCTGCTGTCCTACCCGGAGACCGCCGACCAGCTGCGCGGGCTGCGCGCGGTGGTGGTCGACGAGTGGCACGAACTGCTGGGCAGCAAGCGTGGCGTCCTGCTGCAATTGTGCCTGGCGCGCGTGCGCAGCCTGGCGCCGGGCATGCGCACGTGGGGCCTGTCCGCCACCATCGGCAACCTCGCCGAGGCGCGCGACGTGCTGCTGCCGCACGCCCCCGACGCGCCCATCATCGATGCCGCCAGGCCGCGCTCGCTGACCCTGGAGACCCTGCTGCCCGGCGCCGGCGAGCGCTTCCCGTGGGCCGGCCACCTCGGGCTGTCGCAGCTGCAACGCGTGGTCGCCCGGCTGCAGGACGTGCGCAGCACCCTGCTGTTCGCCAACACGCGCTCGCAGGCGGAACTCTGGCACAAGGCGCTGCAATCGGTGTGGCTGGAGGACCCGGCGATGCTGGCGCTGCACCATGGCTCGATCGATCCCAAGCTGCGGCAAGCCGCCGAGCAGGGCCTGCGCGATGGCAGCGTGCGCTGCGTGGTGGCGACCTCCAGCCTCGACCTCGGGGTCGACTTCCCGGCGGTCGACCAGGTCATCCAGATCGGCAGTCCGAAGGGGCTCTCGCGCCTGCTGCAGCGCGCCGGGCGCGCGCGCCACCGCCCCGGCGAGGCCGGGCACATCCTGTGCGTGCCCACCCATGCGCTGGAGCTGGTGGAGTACGCGGCGGCGCGCAAGGCGCTCAGGGCCGGCCAAGTGGAAGCGCGGATGCCGCCGCGGCTGTCGCTGGACGTGCTGGCCCAGCATTGCGTGACCCTGGCGCTGGGCGGAGGCTTCGACACCGACGCCCTGCTGGACGAGGTGCGCGGCACTCACGCCTTCGCCGGCCTGGACGCGCCGACCTGGCAGGCGGTGCTGGACTTCATCGTGCAGGGCGGCAAGGCGCTCTCGCACTATCCCGACTACCACCGCGTGGTGCGCGACGATGCGGGCACCTACCGCGTGGTGGATCGTAAGCTCGCGTTCCGCCACCGGCTCTCGATCGGCACCATCACCAGCGACGGCCATGTCTCGGTGCAGTTCGCGAAGGGCGGCCGGCTGGGTGCGGTCGAGGAAAGCTTCATCGGCCGCCTGCGCCCGCGCGACCGCTTCCAGTTCGCCGGCAAGACGCTGGAGTTGATCCAGCTGAAGGACATGACCGCCTACGTGAAGCTGTCGAAGCGCAACGACGGCATCGTGCCGCGCTGGCAGGGCAGCCGGATGCCGCTGTCGAGCATGCTGGGCGACGCCGTGCAGGCGACACTGGCCGGCCCGCGCGACACGCCGGAGCTGCGCGCGGTAGCGCCGCTGCTGGACGCCCAGGCGCGGCTGTCCGCGCTGCCGACGCCGGACTGCCTGCTGGTCGAACAGCTCGCCACCCGCGAGGGCTGGCACCTGTTCCTGTACCCGTTCGCGGGTCGCGCGGTGCACGAGGGCTTGGCGGCGCTGCTGGCGCTGCGCTGGGGCCGCCTGCAGGCCAATACCTTCGCCTTCGCGGTCAATGACTACGGGCTGGCGATCACCGCCCAGGTGCGCCACGAGCTCGGAGGCGACGACCTGCGCGCGCTGCTGTCCGACCACGCGCTGCTCGGGGACCTGCAGGAGTCGCTCAACCTCACCGAGCTCGCACGCCGCCAGTTCCGCGACATCGCGCGGGTAGCCGGCCTGCTGCCGCCCTCGCTGCCGGGACGCGCGCCACGCTCGATGCGCCAGCTGCAGGCGTCCAGCGGCCTGCTGTTCGACGTCCTCTCCCGCTTCGACGCCGACCACCTGCTGCTGGAGCAGGCGCGCCGCGAAGTGTTCGAGTCGCAACTGGAAGTGCGCGCGCTGCGCAAGGCGCTGGCCGATTGCGCCGGTCGCGCGCTGCTGCTGCAGCAGCCGGCCTCGCTGACGCCGCTGTCATTCCCGCTGTGGGCCGAGGCGATGCGCGGCAGCCTGAGCACCGAGGACTGGAGCACACGCATGCGGCGCGCGGCGGACGCGTTGGAGCGGCGGCATGGCTGAGGTGCTGGACCTGTGGCTGGCGGGCGAACCGGTGCGACTGCTGGCCGACCGCGCGCTCTACTGGCCCGCGCGGCGACGGCTGTTCATCGCCGACCTGCACCTGGGCAAGGCCGACACCTTCCGCGCGGCCGGCATCGCCCTGCCGCGCGGCGGCACCGCGCTGGACCTGGCGCGGGTGGAAGCACTGGTGGCAAGCACCGGCGCGCAGGCGGTGTGGGTGCTCGGCGACGTGCTGCACGGGCGTAGCGACCTGTCCTCGTGGCGCGCGGCCTGGGAGGACTTCCGCGAGCGGCATCCGGGGCTGGCGATCGCGGTGGTGGACGGCAACCACGACCACGCGCTGCGCCGCGCCGGCCTCGCGCTGGAACTACTGGGCGAGAGCGTCCACGACGGGCCGTTCGTGCTGCGCCACGCGCCGGGGCCCGACACGCGCGGGCACGTGCTGTGCGGCCACCTGCACCCGGTGCTGAAGCTGCCGGGCCAGCCGCGCACGCCGGCGTTCTGGCTGCAGCCCAGCTGCAGCGTCCTGCCGGCGTTTTCCGCGTTCACCGGCGGGCATCCGCTGCGTCTCGCGCGCGGCGCCAGCGCAGTGCTGTGCAATGGCAACGCGCTGGTCGCGGTCGGGGCGCGGCTCAGCCAGCCGCCGCCGCCTGCATCGCCACCTGGGCATGGCTGAGCAGGCGAGGATCGCGCAGCAGGCGCTGGCGGGCCGCGTCGGCATCGTTGGGCGCCAGGTCCGCCAGCAGTTCCACCTTGCCGCCGACCTTGCGCGCCACCGCCACGCCATCGCGCAGCAGCAGCCGCGCGCCCGGCGCGCGCGGCAGCTTCTCTCCCGGCAGCAGGCTTCCCGCCAGGTTGAGCGGGTCGGTGCCGGCAACCACGATCCACTCGCCGTCCCTGGCCCGGGCCCGGGTTTCGCGCAGTCCCGCCACGGCCTCCGGCAGCGCGTACTGCTCGCCTGCCAGCCCGGCCACAAAACGCCCGCCCCGCAGCTCGCCGCGCGCCTCCATCCGCCGGTACACGCGCACCAGCTCGCGCCACGGCGGCAGCCACGCGGCTTCGCGCTCGACCAGCCGCCAGGCGACCACCCCGTAGCGCCGCAACAGCACCTGCGCGACATACTCGACCGACTCGGCGTCGACGCTTCCGGCCGCGCCGCGGGCCAGGCTCCAGCGGCCGGCGTCGCGGACGCCGGAAATCGCGCCGCGCCGCATGCGCCGGCTGCTGGCGGCCGGCCGCTTGCCCTGCGGCAGCAGGAGCGCGCGCAGGCCCGCCCAGCTGTCGCAGGTGGCCACGCCACGCGCCACCAGTTCCGCCAGCGCGTCCTCCAGCTCCACGTGCAGCAGGCGGCTGGCATCCTGCAGTTCCTCGAAAAACAGTGCGCCATGGCTGCGCAAGGCGTCGGCCACCTTCTGCGCGCGCGACGAGAGTCCATCACTCGCCGGCGCGACCCCGGCCAGCGTGGCCCAGCGGCCGAGTTCGCGGCGAGGCAGCAAGACCAGCGGCGTGGCCCGCACCGGCGCTCGCCCGCCCTTGCCGGTGTCGGGCGTGGAGGCCATCCGCAGGCGCGCCCAGCCGATGCGGCCGGCGCTGCACTGCGCGTCCAGCCAGTCGATGCCGTAGTCGGCCAGCCGCGCGGGCAGCAGCTCGGCCTCCCAAGTGTGCGCCGCCGCCTCCCAGCCTTCCAGCTGGGCCAGCACGGTCGCCAGCGCATCCGGGCCGCGCAGCCGCGTGCGCGCCGACAGGTGCTGCCAGTCGCACAGGAAACGCATGGCGTCCGCCGGCGAGACCGGTTCGATCTCGCGGCGCAGCCGGCCCAGCGTATGGCGATGGATGCGCGCCAGCAGGTGGCGCTCGCACCATTGCTCGCCCGCCAGCGCCGGATCGAAGTGGCCGCGCATCGCGACGCCCTCCCCTTCCAGCGCGGCCAGCGCGCACTCGACCGCGCCCGGATCCACCTGCAGCAAGGCGGCCAGCTCGGCGGCGCGGACCGGGCCGCTGGCGCTCAGGCGCCCGCGCACCAGCT
>JAEWFT010000005.1 GCA_023388715.1 Pseudomonadota bacterium
GTGTTGCACACCCGGCTGCAGCTTCCACGGGATCGCTTCGATGCAGTGGCCTCGCGGCTCAAGCTGATCTCCGGGATGGACATCGCCGAGCGCCGGCTACCGCAGGACGGGCGCATGTCGACCCGGGTCGGCGGCCAGGAAATGGACATCCGCGTGTCGGCGCTGCCGGGCGTGCATGGCGAGTCGATCGTGATGCGCCTGCTGCCCAAGGAGCGCAAGGAACTGGGGCTGGAGAAGCTGGGCTTCGAATCCGACCACCTGGCGCTGATGCGCGAGTGGACCGCCGAGGCCAACGGCATCGTGCTGGTCACCGGGCCGACCGGCTCCGGTAAATCCACCACGCTCTACGCCGCGCTCGCGGCCGCCAACGACGGCCTGAAGAAGATCATCACGGTCGAGGACCCGGTCGAGTTCCAGCTGCCGGCGATCACCCAGATCCAAGCGCATCCGGACATCGGCCTGACATTTGCCAACGCCCTGCGGTCGATCCTGCGCCAGGATCCGGACGTGATCATGATCGGCGAAATCCGCGACCTGGAAACCGCCGAGATCGCGGTGCAGGCGGCCCTCACCGGCCACCTGGTGCTGAGCACGCTGCATACCAACGATGCGATCAGCGCGTTCACCCGGCTGGTGGACATGGGCGTGGAGCCGTTCCTGGTGGCCACTCCCGTGCGCGCGGTGCAGGCGCAGCGGCTGGTGCGCCGCCTGTGCACGCAGTGCGCGCGGCCGCACAAGGTGCCGGCGGCCATCGAGGCCGAGGCGGCGCGGTTCGCGCACGCCGTGCTCCCGGACATGGCGCCGCGCTGGATGGAGGCGGTGGGTTGCCCGAACTGCCTCAACACCGGCTATCGCGGCCGGCTCGGCATCTACGAGATGGTGCCGGTGAGCGAGCGCATGCAGCACCTGATCGTCAGCGGCGCCTCGGTCAACGAGATGAAGGCGCTGGCGCGCGAGGAAGGGTGCCGGTTCCTGCGCGAGGACGGCCTGCTCAAGGCCTGGCAGGGACTGACCACGGTCGAGGAAGTGCTGCGCGTGGCGGGTAGCTGAACCGATGCCGCGCTACCACTACCACGCGCTGAACGCCGAGGGCATCGGCCTGGAAGGCGTGCTGCGCGCCAACAACGAGCGCGAGGCCGCACGCCAGCTGGAGCGGCGCGGGCTGGCGGTGGTCGAGCTGAGCGCCGGCGATGCGGCCACCCGCCGCCGCGCGGGGCGCCTGCGCCATGGCGACGTGATCCTGGCGCTGCAGGAGCTGGCCACGATGCTGACCTCCGGCGTGAGCATCGCCGACGCGGTCGGAAGCCAGGCGCTGGGCGCGCACCATCCGCGGATCGTCGAAGCGTTCACCCTGATGTCGCGCGACCTGCAGCGCGGCCTGGCGTTTTCGGCGACGTTGGCCAAGAGCGGCCTGCCGCTGCCGGAATACGTGGTCCAGCTGGCTCGCGCCGGCGAGTTGACCGGCCAGCTGGGTAAGGCGCTGCGGGATGCCGGCGCGCAGATGGAATACGAGCAGCAGCTGCGTAACGAGATGCGCAATGCGCTGATCTACCCGGTCGTGCTGGTGCTGGCGGGCGTGGCGGCGGTGGCGATCATGTTCGTCTTCGTGGTTCCCAAGTTCGCTTCGCTGCTGCAGCAAGCCGATGACCTTCCGTTGCTGGCCTGGCTGGTGCTGGCGGTCGGCACCTGGACCCGCGAGAACTTCCTGCTGCTGGCGCTGGTCGCCGGCGCTGCCATCGCCGCGGCGACCTGGGCACTGCGCAAGCCGGAGCTGCGCGCGGGCGGCCTGGACCGGCTGTCGCGCTGGCCGATCGTTGGACCCTGGCTGGTCGAGGCCGACACCGCGCGCTGGGCGAAGGTGCTGGGCGCGCTGCTGGGCAACAAGGTGCCCCTGATGCGCGGACTCGAACTCGCGCAGGCCGGGCTGCAGCTGCCGCAGCGGCGTGCGCGGATGGGCGAGGTGACGCGGGCGGTGCGCGGTGGCGCGTCGCTGGCGGACGCGCTCGAGGACCATGACGCACTCACCGCGACCGGCTACAACCTGGTGCGCGTGGGCGAGCGCTCCGGCAAGCTGGCGTCCATGCTGGATTCATTGGCCAGGCTGTATGAGGAAGCGGGCCGCAACCGGATGAAGCGGGTGCTGATCCTGCTGGAGCCGATCGCGATCCTGATCATCGGCAGCGTGATCGGCACCATTATCCTCGGCGTGATCCTGGCGATCACCAGCGCCAACGACCTGGCGGTCTGACCGCCGAACTCAGGAACCATCAGATGCAGCGACACCCGAGACTTATTCCACGCGCGCGGCAGGCGGGCTTCACCCTGCTGGAGATGATCGTGGTACTGGTCATCATCGGCCTGATCATGGGCCTGGTGGGTCCGCGCCTGTTCGGACAGGCCGACAAGGCCAAGGTGCAGACCGCGGAAACCCAGATCAAGATGCTGCGCGGGGCGCTGCAGACGATGCGGCTGGACATCAGCCGCTGGCCAACCGAGCAGGAGGGCCTGGCCCTATTGACCACCCGTCCGACGGGTACCGAGGGTGCGCGCGGCTGGGCGGGACCCTACCTCGACGAGGCGGTACCGCAGGACCCATGGGGCAAGCCTTACCAGTACGCACCGGTTCCCAGTGGCGAGAACCCCTTCACCCTGTACTCCTTTGGCGCCGATGGCAAGATCGGCGGTGAGGGCCAGGACGCGGACGTGGGCTTCCCGCCGGGCGCGGCCGCCACCCAGCCCTAGGGCGGGCATGCGCCAACGCGGCTTCACCCTGCTGGAACTGATCGTGGTGCTGGCCATCCTCGGCCTGGCCACCGCGCTGGTCGCGCCCTCCATGTTGCGCGGCATCGACAGCTGGCAGCGGCAGGCGGCGATCGACGTGCTGCTGGACGACCTGCGCGCACTGCCCGGCGAGGCGCGCGCGCGCGGGACGGAAATCGTGCTTGATGCGGAAGCGCTGCAGCAGCCGGAGCCGCCATTGAAGGTTGCGGGCGATTGGCAACTGCAGGTGCCCGAGCCCTGGCGGGTCGGCTCCAATGGCGTCTGCCAGGGTGGCGAGGTCATCATTTCCAACAGTTATGGATCGCGCACGATCGAGGTGGCAGCGCCGTTCTGCGATCCCCGGGTGCTGCCGTGAGCAGGCGCGCCGGACGCATGGGCCGAGGAACGGTGGCGGGCTTCACCCTGCTTGAGGCGATCGTCGCCCTGGTGGTCTTCACCATGGGCGCGCTGGCGCTGTATGGCTGGCTCTCCACCAACACCATCACCCTGATGCGGATCCGCGATCGCCAGCAGGTGGAGCAAGCGCTGCTCTCGTCGCTTGACCTGATTCGCCGCTCCAATCCGATGAAGACGCCCTCCGGCAGGCGTGAGGTCGGCGACCTCGTCGTCAGCTGGAGCAGCACGCCCCTGGAGCCACCCCGTCCAAATGTCGATCAGTCCGGCTCGCCGGCCATTTATATGGTCGCGCTGTACGAGGTGGATGTGCGCGTGCTGCGGGACCAGCGCGAGCTGCAGACGTTCCGGGTCCGCCAGGTGGGTTGGGACCAGGTGCGCGCGGTGGACGACCTGTGAGTGCGCGTCGACGTGGCGGAAAGGTCGCCCAGCATGGCTTCACCCTGATGGAAATGCTGGTCACGCTGGTGCTGATATCGTTCGCGACCATGCTGATGTTCCAGATGCTGGGCAGCTACCGGATCGCCCGCGAGCGCGTGGGCGCGCAGGCCGCCGGCATCGATCGCGAAGCGCTGTTCCAGGCCTGGTTCCGCGACAGCGTCCACGGTCTCTACGCCGCTCCCGAATTGCGTTTTGTCGGCGATGCCGAACGCTTTTCTGCCACCACCCTCAATCCCCTGTATGCGCCGGAGGGAAGTCCGACCACGTTGGCGTGGGAACTCCATCCAACCGACGATGGCGGCGTGGAAGTCGCCTACCTGGAAGCAGGCCGGGAGCGCTGGCGGATGCGCCGGCGCGATCCCTCCCCACTGCGCTTCGCCTATTACGACAGCGACGGCAAGCCTTTGGAGCAATGGCCGCCCAAGCTGGGCAAGGTCAATCCGGAAGCGTTACCGGCCTTGGTGGGCCTGGTGCGTGATGATGAAGGGCGTGAGCGCCCTCTGCTGGCCGCGGTGCTGGGCCCGCTGGAGCCGCCCAAGCGCCTCTACGGCGATGAGGAACTGGAATGAGGCGCCGGCCTGATCGCGGCTTCGTGCTGGTGCTGGTGCTGGCGATGCTGGTGGTGCTGGGGCTGCTCGCCGGCACCATCGCCACCATCACCGCGCGCCTGCTGGAGCAGGCAGAGCAGCGCAGCCGCGGGATGCAGGATGCGGTCGACATGGCCAGTACCCGCGCCAGCGTCATGTACCTGCTGGCGACGCAGCGAATGACGCTGGGCGGACTCACCGTCGACAACCTGGTTTCGTTCGGCGAGGGCGGCACGCGCGCGATCCAGACAATTGACGACCTGAATTCCTCGCTCCCGGTGGGAACAGAGATTTCCCTGGACGGGCGCATCCATCAGGGGCTCGGCGGGGCACGCTTCGCGTTGCAGGATGATTTCGGGCTGTTCGGCGTCAATTGGCAACCACCGGTGGCGCTGGAGCGGCTGCTGGCGCAGGGTGGCCAGGCGCGGCCGCTGCCGGCCGAGACGCTGATCAACCGGTTGATGGATTACCAGGATCGCGACGATCTCTACCGGATCAACAGCATGGAGGCGGACGGCTATCGCAGCGCCGGCTTGCCGCCGCCCACCAACCTGCCGCTGGCGACGCCCATGGAGCTGATGCGGGTTGCCGGGTGGAAGGAGGCGCTCGCGTTCCTGAGCCCCTCGCAGATCAGCGACACGCTGACGGTGGAGCCATCGATCGTCGTCAATGTGAACACCGCGCCGTTGCGGGTCCTGCGGACGCTGGAGGGTATGGATGCGGAGAAGGCGGAGCGGGCCATCGCATACCGAAAACTGCAGCCGTTCATGACCGAGACAGACTTCTCCGTTTTCCTGGGGCTTCCCAAGTCGACGGAGTCGCCGGTAGCTGTGTATCCTGCTTCGTCCGGCACTTTGAAGCTGTGGCCTTCGCATGGGGGGCGAGTGGTTCTGGTGCACTGGACGCTGACTCCGTTCGAAGATCGGGGCCACCCTTGGCGTGAGGACTATGAGCTCATCCAATCCAAGGCCTCGTCGCCAGCCGACGATGCTGTCGCGGTTCGCTCGCGGGTTTTCCGCCAGTCGGTGGCTGCGCGCCAGTAGTGGCCTTCGCCAGCTGGCCGAAGGGCGCAACGGGCAGGAATGGGTGCTGGCCCGCGGCTTCTGCGCCTACACCGTGCTCGACGGCAGTGCCGTGCCAGCGCGCAAGCGCGCGGCGTTCGCGTCGATGGCGATCTCCCGGTTCACCCCGTTCCCTGACACGCAGTCGCATGTCGAGTGGGTGGGCGACCGCGCGATGGTATGGGCGTGGTCGCGCGCGCAGGCAACGACCGTGGGCGGTGAGGCCCTTGCCCCGCCGCGGCGCATCCTTCCTGAATCGTTGTTCCGGGGGCAGCCACAGGAGTCCGGTGAAGAGCTCGTGGCCCTGGATGAAGGGGTCGAGGCGCGTGCATGGCGTGACGGGGTGATGGGCGCCTCGCATTGGTGGCCGGAAGCGCCAAGCCTTGCCGATTGGAACGAATTCCGCCGCGGCGCTGGCTTGGCTCCCGCAGCCGAGGTGCCCACTGTCGAGACCGCACCGCTGGCCGAGAGACCCTGGTCGGCGGCCAGGTCGGTGGGCGTCGGGGAAGCGGTGGGTCGCTATGGCGAATATCTCACCATGGCCGCCGCCGCCACCGTTGCCGCCACTTTGGCAGCCCTCCTTGTGGGTGCTGCGGCGCTCAAGGTGTCGATCTGGCAGGTGGAGCGCGACATCGCCGAGCGTGAGCAGGCGCTGGAAAAAATCATCAACGCGCGCGACAGCGCCCTGCAGGGGCGCGCCGACATTGATGCACTGCTGGCACTGCGCCCGCCAGCGAGCCAGATCGAGTTACTGACGCTGGTCTCCGGTTTGATGCGGGGCAACTGGCAATTACTGGAATGGAAGATGCTGGATCCGCAATCGCTTGAGTTGACAGCCCGCATGCAGAATCCGGACCCGCGCGCGATCGTCACTGCGTGGGAAGCGTCGAAGCGCTTTTCCGGCGTCACCGCGGAGCTGGTCGGGCAGCGCCAGGACAGTGTCATGGTCAAGGCGCGCGTCTTGCCCCCGGCCGCACCCCGGAGCGCACGCCGATGAGTGCGCGCGATGGCGCCCTTGCCGGGATGCTCGTGCAATGGCGCGCCAACCCCCGCCTGCGGTGGGGCGTGCTTGCGATCGCAGTCATTCTCTTCATTTACGTCTGCCAGCTGCTCGTACAGTGGCGGCGCGACCTTCATGACCAGTACCAGCAGCAGACCGTGCAGCTCTACAAGATGACCGAGCTGGCCAACGAGGACCACTGGATCGCCCGTGCCCGCGACGTGCAGGCGCTGGAAAAGGCGCTGCAGGCCGAAGTGCCCGCCAGCGCGACGATCGGGCTGGCGCAGGCGGAGACGCAGACCTTCGTGCGCCAGCTGATGAACGCGTATGGGCGGCAACTGGGTAGCGAGGCGCGCGCACCTGCACAGGTGACGGGTTTCCCGGAGATCTGGCGGGTGCCGGTCACCCTGCGCGGCCAGGTCAGCCAGAACCAGTTGCTGGAGATCCTGCGCCGGGTCGAGGGCTCGGAGCGGCTGATGGTCGTCGATGACTTCTCCTTCCGCTATGAGCGCGGGGTGCCCAGTTTCTCGCTGACGTTCGCCGCCTTTTACCGGATCGCCGCACCGCAGCCGCAGGAGGGTACCGATGGCGCCGGCTGACCGGTTGCGCCTGCGCAAGTGGCTGCTGGCTGCCGCCGCTGGCACGGCCTTGGGTGTGGTGGTGGGCCTGTTCCTGCCGATCCGCGCCGCGCAGCCGCCCGCCGCCGATGCAGCGACCTGGTCGCTGCCGAATGCACAGTCGCTGAAGCGTTTCCGCGAGGAAGACTTCCTGCGTCTGCGGTCCGCGCGTTTCTGGGGTGAGCTGGCCGTCCCCGGGGATCGCCGCCAACGGCCGCAGGTGACGTGGCGCCTGCTTGCAATCGTCACCAATCCCCAAGTGCAGGTCGCCGTGAGCCAGGGGAACAAGGCGGAGCAGTCCTGGGTGCGGCTGGGCGACGCCCTGCCCGATGGTTCCACCCTCATCCAGGTCAGTCGCGACGGGGTGGTGTTCGAAAAGGACGGATGCCGCCGCCTGCGTGCGCTCTATCGCGCCAGTCCGACCGAACCAGACATCGCAGTTTCCGGTTGCGCCGAGACGGAGACGCCATCCCAGACATCCCCTGCAGCACCCCGGTCTGCACCTCCCGCAGGCGCCACGCCCGGGCGCCGCGGCGCCTGACGCGCGCCGGATCCCACAGTTGCCTAGATGATGAATCCATGACCAGTTGCAAGCCCTTCCTGAGCGCCGCCGCCATCGCCTTGATCGTGGGGGCGTGCGCGACGCCACGGCTGCCCATCCCTGCTCCGTTGCCGCCGCCCGCACCCTCCACCGAACAGGAGCGCCTGGATGCAGGATTGCAGGCGGTCGAGGCGGCCCCTGCGCCGGTGGGACTCAAGCGTGGGAACACGCCGTCGATCCCGGGCGCGGGCGAGTCGCTCGTCGCCGGCGCTGCCGGCGAGCCGATGCCACCCCTGAAGGGCGGGGCGGTCAACGTCAACATCGAAGGCATGCCGGTGCCGGCCTTCATCAATGAATTCTTCGGCACGATCCTCGGGGTCGGCTTCCAGATGGATCCGCAGGTCTCGCGCATGGGCGACCTGGTGACCCTGCGCACCTCCGGTCCGCAGTCGCCGCAGCAGTTCTACCGCCTCGCGGTGCAAGTGCTGCGCAACTACGGTGTGAACACCGAATACAGCTCGGGCCTGGTGTTCTTCAACCGTGTCACCGGCGGCGCGGCCACCATCCCGCCGTTGGTAGTCAGCGGGCGGGCCTTGCCCGACGTGCCCATCTCCCACCGCCCCGTGTTCCAGCTGGTGGAGCTGCAGTCAGTCCGGGTGACCGATGTCATGAGTCTGCTGCAGGTCGCGTTCAAGTCTTCCGACGCGCTCAGCATGCAGGCCGACAACAGCCGCAATGCCGTCATCCTGATGGGACGGCCGGAGATGGTGCGCCAGGCGCTCGACGCGATCCGGGTGTTCGATCGCCCGGCCATGCGCGGCCGCCAGAGCGCCCGGCTGGAGCCTGCGTTCGTGTCCGCCGAGGAATTGGCCAAACGACTGGTCGAGGTCCTTGGCGCCGAAGGCTATGGCGCGGCGCTCTACACCGGCGGCGTGACCGGTGGCACGGCGATCCTCGTGTTACCGATCGAGTCGGTGAATACGGTCCTGGTGTTCGCGGCCGACCGGGCGGTGCTGGAACACGCGGTGGAATGGGCGCGCAGCATCGACCAGCCCAATCCGACAGCCGGCAAGGACGGGCTTTTCTACTATCTGGTCAAGAACACCCGCGCCGAGGAGATCGCCGACACCATCCGTGGGATCAAGCAGGGTTCCAACACGCGCCGGCCGTCGCGGGACACCATCGACGGTAGTCAGGTCGCTGCACCCCCGCCCACGGGCGAGGTCGTGGTGCCAGTGGGCGCGATTGCCGCCGGTGGCCTGACCACGGGCCAGCTGTCGCTGGACGAGCCGCGCAATGCGCTGATCTTCCAGGGATCGGCCACCGAGTGGGGTCGTCTGCTGCCCTTGATCCGGCAAATGGACAAGGCGCCCCGGCAGGTGATGATCGAGGTGACGGTTGCCGAGGTCACCTTGACCGACGACCAGGAATTCGGCGTTGCATGGCTCGCGCGCAACACCGACCTCGGGCGCTTCAGTGGCCGCATGACCTCGGGCACGCTTGGGGGTACAGGCGGTCCGGGGCTCAACTACCTGCTGGACATTGCCGGCCAGACCCGCGCCTCGCTCAAGGCGCTCGCGTCGATGGATCGCATCAGCGTGCTCTCCACCCCGCGCCTGATGGTGAAGAGCGGCGAGGAGGCGAACATCGACGTGGGCACCGAGGTGCCGACGATCAGCGCTCAGGCAACCTCAAACATCCAGACGGGTGGCAACACAGGCATCATCCAGACCATCCAGTACCGCAAGACCGGCATCCTGCTGAACATCAAGCCGGTGGTGTACTCGAACGACCGTGTGGACATCGAGCTGCGGCAGGAAGTGAGCGAAGCATTGCCGGTCGGTTCCGACTCCGGCGTCAGCTCGCCGGCCATCTTCAACCGGTCGGTGTCGACCAACCTCAGCCTCAAGGATGGCAGCGCGATCCTGCTCGGCGGGCTGATGTCGAACCGCGAAACGCGGGGCAACAGCGGCATTCCTTACCTCAAGGATGTCCCGGTCGTTGGCAACCTGTTCAAGACCCAGGCCCGCGGCCGCAACAAGACCGAGATGGTGCTGATGATCGTGCCGTACATCATCGAGACCGACACCCAGGCCGAGGAGATGACGCGCTCCCTGAGCCAGCGCTTTGAATTCCTGGACCTGCCGCAATCGACCACTGTCCCCGAGATCCGGGTGGAGCCGTCGGTGCCGGTCAGGCGTGGCGCCACGGTACCGGCAAAGGTGGACTGATACGGTCGCGCAGGCTCCATGATGCAGACGCGGCAACCTGCCAGCGCGATCCTCGTGCTGGGCATGCATCGCAGTGGCACGTCGGCGGTGACGCGAGTGCTCAACCTGCTTGGCGTGGCGTTGGGTGATGACCTGATGCCTGCCGGGGAGGACAACCCGGCGGGATTCTGGGAACACCAGGGCGTGGTGGACATCCACGAGCGCTTGCTTGCGGGCCTTGATCGTAGCTGGGACGACCCGCGTCCGCTGCCCGTGGCGTGGCTGGAATCATTGCCTGCGCGGGAGGCAGAGCAGGCGCTGCTCACGCTGCTGCGCCGCGACTTCGGCGGCTGCGCCCTGTGGGGAGTCAAGGATCCGCGCCTGTGTCGGCTGCTGCCGCTGTGGCGTCGGGTGCTCGGCATGCTGGACGTGGTGCCGCGCGTGCTCCTGGTCTCACGCCATCCGAGCGAGGTTGCGCGCTCCCTGCTGCAGCGTGACCGACTTCCCCTGCCACTGGGCGAGCTGCTCTGGGCGCGCTATCTGCTGGATGCGGCGCAGGCCAGCGAGGGCTGCCTGCGCGGCGCGATCGAATACAGCGCACTGCTCAACGACTGGCGGGGCGCAGTGGACTCAATCAACGATGCGCTGCAATTGCAGTTGCGGACGGACGAGCAGCAGGCCAGGCAGATCACCGAATTCCTCGATCCGCAGCTGCGCCACCACGACGCCAGAACAGCCTGGCCAGCGGGTCTCCCCGCGGCCATGTCGTCGTTGCAGTCGGATCCCACTGATGTCGCCGCAGTCGCCACGGCAGAGATGGCGTTCGAAGCGAACTATTCTGGCGCGGAGCCTCTGGTGTCGGCTTACGCCGGATTGCTCGCGGACGCTCGCCGAAATGGCGAGGCGCAGCTCAACGATCTGGGCGAAAAGTATTCCCGTCTCGTCGGGGAGCACGATGACACCGTAGCTTGGGCAAGAGCCTTGGAGCGCGAGCTCAAGGATCTGCAGCAGGCCTATCGGCGGGCGGAAGCCGATCGCGACGAAAAGCTCGGCTGGGCTACCAAGCTGGAGGCAGAGCTTTCGTCGCTTCAATCCGTCTATCGCGAGGCTGAGGCCGACCGTGACGAGAAGGTCGCGTGGGCCAAGGGGCTGGAAAAGGAGCTGGCGCGTCTGGGCCAGCTGTATCGCGAGGCCGAGTCTGATCGCGATGCCAAGGCGGCATGGGCGAGCTCATTGACGGCCGAACTGGCCGGGTTGCAGGCCGTGTACCGACAGGCTGAAGCCGACCGTGACGAGAAGGTCGCGTGGGCCAAAGGCCTGGAAGAGGAGCTGGCACGTCTGGGTCAGCTGTATCGGGAGGCCGAGTCCGACCGCGACGCCAAGGCGGCATGGGCAATATCGCTGACGGCCGAACTGGCCGGGTTGCAGGCCGCGTACCGGCAGGCTGAGACTGATCGAAACGAAAAGCTTGCCTGGGCCCGTTCGCTCGAAGAGGAGCTAGCACAGTCCCGGGTCGCATTCGAAGCTATCGAAACGGATCGCCAGGAGAAAATCGCCTGGGCGCGCGGACTTGACAGCGAAGTCGCTGCATTGCGCGAAGCACGGTCCAATGATGCCGAGCGCTATGGGGTACTGCAGGAACTGCACGACAGGATGACGCGGGAAATGCACGAACACCTGGAAAGGATCTCCGCGGAATTGGTGCAGTTGCGCCAAGTGGTGCAGAAAACTCAAGCGGAGCTGACTGCCAAACGGAGCTCGCTGCAGTCGATGGAGCGCTACGCAAGCGAGCTTGAGGCCATGGTGGCGGGCATCCTTCGCTCATCGAGCTGGCGGATGGGACGCCCGCTTCGGAGCATGCTTGCGCGCCTGAGGCGGACGGCCGCGGAGCCACGTTTACCGGTGCGACCCGCACCGGCGGAAACGCCTGTAAATGCGCTGTCGGCCGATCCGGCGCCCGTTCCGCAGGCCAGGCAAGCTGCACAGAATCCTTTTGAAGGGCTCAGCTTTCCGATCGTCGACGCACCCGAGGTCAGCATCGTGGTGCCCACCTACGGGCAACCCGATTACACTGCGCGTTGCCTGAGATCGCTACAGAAGGCCGGCGACCGCGCCAGTTTTGAAGTGCTGCTGCTCGAGGACGCATCGGGGGATCCGGCGATGGAGGGCCTGCGCGCGGTGCCGGGCCTGCGCTACCACGAGAATCCTCAGAACCTCGGGTTCCTTCGCTCCTGCAACCAGGCGCTGGAGCTTGCCCGCGGTGAGTTCGTCTGCTTCCTCAACAACGACACCGAGGTCGCGCCAGGCTGGCTGGATGCGCTGCTCGACCTCTTCGAAAGCCACCCCGACGCGGGCGTGGCGGGTTCGATGCTCCTTTACCCGGACGGTCGCCTGCAGGAGGCGGGTGGCATCATGTGGAAGGATGCTTCGGCCTGGAATTACGGCCGCCTTGGCGATCCGCAGGCGGTCGAGTTCAACTACGTCCGCCGCGTCGACTACTGCTCGGGCGCGGCGCTGATGCTGCCGCGGGCGCTGTTCCAGAAGCTCGGCGGCTTCGACGAACGCTACGCGCCGGCTTACTGCGAAGATTCGGACCTGTGCTTCCGCGTCCGTGCGGAGGGCTTGCAGGCCTATTACACGCCATTCTCCAAAGTGATCCACCACGAGGGCATTTCCCACGGCACCGACACCGGCAGCGGCATCAAGGCGCATCAGCTCGCCAACCAGCAGACGCTGCGCGCGCGCTGGAACGACGCGCTGCAGGCCCATTACCCGAATGGCGAGCAGGTGGTCCGGGCGCGTGACCGGGCCTGGGACCGGCCGATCGTGCTGGTCGTCGACCACTACGTGCCGCAGCCCGACCGCGACGCCGGTTCCCGCACCATGCTGGCGTTTATCCGTGCGCTGCTTGACGTCGGCGCGGTGGTGAAGTTCTGGCCCGATAACCTGTACTACGATCCTGTCTACGCTCCGCGCCTGCAGGCGATGGGCGTCGAGGTGTTCCATGGGGTGCGCTGGCGCGATGGCATCGGAGCGATGCTGCGCGAGTATGGCGACGTGTTCGATGCGGTCCTGCTGTCGCGCCCCGACGTCGCTGATGCGCACCTCGAAGCCATCAGGGTACAAAGTCGCGCGCGCGTCGTTTACTACGGGCATGACCTGCATTTCCGGCGGATGCGGAACCAGGCGGCGCTGCAACCGGAGGGGGATGCGCGTAACGCCTTGACGCGGGACGCGGACCTGATGGAAGGCCGCGAGCGCGCGATCTGGCGCCGCAGTGATGTCGTGCTGTATCCAAGCGGCGATGAAGCCGCACACGTGCTGGCGCTGGAGCCTTCGGTGGACGCGCGCGCGGTGACCCCGTATGCGTACGAGCGGTTTGTCGACGACGCGACGCTCGATGGTCGGGATGGCCTGTTGTTCGTGGCCGGCTTCGCGCATCCGCCGAACGTCGATGCCGCGACCTGGCTGGTCAACACCATCATGCCCAAGGTGTGGGCGCGGCGGCCATCGGCACGTCTCGCACTGGTGGGCTCCAACCCGACGGCGGACGTGCTCGCGCTTGCCGGTGAACGCGTGGAGGTCACCGGCTTCGTCGACGATTCCGAACTTGAGCGCCGCTACCAGCACGCTCGGGTGGCAGTGGTGCCGCTGCGTTACGGCGCCGGCGTGAAAAGCAAGGTGGTCGAAGCGCTGCAGCAGGGATTGCCGCTGGTGACCACGTCGGTCGGTGCCCAGGGCCTGCCCGGCGTGGAGGCCACCTGCGTGGTTGCGGACGACGAGGAGGCGCTGGCCGAACACCTGTTGGCGCTGCTCGACGACGATGCCGCGTGGCGCGGGCAGTCGCAGCGCGGCGCCGCCTATGCCCGGGCGAACTTCTCGCGTGACACGCTGCGCAGGCAGCTGGGCTCTGCCCTCGGCATTGGCGCGGAGCACGCGCGATGATCGTCCGCGCGCGCGCGCCGTTGCGCCTGGGCCTTGCGGGTGGCGGCACCGACGTCGCCCCGTACTGCGACCTACACGGCGGTTGCGTGATGAACGCGGCGATCGACCGCTACGCGTACGCCACGGTGGATCCGGGAGATGGCGCGGACGTGACGCTCGAGGCGCTGGACCGCGGGGAGCGTCACTCCTTTGCACCAGCACGTGTCGATGCGTCCGCCGGACCTGTGCAGCTGCTCGCGGGCGCGTACCTGCGCATCAGCCGCGATTACCTGCAGGGCGAGCGGCCGCCATTGCGCATCCGCACCTGGTCGGATGCACCACCCGGCTCCGGACTGGGATCCTCCTCCACGCTGGTGGTGGCGCTGGTCACGGCGCTCGCGGAATATTTCTCCCTGGCGCTGGGCGAGTACGAGATCGCGCGCCTGGCCTACGACATCGAGCGGATCGACCTCGGGCTTGCGGGCGGCAAGCAGGACCAGTACGCGGCGGCGTTCGGCGGCTTCAACTTCATGGAGTTCCATTCCGCGGAGCGCGTCATCGTCAATCCATTGCGGATCAAGGACTGGGTCGCCGCGGAACTGGAAGCGTCGCTGCTCCTGTACTTCACCGGCGTCTCGCGCGAGTCGGCGCGCATCATCGACGAGCAGGCGCGCAACGCCGCGGCAGGCGCATCGCGTTCGCTTGAGGCGATGCACCAGCTGAAAGCCGAAGCCGGACTGATGAAGGAGAACCTGCTGCGCGGCGACCTGCCCGCGTTTGCGCGCACCCTGCAGCAGGGCTGGGAGGCGAAGAAGCGGATGGCCAGCAGCATCAGCAATCCCATGATCGACGGCCTGGAGGCCCTCGCGATGGCGAACGGGGCGGTGGCGACCAAGGTGTCGGGTGCGGGCGGCGGTGGTTTCATGATGTTCGTCTGCGACCCGGTCGATCGCCTCCGCCTGTCGGCTGCACTGTTGGCGCAGGGCGGCAGCCTGCTCGACTTCCATTTCAACCCGGGCGGCGCCACGGCGTGGAGGACACCATGAAGGCGTATATCGCCGATGAATTCGGGAAGGCGCTCGCCAACATGCAGGCGATGGCGGCCGATGCGGCGCTGACGCAGCAGGTCATGTTGGCAGCGGCGAGCTGCGTTGGATCGCTGCGCGATGGCGGCAAGCTGCTGTTCTGCGGTAACGGCGGCAGCGCGGCCGATGCCCAGCACTGGGCGGGCGAACTGGTCAGCCGCTTCTATTACGACCGTCCGGGGCTGGCCGCGATCGCGCTGACGACCGACAGCAGCATCCTCACCGCGATCGGCAACGACTACGGCTACGACTACACCTTCGCGCGCCAAGTGGAGGCGCTGGGCCGGGGGGGCGACGTGCTGATCGCCATTTCCACGTCCGGGAATTCCCCGAACGTGCTGCGTGCAGCCGAAGCCGCGAAGGCGCGCGGCATGCACGTCATCGGCTTCACCGGACGGGGTGGGGGGAAGCTGTCCACGCTATCCGACACCTGCTTCCGGATCCCCTCCGAAGAGACCCCGCGGATCCAGGAAGGCCACGAATTCCTCGGCCACCTGCTGTGCGCGCTGATTGAAGCGGAGATGCACCCGCGTGCAGCCGGCTGAGGAGGCGATCGTCCTTGCCGGGGGCCTGGGCACCCGCTTGCGCGGCGTGGTTGACGACGTGCCGAAGCCGCTGGCGCCGGTCGCAGGTCGCCCGTTCCTTGCGTGGTTGCTGGATCGCCTGGCCGCCGGTGGAATGCGTCGCTGCATCCTCGCCACCGGTTACAGGGCGGAGACCATCGAAGACCGGGTCGGGCGGCGCTGGCAGGGCATGGAGATCGTCTATTCCGTCGAACCCGAACCGCTCGGCACGGGTGGTGCGATCAAACTTGCAGCGACGCAGTTGCATGGCGAGGGCGTGCACGTCCTCAATGGCGATACCTGGCTGGCGTATTCGCCGCAGGCGCTGGAATGCGCGACGCGACAGCATGGTGCGGCGATCGGGATGGCGCTGGCGGAGGTCGGGGATGTCGGCCGCTACGGCGCGGTCGAGTGCGATGCGCGCGGCATGGTCGTCGGCTTCCGCGAAAAAGGCGAGCAGGGCCCGGGCGCGATCAATGCGGGCTGTTATTTCCTCACCGAGGCCGCATTGGCGGTGTTGCCGGCGCAGGCCGCGTTTTCGTTCGAACGCGAGGTGCTGCAGCCGGCCACTGCCGCGGGCATGGTGACGGCGTTCGCCCAGACCTCCGGCTTCATCGACATCGGCGTGCCGGAGGATTACGTGCGCGCGCAGGCATTGTTCGCGTCACATGCGTGACAATGGCCGACTTGATGGAATTGTCATGGATCCCAGAGAATCGCGGCGGATGGACATCGCAAAGATCGTTGCCTGGTATCGCGCACCACGCCAGGCCAGCATTCGGGCGAGCAAGGCCCTGGAACTGTATTTCCAGTTCCATCCACGCACGGCGTTCCTGAAGACGCTTCCGTCGCGGGCGGTGGTCGTCGATATCGGTGCCGGCGACGGTTCGCTGTCGATGTTTCGTGGCTGGCCGGAGCCCGCCCGGCACGACTTGCGGCTGTATGCGTATTCGCTGGAAAAGGGCGAGCACTTCGATGCATTCGAAGCTTACGAGACCGGCGACTGGAACCAGTCCAGGCCGGCATTCGATGGATTGAGCTTCGATGCCATCGTGTCGGCGCATTTCATCGAGCACATCGACGATGCCGGTACGTTCGTCGATTGGGTCGCCGAGCGGCTTGCCGTCGGCGGGCGTGCGTACGTGGAGTGGCCTTCGCCTGCGTCGCTCGACTTGCCGCCGCTCAGCGAGCTGCATGCGGCCGGTGTCCCCCTGGTGATCTCGCGCTTCGACGACGACTGCACGCACCAGCACCTGCCCGATCGCGATGCGATCACGGCGCATGCGGTTCGTCGCGGATTGAAGGTGGCGGCCAGTGGAAGCATCCGCCTGCCCTGGCTGGAGGAGGCGCTGATGGCCGGTTTCCGCGATGCGCCCGATCGCTTCCCGGCGCAAGCCGCATTCTGGTCGTGGACACAGTGGTCGCAATACCTGGTGCTGGAACGGTCCGAGGGGGGCGCATGACGAGGGAGATCGATGCCCTGTTCCGGCGCGAGGCCTATCCCTTGGAGTTGCATGCGGGCCGGGACATCGGCGCAGGCCACCTCCGGGGCTGGGGCCTGGAGTACGGGAACCTCCACGAAGAGCGTATTGGCAGCGATCCGCTGTTCGCACGGGCGCTGGGCGCTGCGCGTGCACGAGGATCGTTGTTGTCCCTGCACAAGCTGGCCAACCTGTACCTGATGATCCGCTACGCGATGGCGGAGGACGCGGGGGACATCTACGAGTTCGGCAGCTTCATGGGTGGGTCGGCGGTCTTCATGGGCGTCGTGCTGAAGGAGTTGGGCCGGCGTTCGCGCGTGCTCGCCTTCGATACCTACGAAGGCATGCCGGCCACCGATGCAGTGCGGGACCTGCACAGTCGCGGCGACTTCAGCGAGACCGGCCATGCCGGTTTGTTGCACTACATCGAGACCAGCGGCTTGTCGGGCCACGTGCAGACGGTGAAGGGCGAGTTCAGCGCAACTTTGCCGGGAGTGTTGGCGCAAGGCGGCAAGGTCGGGTTCGTGCATGTCGATTGCGACATCTACGAGCCCATCAAGTTCGTGGTGCGCGCCTGCCTGCCGAACATGGCGCCTGCCGCACACGTGGTGTTCGACGACCCACTCCACGGCTCGTGCCTGGGCGCGTTCGATGCCGTGCAGGAATTGATGATCCGCGAACTGGAACTGACCGCCGAGCAGGCCTATCCACACCTTGTGTTCCGATGCCCGCCACTGGTGGCTGCGTGACCCGGGCGGCTGTCCAAGCACTGGCGTGAACGAATCCGGGACGCGCGCGCCCTACCTCGATCCGTCGGCAGGTGAGCTGCTCATCGCCGCAGGGGCGCCGCGCCGTGCGTTGTTGCTCGATCGCGACGGCGTCATCAACGTCAACCACGGTTATGTGCACAGCCCGGGAAACACGGAGTGGGTGCCAGGCATCTTCGAATTGGTGGCCAGGGCGCATGCACGCGGCTACGTGGCGATCGTCGCGACCAACCAGGCCGGGATCGGTCGCGGGCTCTATGACGAAGCTGCCTTCCTCGGCTACACCGCCTGGATGCACGCCCGCTTCGCGGAGCGCGGGACGCCGCTGCTGGCGACGTTCTGGTGCCCGCACCATCCCGAAGCTGGCATCGGCGATTACCGCGTTGCTTGCGATTGCCGCAAGCCGCGGCCGGGGATGTTGCTGGCGGCGATTGCCCGGTTCGACCTCGATCCGGCGCGATCGATGATGGTCGGCGACAAGCAGGGCGACCTCGATGCCGCGGCGGCGGCGGGTGTTCCTGCACGCCTGCTGCGCGAACGGGATTGGGGGGCGGGGCTCGCCGGCATGCTGGGGACATCGGCATGAAGGCGGGCGATGACGTCCAGCCGCGATCGCCGTGGACCTGGCTGGCGCTGCTTCCGTTGGCTGTCCTGGTGGTGGCCTGCGTTCGCTACAATCTTGTTGCGAATATCGATGTCGGGTTCCGCTGGATGCTGGCGGCGCTGTTGCTGGTCGAGGGCATCCTGGTCGGCATCGCCCTGGCCTTGTCGCGACGCGGGTCGCCGCATGCGTGGTGGCCGGTCGCGTTGGCCGCAGTGCCTGCAGCGGTTGGCGTGGCCGTGCATGCGGGCGTGGGTACCACCCTCGCCGGCGCGTTGCTGGCACTGGCGGCACTGGCGATCGGCATGCGATTGGCCGATGGCGTTCGCTCGCCTGCCATCGCATTGCTGGTCGGCCTGGCCGTGCTTGCCGCGCTGGTGGGGTGGCTGTTGCCGTTCCCGATCCACCGCCGCTGGGCGTACCTGCTGGTGGCGGTACTCGTTGTCGCATGGCACGCGCGTGCGATGGCGACGCTGCTGCGCGACGGAGCGATGTTGCTGGGGCAGGGGGCATTGCGACAGCCGGCGTGGGCCATCCTGGTCATCACCGCGGCAACCGTGGCCAGCCTGGGCCTGTGGCTGCCCAGCCTCAATTACGACGACAACGCGGTCCACCTGATCCTGCAGGCGCAGTTGCTGGCAGACGGGTACTACCGTCTGGATGTGCAGAGCCAGTCCTGGGCGGTGGCGCCGTGGGCGAACAACGTCCTGCACGCCGTGGCGGCGATGCTGGCGGGACACGAGGCACGTGCTGCGGTTGCGGCCATCTGGTTGTTGCTCGGCATCGACGGCGCGCGTCGGCTTGCATCGGCGCTGGGGGCTCCGCCGCGGGTCGCATTGGCAGCGGCTGCAGTGTTCGCCGCGCAGCCGTTTGCAGGTTATTTCACCACCACGATGCAGGTCGATGGTGCGAGCGCCGCGATCCTGCTGCAACTTGCCGCGGTTGCCGCGGTCCCGGCTGCGCGAAGGCCCGGTCCGTTGGCGATCGGCGCCATCGTAGGCCTGCTGCTCGCGTTGAAGACCGTCAACCTGCTATTCGCCCTGCCACTACTCCTGTGGCTGGGGTGGTCCTCGGTGCCTGGCCTGCGCCTCGGCTGGACCCTGCGGGTGCTGGCGACGCTCCTTCCAGTGGTGGCATCAAGCTACGGCTACGCGATGCTGGTCACCGGCAACCCGCTTTTCCCGTTCTTCAATGCGGTGTTCCGGTCGCCTTACTACCCGCTCGAGAATCTCCGCGACCTGAAATGGACGGCGGGTGTGACGTGGCGCGCACCGTGGGACCTGCTCTTCCGATCCGATGTTTATGGCCAGTACTACCCGGGTGCGGCAGGGATTGCCGTGCTCGCGACGCTTCCGGCACTGCTATGGGTTGCCGTGCGGACGCCGCCAATGAGGTGGCTGGCGGCGTTGGCTTTGTTCGTTGCCGTCGTGCTCTTCTGGCAGATGCAGTACTTGCGTTACCTCTTTCCGGCTTGCGCGGTGCTGGCGGTACTGGGCGTGGTGGCGCTGTCGCGCGTGCTGGCCTGGCGCGGCTTCGTGGCGGCGGTGCTCGTGCTGGTCGCGGTCGATGCGGTCCTGACGCCTACCACCAGTTGGATCGTGCGCGCCAATCCATGGGCCGGCTTGCTGCGGCAAGGGCCGGACGCGCACGCACAACTGGTCCGCGAGGTGATGCCGGAGCGCGCGTTGCTGGAACGCGTCGTCGCTCGCGACCCGAACGCCTGCGTGTTGATGACCGATCCGAAGCGGCCGTTCGTGGGCGCGGGGCATGGTCGGGCGCTGTCGATGCACCGTCGCTACGACCCCGAGTTGTGGCATGCACGCAACCATGCGGAGCGGGATCCATCGGGGCAGGCTTGGCGGAACCTGTTGGCGCGGGTGGGCGCGGCCGTGGTGATCGTCGATCCCGTGGCGACACCCGTGTTGCACGGGGTCCTGCGCGATGCCGGTTACCGGGAGATTGCCGCGGAAGGGCGATTGCAGGCATGGGCGGCCCCCGGCAAAGTGGGGGAGCAATGCTCGGAGGCATTGCTGGATGCCCGCAACCAGTCGCGCTTGCACGGACTGTTATCCGCTTTTTGAGGGAGTCCCAGGTCCGTTGTAGTCCGGGTCCCACAGATGCCGCTGGTATGATGCGTCGTCGCGTGAACCGCCCGTCCACTGGCGTCGGCGGATACTGCGGGACGAGGCCTAGCCTGCGTTTCGTCCACATTCTGGAGTCGTCTCATGAAGCATTACGTCTTGTTGCTTTGCGCCACCCTGGGTGTCGTCTCGTGTTCCGGCCAGTCCGACGGCGGGCCGGCGGTGACGGCCAGGCCGGAAGGCCCCAGCTCGCAGCCCGCAGCCGCCCCGGTGAAGACCGAAGCTGAGGTCAGCAACGGCCCTAACAGCATGGTGATCAAGCCGGGCCACGTGTTCGCCTGCGACGGACGCGATCGTGCCGTGTCCACCATCAGCTGGCGCAGCACCGATCCTGCGGTGTCCAGGGTGGCGATCAAGGTCCAGGCGGCGGAAGGCGGCGAAAGCAAGGTGTTCACCATCGGGGGCAGCGAAGGCAGCGCGGAGACCGGCAACTGGATGACTCCGGGCGTGCGCGTGGCGATGGTGGACGAGCCGACCGGCAAGGAGCTGGCGAGCCACACGGTCACCGCCCTCCCCTGCAACTGAGGTCGTCACGATGACCCGCGTCGCCGTCCTGGTCCCGTGCTACAACGAGGCGGTCGCGATCGCGCAGGTCGTACGTGATTTCCGCGCCTCGCTGCCGGACGCGGAGGTCTACGTCTTCGACAACAACTCGAGCGACGGGACGTCGGCGATCGCGTGTGCGAGCGGGGCGCTGGTCCAGCAGGTCACCCTGCAGGGCAAGGGCCATGTCGTCCGGCGCCAGTTCGCCGACGTGGACGCGGATGTCTACCTGATGGTGGACGGCGACGACACCTACGATGCGGCCAGCGCACCGGCGTTGGTCGCCTGCCTCCTTGAAGGCCACCATGACATGGTCGTTGGCGTTCGCCAGGCGCGTGCCAGCGAGGCGTATCGCGCTGGCCATGCCTGGGGCAACCGCATGCTGACCGGATTCCTGAGCTGGTTGTTCGGGCGCAATTGCCGCGACATCCTCACCGGGTATCGCGCGTTCTCGCGCCGCTTCGTGAAGTCGTTCCCCGTCCTGAGCGCCGGCTTCGACATCGAGACCGAGCTGACCGTGCATGCGCTGGAGATGAAGATGTCGGTCGGCGAGGTGGAAACGCCGTACAAAGAGCGCCCGGAAGGATCCTTCTCCAAGCTGAGTACGTACAAGGATGGATTCCGCATCCTGCGCACGATGCTGCGGCTGTTCAGCGCCGAGCGACCGCTGGTGTTCTTCGGGGCGATCACCTTCGCGCTGGCGCTGCTCTCGGTGGCGCTCGTGGTGCCGGTGGTGGCCGAATACGTGCGCAGCGGACTGGTGCCGCGCCTGCCGACCGCGGTGCTTGCGACCGGCATCATGCTGACTGCCCTGTTGAGCGCGACCGTAGGCCTGGTGCTGGACACCGTCACCCGTGGCCGCCGAGAGACGAAGATGCTGGCGTACCTGGCGCAGTCGACGCGACGCTGATCGTGCGCCAGTTCACCCGGTTCTGCTTCGCCGGCGGCCTGGCGTTCGTCGTCGATGCAGGGATTCTGCATACCGCGGTCGCGGCAGGAGCGGATCCTTACGCCGCTCGCGTCCTGTCCTATCTCTGCGCGGTCACCACCACGTGGTGGTTCAACCGCACGTATACCTTCACCGCCACTGCGGGGAAGCCCAGCCTGCACGAGTGGGGGCGCTACGCCGTTTCGCAGTTGGGGGGAGGCAGCATCAACTACCTGACCTATGCCGGTCTCGTGTATGCCGTTCCGGTGGTGACGCGCCATCCGGTGCTGGGAGTGGCGGCCGGATCCGCAGCCGGCTTGATGGTCAATTTCCTGTTGGCGCGCCGCTACGTCTTCGGATAGCTAGTTCAGGGCTCGGTTCGGGGCAAGGCGCAGTGCGTCGGCACTGGTTCCGGTGAGCGTTGCAGGGGGCACAGGCGCACTCGGCCGAACGTGCTGCGTATGTACGTGCATTTCGCCGCGACCTGCAGACCGTAGAAGTCGCGCGCCAGCGATCGTCCTTCGGCGATGTCGCTGCGATCCTGGTCTTCCTCGAGTAGCCAGATCGGTCCGCGGTGGTCGCGAAGTCGCGCCTCGACCCGCGCTTGCAGCCTCGTGCAGCGGCGCGGATGCATGAGGTTGTTGCGGATGGCCAACGCCGGAATGCGATCCGGCAACCCGAGCATGAAATAGCCGAGCGGCGAGTCCGCGGCGGTCACCACCATCGCGTTGGGCGGAAGTGTCGGCCAATCGGCCTCGACGAAGTGGCGACTGAACGGGCGCCTCCCCAGCTCTGGCCGGACGGTGGCGAAAAGCAACGTTGCCACGAGGAGTGCAGCGACGATGGGATAGGACCTGCCGGGCAGTCGCGACAGCATGGCGAGCAGCATTGCAGCCGCAGCGACCTCCAGCGGGGTCGCATAGCGGAGGATCCCGTACTGCATGACCCAAAGGACGTACGAGACGACAAAGAACATCGCGACCATGCGGCCCGAATAGACCTGCGCGGGCGTCGCGACGCGCCGCGGCCAGCAAAGGAACAGGGACGCAACGAGGCCGACCAGCAGGCGCGGGTCCCGAACCGGGAGTTCGGAGAAGCGGGTGCTGGTGGCCAGCAGGTGTACGGGCGCGAGCAGGGCGTCCAGCAGTGTCTTGGGACGGAATCGTACGTCTGCCCACGTATCCGGCGGCAGGTCGGGCGAACGGAAAATGTTGTTGAAATAAGGAAACATCGGGCTGCCATGGGTTTCCCAGAGATACAGCCCCCAAGGCACGTAACTGACCAGGAAGCCACTCAAGCCACCGATCGCCAGGGCGAGCACCCGGGTCGGAAGCATGCGTGGTGGACCACTCGCCAGCGTTGCCGCGAACAGCCCGATGCAATACAGCAACGCGGTGAGCTTGAGGCCCGCGGTGAGACCGGCGATCGCCCCAGCGAAGAGCCAAACCCGGAACCCGGCTTGGGGCCGCAGCACCAGCGCAAGGGAGGTCACGATCCCGGCGGCGACGAACAGGTCGTTCATGCTGCTGCCGATGTTCGGCAGGAAGGCCGCGCCACTCGCGCCGGCCAAGGCGAACGCGAGCAGTTCCCATGCGCGCAGTGGGCGATCCAGAAGCCGGCTCAATACGTTGCTGCCTGCGAGCAGGGCGACGATAGCGGGGATGGTCAGCCATAGGCTGATGAGCAGGCTGTGCACATCGGCGCGCACCAGCAGGTAGAGCGGGACGTCAAGCAGCGGGCTATGCCAAGTCTGGATCTGCGCCGGTGCGATATCGATGGCGTAGCGGCCGGTCAGCCACGCATGCGGGTTGTACAGGTGGTAATTGGCAAGGTCCCAGTTCGTGTCCAAGCCCAGCCAAAGCATTGCCAGCAAAGGCACCGCAGTGCATATAAAAAAGGCCAGCAGGCGATTGGAAGTGTTCGTGCCCGCCATCTCCACTCCCTTGGGACCAGTCTCGGGGCGCCGGCCGCAAGCCGCCGGCGCCGTTTCTCAGCGGGCTCAGCCCAGCGCCGCTTCCAGCTCCGGCAGGATCTGGAACAGATCCCCCACCAGCCCGATATCCGCTATCTCGAAGATCGGCGCGTCGCCGTCCTTGTTGATGGCGACGATGGTGCCGGCGTCCTTGATCCCCGTCAGGTGCTGGATTGCGCCGCTGATGCCGATGGCGACGTACAGCTCCGGCGAGATGATCTTGCCGGTCTGGCCGACCTGCAGCTCGTTGGGCACGTAGCCGGCGTCGACCGCCGCGCGCGAGGCGCCGACGGCCGCGCCAAGCTTGTCGGCGAAGTCGTAGATGATGCGGAAGTTCTCCTCGCTGCCGACCCCGCGGCCGCCGGAGACCACGCGCTTGGCGCTCTGCAGGTCGGGGCGGTCGGACTTGCCTGCGGCAAGGCCGATGAAGCGCGTGTGGCCGGGCAGCGCGGCATCCACCGAGACCGATTCAACGCTCGCGCTGCCGCCCTTGCCGGCTTCCGGCCACGACGCGGTGCGCACGGTCGCCACGACCGTGGCGTCGGCGGGCGCTTCCACGGTGATGATCGCGTTGCCCGCGTAGATCGGGCGCTTGAAGGTGTGGCTGCCTTCGACCGCCATCAGGTCGGACACCTGGTTCACGCCCAGCAGCGCGGCGACCGCCGGCATCAGGTCCTTGCCGAAGGTGGTGGAGGGCCCGAACACATGGCTGTAGCCGGCAGCAAGCGCGGCCACCTGGGGCGCCTGCACCTGGGCGATGGCATGGGCGTTGGCAGCGTTGGCCACCGCCAACACCTTGCCGACACCGTCGATCTGCGCGGCCTCGGCCGCGACCGCGGCCGGGTCGGCGGCCAGCACCAGGATATCGATGGACGCGGGGGCGAAGGCCTTGGCGGCCGACACGCACTTCGCGGTGGCGCCATTGAGCTTGCCGTCCAGATGTTCGGCGACGATCAGGACCTTGGACATCACAGGAGCCCCTTCTGCTTGAGTGCGGCGACCAGCTCGGCCGCGTCCTTGACCATCACCCCGCGGCTGCGCTTGGCCGGCGCGGCGTAATGGGTGGTCTTGAGCGAATCATTCGCCTCCACGCCGAGGTCGGCGAAGGCGATGGTCTCCAGCGGCTTGCTCTTGGCCTTCATGATGTCCGGCAGCTTGATGAAGCGCGGCTCGTTGAGGCGCAGGTCGGTGGTGACCACCGCCGGCAGGTCGACTTCCAGGGTTTCCAGGCCGGCATCGACCTCGCGCACCACCGTGGCCTTGCTATCGGCGATCTCGAGCTTGGACGCGAACGTCGCCTGCGGGCGGCCCCACAGCGTCGCCAGCATCTGCCCGGTCTGGTTGGCATCGTCGTCGATCGCCTGCTTGCCGAGCAGGACCAGGTCGGGTTGCTCCTTCTCGACCAGCTTGAGCAGGGCGCGGGCGGCGGTCAGCGGCTGCACCGGCGCATCGGCGACGACGTGGATGGCGCGGTTGGCGCCCATCGCCAAGCCGTTGCGCAGGTGCGGCTGGGCATCGGCGGGGGCGATGGTGGCGACCACCACCTCGGTGGCGATGCCCTTGTCGCGCAGGCGCAGCGCCTCTTCCAGCGCGATGTCGTCGAACGGGTTGGGCGACAGCTTGACGCCGTCGGTGACCACGCCGGAACCGTCCGGCTTGACCTGGATGCGGACGTTGTAGTCCACCACGCGCTTGTAGGCGACGAGGATCTTCATCGGGTGGCGAATCCTGGAAAACGGCAGGGCCGTCATTTTACCCGAGCGGTCTTGCGTATTGGCTCGAAGGCCGCGACCGACCCGCTGGCCATGCGATGAACTCAGAGAGGCGGGCGGGCTGGACGTTCGCGAAGCCGCATTTCGAGCGGCGTAGCGAGTGGCCAGCCCGCCTGCCGACGCCAGGGACCACGCATACGCACCGGGTGCCCGAAAGTACGGTGGGCGAGCGCGGGCTTGCCGGTAAAATGGCGGTTCCCGCACGCATGGAGCCGCGCCCGTGGCTGCAAACAAGCACTATCCGAGCGCCGAGGCCGCCCTGTCCGGGTTGCTGGCGGATGGCCAGACCCTCGCCGTTGGTGGCTTCGGCCTGTGCGGCATTCCCGAAGCCCTGATCGCCGCCTTGCGCGACTCGGGTGCCAGGGACCTGACCGTCATCTCCAACAACGCCGGCGTGGATGGCTTTGGCCTCGGCCAGCTGCTGGCCACGCGCCAGATCCGCAAGATGATTTCGTCCTACGTCGGCGAGAACAAGGAGTTCGAGCGCCAGTTCCTCGCCGGCGAGCTGGAGCTGGAGTTCAACCCGCAGGGCACGCTGGCCGAGCGCCTGCGCGCGGGGGGCGCCGGCATCCCGGCGTTCTTCACCGCGACCGGCTACGGCACGGTGGTGGCGGACGGCAAGGAGACTCGCGAGATCGACGGGCGCCACTACGTGCTGGAAACCGCGCTCAAGGCGGACGTCTCGCTGGTCAAGGCGTGGAAGGCCGACGGCGCCGGCAACCTCGTGTTCCGCAAGACCGCGCGCAACTTCAATCCCGCCTGCGCCATGGCCGGCAAGGTCTGCGTGGCTGAAGTCGAGCAGCTGGTCGAGACCGGCAGCATCGACCCCGACCACGTGCATCTGCCGGGCATCTACGTCGACCGCATCGTGGTCAACCCGACGCCGGAGAAGCGCATCGAGCAACGCACCATTCGCCAGCCGGAGGGCAACTGACCATGGCCTGGACCCGTGACCAGATGGCGCAACGCGCCGCGCAGGAGCTGAGCGATGGCGCCTACGTCAACCTCGGCATCGGGCTGCCGACGCTGGTGGCCAACTACATCCCCGAGGGCATGGACGTGTGGCTGCAGAGCGAGAACGGCCTGCTGGGCATCGGCCCGTTCCCGACCGAAGCCGAGCTGGACGCCGACCTGATCAACGCCGGCAAGCAGACGGTGACCGCGGTGGCGGGCGCGAGCTATTTCGGCAGCCACGACTCCTTCGCGATGATCCGCGGAGGCCATATCGACCTCGCCATCCTTGGCGCGATGGAGGTCACCGACAAGGGCGACCTGGCCAACTGGATGGTGCCCGGCAAGATGGTCAAGGGCATGGGCGGCGCGATGGACCTGGTGGCGGGCGTGAAGCGCGTGGTGGTGCTGATGGAGCACACCACCAAGGCCGGCGCGCCCAAGATCCTGCCCGAATGCACGCTGCCGCTGACCGGCGTGGGCGTGGTCAACCGCATCATCACCGAGCTGGGCGTGTTCGACGTGACCCGGGACGGGCTGAAGCTGGTCGAGCTGGCGGATGGCGTGAGTCGCGAAGAAGCCGCGGAAAAGACAGGCGTGCCGCTGCGCTGATTCCGCCGGCACGAGGCACGGCCCGACGCGAGAACCGTAGGCCCGTTTCGCAGGCGCGGGCTGAGTCGAGCGCGCCCAGGTTACTGCGTCGCTCGCACACCCTGGTGGCGCCATTGCTCCGGGGAGTTCAACAGGGCGGCAAGGGCGTCGTACATGGCGTCGATCTTGCGATCCCACCACGCCTGGCGCAGCGTGGAGTCCTGGCGGCGCAGGATGTCCATGGCGGCGTTGGCTTCAAACAACAGCAGTTGGCCATCGGGGCGTGGACTGCAATCGATGCCGAAGTAATCGAGGCCGATGATGTCGGCGATCTTGAGCGCAATGGCCGTGGCATCCATGGGAAGGCTTGCGGGAAACTCGTCAAGCATCCGCGTCTCCTCGGGGTCGTCCTCGCGTAGCCTGTCGGCGACATGCACATGCCAGCCGCCTGCAACCACGAAGTGGCGCAGGAACACCTGCCGTCCCACCACCACCAGGCGCATCTTGCGATGGCATCCGTCCGGGTCCCGGTAATCGTGGAACTCGGTGACGTAGGTCCCGCGGCCAAGCATCGGCATGTTGTACACGGCCGCGTCGACTTCGTCGGGCGAGTCAACCCGCGACATCGTGGCGCCCACATGCATGCCGGGCGAGCGCAGCAACAGCGGATAGCGCAGGTTGGCGGCGTCGATCAGGCGCACCAGATCAGCGGCACTGCGAGCCTCAAGCAGTTCCGTGCGGGGCACGAGCAAGCCAGGTACGCCTGCCAACGCCTTGGCGATGGCGTGCCGACCGGTCCGCGCCACGGCATACGGCGAGTTGAAGCATGGCGCCTCCAGGGCCTGGACTGCGCGCATGATCTGCACCAGCGAATTGGAACAGCGGTCGGGATCCGCCACGTAGTTGACCACCGGCTTGCCCTTGGCGCTCGCAGGAAGCGTCAGGGGCTGGTCGGCCTGGATGTAGACGCGGGGCATCCGCGCCTTCAGTGCGGGCGGAATCCGTTTCATGAAGACGGCAGTGCCGGGCAGCGAGAGCTGCAGTTGCCCGTTCTCATCCATGAAGACGGCACCGGTCATGTCGTCGGGCAGGCCGTGGAACACCGGGAGGACGCGGGTATCAGTCATGGGTCGCGTCACATGTTCTGGTAGTTAGGCCCGCCGCCGCCCTGCGGCGCCACCCACACGATGTTCTGCGTCGGGTCCTTGATGTCGCAGGTCTTGCAGTGCACGCAGTTGGCGAAGTTGATCTGCAGCCGCTCGCTACCGGCGTCACCGACGAACTCGTACACCGCGGCCGGGCAGTAGCGCGCCTCGGGCCCCGCGAACTCGCGCAGGTTGACCTGCACCGGGATCGACGCGTCCTTCAGGGTCAGGTGGCTCGGCTGGTTCTCCTCGTGATGGGTGCTGGAGAGGAACACCGAGCTCAGGCGATCGAAGGTCAGCACGCCGTCCGGCTTCGGGTAGGCGATGCGCTCGTGGTTCGCCGCCGGCTCAAGGCAGGCGTGGTCCGGCCTGTCGCGATGCAGCGTCCACGGCGGGTTGCGGATGCCCAGCTTCGGCAGCAGCCACTGCTCGACGCCGGTCATCAGGGTGGCGAAACTGCGGCCCTTCTTGAACCACTGCTTGAAGTTCTTCGCCTGCAGCAGTTCGGCGTGCAGCCAGCTCGACTCGAATGCCCGCGGATACGCCGACAGCTCGTCGCGCTGGCGGCCCTCGCCAAGTGCCGCGAACGCGGCCTCGGCGGCCAGCATGCCGGTCTTGATCGCCGCGTGGCTGCCCTTGATCCGGCTGGCATTGAGGGTTCCTGCCTCGCAGCCGACCAGCGCGCCGCCGGGGAACACCAGCTTGGGCAGGCTCAGCAGGCCGCCGGCGGTGATCGCGCGCGCGCCGTAGCCGATGCGGGTACCGCCTTCCAGGTGCTTGCGGATCGCGGGGTGGGTCTTGAAGCGCTGGAATTCCTCGAACGGGCTCAGCCAGGGATTGCGGTAGTCGAGGCCGACCACGAAACCGACCGCGATCTGCCCGCCCTCGGCGTGGTACAGGAACGAGCCGCCATAGGTCGCGCCATCCAGCGGCCAGCCGGCGGTGTGCACGACCAGGCCGGGCTCGTGCCTGGCGGGATCGGCCTGCCACAGCTCCTTGATGCCGATGCCGTAGCTCTGCGGGTCCTTGCCGGCGTCGAGCTGGTAGCGCGCGATCAGCTGGCGCCCGAGGTGGCCGCGCGCGCCTTCGGCGAAGATCGTGTACCTGGCGTGCAGCTCCATGCCGCGCTGGAACTGGTCGGTCGGCTGGCCGTCCTTGCCGATGCCAAGATCGCCGGTGGCCACGCCCATCACCGCCCCCGAGGCGTCGTAGAGCACTTCGGCGGCCGCGAAGCCGGGGAAGATCTCCACCCCAAGCGCTTCGGCCTGTTGCGCCAGCCAGCGGGCGAGTGCGCCCAGGCTGGTGACGTAGTTGCCGGCGTTGTGGAAGCATCCGGGCAGCAGCCAGCCCGGGGTCGCCCTGGCGCTGCTGGCGTCAAGGAAGAGGAACTCGTCGCGGGTGACCGCCTGCTTGAGCGGCGCGCCGCGTTCGGCCCAGTCGGGCAGCAACTCGGTGAGCGCGCGCGGGTCGACGATGGCGCCGGACAGGATGTGCGCGCCCGGCTCGGAGCCTTTCTCCAGCACGCAGACCGAGACCTCGCGCCCGGCGTCGGCGGCCAGCTGCTTGAGCCGGATCGCGGTGGCCAGCCCGCCGGGGCCGGCGCCGACCACGACGATGTCGTATTCCATCGACTCGCGATCGACGGCGTTCGGGTTGGCTTCGGTCATGCGACTCTCCTCGGGAGCCACGATTGTCGTGGCATCGCCGGGAGCGGACAACCCGGGAGGCGGGTCAGCGGTGCGGCGCGCCCTCGTGCGCCTGCCCTGTCACCAGCGTCCAGCCCGCGATGTCGCGACCGATGTGAGCCAACGCCAGCGAGAACGCGTCCGCCACCACCCTCGGATCGGTGCCGTTCGCCGGCTGCGCGTGGCGGAAGGTGCGGTTGCCGGCCACCGCCTGGTCGACGACGTGGATCAGCTTGGCGTTGACCTCGATCACCGCGGCGGGGAGCGCGGAGCCGGCGTAGTCGGCCTCGAAGTGGCGGATGTCCATCACCAGCCGGTAGGGCGCGTCCATGCCGCTGCCCTGGCGGGCCGCCGCCGGGATCTTGCCGCTGTCCTCCAGCACCCGCAGCACGGTGGCCTCCAGCAGGTCCGGTGGCGCGCTGGCCCAGATCGAGCCCTTGTAGACCTGCAGCTCGCCCGGGACCGGGCGCACCGCCATGCGCGCGCTGTCGAGCAGTCGCGGGGCGTCGGGTCGGGTGGTGGCCAGGTTCCAGGCCACCCTGGGCCACGCGGCGTCGGCCTGCGGTACCGGCGTGGGCGCGTAGATGGTCGGGCTTTCCTTGGGGCCCAGCAGGCTGCCGCAGCCCCCCAGGAGCAGCACCGCGGGGACGAGGGCGAGTAGCGGTCGCAGGCTCATTTGGGTTCAAACTCCTTTGGCGCGTCGCGGCCCATGATGAATTGCGCGGGCTTGTTCTCCAGCCGGTCGGAGAGCTCGCGCAGGTCGCGGACCAGGCGCCGCAACTCGGACAGGGTCGGGCCCAGCTGCGCCAGCCCATCGTTCGCGAAGCTGCGCACCGCCGGCCGGTTCTCGGCGATCAGGGCATCGGCGTTGCCGGCGGCGGACTCCATCTTCGCGACCGTCGCATCCAGCTTGTCCATCAGGCCCGGCAGGCGGCGCACCAGGTTGCGATCCACGCCCTCGATGGCGCCATTGGCGTTGGTCGCCGCCAGCTTCAGGGTCTCGCTGACTTCGCGTGCGTTGACGATGAGGGTGGCGATGTCCTGGCTCTGGCCGGAAATGCTGCCGGTGACGGTCTCCAGGTTCTCCAGCGTATTGGAGATCCGGTTGATGTTCTCCTCGCTCAGCACCTGGTCCAGTCGCGCGACCAGGCGATTGGCGGTGTCGGCGATGTTCTGTAGGGCGGAGGGCTCGGCGCGGATGATCGGGATCTCCTCCCGCGAGGCGACCGCGAGGTGCTCGGCGCCCGGGCTGCCGCCGGTGAGCTGGATGAATGGCACGCCGGTGATGCCCTGCTGCGAGAGCTTGGCGCGGGTGTCCACCTTGACGGGGGTGTCGGCCTGGATCTTGAGCAGCGCGATCACGCGGCGAGCGTCTTCGGTGTCCAGCCGCAGGCGGTCCACGGTGCCCACCGAGATGCCGTTGTACTGGACGCTGCCGCCCTCGGTCAGGCCGGTCACCGGTTCGTTGAAGATCACCTTGTACTGGCGCCAGTTGCGGTCGGAGGAGAACTTCGCCGCCCACAGCGCGAACAGCAGCAGCCCGACGCTGGCCAGGATGGTGAAGGTGCCGATCAGCACGTAGTTGGCACGGGTTTCCATCGCTCTTGGCTACCTTCTCATCCGGACGTGCGGCGTTCGTCGCCGGTCGCTGCTCGCGCGGCGCGCCCGCGCGGGCCGTTGAAATATTCCTGGACCCAGGGATGGTCCAGGCTCTCCAGTTCCTGCACCGGCGCGACTTCCAGGATCCGCCGGTCGGCAAGCACTGCCACCCGGTCGCAGATAGCGTAAAGCGTGTCGAGGTCGTGTGTGATCAGGAACACGGTGAGCCCGAGCGCGCGTTGCAGGGTGCGGATCAGTTCATCGAAGGCGGCCGCGCCGATCGGGTCGAGCCCTGCCGTGGGCTCGTCCAGAAACAGCAATGGCGGATCCAGCGCCAGTGCACGCGCAAGCCCGGCGCGCTTGCGCATGCCGCCGGAAAGCTGCGATGGCAGCTTGTCCAGCGCATCGGCCGGCAGACCCGCCAGCTTGATCTTCAGCAGCGCCAGTTCGTAGCGCAGCGAATCCTGCAGGTCCGGGTAGTACTCCTTGAGAGGCACCTGCACGTTCTCGCCCACGGTCAGCGAGGAAAACAGGGCGCCGTCTTGGAACAGCACCCCTGTGTTGCGCTCGATGTGGCGGCGGGTGACCGGATCGTCCGAGCGGGCATCGACGCCCAGCACCTCGATCTCGCCTTCGTTGGGCGCGCGCAGCCCCAGGATCGAGCGCATCAGTACCGACTTGCCGCTGCCGGAGCCGCCCACCACGCCGAGGATCTCGCCGCGCCGCACCTCCAGCTCCACGCCATCGTGCACCACCTGCTCGCCGAACCGGTTCACCACACCGCGCACGCGGATCACCGGCGTGCCGGGCTCCTTGGCGATGGCGTCCTCGCAGATCTCGTCCGGCGCGGCCATGCTCAGTAATCCATTTCCATGAACCACAACGCGGCGAGGGCATCGATCACGATCACCATCGAGATCGACTGCACCACGCTGGAAGTCGTGCGCTCGCCCAGCGACTGCGCGGTGCCTTCCACCTGCATGCCTTCCAGGCACCCGATCAGCGCGATGACGATCGCGAACACCGGCGCCTTCAACATGCCCACGATGAAGTGCCGGATCTCCATCGTCTCCTGCATCCGCGCCAGGTACGCCACCGGCGGGATGTCGAGGCTGAGCGCGCCCACCATCATCCCCCCGAGCAGGCCCGAGAGCATCGCCAGGAACGTGAGCAGCGGCAGCATGGTCAAGAGCGCCAGCACGCGCGGGATCACCAGCAGGTCGACGGGGTCGAGGCCGAGCACTCGGATCGCGTCGACTTCCTCGCGATTGACCATCATGCCGATCTGCGCGGTGAACGCGCTGGCGGTACGTCCGGCCAGCAGGATCGCGGTCAGCAGCACGCCGAATTCGCGCAGGAACGAGATCGACACAAGTTCCACCACGAAGATGGTCGCGCCAAAGTCGCGCAGCACGGTCGCCCCGAGGAACGCCACCACCGCGCCCACCATGAAGGTGAGCATGGCCACCAGCGGCGCGGCGTCGAGGCCGACCTGTTCCATGTGGTGGACGGTCGCAGTGGCGCGGAACCGCGAGGGCTCCTTGAGCAGGCGCAGCAGCTTGACCAGCAGCTCTCCGAGGAAGCCGACCAGCGACACCACTTCCTTGATGTTGCGCATCACCGAACGACCAAAGCGGTCCAGCGCCGCAGCCACGCCATACTCGCGCTTGCGCTTGGGCCGGTCGTCGTGGACATCCTCGATCGCGGCGACCAGCGGCTCCTGGTCCGGGCGGAACAGGAAGCCGCTGAAATCCAGGCTGTGCCGCTCGGCGTACCGAAGCAGCTGCAGCACGCCGAGCGTGTCGAGGCGGTCGCAGCTGCGCGCATCGATGCGCGTCAGGCCGTCCGGGACCTCGCGCAACACCCGTCCGACGTCGTCGGCGAAGCGCAGCGTCCAGCGTCCCCGCAGCTGCAGGGTGCCGGCGTCATCGGGCGCGACCCTGGCGGCCGGCGGGTGGTGATTCGGGACTTGGCTCATGCGCGGCCCAAGCTTACGCAAAGCCCCGTCGACGGTGTGAATGGTTGCGCACGCATGCGATCCTGTGCGGATGCCCGAGAGCGCCGCCCAGCCGCCACCCGCGTATGCCGAACGGCTGGAGTTCGTGGTCGAGCTTGCCGGGCACCTGCACGCCTACGGCACCACCGTGCAACGCCTGGAGGGCGCGATCGAGCTGGTGGCCAGGCGGCTGGCCCTGCAATGCGAGCCGTGGATCAACCCGACCGGCATGATCCTGGCCTTCAGCGATCCCGCGCGGCCGCCCGGTGAGGGCGACATCACCCGCGTGCTGCGCCTGCGCCCCGGCGAGACCGACCTGCAGAAGCTGGTGGCCGCCGATGCGATCGCCGAGGACGTGATCGCCGGCCGCCTGCGGATCGCCGACGGGCGCGCGGCGCTGCGCGCGCTGGCAACGCCCGTCCCGGCGCGCGGGAAGGCGATGCAGGTGCTGGGCTTCGCCCTGGTGGCGGCCGCCGTGGCCGGGCTGCTGCGGCTGCCGTGGCTGGACGTGGCCACCGCCGGTGGCGTGGGCCTGCTGATCGGGCTGCTGGAACTGGCCTCGCAGACGCGCCCGCGCCTGCAGGAGGCCTTCGAGGCCCTGGCCGGACTGGTGGCCGGCGCGATCGCGGTCGCTGTGTCGACACTGGTCGCCCCGCTCAACCTCAACACGGTGGTCATCGCCTCGCTGATCGTGCTGCTGCCCGGGATGGCGCTCACCAATGCGATGAGCGAACTCACGAGCGGGCACCTCGTCTCCGGCAGCGCGCGCTTCGCGGGCGCGCTGACCACCATCGTCAAGCTGACGATCGGCACCGCGATCGCGCTGGGCCTGGCGTCGGTGCTGGGCGTGGAGCCGCAGGTCCGTGCCCTGCGCCCGCAGCCGGAAGCAGTGATGTGGGGGTCGCTGGCAGTGGGCGCGTTCGGGTTCGCGGTGCTGTTCCGGGCGCACCTGCGCGACTATCCGCTGGTGATGCTCGCGGCGGCCGGCGGCTTCATGATTTCCCGGTTCGGCGGCGAATGGCTGGGTCCGCCGGGCGGGGTGTTCCTTGCCGCGCTGGCCATGACCGCCTCCGGCAATGCCTATGCGCGGATCGCGAACCGGCCGGGCACGCTGGTGCGGCTGCCGGGAATCATCATGCTGGTGCCGGGGAGCGTGGCCCTGCGCGGCGTCATCACCCTGGTGCAGGCGCAGGATCTCGGGGCGGGGCAGGGCGCGGCGATCGCCGCATTGAATACGCTGATGGCGCTGCTGGCTGGCCTGATGTTCGGCAACCTGCTGGTGCCCGCGCGCCGCAACCTCTGATTCCCGGAGTATTTCCCAGAACGAAAAAACGCCGGCATTGGCCGGCGTTTTTCTTGCCACGGATTTTCGGCTCAGCTGATCAGGAAATCCTCGAGCTTCTTGCCGGCGGCGGTTTCCGCGGCCAGCCAGCGCGGCTGGCGGCCCCGCCCGGTCCAGGTTTCCGAGGAATTTGCCGGATTGCGGTATTTCGGCGGCACCTTGCCCATGCTGCGGCCCTTGGACGATTTGGCGCGCGTGGCCTTGGCCACCGGCGTCCTCGTTGCGGGCGCGGCGCCTGCGTTTCCGTAAAGCTCCTCGAAACTCCAGCCGCTGGTCTTCAGCACTTTCGCCACCGCAGCCTTCACCTGGGCCGCAGGCTTGCGCTTGGCCAGGATCTTCTTGCGCTTGTTGGCGCGCGTGATCAGGTCGCTGAGCTGCTGGGCACTCAGGCCTTCGATATTCATGCTCATCCGGGATCCTTGTTTCGTTGGGGGTCCACCGGCGGTGGATGCGCTGATACTAAACCCCGATTCCCCGGATTCACAATACGCCCGCGGATGGGCGGCGAGTTTCGCGCTCAGGCCCCGAGTTTGCGCAGCAGCGACTCGCGGTCCAATTGCTCGGATTCGCTCGCGCTCCTGGCCCGGTATTCGAACGTGCCCGCTTCCATGCCGCGCGCCGACACAACGACCCGGTGGGGAACACCGATCAGCTCGATGTCGGCGAACATCGAACCCGGGCGCAAGCCGCGGTCATCCAGCACCGGATCGAGGCCGGCATCGCGCAGCTGCGCGTGCAGCGCTTCCGCCGCCTCGGCCACCGCCGGGTCGTTCTTGGGATTGATCACGCAGACCGCCACCTGCCACGGGGCCATCGCCACGGGCCAGCGGATCCCGGCCTCGTCGTGGTTCTGCTCGATCGCCGCGGCCACGATCCGCGATACCCCGATCCCGTAGCAGCCCATGGCCGGATGCACCGCCTTGCCGCTGGCATCCAGCACCTTCGCATCCATCGCCTGCGAATATCGCCGGCCAAGCGCGAATACATGCCCGACCTCGATCCCGCGGCACAGCGCGAGGGTGCCGCTGCCATCCGGCGATGGATCGCCTTCGACCACGTTGCGGATATCGCCGGTTTCCGCCTCCGGCAGGTCGCGGCCCCAGTTCACGCCGGCGACGTGGAATCCGGGGCGGTTCGCGCCCACCACGAAATCGGAAAGCGCGGCCACCGCGCGGTCGGCGATCACACGGATGGGGCGCGCGGGATTGAGTGGGCCAAGGAATCCCGGCTCGCTGCCAAGGAACTCGGCGATTTCCGCCTCGCTGGCCAGCCGGTAGTCGGCAAGCCCCGGCAGTTTCGCAAGCTTGATTTCATTCACCACGTGGTCGCCGCGCACCAGCGCCAGCACAAATTGCGGGTCGCCCTCGCCATCGGCGCCCATCAGCGCCACCGATTTAACCGTGCGCGCCAAGGGGATTCCCATCAGCGCGGCGACGTCCTCGCAGGTTTTCTGCACCGGCGTTTCGATATCGCGCAGGGTTTCGGCCGGTGCCGGGCGCGCGCCCGGGGAAACCGCCTCGGCCAGCTCCACGTTGGCCGCGTAATCGGAGACATCCGAATAGGCGATCGAATCCTCGCCGGAATCGGCGAGCACGTGGAATTCGTGCGAGGCGCTGCCGCCGATCGCGCCGGTATCCGCCGCCACCGCGCGGAACTTCAGGCCCAGCCGCGAGAAAATCCGCGCGTAGGTGTCGTACATGTTGCGGTATTCGGCGTGCAGCGAGTCGTCGTCGACGTGGAAGGAATAGGCATCCTTCATGATGAATTCGCGCGCGCGCATCACCCCGAAGCGCGGCCGGATCTCGTCGCGGAACTTGGTGGTGACCTGGTACAGGTTCACCGGCAGCTGCTTGTAGCTGGAGAACTCCTGGCGGAAGAAATCGGTCACCGCCTCCTCGGCGGTCGGGGTGAAGCAGTAGTCCTGTTCCTTGCGGTCGCGGATCTTCAGCAGCTGGGGGCCGAACTTGGCCCAGCGCCCGGTTTCTTCCCACAACTCGCGCGGCTGCACCGCCGGCATCGCCATCTCGATCGCGCCGGCGCGGTTCATTTCCTCGCGGACGACCGCCTCCACCTTGCGCAGCACGCGTAGCCCCAGCGGCGACCAGGTGTAGAGGCCGGCGGACAGCTTGCGGATCATGCCGGCCTTGAGCATCAGCTTGTGGCTGGCGATCTCCGCGTCGGCGGGGGTTTCCTTCTCGGTGCGAAGGTGGAACGAGGACAGGCGCATTCGGGGCCACGGGCGGGAAGCAGGCCGCATTTTGCCACGCGCAGCGATGGCTCAGTCGCGGCGCCCGTCCACCCCGATGCCGTCGTCGGGAATGCGGCTGATCCGCTCGTAGCGGCGACCCTTGGGCGGCTCGTCGGTGACCTGCAGGTTGCCGGCATCGTCGCGCCAGCGGTACAGCGCGTCGGCGCGCTCGGCATTGCGCGCGGCAGCCTCGGCCGCGATCACGCGCTCGCGCTCGCGGCGCGGCATTTCGGTGGTGAACCACCACCACGCGGCGGCCGCGGTGACCACCGCGAATACCACCATCGCCAGCATGCGCATGGGCAGGACCTCGGGAACGATGGGGCGATTGCAGCATCGCGCCGGCATCGCCGCAAGTCCGTACACTGGCGCCATGGATCCGAACCATGAGCCCGCGCTGCCCCGCCCGCGCGGCCGCGGCATCTACCTGCTGCCCAACCTGTTCACCACCGGCGGCCTGTTTGGCGGCTTTTTCGCGATCATCGCCGCCTCGCAGGGGCGCTTCGGCGCGGCCTGCATCGCGATCTTCGTGGCCGCGATCCTGGATGGCATCGACGGCCGGGTGGCGCGGCTGACCAATACCCAGAGCGAGTTCGGGGTGCAGTACGATTCGCTGGCCGACCTGGTCAGCTTCGGCATGGCGCCGGCGCTGGTGATGTACCACTGGGCGCTGGTGTCGATGAAGCTCGACGGGATCACGCTGGGCAAGGTCGGCTGGCTCGCGGCCTTCCTGTACGCCGCCTGCGCGGCGCTGCGGCTGGCGCGATTCAACAGCCAAGTGGGGCAGGTCGACAAGCGCTGGTTCATCGGGCTTGCCAGCCCGGCGGCCGCGGGACTCATGGCCAGCTTCGTGTGGACCAGCCACGAGTTCGGCTGGAATGGCGAGGAATTGCGCTATCCGGCGCTGGCGCTGACCGTGGTCGCCGGTCTGCTGATGGTCAGCCGCATCCGCTACAGCAGCTTCAAGGGCAGCGGCAGCGGCCCGAAGGCCGACCGGGTGCCGTTCTTCGCGCTGCTGATCGCGATCGCGGTGCTGATCGCGCTGTGGATCGAACCGCCGGTCACCCTGCTGGTGGCCTCCGCGCTGTACGCCTTGTCCGGGCCGGCGATGTGGTTGCGCCGCCGCCGCGTGCCGCACGCGCCGGCATGAGTTGGGATCCGTTCCAGCGGGCGGTGCTGGCCGAACTGGGGCTTGCCCTGTACCAGCCGGTGCCGGCGCCGGGGGCGCTGGAGGTGGACGACGCGATGCTGGCGCAGCTGGCCCGCGCCGCGGGGCGCGCGCCGGCCGAGTTGCTGCAGGAAGCGGACGTGGCCGCCGCGCTCGCCGGCCTGCACGGGAATGCGCGGGCCAAGCGCGCGCTGTGGCCGCGGCTGCGGGCGCTGCGCCGGGGATGAGTGCGGTGACGCGTCCGTCGCCGTCGCAGGAGGCGCATGCGCCCAGCCTGCGCCCGATGCGGGAGGCGGACGTCGATGCGGTGATGGCGGTGGAATCCCGCGCCTACCCGTTCCCGTGGACGCACGGGATCTTCCGCGACTGCCTGCGCGCGGGCTATCCGATGTGGCTGCAGGAGCAGGACGGGCAGTTGCTGGGCTATGGCGTGCTCAGCATCGCCGCCGACGAGGCACACCTGTTGAACCTGTGCACCGCGCCCGGCCATGAAGGCCGCGGCCTGGGACGGCGCATGCTGCAGGCGATGTTGCGGATGGCGCGCGGCCACCGCGCACAGCGGGTGTTCCTCGAGGTCCGGCCCTCCAATCCGCGCGCGATCGCGCTGTACGAGCGCAGCGGCTTCAACGAGATCGGCCGCCGCCCGCGCTACTACCCTGCGGCGAACAACGGGCGCGAGGATGCCATCGTGATGGCGATGGAATTGCTGGGCGACGACATCGCGAAAATGCCGCCGCTGTAGCTGCGGAACAGGGACTCAGAACGCCGGATCGTGCCAGGCGACCTTGCCGCCGATCATGGTCAGCAGACTGCTGGTGCCGGGCAGGGCCTGCGCAGGCAGCGCCTCGTCCAGCACGTCCTGCGAGAGCACCGCCAGGTCCGCCAGGTAGCCCGGCGCGAGCCTGCCCTTTTCCTGTTCAGTGAATTCCGCGAACGCGCTGCCGCTGGTGTAGGCGCGCAAGGCCTGTTCGCGGGTGAGGCCCTGGTCCGGCCGCGAGGCCGGCGCGATCGCGAACAGCATGTTCAACCACGGGCTGGGCGGCCCGTCGCTGCCCAGTGCGAGCGGGATGCCGTGCTTCAGCACGCTGGCCAGCGGTTGCAGTGCGTAGGCCTGCATGAAGGCGGATTCCGTCGGCGGCAACATGAAGTGCGACGGGTTCTGGACCAGCACGACGCCGAACGCGCGCGCGCGTTCGACCAGGTCCGGGGTCAGTCCCTCGCCGTGTTCGATGCGCGGCCGCAGGACGTGCCATGCCTCCGCCGTAGCGACCGACTGCATGGCATCGAGCACGGTCGCCAGGGTGGCGTCGCCGGAGACGTGCAGCAACACCTGGTCGCCGCGGGTGAAGGTTTCCCGCAGCAAGGCCTCGATCTCGCGCTGGCTGAAGTTCAGGCGCCCGTGGCTGCCATCGGGATATGCCGGGCGCATCGCCGCGCCGCGCTCCATCGGGGTGCCGTCGAGGATCCACTTGGTGCCGGAGACGGTAACCGACGGACGCGCCGGATCGGCGCGTGGCAGGCCGATGTCCGATGGTTGCTCTCCGGGCCGCAGGGCCAAGGGCACCCGGATCGCGCGCAGGCGCAGTGGCGTCTTCGTGTCCTGCCAGGCGTCGATGAAGCCGGGCATGGTGGTGCCGATCGCCATGTTCTGGATGCTGGTGATGCCGAGCTTCAACAATGCCGCGCTTTCGCTGGCGATCACTTCGCGCAGCCGCTCCGGGCGTTCCGGCAGGCGCGTGCGCGGCGACCACTGCGCGTACTCGTAGACGCGTCCATCGAACGCGCCCGTGGCATCGCGGCCCAGCCAGCCGCCCGGCGGCACGTCGTCCAGCGCCAGCCCGAGGATTCGCTGCGCCGCGCTGTTGACCAAGGCGCCGTGCCCGGTCCAGCCCGTCAGCAGCACCGGGCGCTCCGGCTGCAGCGCGTCCAGGCCGGCGCGTCGCAGCGTTGGATCATGCAGCGCGTCCATGTCGATGTCGGCGGTGATCCAGCGCTCCCCGGACCGTGGTTGCGCGGCGATGGCGGCGCGCACCGCCTCGCTGCCGCCGTTGCCGGGCGCGAAGCCGAGGTTGATCGACGGCAGGCCAACGGTGACGTGGGTATGCGCGTCGTTGATGCCGGGGACGACGCGGCGGCCCTTGAGGTCGATGCGTCGGGTGTCGCCGGTGGCGAGTGTCAGGATCGCGGTGTCATCGCCGACCGCGACGATGCGGTCACCGTCTATCGCGATGGCGGTGGCCGCTGGCCTCGCTGTATCGCCGGTCCAGACCTTTCCGTTGTGCAGGATGGTGTCGACCGCCGCGGCATCGGCGGACGCCAGCAACAAGCAGACCACGGCGAACACACGCATCGATGAACTCCCGCAAGGCTTTCGGGAGTCAACGGGTTTCGCGGCAGCGAGCGGTCAGGCGAGCCGCGTGCGCTGCAGGGAAAGGGCGTCGAGCTTCGCGGTCCAGTCGGCTAGGCGCGCGCGTTCCTGCTCGACCACGGCCGCCGGCACGTTGCCGCCGAACCTGGCCAGCTTGGCCTCGCTCTTGTCCTTTTCGCCGGCCACGCGGGCGATTTCCTTGTCCAGGCGCACGCGCTCGGCATCGAGGTCGACCAGGCCTTCCAGCGGCACGAACAGCTGCAGGTCCCCGACCACCGCCGGCGCCGCGGCCGGCGGTTCGCCGTCCAGCGTCTCGATGCGTTCCAGCTTGCACAGGAAGCGCAGCTGCGCTTCCAGCCGTCCCAGCCGCACGCACTCGGTCTCGCCACCGCCACGCACCAGCAGCGACACCTGCTTCGCCGGCGACACCCCGAGTTCGCTGCGGATACGGCGCAGGGCGGAGACCATCGCCTTCAACCATTCGATGTCGGCCTCGGCGCCTGCATAGCCGCTGACGTCGATGTCGCCCGCCTGCGGATAGGCCTGCAGCATGATGCTGCCGGACTTGCGCAGCTTAGGCGCGACCGCCTGCCAGAGTTCCTCGGTCACGAACGGGATCAGCGGATGCAGCATCCGCAGCAACGCCTCGAGCACGTAGATGAGGGTGTGGCGCGTGCTGTTCGCAGCGTCAGCGTCCTCGCCATTCAGCGCAGGCTTCGCGAGTTCAAGGAACCAGTCACAGACCTGGTTCCAGGTGAATTCGTACAGGCACTGCGCCAGCAGGTCGAAGCGGTAGCTGGCGAAGTGTTCGGCGGCCTCGGCGCTGGTGCGGTCGAGCTGGGCGAGGATCCATTTCTCGGCATCCGTCTTCGGCTGCGGGACGCCTTCGAACGTCGCATCGCCAACATTCATCAGCGCGAAGCGCGTCGCGTTCCACAGCTTGTTGCAGAAATTCTTGTAACCCTCGGCGCGCTGCAGGTCGAACTTGATGTCGCGGCCGGGCCCGGCCAGGGCGGCCATGGTGAAGCGCAGCGCGTCGGCGCCGAACGCGGGGATGCCCTCGGGGAATTCCTTGCGCGTCGCCTTCTCGATCTTGGGCGCATCGGTGGGCTTCATCAGCCCCGTGGTGCGCTTGGCGACCAGGGTGTCGATGTCGATGCCGTCGATGATGTCGAGCGGGTCGAGGATGTTGCCCTTCGACTTCGACATCTTCTGGCCCTCCTTGTCGCGGACCAGGCCGGTGATGTAGACGTCGCGGAACGGCACGCGGCCGACCAGCTGGTCGGTCATCATGATCATCCGCGCTACCCAGAAGAAGATGATGTCGAAGCCGGTGACCAACACGCTGGTGGGCAGGGCGACGTCGAAGCCGAGCTCGCCCATCTTGTCTTCGTTCGGCCAGCCTTGGGTGCTGAACGGGAACATCGCCGAGGAGAACCAGGTCTCGAGCACGTCCGGATCCTGCCGCAGTGGGGCATCGCCAAGGTTGTGCGCCGCACGCACTTCGGTTTCATTGCGGCCCACGTAGATGTTGCCGGCATCGTCGAACCACGCCGGGATGCGGTGGCCCCACCAGAGCTGGCGCGAAATCGTCCAGTCCTGAATGTTCTCCAGCCAGTGGCGGTAAGTGTTGATCCAGTTCGGCGGCACGAACTTGACTTCGCCGGACTCGACCAACTCCAGGCCGCGCTTGGCCAGTGTGTCCATCTTCACGAACCACTGGTCGGTCAGGAACGGCTCGATCACCTGGCCGCTGCGGTCGCCGCGTGGCACCTGCAGGCGATGCGCCTTGATCTCGACCAGCAGCCCCGCGGCCTCCAGGTCCGCGACGATGAGCTTGCGCGCGTCGAAACGATCCAGTCCGCGATACGCGGCCGGGATGTCGTCGCGCGAGGAGATCACCTTCGCCTCGTCGGTGAAGATGTTGATCATCGGCAGGCCGTGGCGCTGGCCCACCGCGTAGTCGTTGAAGTCGTGAGCGGGGGTGACCTTGACCACGCCGGTGCCGAAGTCGCGGTCCACGTAGTCGTCGGTGATGACCGGGATGCGGCGGCCGGTCAGCGGCAGCTCCACGAACTTGCCGTGCAACGCGGTGTAGCGCGGGTCTTCCGGATGCACCATCGCCGCGGTGTCGCCCAGCATGGTTTCCGGGCGGGTGGTGGCGACGACAAGGTAGTCGCGCGTTTCGCGCAGCACCTCGTTGCCGTCGGCATCGGTTTCCACGTGCTCGTAGCTGGCGCCATCGGCCAGCGGATAGCGGATCGACCACATGTGGCCGTTCTCTTCCTCGCTGGCGACTTCGAGGTCGGAGATCGCGGTCTTGAGCACCGGGTCCCAGTTGACCAGGCGCTGGCCGCGATAGATCAGGCCCGCATCAAACAGGCGCACGAAGGCTTCGGTGATCGCCTCGGACGCCATCGGATCCATGGTGAACACGCTGCGCGACCAGTCGCCGGACGCGCCGAGGCGGCGCATCTGCCGCTCGATGGTGTCGCCGCTGTGCTGCTTCCACTCCCAGACCTTCTCGATGAACCTGTCGCGACCCAGCGAATCGCGGGTCTCGCCCTTGCCCTCGATGGCCAGGTTGCGGCCGACCACCATCTCGGTGGCGATGCCGGCATGGTCGGTGCCCATCTGCCACAGCGTGCGATAGCCGCGCATGCGGTGGTAGCGGATCAGCGCGTCCTGCAGCGTGTGCTGGAACGCGTGGCCCATGTGCAGGGTGCCGGTGACGTTCGGCGGCGGCAGCAGGATGGTGTAGGCCGGGCCGTCGCCGGTCGGTGCGAACGCGCCGCTGGCTTCCCACTGCTGGTACAGGCGGGTTTCGAAGGACGCGGGTTCGTAGCCGGGGGAGAGGGTGGTCATCGTCGGATCACATGTCGTATTTGTTCACGGCGAAGCCGAGCGACTGGTAATGCTTCCAGCGCTCGCGCAGCGGGTCGCGCGCGGCCGGGTCGGCCGGGACCACTTCCAGCACGCGCTCGAAGCTGCCGGAGGGCGCGGCGTCGCGCAGGTTGAGCATCAGCGGGCGCGCGGGCACGTCGGTGTCGGGCGTGGCGATCAGGATCGGCGTGTCCTCGTCGCCCTCGTCGCTGCCGGCGATCTGGTGCGGCAGGTAGGCGTCGGGGTCGAACGACCACAGCAGGTCGTCCAGCGCCTCCGCCTGCGCGGCGTCGCGCGCCAGCACCAGGGTCGGCAGCTCGGCCGCGTAGGCCTTGCGCACAAGCTCGCAGACCAGCAGCAGCGGCTCCTCGCGGAACCGCGGCTTGTCGATCAGGTAGAAGTCGGCGCGCGGCATCAGCCGGCGACGCGGTCCAGGAGCCACTGCGACAGCAGCCCGACCGGGCGGCCGGTGGCCATGCCCATCTTGCCGTCGGTGCTGGCGGAGCCGGCGATGTCCAGATGCGCCCAGCGCTGGCCGTCGGTGAAGCGCGACAGGAAGCAGCCGGCGGTGATGGCGCCGGCCCAGCGGCCGCCGATGTTGTAGACGTCGGCGTAGGCCGAATCCAGCATCGGCTGGTATTCGTCCCACAGCGGCAGCTGCCAGGCGCGGTCGAAGGTGGTCTCGCCGGCGGCGATCAGTTCGCGCGCCAGGTCATCGTCCTTCTTGGTCATCACACCGGTGGCGTACTTGCCCAGCGCGACCACGCAGGCGCCGGTGAGGGTGGCGACGTCGACCAGCGCGGCGGGCTCGAAGCGCTGCGCGTAGGTCAGCGCGTCGCACAGGATCAGGCGCCCTTCGGCGTCGGTGTTGCCGACCTCGATGATCTTGCCGCTCATGCTGGTGATGACGTCGGACGGCCGGTAGCTGTTGCCATCGATGGCGTTCTCGACCGCCGCCGCGATGCAGACCAGGTTCACCGGCAACTGCATCCCGACCGCGGCGACGAAGGTACCCAACACGGTGCCCGCGCCGCACATGTCGTACTTCATTTCCTCGATGCCGCCCTGCGTCTTCAGGTTGACGCCGCCGGTGTCGAAGGTGATGCCCTTGCCGACCAGCACGTAGGGCTTGGCGTCGCCGCCGTTGCTGTACTTGAGCACCACCAGGCGCGGACGCTGCGCCGAACCGCGGGCGACCGCCAGCAGCGAGCCCATGCCCAGCGCTTCCATCGCGGCATCGTCCAGCACCTCGCACTCGACCTTGTCGCTGCGGCTGGCGAAGGTCTGTGCCTGCTCGGCCAGGTACGCGGGGTTGCAGATGTTCGGCGGCAGGTTGCCGAGTTCCCGGGTGAACTGCACGCCGGCGGCGATCGCGATGCCGTGGGCCAGCGCCTGGCCGTCATCGCCGGAGAGCTGCAGGTGCTGCAGGCCCTTTTCCTCGCGCTTCTTGTTCTTCTCGCCAAGGGTGGCGGTGTAGCGGTAGCAGGCGTGGTCGGCGGCGATCACGGCCTGGCGGATGTTCCAGGCCGCGTCACGGTCCTTGACCTGCAGTTCGCCCAGGGTAAACAGCGCCGAGCGCACCGGCCCGGTCTTCAGCGCGCGGGCGGCATCCGCCACCGCCTTCAGGTACTGCGCCACGCCGAACTTCGCCGCCTCGCCCAGGCCGATCACCAGCACGCGCGCCGCGGTGATGCCGTGCAGGTCGTGCAGCAGGGCGGTCTTGCCGGTCTTGCCCGAGACGTCCCCGCGCTCCACCAGCGCCTTCAGGCGCCCGCCGCTGGCGCTGTCGAGCGCGGCGGCCGCGGGGCTGAGGGTTCCGTCGGCAAACGCGCCAACCACCACGCAATCGACGTCGGCGGTGGCGGGGGCGGCTTGGTTCAGGCTGAATTCGAGGCTCATCGACCAGTGTGTCCTTGGGTGCATGTCCGGAGAAGGGCGGCACGGGCCCGGCAACGGGCCGGTCGCGCGGGCGGTGTCGCTTACAATGCGCGACCGCGGCAACGCGGCCCAAGCGCAAGACGAACCCCCAATTCTAAGCCACGCAGGCCCGATGCCGAAGCTGGACCGCTACCTCAGTGCCGAGTTCGCCCGCGCCGTGTTCGCCGCGCTGGTGGTGTTGGGCATGGTCAGCCTGGGTGGAGTGTTCGCCGACCTGCTGGGCGAGATGGCGCGCGGCAAGGTGCCGCCGGGGCTGCTGCTGTCGCAGCTGGGCCTGCGCCTGTTGCAGTACCTGCCGTTCATCCTGCCGCTCGCGCTGCTGCTGGGCCTGCTGCTGGCGGTGGGTCGGCTGTACCGCGATTCGGAGATGTACGCGCTGGCCGCAGCCGGCGTCGGTCCGAAACGGCTGCTGGCGCCATGGGCGCTGGTGGTGCTCCCCGTGCTGTTTCTGGTCGGCGCTTGCTCGCTGTGGCTGGCCCCTTGGGCCGACCGCATCGGGCGGCAGATGGTCGCCGATGCCAACAAGAACCTGCTGGTGGCGGGCCTGGAGCCGGGGCGTTTCACCCCGATGTCGAACGGCGGTGTCGCCTACGCCGGTGAGATGTCGTCGGACGGCACCAGCCTCTCGCGGGTGTTCGTCTACCGCGAGCGCGGCGACCGCATCGACGTGGCCACCTCGATGCGCGGCGAGCTGTATCGCGACGAGGGCGCGCGGGTGCTCGCGCTGCTGGACGGCTTCCGGGTCGAGGGGCCCGCCAGTGGCACGGATCTGGATTACCGGCTGATGCGCTACGCGCGCAGCGAGATGTTGCTGCCGGATCCCGACGACGACCGCGGCGGGGACCATCCGGCATTGAAGCCGACGCTGGAGCTGCTGGGCGACGACAGCCGCGTCGCCCGCGCCCAGCTGCATTGGCGGCTGGCGCCGCCGCTGCTGGCGCTGGCATTCGCGCTGATGGCGGTGCCGCTGGCCCGCAGCGCGCCGCGCCAGGCCCGCTATGGCTCGATGCTGCTGGCCTTCCTGGCCTACATGGTCGGCGTGTTCCTGATGATCTTGGGGACCCAGTGGCTGTCCGAGGGCCGGCTTCCGGTGGCGCTCGGTTTGTGGTGGCTGCTGCTGCCGATGCTGGCGCTGGGCGCCTGGCTGTACCTGCGCGACGGGCGCGTGGCCCGCCCGAGGTGGCGCCCGTGAGGCTGACCCCGCGCCTGCACGACACCTACATCGCCCGCGCGGTGGTGACCAGCGTGCTGATGACCTGGGGGGTCCTGCTCGGGCTGGACGTCGTGCTGGCGTTCGCCGGCGAGGCCGGCGACATCGGCAAGGGCGGCTACACCGCCAACCACGCCATCGCCGCCACCGGGCTGACCATCCCGTGGCGCGCCTACAATCTGTTCCCGACCGCGTCGGTGATCGGCGCCCTGCTGGGGCTGGGCCAGCTGGCCGCCTCGTCCGAACTGACCGCCCTGCGGGCGCTGGGGCTGTCACGGCGGCGCCTGAGCGTGTCCGTGGCGCTGGCGCTTGCCCTGCTGACCGGCCTGATGGTGGTGAACGGCGAGACCCTTGCGCCGTGGGGGGAGGAGCGCGCGCAGGCGATCAAGTCGGTGCGCAACCCCGACATGGTGGTCGCCAAGTACAGCGGGCTGTGGGCGCGCGAGGGCGGCATGTTCCTCAACGCGCGCAGCGGCGAGCAGAAGCAGCGCGACGACGACAGCTGGCTGGAACTGCGCGACGTGCGCATGTTCGAGTTCGACACCGACGGCCGCCTGAAGTCGATCGCGCATGCCGGCATCGCCGAGCACCGGCCGGGAGGCTGGCTGCTGCGCAACGTCGAGCGCACCAGCTTCGCCGGCAAGACCGTGACCCGCGCGCGGGTGTCCGAAGAGCGCTGGGAGTCCCGGCTGGACGAGGCGGCGCTGGCCGCCAGCGTCACCAAGCCGCGGAACATGCGCAGCGACGAACTGCGCGCCAGCATCGAGTACCGCAAGCGCAACAGCCTGCAGGCCGCCGACTACGAGGACATCTACTGGAGCCGGTGGTTCTACCCGTTCAACGTGCTGGCGCTATGCCTGGCGGCGGTGCCGTTCGCGTTCGGCTCGCTTCGCAGCGGCGGCTACGGCAAGCGGTTGTTCATAGGCATCGTGTTCGCGCTGGGGTTCTACGTCCTCCAGCGCACCTTCACCCAGATGGCCGGCGTGTTCCGCTTCGATTACCGGATCGCCTACCTGCTGCCGCCGCTGATCATGCTGGCGGTGTCGTTCGCGCTCTTCCGCCGGCGCAGCGGCTGACCGCTAACGCTTCGGCGCGCGACGCATCCGGGTGCCACTGGCGCGGTCGTGCCAGGCCAGGCGGTCGCGGTCGATCCATGCCCACCAGAAGCCCATGCCTCCCGCCAGCAGCGACAGGCTGCCGATGGCATAGCGCAGCCACAGCTGTCGCGTCGTGGGCGTGCTGCCGTCGGCGCCGACCACGTGCAGCCGCCACGGCCGCATCCCCAGGGTCTGGCCGCCACGTCGCCAGCTGAGGGTCGCGTATAGCGCGGTGATGCCCCAGCAGCCCAGCCACAGCAGCCACTGCAGCGGGCTGAAGGGCGCGATGTTGTCCTGCACCGGGTGCCCGCCAAGGTAGGTGTAGCCGAAGGTGAACGCGGTCGACAGCAGCATCCACAGTGCCACCACTGGCAGCGCGTCGTAGACCAGCGCCAGCAGGCGCCAGCCGATCAGCGCGCGCGGGGGTGCGGAGGGCGGGGCGGGGTCGGGCATGGCGGCAGAGGATACAGGCCGCCTCGCCACCGGACCCGTTACGCTGGAGGCGATGTCCACCGCCGATCGCCGCCAGCTGACACGCCGCCTGCCGCCGCTGGACGGGCAGGATGCGCTGGCGATCGAGCGCTTCCTGGATGCGGCGTGGGCCGGCCAGGGGCTGGCGCCGGCGACGCTCGCCGCCTATCGCGGCGACCTGCAGGCGGCCGCGCGCTGGCTGCGCGCCGAGCGCGGCGTCGCCTTGGCGCAGGCCCAGGCCCCGCAGCTGTTCGATTACCTGGCGATGCGCGCCGCCGCTGGGTTCCGGCCGCGCAGCACGGCCCGGCTGCTGTCCTGCCTGCGCGCCTTCTATGCGCGCTGCGTGGAGGACGGCGCGCGCGGCGACGACCCGCTGGCGCTCGTGCAGGCGCCGCGGCTGCCGCGGCTGCTGCCCAAGGCGCTGTCGGAGGCGCAGGTCGCGGCGCTGCTGGAGGCCCCGGACGTGGCCACGCCCGAGGGGCTGCGCGACCGCGCGATGCTGGAGCTGATGTACGCCTGCGGGCTGCGGGTGAGCGAACTGGTCGGCCTGCCCGGCACCGCGCTCAACCTGCGCCAGGGCGTCCTGCGGGTCACCGGCAAGGGCGGCAAGGACCGGCTGGTCCCGCTGGGCGAGGAGTCCCGCCACTGGCTGGAGCGCTACAACCGCGACGCCCGCCCTGTGCTGCTGGCCGGGGTGCGCGAACCGGCCCGGGTCGAGGCGCTGTTCGTCGCGAACGGCGGCGGCGCGCCCACCCGCCAGCAGTTCTGGTCGATGGTGAAGCGGCATGCGGCGATGGCCGGGATCGACCCCGCGCGCATCAGCCCGCACGGCCTGCGCCACAGTTTCGCGACACACCTGCTGAACCATGGCGCCGACCTGCGCGCGCTGCAGCTGCTGCTGGGCCACAGCTCGCTGTCGACCACCCAGATCTACACCCTGGTGGCGCGCGAGCACCTGAAGGCGCTGCATGCCCGTCACCACCCGCGCGCCTGAGGGGGCGCTTGCGCAAGCCGCCTCGCCGGGCGCCATGCGAGAATGCGGAACCGATCGCGGCGTTGCCGGTCTCAACGCCGACCCCAGCCAGGAGTTCCAATGAAGCGCCTCGTCCTTGCTGCCCTGTGCAGCATCAGCCTGTCCGCCTGCGCGCAGCAGCCCGCCAGCGGAAATGCGTCCGATACCGCGAAGGCTGCTCCCGCAGCTGCCCAGGCGACGACGCCAGCCCCCGCCGCCGGCACGCCGGAGGCCCGGGTGACCGAGGTGCTGCGCGAGCTGAACCCGCGGATCACCGTGGACAGCATCAGCGAGGCCCCGATCCCCGGCTTCCGCGAGGTGGTGGCCGGCGGCCAGGTGGTCTATGTCAGCGATGACGGCCGCTACCTGTTCCAGGGCACGCTGATGGACATCGAGAACCGCAAGGACATGGCGGAAGTGGCGATGGCCGCCGTGCGCCTGAAGGTCCTGAAGGACATCCCGATGGCCGATCGCATCGTATTCGCCCCGACCGGTGAGCCGAAGCACACCGTGGTGGTGCTGACCGACGTGGAATGCGGCTACTGCCGCAAGTTCCACGAGGACATCGCCAAGGTCAACGCGCAGGGCATCCGGGTTGAGTACCTTGCGTTCCCGCGCGCCGGCATCGGCAGCCCGGACTACAAGAAGATGGTGTCGGTGTGGTGCGCGAACGATCGTCGCAAGGCGCTCACCGACGCCAAGGCGGGTCGCAACGTGCCGGACAAGACCTGCGAGCGTTCGCCGGTCGACCAGCAGCACCTGGCCGGCAACCGCATGGGCCTGACCGGGACCCCGATGATCCTGGCCGAGGACGGCACCCAAGTGGGCGGCTACCTGCCGCCGGACCAGCTGCGCGCGCGGCTGGACCAGCTGAAGGCGGGCGGGGCCGCCAGCGGCGGCTGATGCGGGGACGGGGCGCGGGCTCGGCTACAATGGCCGGCCCGTTGCCACCGTCAGCCGGACATGATCCTCCTCGAGGGCGCGCCCGCCCTGTCGCCGTTCCGTCGCGAACGCCTGCAAGCCCGCCTGCGGACCGTGCAGCCCGACATCGCCATCGCCGGCGCCTGGCATGGCTACTGGGTCGAACCCGACGCCGGCGCGACGCCCGATACCGCCACGCTGCGGCGCATCCTGCAGGCGGGCGAGGGCTTCGCCGATGCCGCGGCCGGCTCGGTCACACGCTACGTGGTGCCGCGGCTGGGCACGCTCTCGCCGTGGGCCAGCAAGGCCACGGAGTTGTTGCGCGGCGCTGGGCTGCCGGTCAGGCGGGTGGAACGCGGCATGCGCATCGACCTCACCGGCTGGCCGGACGACGGCGCCACGCGCGCGGCGCTGGACCGGCTGCTACACGATCCGATGACGCAGTCGCTGCTGGACGCACGCGAGGACGGCGCGGCGCTGTTCGCGTCGCAGCCGCGTGGCGCGCTGGAAGTGATCCCGCTGGGCGAACTGGAAGCCGCGAACGCGCGGCTGGGGCTGGCTCTGGCGCAGGACGAGATCGACTACCTGCGCGAGCGCTACCGCGAACTCGGGCGCGACCCGCACGACATCGAGCTGATGATGTTCGCGCAGGCCAATTCCGAGCACTGCCGGCACAAGATCTTCAATGCCAGCTGGACCATCGATGGCCGCGAGCAGTCCACCTCGCTGTTCAAGATGATCAAGAACACCCACGCGCGCACGCCGGCGAACGTGCTGTCGGCCTACAGCGACAACGCCGCGGTGGTGGAAGGCCATGCCGCGTCGCGCTTCCGCCCTGATCCGGCCACCCAGCGCTACCGCAGCGAACCGGTGGCGGACTCGGCGTTCTGCATCAAGGTCGAGACCCACAACCACCCGACGGCGATCGCGCCGTTCCCGGGCGCGTCCACCGGCGCCGGCGGCGAGATCCGCGACGAGGGCGCGACCGGTCGCGGCGGGCGCCCGAAGGCGGGGCTGGCCGGCTTCTCGGTCTCCCACCTGCGCATCCCGACCCTGCCGCAGCCCTGGGAAGCCCCGCGCGCGCTCAACCCGCGCATGGCCTCGGCGCTGGAGATCATGCTCGATGGCCCGCTGGGCGCGGCCGCGTTCAACAACGAGTTCGGGCGGCCCAACCTGACCGGCTATTTCCGCAGCTTCGAGCTGCACGAAGCCGAGGGCCTGACCCGCGCCTACGACAAGCCGATCATGCTCGCCGGCGGACTGGGCGCGATGGACCGCAGCCAGGTCGAGAAGCTGCGGCTGTCGCCCGGCGATGCCGTGGTGGTGCTCGGTGGCCCGGCGATGCTGATCGGCCTCGGCGGCGGCGCCGCCAGTTCGGTGGCGTCCGGCGATGTCGCCGAGGACCTGGACTTCGCCTCGGTGCAGCGCGACAACCCGGAAATGGAGCGGCGCGCGCAGGAGGTCATCGACCGCTGCGTGGCGCAGGGCGAGGACAACCCGATCCTGTCGATCCACGACGTCGGCGCCGGCGGCCTGTCGAACGCGATCCCGGAGCTGCTGCATGACTCCGGTGTCGGCGGGGTGATCGACCTCGACGCGGTACCCAGCGACGATCCATCGCTGTCTCCGATGCAGCTGTGGTCGAACGAATCGCAGGAGCGCTACGTGCTCGGCATCCCGCAGGCGCGGGTGGACGAGTTCACCGCGCTGTGCGCGCGCGAGCGCTGCCCGTTCGCGGTGGTCGGCACCGCCACCGCCGAGGAGCGTCTGGTGGTGGGCTATGGCGCCCGGGTCGGCGCATTGCCGGCCGAGCTGGCGATCGACCTGCCGATGGACGTGCTGTTCGGCAAGCCGCCGAAGATGCATCGCGATACCGCGCATCCGCCGCCGCCGCGCTGGCCGGAAGCCGACACCGCCGCGCTCGACCTGCGCGAGGCCGGCCTGCGCGTGCTGGCGCACCCGAGCGTGGCGTGCAAGTCCTTCCTGGTCACGATCGGCGATCGCACCGTGGGCGGCCTGACCGCGCGCGACCAGATGATCGGGCCGTGGCAGCTGCCGGTGGCCGACTGCGCGATCACCTTCAGCGGCTTCGAGGGCCATGCCGGCGAGGCGATGGCGATCGGCGAGCGCACCCCGCTGGCCTTGCTCGACGCCGCCGCCTCCGCGCGGATGGCGGTCGGCGAGGCGATCACCAACCTGCTCGCGGCGCCGGTGGAGGCGCTGGATCGCGTCAAGCTGTCCGCCAACTGGATGGCTGCCGCCGGACACGCGGGCGAGGACGCGCGCCTGTTCGATGCGGTCCGCGCGGTCGGCATGGAGCTGTGCCCGGAGCTCGAGCTCGGCATCCCGGTCGGCAAGGATTCGCTGTCGATGCAGGCGCAGTGGCAGGCGGAGGGCGCGACGCGCAAGTCGGTGTCGCCGGTCTCGCTGGTGGTCACCGCGTTCGCGCCGGTCGCCGACGTGCGCCGCCAGCTCACCCCGCTGCTCGACCGCGAAGTCGAATCCGAGCTTTGGCTGATCGGGCTGGGAGGCGGCCGCCAGCGGATGGGCGGCTCGGTGCTCGCGCAGTGCCACCCCGACGCCAACGACCGCGCAGCGCTGCCGGCGTTCGGCGGCGACGTGCCCGACCTGGACGACCCGCAGCGCCTGCGCGGCCTTTTCGAGCTGGTGAGCGAGGCGCGCGCCGACGGGCTGCTGCTCGCCTACCACGACCGATCCGACGGCGGCGTCTTCGCCAGCCTGTGCGAGATGGCGTTCGCCTCGCGCATGGGGCTGGACATCCGCCTGGATGGCTGGGGCGATGGCCGCATCGACGATCCGCTGCGGGTGCTGTTCAACGAGGAGCTTGGCGCCGTGGTGCAGGTGCCGGTGGAGGAGCGCGCCGCGTTCGCCGACATGGTGGCGCGCCACGGCCTGATCGAATGCGCGCAGCGGATCGCGGTGCCCACCACCGCGCCCGCGATCCGCATCCACGACGATGGCCGGGTGCTGGCCGAATGGAAGTGGACGGAGCTGTTCGACGCCTGGTGGTCGGTGACCCACGCCATGCAGCGCCTTCGCGACAACCCCGACGGCGCGGACAGCGAGCGCGAGTCGGCCCGCCGTTTCGACGCCCCCGGCCTGCAGCCCAGGCTCACCTTCGATCCTGCCGACGACATCGCCGCGCCGTTCCTTGCCAGCGGCGCGCGGCCGAAGGTCGCGGTACTGCGCGAGCAGGGCGTCAACAGCCAGGTCGAGACTGCGTATGCCTTCGATCGCGCCGGCTTCGACGCGATCGACGTGCATATGAGCGACCTGATCGCCGGCCGCTTCGACCTTGCCGGCTTCGATGGCATGGTCGCGTCCGGCGGCTTCAGCTACGGCGACGTGCTGGGCGCGGGCCGCGGCTGGGCCACCAGCATCCTCGAGCGTCCGGCGCTGCGCGACATGTTCGCGGCGTTCTTCGCGCGCGAGCGCAGCTTCTCGATCGGCATCTGCAACGGCTGCCAGATGATGGCGCAGCTGCGCGAGATCATTCCCGGCGCGCAGCACTGGCCCACCTTCCAGCGCAACGCCTCCGAACAGTACGAAGCGCGGCTGGCGCTGCTGGAGATCGCCGATTCGCCCTCGCTGTTCCTGCGCGGCATGGCTGGCTCCCGCATCCCGGTGGCAGTGGCGCACGGAGAGGGCCGCGCGGTGTTCGACAGCGCGACCAACCAGGCGGATGCAGCGGTTGCCGTGAGGTACGTGGAGGGCGGCGAAACCGCCGTTCGCTACCCCGCCAACCCCAACGGCTCGCCCGACGGCATCGCCGGCCTGACCAGCCCGGATGGCCGCGCCACCATCCTGATGCCGCACCCGGAACGCACCCTGCGCCGCGCCAACTTCAGCTGGGCGCCCGCCGACTGGCCCGAGGATTCGCCGTGGCTGCGCATGTTCCGCAACGCGCGGGCGTGGCTGGGCTAGCGTAACGGTGCGGCTGCCCGCGAGCTGAGAAGACAAAGCCGGCTTTCGCCGGCTTTGTCGCCCAACGCATGGACTTGCTCAACTTGGGTCGCGTGCGCAATACGGCAGGTCGCGGAACTGGCGGATCCAGCGATGGATCCAGGTCTGCAGGGTAGCTCCGGTGTAGCCCCTTTCGCAGATGTTCTGGCACCAGATCAGCTTGGTAGCCATGTACCCTTCGCCTGCGCAGGTTGCGGTGCCATTGCCATTGCCCGGCGTTGCGGAGCCGATGGTGATGTTGTCGAAGGCGACCTGATTGACTGTGCCTCCGAAGTCCACGGAACGCGCGGTGCCAGCAAAGCTAACTCCGATCGGCACAAACGGGCTGAAGGAGCCAGTAGGATCAGGAGCGCCGTTATTCGGCGTCACTGGCAGCGCGAGCGTCGCCAGCACGTTGCCTGTTCCGTTGAGGCCATCGTAGACGGTGACGGAGGAGGGGGAATTGACGGCCGTGTAGTAAAAAGAGAAGCCTGTGGTGAAGCCCGCGGCGACGTTCATGACCGCCGTGCCTGAAAGGAAATACATCACGGTGTCAGGGCTCGGCTCTCCGCCGAAATTACCCCCGCCCCCCGCGTCGGAGTCGATCAAAGCGAGCGCGTTCGGCGAGAAAGAGATGCCATAGTTGGCACCAGGCCCGCTGCCGCTGCCCCCCGTTCCACCGTTGTAAAACTGGTTGATGGACTCGCCATCGCGAAGCCCCTCAAATGTGATGGTTGACTGTGCAAACGCTGGCAGCGCGAATCCCGCCATCAAGGCGCTGATCGCAAGTGACCTGCAAGCCATTAGGATCTTCATCGTCTTTCCTCCCCGGCCGCCCGATGCGGCGCGCTCGTAATGTAACGTAAGTCACACTTGAATGAGGACAAGCGTGGTAGGGGTGCCGCATTCGCCATCTCGGCCGCCCTGCCTCAGCCCCCGCAGGTCCGCGTTTCCAGCGTGCGTGGTGAGCCATCGCGCCTTTCCAGGCGCCCTGCTAACCTCGCGGCTGACTTCCGGAGCCGTCCGAGCCCATGAGCGCTGTCCTCTCCGTTCCGAGCCCGGCCAGCCCTGACGCCCGCATCGCCGAGTTGTTGTTGCAGCGCGGCAAGCTGAAGGAGCCCGACCTCGCCCGCGCGCGCAAGCTGCAGGAGCAGGACGGCGGCGACCTGCTGGTGCTGCTGGGTCGGCTGGGGCTGGTGTCGGAGCGCGACCACGCCGAGGCCTGTTCGCATGCACTGGGGCTGCCGCTGCGCAGCGCCCGCGATGCGCCCGAGCTTCCGCCCGAGGAGGTGGCGCTTGGCCTGAAGTTCATGAAGCAGTTCCATGTGGTCGCGGTGGGGGCCGATGCCGGCCATGTCGACGTGCTGCTGGCCGACCCGCAGGACCCGTACGTGCTGGACGCCGTGCGCCTGGCGACCGCGCGCGAACCCCGGCCGGCCGTCGCCCTGCGCAGCGAGATCGACGAGCTGATCGAGCGCTGGCATGGCCAGGGCCGCAGCGCGATGGAGGGCATCGTCGAGCACGCCGAGGGCGAGCAGGGCATCGACGATGTCGAGCACCTGCGCGATCTCGCCTCCGAAGCGCCGGTGATCCGCCTGGTCAACCTGGTCATCCAGCGCGCGGTCGAACTGCGTGCCTCCGACATCCACATCGAGCCGTTCGAGAACCGGCTGAAGGTCCGCTACCGCATCGATGGCGTGCTGGAGGAGGGTGAGAGCCCGCCGCAGAACCTGGCCGCCGCGATCATCAGCCGGATCAAGATCATGGCCCGGCTCAACATCGCCGAGCGGCGGCTGCCGCAGGACGGGCGGATCATGGTACGGGTGCAGGGCCGCGAGCTGGACCTGCGCGTGTCCACCATTCCCACCGCGCATGGCGAATCGGTGGTGATGCGCCTGCTGGACCGCGAGACCGTGGTGCTGGATTTCGAGCGGCTGGGCTTCGATGCGACGTTCCTGCCGCGCTTCACCCGGGTGCTGGAGCAGCCGCACGGCATCCTGCTGGTGACCGGTCCCACCGGCTCGGGCAAGACCACCACGCTGTACACCGCGCTGAGCAGGCTCAACACGCCGAAGGTCAAGATCATCACGGTCGAGGATCCGGTCGAATACCAGATCGACGGCATCAACCAGATCCAGGCCAAGCCGCAGATCGGGCTGGACTTCGCCAACGCGCTGCGCTCGATCGTGCGCCAGGACCCGGACATCATCATGATCGGCGAGATGCGCGACCTGGAAACCGCGCGCATCGCGATCCAGTCGGCGCTCACCGGGCACCTGGTGCTCTCCACCCTGCACACCAACAACGCGGCGGGCGGGATCACCCGCCTGCTGGACATGGGCGTGGAGGACTACCTGCTGACCTCGACCGTCAACGGCATCCTCGCCCAGCGCCTGGTGCGGCGGCTGGAGCCGATCCACGCCGAGCGCTACCCGGCATCGCCCGAGGAGATCGCGAAGTTCGGCCTGCGCCGCTTCCAGCCGGAAGGCGAGATCTTCCTGTACCGGCCGTTGCCGTCGTCGCTGTCGCCGACGGGGTATCTGGGGCGCACCACCATCTTCGAGCTGCTGGTGATGGACGACGAGTTGCGCCGCGCGGTGATGCGCCACGCCGGGATGGACGAGATCGAGAAGCTCGCGCGGCAGGGCGGGATGGTCACCATGTACGAAGCCGGGATCGCCAAGGCGCTGCGCGGCGAGACCACGATCGAGGAAGTCCTGCGCGTGAGCGAGGACGCCTGACCCCGTGGCGCTGTACCGCTACAAGGCGCTGAACGCGCGTGGCGAGGTGCTGGACGGGCAGATGGAAGCCGCCAGCAACGCCGAGGTGGCCGCCCGCCTGCAGGAGCAGGGCCACCTGCCGGTGGAGGCGATGCTGGCCTCCGAGGCGGGGGCCGAATCGGCCTGGCGCGCGCTGTTCAAGCCAAAGCCATTTGCCGGCCAGCGCCTGGTCCAGTTCACCCAGCAGCTGGCGACCCTGCTGGGCGCCGGACAGCCGCTGGACCGGGCGCTGGGCATCCTGCTGGAACTGCCGGAGGACGATGCCTCACGGCGCACCATCGAGGACATCCGCGACGCCGTGCGCGGAGGCGCGGCGCTGTCGTCCGCGCTCGAGCGCCAGCACGGCAGTTTCAACCGCCTGTTCGTGAACATGGTGCGGGCCGGTGAGGCCGGCGGCAACCTGCAGGACACGCTGCAGCGGCTGGCCGATTACCTGGAGCGCTCGCGCGCGCTACGGGCGCGGGTGGTGAACGCGCTGGTGTATCCGGCGATCCTGCTGGCGATGGTGGGTCTGTCGCTGCTCTTCCTGCTGGGCTACGTGGTGCCCCAGTTCGCCGCGATGTACGAGAGCATGGATGCCGAACTGCCGTGGTTCTCGCAGGCGGTGCTGGCGCTGGGGATGCTGGTGCGCGACTGGTGGATCGTGATCCTCGCGGTGCCGCTGTTGCTGGTGCTGTGGGCCGACCGCAAGCGCCGCGACCCGGCCTTCATGCGCCGCTTCGATGCCTGGCTGCTGCAGCGCAAGCTGGCCGGCCCGCTGGTCGCCAAGCTGGACACCGCGCGCATGGCCAGGACCCTGGGCACGCTGCTGCGCAACGGCGTGCCGCTGCTGGCGGCGCTCGGCATCGCCCGCAACGTGCTCGACAACCGCGTGCTGGCGGCGGACGTGGAGGCGGCCGCGGACGAGGTGAAGAACGGAGTCGGCCTGTCGACGGCGCTGGGGCGCGGCAAGCGGTTCCCGCGGCTGGCGCTGCAGATGATCCAGGTCGGCGAGGAATCCGGCGCGCTGGACGGCATGCTGCTGAAGACCGCCGACACGTTCGAGCAGGAGACCTCGGTGGCGATGGACCGGCTGCTGGCGGCGCTGGTGCCGGCGGTGACGCTGGTGCTGGCGCTGGTGGTCGGGCTGGTCATCCTCGCCGTGCTCTCGCCGATCTACGACCTCACCAATGCCGTGGGCTGATCGCGGTCATCGAACTGCGCGACAATCCGGCGGTCCAATCCCACTTCCCATGCAGGTCCTCGCCATGCGCCACCGCAACCTCCGTCGTCCGCCGCTGCAAACCGCGCAGGGCGGCTTCTCGCTAATCGAGATCATCGTGGTGGTGGTGCTGATCGGCGGGATCGTCGCATTCGCGGCCTCGCGCATCCTCGGTGGCGGGGACCGCGCCAAGGTGCGCCTGGCCGAATCGCAGGTGCAGACCATCGCCGAGAAGGTCCAGCAGTACCAGATGGACACCGGCGAGTTGCCGCCCAACCTGCAGGCGCTGGTGACCCAGTCCGGCAACGCGCCCGGCTGGCTTGGCCCGTACGCAAAGGAGGCCGAGTTGCTGGATCCGTGGAAGAAGCCGCTGCAGTACAAGGTGCCCGGCGAAACCGGCGCCTTCGACGTGGTCAGCCTCGGCGCCGATGGCGCGCCCGGCGGCCAGAGCGTGGACGCGGACATCCGCGTCCAGTGACCGATGCGCCGACGCCGCGCCTGCAACGCTGAGCGCGCGACCGGTCGGTCGCACCCGCCGGCGCGCGGGTTCTCGCTGCTGGAAATGCTGCTGGTGCTGGTGCTCATCGCCGCGGCCACGCTTCTGGCCATGGCGGCGTTCGGCGGCGGTATGCGTGGCATGCAGTTCCGCTCGGCGGCAAAGGAACTGGCGGCGCAGTTGCGCTTCACCCGCGCGGTGGCGATCAGCAGCGGCCAGGCGCAGGATTTCCTGGTCGACCCGGCGGCACGCAGCTGGCGCGGCGCCAATGGTCGCAGCGGTAGCCTGCCGGATGCCGGCGAAGTTGTGTTCACCGGCGCCAGCACCTCGCAGTTCCCGGAGATCGCCAGCGAGCAGCGGACGGGAGTCGTGCGCTTCTTCCCCGATGGCGCGGCCACCGGCGGCCGCATCCGGCTGCTGGTCAACGATGGCGGCTGGGACGTCGACGTGGCCTGGCTGACCGGGGAAGTGAAGCTGCAGCGCGTGCGGGACGCGCAATGAACCGGCGCCCGACGCGCGGTCGCGCGAGTGCCCGCCAGCGCGGGTTCACCCTGGTCGAGATCATCGTTGCATTCGCCATCCTCGCGCTGGGGCTGACCCTGCTGCTGGGAACGCTCTCCGGCGCGACCCGGCAGCTGCGCGAGGGCGGCGAGGCCGGGGTGGCCGCGCTGCATGCGCAGGCGCTGCTGGCGGAACACGCGAGCTTGCCGCGGCAACCGCTGCGCGCCAGCGGCGATCTGGAAGGCGGCCGCTATCGCTGGCAATTGCAGGCGGCGCCGTGGCAGCCAGCGGATGCGGGCGACGCGGCCGCGCCCGTGGATCCCGCGGCGCCGCGCCTGCTGCGGCTGCAGCTGGACATCGCATGGGGCGACGGCGGCCCCCGGCAGCGGCTGAGCGTCTCGTCGCTCAGGTTGGTGGCCGCTGATGGAGTCGCGCCGTGACCCGGAAACTGCAGCGCGGCTTCACCCTGCTGGAAGTGTTGCTGGCGACCACCCTGCTGGCCGCGGGAATGGCGCTGGCCTTTGCCACCCTGCGCACGGCCGCCGCTACCACCGAGCGCGGCGAGGCGATCAGCGCGCGCAACGAGCGGATCCGCGCGGTGTCCGCGTTCCTGCAGCGCCGCATCGGCGGCGCGCAAGGCTTGGCATTCGAGCTGGACCAGGCCAGCGGGCAATCCACGCGCTTCCGGGGCGATGCCGGGGCGATGCGGTTCGTTGCCGACCTGCCCGATTACCTCGGGCGCGGCGGACCGCACCTGCACGTGCTCGAGGCTGGCGGCGGCGCGCTCACCGTCGCGTTCCAGATGGTGCAGGCGGGCAATGCGCTGCCTCCCGCGCGGGCGCCGGAACCGCTGGCGTCGGAACTTCGCGCCGCGGCATTCTCCTACCGTGGTCTTGCCGCCGATGGCACCCCGGGCGACTGGCAGTCCCGCTGGGAGACGCCCGAGGCCTTGCCGCTGCAGGTGCGGGTGCGGATCGAGGATGCGCGCGGGCCATGGCCGGACGTCGTCGTCGCCTTGCCGATGGCGCCGCAGTTCAGCGCCGCGGGGCTGCCGCGATGACGCGCCAGCGTGGCGCGGCGCTGCTGCTGGTGATGTGGGTAGTGTTGCTGCTTGCCGGCCTGGTCGCCGGCTACGCGATGGCATCGCGGATCGAGTCGCTGCAGGGCAACGGCATGGCGCGCGGCCTGGTCGCCAGCGAGGCGGCTCGCGCCGGCGTGGAGGTCGCCGCCTCGCGCATGCTGCAGACCGATCCGGCGCGGCGCTGGGCGCCGGACGGCCGCGGCTACCGGCTGGACTTCGACGGCATCGCGGTGGAGGTCTCGGTGCGCGACGAGCTGGGCAAGATCGACCTCAACCTTGCGCCGCAGGACCTGCTCGCGAAGCTGTTCGTGCAGCTCGGGGAGACCGGCGAGGCGGCCGGCCGGATCGCCGGCGCGATCGTCGACTGGCGCGACGAGGACACGCTGGTGCAGCCAGCCGGTGGCGCGGAGGACGGCAACTACCGCGCCGCCGGCCTGCCGTGGGGCGCCAAGGATGCGAACTTCGAAACCGTGGCCGAGGTCGAGCAGGTGCTGGGCATGCGCCCGGCGCTGTACGCGGCCGCGGCACCGCACCTGACCATCCATGCCCTCGGCGTGGCGCCGGATCCGCGTTTTGCCGACGACATCGTGCTGGCGGCGATGGGGATCGACAGGCCCGCCGCGCCCGACCCCCGCGCCGCGCCGCCCGCGGGCAGCGGCACGTATAGTATCCACAGCCGCGCGACGCTTCCGGAGGGACGGCGGGCGCAACTGTCGGTGGTGCTGCGAATGGGAGGCAGCAGTTTGCCCGGATCGACCTACACCACCCTGGACTGGCAGGTGGGCCGGCCATGAGCGCAGGCGCCGGGCACCTCTCCGGCCTGTCGCGGCGCGGCCGCGACCTGCGCGGCTTCCTCGACTGGTGGGCCGCTGGTCTTGCTGCATGGCTGCCGGGTCCATTGCGCAATGCACTGGCGGCCGACCGCGCGCGCCTGCTGCTGCTGCCGCAGGGCGACGGCGTGCAACTGCGGCGCCAGCGCGGCGATGAACTGCTGGACATCGCGCACTTGCCGCTCGCGTTGCCGGGCACCTCGCAGGCCGATCCGCTGGCCGGCGTCCTGCGTGATGCCGCCGCCGACATGCCGCGCTGGTTGCTGCTGCCCGCCGCCGACGGGCTGCGCCGTCGCCTGGTGCTGCCGGCCGCCGCGCGCGAACGCCTGCGCGAAGTGCTGGGTTTCGAGATCGACCGGCAGACGCCCTTCGCCGCCGCGGACGTGCTCTTCGACGGTCGCGTGCTACAGGTGCGCGAGGATGGCCAGCTGGAGGTCGAGCTGGTGGTGCTGCCGCGGTCTCGGCTCGACGCGCTCGAGGAACGCCTGGGCCCGCTGGCGACGCGCCTGTCGGGCCTGGACCTGGCCGACGCCGATGGCCGCCCGCTGGGCGTGAACCTGCTGCCGCGCGAACGCATCCACCAGCAGCGCGATGCATGGCGCTGGTGGAAGCTGGGACTGGCGGTCGCCACAGTTTTGCTTCTGGTGCTCGGGCTCGCGCGCGTCGTCGAGAACCGCGAGGCGGCGGCGGACAGTCTTGCCCGCGAGGTGGCCCGGCGAAGCGGCGAGGCACGCGCAGTCAGCGCGCGCCGGCAACAGCTGGTGCAAGCGGTGGAAGGGGTCGCCTGGCTGCAGGCCCGGCGCAACGGGCGCGCGCCCACGGTCGAGGTGATGGACGCGTTGGCCTCGCGGATCCCGGACGGCGCCTACCTCGAGAAGCTGGCGATCGAGGGCCAGCAGTTGACCCTGATCGGCCTGTCCAACGAGGCCGCCGCGCTGGTCGGCCGGCTGGAGGGCGTCAGCGCCCTGGAAGCGCCCGCGCTCGCCGGCGCGCTGCAGCAGGATCCGCGGACGCGGATGGATCGCTTCACCCTGGTCGCGCAACTGCGCGTGGCCCCGGAACAGGGCGCGGCGCGTGGCACGCGCTGACCGCGACCGCTGGCTGGCGCTGGCCCTGCTGCTGGCGGCGGTGGGCCTGGCCTATCTGCTGGTGCTGCATCCGCTGTTCACCGCGCCGCTGCGCGCGGCGGACGCCCGCATCGCAGACCTGCAGGAGCGCGACGCGCGCGCGCGCGGCGTGCTTGCGCAACGCGCGCTGATCGACCAGCGGCTGGCGCAGCTGGGCGCGCAGGGTGGCACCGCCGGCTTCCTGTCGGAACCCACCGCTCAGCTGGCGACCGCCGCCCTGATCCAGCAACTGGAGCGGGTGGTGGGCGACGCCAGCCCGGGCAACCGCGGCTGCGCGATCGTCAACCGCGCGCCGGAGGAAGGTCCGGTGCAGGCGGTGGAACGCTATCGGCGCGTCGCGGTGCAGGTGCGCCTGCGCTGCGGCAATGCGGAAACCCTGACCGTGCTGCACATGCTGGAATCGGCGCGGCCCTATCTGTTCGTGGACCTGCTCAGCATCACCGCGCAGCGCTATTTCGCGGTGCCGGGCGCCGGGCAACCGCAGGAAGGCGGGCTGGACGTCAATTTCCAGCTGTACGGCTACCTGCTGCCCACGGCGGGAGGCGGCGGCGATGGCGGCTGAGGCGCGCCTGCCGGGGCTTGGCCGCGCCGGCCTTGCGGTGTGGCTGCTGGCGGCGGCCTGCGCCTGGGCGGCGCTGCTGTGGGTGGGTGCCTTGCTGGGCATGGGGGGCAAGATCGAGCAGGCGTTGCCGGTGCCAGCGGGCTCCTTGCCGGTGCCGGCCGCGGCCACCCCCGACCGGATCGGGCCGCTGGCGCAGTACGCATCCGCGGCGGCCCGGCCCCTGTTTACCCAGGATCGCCGCCCGCGCAGCTTCCTCGCCACCGGGCCGGAACAGGGTGCGGACGCCGCGCAGGCCGAACGGTTCGACTTCGTGCTGAGTGGCGTGGTGATCAGCCCGCGGGTGCGCCTTGCGATCCTGCAGCCCAGCGCGGGCGGGGAGTCGCAGCGGGTGCCGCTCGGGCAGTCGCCGGAAGGTGCCGGCAGCTGGCGCCTGGTCGACCTGCAGCCACGCCGCGCCGTTTTCGAGGGCAGCAGCGGACAGGCGGTGCTCGACCTGCGCACCTTTGGCGTCGCTGGCGGCCCGGTCGCGGCGCAGGGCGGCGATGCCGTGACCGCGGTGGCCAACACCGGCGGCGCCGCCGCGCCCGCGCCGATGGTGGCGCCGCCACCGCCGCCGCCGCCGCCCGATTCGCAGGACGCGCAGACCACGGAGGCGCGCATCGACGCGATCCGGCGCCGGATCGAGGCCCGACGCGCCCAGCTCCAGAATCGCAACACCACCGCGCCGCCGCCTTCCAGCGGCCCTGCGCGACAATGACCGCCATGTGG
>JAEWFT010000033.1 GCA_023388715.1 Pseudomonadota bacterium
GGCTGGGGCCTGGACCACGGCACCTGGGGCGTGCTGGTGCATGCCTTCCCCGATGCCGACATCCCGGTGGTGCAGCTGTCGCTGGACGCGCGCAAGCCGCTGGACTGGCACCTGGCGCTGGGCGCGCGGCTGGCGCCGCTGCGCGAGCGCGGGATCCTGGTCGTCGGCAGCGGCAACGTGGTCCACAACCTGCGCGCGATCGACTGGCGCAACCCCGACGGCGCGTTCGACTGGAATGCGCGCTTCGATGCCGCCACCCGCGCGCTGATGGCCGGGCGGCCGCATGACCTGGCCGCGCTGGCCGACCACCGCGATTACCGTATAGCGGTGCCGACCGACGAGCATTTCCTGCCGCTGCTGTACCTGGCCGGGCTCGCCGCCGCGGCGGATGCCCCCGCCGACGTGCTGGTCGAGGGGCCGGCCTACGGCTCGCTGTCGATGACTGCGTTCACCGTCGGCGCGCCGGAGTTGCCGGTGCCCGCCAGCGGCGAAGGCGCGGCGCCGATCGCCAGCGACGTGCCCCCCGAGGCCGCCAACGTCTGAGGATCAGCCGGCGGCGCCGAGGGTTTCGCGCACGGTGGCGTGCAGGTGCGCGCGCATGCTGAGCCAGCCCGCCAGCATTGCTGCCATCGCCCCCGCCAGCGCGCCGATCGCCAGGGTGGTGGCGTTCCAGGTCGGCGGCAGGTCGAGCACGCGCTGCGCGAACACGGTGCCGATCCCGCCGGCCGCGACCGCGGCGATGCCGCCGGCGATCAGCCCGATGGCGCCGAACTCCACCAGCTGGGCGCGCCGCAGCTGTGCGCTGCTGGCGCCCAGCGTGCGCAACACCCCGAGCTCGACGATGCGTTCGCGGCGGGTCGCGGCCACCGCCGCCACGAACACCAGGCAGCCCGACAGGAAGGCGAACCAGAACACCACCTGGATCACCATCGCGGCCTGGTCGCCGATGCGCTTGATCTCGCCGGTGACCGCATCGATGTCGACCACGTTCGCGTTCGGGATCTCGCGCGCTAGCGCGGTGGCGAGGCTGGCATCGCCCGGCGGCACCTTGACCGCGGTGATGTAGGTGGCCGGCAGCGCGGCGGCCATGTCGGGCGAGGCGAGCACGAAGAAGTTGGGGGTGAAGCTCTCCCAGCGCACGTCGCGCAGGCTGGTGATGCGGCCCTCGATGCGCTGGCCGGCGACGTCGAAGGCCAGGGTGTCGCCCAGCTTCCAGCGCAGCTGTTCGGCGAATTCGGTTTCCACCGAGAACTCGTTGCGCGCGCTGGCGGCGTCCCAGAATTTGCCGGCGGCGAGAGTGTTGCCGGCGGGCAGCGCGGTGGCGGTCGACAGGTTGAACTCGCGGTCGGACAGACGCGCGCCGCGGCCCTGCGGCGCTGGCCGGCCACGCTGTTGCGCGCTGGGCCCGACGTAACGGGCGACGATCACCGGCGACAGGCCGGCGGAGTCGAACCCCAGCTCGCCGAGCACCGCATCGAAGGTCGGGCGCTGGTCGGGCTGCACGTTGATGATGAAGCGGTTGGGCGCATCGCCGCGGACCGTGGCCTGCCACTGCTCCCAGACGTCGGTACGCACGAGCAACAACAACAGCAGCGCCATGAGGCTGGTGCCCAGCGCGACCACCTGGGCGATGGTGAGGCGCCGCCGCCGCGACAGGTTGAGCAGGGCGTAGCGCACGATCCCGCTGCCGCCGCGGCCGATGCGGGCCACCAGCGCTGCCAGCAGCCCGCCGGCAATGGCCAGCACCAGCGCGGTGGCCAGCAGGCCGCCCAGAAGGATCGCCGCAGTGCGGCCGTCGCCGGCGGCCTGCCAGAACATCGCCAGCATGCCGATCAGCGCCAGGGCGAACAGCAGCAGCGCCGGCGGCGAGGGCGTGCGCAGGTCCTGCCGCAGCACCGCCAGCGCGCTGACCCGGCGCAATGCCAGCAGCGGCGGCAAGGCGAAGGTCAACAGGATCCACAACCCGACCAGCGCGCCCTGCAGCAGCGGCCAGGCCCTGGCCGCGGGCAGCGGGGTGCCGAGTTCGCGCGCAATCCAAAGCCCGGCCAGCCATTGCAGGACCAGCGCCGCCAGCAGCGCCAGCACGATCGCCACCGCGCCGAGGATCGCCAGCGTTCCCGCGTACAGGCCGACGATGTCGCGCTGGCCGGCGCCAAGCGCGCGGAACGTGGCCGCGATCTGGCGATGGCGCTCGGCGTGCTGGCGCGAGGCCATGCCGATCGCCACCGCCGCGAGCACCGCGGTCAGCACCATCGAGATCGACAGGAAGCGTTGCGCGCGTTCCAGTGCGCTGCGCAGCTGCGGGTTGAGGTCATCGCCGGTTTCCACCCGCGCGCCGGGGGTGCCTTCCGCCTCGCGCGCCTTGACCCAGGCCGCGACCTGCCCGGGCGCGCCCGCCACCGCGATCCGCCAGTCGGCCCGCGCGCCGGGCCCGAGGAGGCCGCCGGCCTCGACTTCGGCCAGCGGCAGGATCACCCGCGGTCCCAGTTCGACCCCGCTCAGCGGGCGGTCCGGCTCCTCGACCACGATCCCGGCCAGCCGCAACGGCCTGCCACCGACCTCGACCTGCTCGCCCAGACGGGCGCGCATGCGCTCGGCGCCGCCGCTGCTCAGCCACAGCGTGCCCGCTGCGGGCTGCGCGAGCGCGACCACCCCGTCGGCGGTGCGCACACGGTAGGCGCCGAGCAGCGGCGCATCGCCGGACAGGGCCTTGAGCGTGCCCAGCTGCGGGGCCGCGGTCGCGGAGCCGACCATGCTCGCCAGCTCCACGCTGCGGTACAGCCGCAGCCCCAGCGACTGCGCATGGCGCGTCGCGGCGCGGATGTCGCCGGCGTCGCTGCTGAAGGCCGCATCGCCGCCCACCAGCCGCCGGCTCTGCTCGGCCAGCGCATCGGTGGTGCGCTGGGCGATGGCACCGACCCCGGCCAGCGCCAGCACCGCCACGAACAGCGCCGCCAGCAGCACCCCGAACTCGCCGTTGCGCCAGCCCTGCCAGGCCTGGCGCCCGGCCATGCGCGCGATGCCGGCGGGGGTCACGGCAGCAGGCGCCCGGCGTCCAGCCGCAACTGGCGGTCGCAGCGGGCCGCCAGGCGTTCGTCATGGGTGACCACGACCACGGTGGTTGCGCGCGCGCTGTCCATGTCGAACAGCAGGTCCTCGATGGCCAGGCCCGTCTTGCGGTCAAGATTGCCGGTGGGCTCGTCGGCGAACAGGATGCGCGGCGCGGCCACGAACGCGCGGGCGATCGCCACCCGCTGCTGTTCGCCGCCGGAGAGCTGGCGCGGCAGGTGGTGCAAGCGCGCGCCCAGGCCGACACGCTCCAGCAGCGCGCGCGCCGCCGCGCCACCGGGCTTGCCGCGCAGCTCCAGCGGCAGCGCCACGTTGTCGAGCGCGCTCATCGCCGGCATCAGCTGGAAGTTCTGGAACACGAAGCCGACGGCGTCGGCGCGCAACGCCGCGCGCGCGTCTTCGTCGGCGGCGTGGATTGGCTGGCCGTCGAGCCAGACCTCGCCGCTGGTCGGCACGTCCAGCCCGGCCAGCAACGAGAGCAGGGTGGTCTTGCCGGAGCCGGATTCGCCGACGATCGCCACCCGTTCGCCCGGCGCGATGGCGAGGTCGATGCCCTGCAGGATGGTCAGCGGCCCGTCCGGCAACGCCACCGTCTTGCCGACGCCGCGGGTTCGCAGGCTGCCGCGGGTGGCCGTGCTAGCGTCTTGCGCGGTGGATGCAACGGACGGGACGGGCGTGATGGCGGCAGGGGTGCGGGCGTGGGTGGTCAGCGTGGGGTCCATGCTGCTGATGCTAGCGGCGTTCGGGGCGCAGGCGCGTGAGCTGAAAGTCTTGGTGATGGGCGATTCGCTCTCGGCGGCCTACGGGCTGCGCAGCGAGCAGGGCTGGGTGGCGCTGGCGGATGCGAAGTCGCCGCGCTATGCCTTCCACAACGCCAGCGTCTCCGGCGAGACCACCGCCGGCGGCCGCACCCGGATCGCGGCGCAGCTGGCGCGGGTGCGGCCGGACATCGTCATCATCGAGCTGGGTGCCAACGATGGCCTGCGCGGCCTGCCGCTGACGCAGATGGGCGAAAACCTCGGCTGGATGATCGGCGCCTCGCGCGCGTCCGGTGCGCGGGTGCTGCTGGCGGGCTTGCAGTTGCCGCCGAACTTCGGCCGGTACGCGGTCGATTTCCGCCGCAGCTACGCGCTGATCAGCCAACGCCTGGGCACCGGGCTCATCCCGCATTTCCTCGCGCCGCTGGGGACCGAGCGCAAGTGGTTCCAGGGCGACAACCTGCACCCGGTGGCCGCCGCGCAGCCGCTGCTGGCCGACCAGGTGCTGGCCGCGCTGGACGCGCTGTGAGAAATGGGGTCAGAGTGAACTATTTCGGGCGACGGCTTCCGGCAAACCAGTTTCTGTCGTCGCAAAATTCACTCTGACCCCAATTCACCCTGCTCGCGCGCGATCGCGCGCCAGCCGATGTCGCTGCGGTGGAATTCATGCGCCCAGTGGATTGCCGCGACGCCGGCATAGGCATGGCGCTGCGCCTCCGAGACCGACGCCCCGAGCGCACAGACGCACAGCACCCGCCCGCCCGCGCTGAGCACGTTGCCGTCGGCGTCGAGCGCCGTGCCGGCGTGGAAGACCTTGGCGCTGGCCGGCACCGCCTCCAGCCCGCTGATGACATCGCCGTTGACCGGCGCCTGCGGGTAGGGCGACGAGGCCATCACCACGCCCAGCGCGGGGCGTGGATCCCACTGCGCCTCGATCCCGTCGAGCCTGCCGTCGATGGCCGCTTCCACCAGCTCGACCAGGTCCGAGCGCAGGCGCAGCATCACCGGCTGGGTTTCGGGGTCGCCAAAGCGCACGTTGAACTCGATCACCTTCGGTGCGCCGCTGGCATCGATCATCAGCCCCGCGTACAGGAAGCCGGTGAACGGAATGCCGTCGGCCAGCATGCCCCGCACGGTGGGATTCACCACCTCGCGCATGATCCGCGCGTGCACCTCGGGCGTGACCACCGGCGCCGGCGAATACGCGCCCATGCCGCCGGTGTTGGGGCCGCTGTCGCCATCGCCCACGCGCTTGTGGTCCTGGCTGTTGGCCATCGGCAGCGCGGTGCGGCCATCCACCATCGCGATGAAGCTGGCTTCCTCGCCCTCCAGGAACTGCTCGATCACCACCCGGGCGCCGGCGTCGCCGAATGCGTTGCCGGAGAGCATGTCGCGCACCGCGGCTTCGGCCTCCTCCAGCGTCATCGCCACGATCACGCCCTTGCCCGCGGCCAGGCCATCGGCCTTGACCACGATCGGGGCGCCGCGTGCGCGCACGAACGCGAGCGCGGCGTCGGGATCGCTGTGCACCTCGTAGAAGGCGGTGGGAATGCCGTGGCGGGCGAGAAAGTCCTTGGCGTAGGCCTTGCTGCCCTCCAGCTGCGCGGCCTGCGCGGTGGGCCCGAAGATCCGGTGCCCGCGCGCGCGGAAGGCGTCGACCACCCCGGCCACCAGCGGCTGCTCCGGGCCGACCACGGTGATGGACACCCCTTCGCGCTCGACCAGGGCCAGCAGGGCCTCGATGTCGGTGACCTGGACCGCGACGTTGCGGCACTTCGGCTCGCGCGCGGTGCCGGCGTTGCCCGGCGCGACGAGCACCTGCGAGACCCGCGGCGACTGCGCCAGTTTCCACGCCAGCGCGTGCTCGCGGCCGCCGCTGCCAATCACCAGGAGTTTCATGCGCAATCCTCGTTGGGGTGGGTCCGCCGACGCAGCTGGCGCCAGGCGACCACGACCAGGGTGAGCGTGGTCAGCGGCAGGACCACGAACTGCATCGCCAGGCGGAAGTCGTCCAGCGCGTCGTGGTTCGCCGCGGCCATGAGCAGGTAGGCGGTGTAGGCGGCGTAGTAGGCCAGGAACAGCGCGCCTTCCCAGCGCCGGATGCAGTGGCCGGTGAAGAAGATCGGCAGGCAGGCGACCGCCACCGCGGTCATCACCGGCAGGTCGAAACGCAGCGCGGCGGGTGCGACCGCGACCCCGTCGCTGGCCACCAGCGCGGTCCCGCCGAGCACCAGCAGCAGGTTAAAGATGTTGCTGCCGACGATGTTGCCGACCGCCAGGTCGCGCTGGCCCCGCACGGCCGCCATCACCGAGGTGGCGATCTCCGGCAGCGAGGTGCCGATCGCGACCACGGTCAGGCCGATGACCAGTTCACTGAGGCCCAGCGCGGCGGCAGTGGCCGTGGCCGCCTGCACCAGCCAGCGCGCACCGAAGACCAGCATGGCCAGCCCCGCCGCCATCAGCAGCAACTGGCGCGGCACCCGCGGCGCCGGCAATTGCGCAAGCGCCGGGTCTTCCGGCACCTGTTGCGGCTTGCGCCGCGCCATCCACACCAGCAGGCCGATGTAGGCGGCGGCGCCGGCCATCAGCAGCCCGCCCTCCGCGCTCGAGATGCGCCCGTCCAGCGCCATGCCGGTGACCAGCAGCGAGGCGCCGATCATCAGCGGGACGTCCAGCCAGACCAGCTGCCGGTGCACCACCAGCGAGGTGACCACCGCCACAAGGCCCAGGATCAGCAGCACGTTGGCGATGTTGCTGCCGACCACGTTGCCCAGGGCGATGTCGGGCGTCCCGGCCAGGGCGCCGCCAATGCCGATCGCCAGTTCCGGCGCGCTGGTCCCGATCGAGACGATGGTCAGCCCGACCAGGATCGGCGCCAGCCCCAGGCCGATGGCCAGCCGCGATGCGCCGCGCACCAGCAGTTCCGCGCCCAGCAGCAGCAGCGCCAGGCCCGCGGTGAATGTCAGCAACAGCGCCATCGTGAAAGCCGGCTGCCGCTCAGTGGCGGAAGTGGCGCACGCCGGTGAACACCATTGCGATGCCGTGCTCGTTCGCCGCTGCGATCACTTCCGCGTCGCGCATCGAGCCGCCCGGCTGGATCACCGCCTTGATGCCGGCTTGGGCGGCGGCGTCGATGCCGTCGCGGAACGGGAAGAAGGCATCGGACGCCATCACCGAGCCGGGCACGACCAGCCCCGCGTCGGTGGCCTTGATGCCGGCGATGCGCGCCGAATACACGCGGCTCATCTGGCCGGCGCCCACGCCAATCGTGCGGCTGTCCCTGGCGTAGACGATCGCATTGGACTTGACGAACTTCGCCACCTTCCACGCGAACAGCAGGTCATTGAACTGCGCGTCGGTCGGCGCCAGCTGCGACACCACCTTCAGCTCGTCGCGGGTCACCACGCGGTCGTCGGCGGTCTGCATCAGCAGGCCGGAGTTGACCCGCTTGGTGTCGACGAAGTGCTTCGACGGCGGCGCCAGGGGAATGCGCAGCACGCGCACGTTGGCCTTCTTTCTTGCGTAAGCCAGCGCCTCGTCGTCGTAGTCGGGCGCGATTAGCACCTCGACGAACTGGCGGTCGAGGATGCTCTTGCAGGTCGCGCCATCGAGCCTGGTGTTGAACGCGAGGATGCCGCCGAACGCGGACGTCGGGTCGGTCGCGTAGGCGGCTTCGTAGGCTTCGAAGCAGCCGCTGCCGACGGCCACGCCGCAGGGGTTGGCGTGCTTGACGATCACGCAGGCCGGCGCGTCGAACTGGCGCACGCATTCCCACGCGGCATCGCTGTCGGCGATGTTGTTGTAGCTGAGCTCCTTGCCCTGCAGCTGCTCCAGCGTGGCCAGCGAGCCCGGCGCCGGATACAGGTCGCGGTAGAACGCGGCCTGCTGGTGCGGGTTCTCGCCGTAGCGCAGGTCCATCACCTTGACGAAGTTGCCGTTGGCCTGCGCCGGGAACTGCATCGGCGCACCGTCCTCGCCCAGCGAGGACAGGTAGCTGCTGATGCAGGCATCGTAGACGGCGACGTCGTTGAACGCGGCCACCGCCAGCTGCCAGCGGGTCTTCGCCGACAGTGCGCCGGCGTTGGCGACGAGCTCTTCGACCAGCGCCGCATATTGCGCCGGCGCGGTGGCCACGGCGACGCGGGCGAAGTTCTTGGCCGCGCTGCGCAGCATTGCCGGGCCGCCGATGTCGATGTTCTCGATGATGTCCGCAAAGCGGCTGTCCGGATTGGACGACACCCGGGCGAACGGGTACAGGTTCAACACCAGCAGGTCGATCGCGCCGATGCCGTGCTCGGCCATCACCGCATCATCCAGGCCGGCGCGGCCCAGCAGGCCACCGTGCACCTTGGGGTGCAGGGTCTTGACCCGGCCATCCATCATTTCCGGGAAACCCGTCACCTCGCTCACGTCCTTCACCGCTAGGCCCGCCTCGCGCAAGGCCTTCGCGGTGCCACCGGTGGACAGCAGTTCGACGCCGTGGCCGGCCAGGGCCGTGGCGAACTCGACCAGGCCGGTCTTGTCGGAAACGGAGAGCAGGGCGCGGCGAAGAGTCACCGGCGCGCCGGAAAGGAAGTCGGCGGACATGCGTGGGCGGGCTGGGGAAAGCGCGATTATAGGCGCTCGCCCGGCCCGCCTTCAGGCCATGTTGTAGTCGCGCAGCTTCTTGCGCAGGGTGGCGCGGTGGATGCCCAGCATCGCCGCCGCGCGGCTCTGGTTGCCGTCGCAATGCCGCAGCACCTCGGCGAACAGCGGGATCTCCAGCTCGCGCAGGGCGATGTTGTACAGGTCGTCGGTGTCGCAGCCGTCGAGGTCGTCGAGGTAGCGGCGCACCGACGTGGCGACGTGTTCGCGCAACGGGGCGCGGCTGGCGTCCGGACGGTCGATCGAAACGTTCAAGCGGGGCCCCTGGTGCAACCGCGACGGCGAATCCGATGCCGCGCGGGGGATCGAGTCTAGCGCGTCGCGCCAGTGGATGTTGCCGCCTGCGTCGCATTCGCGCGCAAGGTCCGCGCGAACGGGTCTCAGTCGAAGCGGAAGTCGAAGCCGACCACGTTCGGGGCCGGTTCGGCGATGTCGAACGCGATCTGGGTGGCCTCGCCGGGCGCCAGGCCGTCCTGCGGCGTGGGCCGGCCGAGGTACTCGTGCGGCAGGAAGCGACGCGTGCCGACGACTGCGCCATCCGCGTCCGCCAGCGTCAGCACCAGCGCCGGCCACGCCTGCGCCCAGCGCGCGTCATTGCGGAAGCTGGCCTGCACCCGCAGCACGCCGGGCCGGCCCGGCACCGCGATCACCTCGCGCGCGAGCATGCTGAAGGCCGCCGGCTGCCGCCACGCCGGCAGGGTGCAGCCCGCCACGTTGCAGAGCGCGGCCAGCAGCGGGCGCACGCTGGCGTTGGCGGCCAGCGCATCGCGCTGCACTGCCACCAGCTGCACGGCCAGCAGCAGCGCCAGCGCGGACGCCGCGAGCCATTCGCCGCGCCGGCGGGGCGCGGGATCGCGCCGGCCGCCGAGGAAACTGGGGGTGCCGCTCATGCCGGCGCCCCGTTGCGGACGCCGTCGATCCGGATCCAGTCGTCCTGGCGCTGCACGTGCAGCGCGTCGAACCACGGCGCATAGCGCTGCAGCAGCTCGTCCTCCTGCCCGGCCAGGATCCCCGACATGGCGAGCCGCCCGCCCGGCGCCACCCGCGCCGCGAGGGTATCGGCCAGCGCGTCCAGCGCCGAGGCCAGGATGTTGGCCACCACTACCGGATAGCGCGCCGGCGGCTCGTGCTGCGGCAGGAAGGTGGCGATGGTTTCGCCATTGCGCTGCGCGTTGTCGGCGGTGGCGGTGATCGCCTGCGGGTCGTTGTCCACGCCGGTCGCCCGCGCCGCGCCGAGCTTCAGCGCCGCCAGCGCGAGGATGCCGCTGCCGCAGCCGAAGTCGAGTACGTCGCGGCCCTGCAACTCGCCGCGCGCGGCCAGCGCGTCCAGCCATTGCAGGCACAGCGCGGTGGTGGGATGGGTGCCGGAACCGAACGCCAGGCCCGGATCCAGTCGCACGATCGCGGCGTCGGGCGTCTCCGCTTCATGCGGCAGGTCGTGGTTCCACGGCACGATCCAAGTGCGCGCGCCGAAGCGCATGGGCTGGAAGGTGTCCAGCCACGCGCGTTCCCAGTCCTGGTCCTCCACCGTGGCAAAGCGCGCCGCGCTCCAGTCCAGCCCGGGGTCGAACGCGTCCAGCGCGGCAAGCAGCAGCAGCGGTTCGGCATCGGCGTCGAACAGCGCGGTGAGCGTCATCGCGTCCCACAGCGGCAGTTCGCCCACGCCAGGTTCGAAGATCGCCTGCTCGTCGGCGGCATCCAGATGCGCGTCCTGCAAGGTGACCGCGAGCGCGCCGACATCCTCCAGCGCGCGCTCCACGCGCGGCTGCAGGGCCAGGGTGCAGGGGACGGTCAGTTGCAGGTAGGGCATGCAGTAGACAACGCGGAAGACCGCGCCATTCTGGCAGTTTCCGCGCGGACCGTGCCTACAGCAGCGACAGCGCCTTGTCCTTGCGCTCGGCCAGCCGCTTCTCCAGGTAATGGATGTTCTGGCCGCCGTCCTTGAAGCCGCGGTCGGTCATGATCCGCTGCTGCAGCGGGATGTTGGTCTTGATCCCATCGACCACCATCTCGCTTAGCGCCACCCGCATGCGGGCGATCGCGGTGGCGCGGTCGGGGCCGTGCACGATCAGCTTGCCGATCATCGAATCGTAGTTCGGCGGCACCCGGTAACCCTCGTAGATGTGCGAATCCACCCGCACGCCGGGACCGCCGGGCGCGTGGAAATGCTGGATCAGCCCGGGGCTGGGCATGAAGGTGTCCGGGTCCTCGGCATTGATCCGGCACTCGATCGCATGGCCGTCAAGGACGATGTCTTCCTGCCGCAGCTGCAGCTTGTGGCCGGCGGCGATCAGCAGCTGCTCGCGGACCAGGTCGATGCCGGTGACCATCTCGGTGACCGGGTGCTCCACCTGGATGCGGGTGTTCATTTCGATGAAGTAGAAGCGGCCGGCCTCGTACAGGAACTCGAAGGTGCCGGCGCCACGGTAGCCGATGCGGATGCAGGCATCCACGCAGACCTTGCCGATCGCGGCGCGCTCCTCGGCGCTGATGCCCGGGGCGGGCGCCTCTTCGACCACCTTCTGGTGGCGGCGCTGCATCGAGCAGTCGCGCTCGCCAAGGTGGATGGCGTGGCCCTGGCCGTCCGCGAGGACCTGGATCTCCACGTGGCGCGGGTTCTCCAGGAATTTCTCCATGTACACCATGTCGTTGCCGAACGCGGCCTTGGCCTCCGACTTGGTGGTGGCGATCGCGGTCGCCAGCGCGGCCTCGGTGTGGACTACGCGCATGCCGCGCCCGCCGCCGCCGCCGGCCGCCTTGACGATCACCGGGTAGCCGATCTCGCCGGCGATCGCCGCGTTGGTGGCGGCATCGTCACCCAGCGGGCCGCCGCTGCCGGGCACGCAGGGCACGCCGGCCGCCTTCATCGCGCGGATCGCCTCGACCTTGTCGCCCATCAGGCGGATGGTGTCCGCCTTGGGGCCGACGAAAATGAAGCCGGACTGCTCCACCCGCTCGGCGAAGTCCGCGTTCTCGGACAGGAAGCCGTAGCCGGGGTGGATCGCCTGGGCGTCGGTGACCTCGGCGGCGGCGATGATCGCCGGCATGTTGAGGTAGCTCTCCGACGACGGCGCCGGGCCGATGCAGACGGACTCGTCGGCCATCGCCACGTGCTTGAGGTTGCGGTCGGCGGTGGAATGCACCGCCACCGTGCGGATGCCAAGCGCGTGGCAGGCGCGCAGGATGCGCAGGGCGATCTCGCCGCGGTTGGCGATGACAACTTTATCGAGCATATCTAGTCCCGTTCGTCCTGGGCGTCGGCCAGCGGCCGGAATCGAAGGATCAGGCGATCACGAACAGCGGCTGGTCGAACTCGACCGGTTGCCCGCTTTCGCACTTGATCGCCACCACGGTGCCGGAGACGTCGGCCTCGATCGGGTTGAACATCTTCATCGCCTCGATGATGCCCAGGGTCTGGCCCTTGCTGACGGCATCGCCGATGGCCACGAACGGCGGCTTGTCCGGCGACGGGCTGGCGTAGAAGGTGCCGACCATCGGCGCGCGCACCACGTGGCCGTCGGGCAGGTCGCCGGCGATCGGCTTGTGGCCGCCACCGGTGGCGCCATCGACCGGGGAGAGCATCGGCATCGGCGCGGGCGCCGGCGCCTCCACGTGGTGCACCATCGGGGCCGGCGCCATCATCGTCGGCATCCCGCCCTTGGGCACCCGCGCCAGGCGCACCGATTCCTCGCCTTCCTTGATTTCGATCTCGGCGAGGTTGGATTCCTCGAGCAGGTCGATGAGCTTCTTGATCTTGCGCAGGTCCATGGGGTTCTCGCGGTGGGCCCCGTCGGGCGGGGACGGTGGAAGGGTCAGCCCAGCCGCGCCAGCGCGGCGTCGAGGGCGTAGCGGTAGGAATTGGCGCCGAACCCCGCCACGATGCCCACCGCCTTGTCGCTGAAGTAGCTGTGCTGGCGGAAGGGCTCGCGGGCGTGCGGGTTGGATAGGTGGATCTCGATGAACGGGATCGCGACCGCCGCCAGCGCATCGCGCAGGGCGACCGAGGTATGGGTGAAGGCCGCGGGGTTGAGCAGGATGAAGGCGGTGCCGTCGTCGCGGGCGGCCTGCACGCGCTCCACCAGCGCGTGTTCGGCGTTGGACTGGAACGTCTCCAGCGCATGCCCGGCTGCCTGCGCGCGGGCGCACAGGTCGGCGTCGATCTCGGCCAGTGTCGCGCGGCCATAGACCTCCGGCTCGCGGGTGCCGAGCAGGTTGAGGTTGGGACCGTGCAGGAGCAACAGGCGGGCCATCAGCGCCGGGTGGTGGTGGTCGGAAAGACGCGCAGTCTCCCGCAGCTGGCGGATGCTGTCCAGTTCGGCGAACTTCAGCAAGATTCCTGACGTTTTAAACGCGCGTTGGAGTTTTTACGCTAATTGCGTCAGGGCGTGGCCCAGCCGGCGATGTCGGCCTTGTCGATGAAGGGGCCGATCCGCGTCTTCAGCACGCGTCCGTCCGCGGACACCAGCACCGAATACGGCAGCACGCCGGCGGGATTGCCCAGGCGCACGCCGGCATCGGCGGCGCCGGGCGCATCGACCAGGTTCGGGTACCCGATCCCGTGGGTGGCGAGGAAGGCCCGCACCGCCGCCGCATCGTCCAGCGCGATGCCGGCGACCTGCACGCCATTGGGGCCCTGTTCGAGGGCGTAGGCATCCAGTTCAGGCATTTCCTTCAGGCACGGGGCGCACCAGGTCGCCCACAGGTTGACCAGCGTTGGACGGCCCGCCCAGGCGCCGGGCAAGGCCACCTCGGCGCCGTCGGGATCCTTCAGTGTCATCGCCGGGACGAAATCCCCCCGCCTAGCAACGCCCACCCCCTCCGGCACCGGCGCGCGGTTGCCCATCAGCTCCAGCGCGCGTTGCCCGACCGGCGTGCGCGCCAGGCGCAAGGCGATCGCGGGCTCGAAATACAGGCTGGCGGTGGCGCCCGCGACCGCCGCCAGCAGCGCCACCGCGACCACGGCCTTATTGGACGGCATCAGCGCGCGGCCTCGCGCAGGGCGTCGCCGACGATGGCCGGGGTCAGCAGCACCGGCAGGATGCGCTCGGGACCGCCATCGCGCGGGTACACGACGTACAGCGGCACGCCGACCGCCTTGTGTTCTTGCAGGTAGGCAGTGATCGCCGGATCGACGTCGGTGTAGTCGCCGACCATGTATGCCGCATTCGCGTCGTGCAGCGCCTGGCGGAACTCTTCGCGGGCCAGCACGCCGCGCTCGTTGGCCTTGCACGACACGCACCAGTCGGCGGTCATGTTGACGAACACCGGGCGACCTTGCGCGCGCAGATCGGCCAGCGCCTGTTCCGAATACGGCACGGCGTCGCTGGTGACCTGCGAGGCCAGCACCGGCGTTGCCGCCTTCGGCAGGCGGTGCAGCCGCGACAGCGGCCAGGCAGTGGCCACCAGCGCGACCACGGCCACGGCGAGCCATCGGTGGCGATGCGCCTGCCGCGAGCGACCCCAGGCCCATGCGGCCAGCGCCAGCAGCACCGCCGCCGCCAGCCACAGGCCGACCGCATCGGCGCCACGCTGCTTGGCCAGCACCCACACCAGCCACGCCGCGGTGGCGTAGAGCGGGAAGGCGAGCAGCTGCTTGAGCGTCTCCATCCATGCGCCCGGCTTCGGCAGCAGCCGCGCGAAGGCGGGCACGAAGCCGATCAGCAGGAACGGCAGCGCCAGTCCCAGCCCCAGCATCAGGAACACCAGCATCCCGCCAGCGGCGGGGCCGGTGAAGGCATAGGCCAGCGCGGCGCCCATGAAGGGCGCGGTGCACGGGGTCGCCAGCACCACCGCCAGCACGCCGGTGCCGAAATCGCCGGCAACGCCCGGCTTCTGCAGCAGCGCGTTGCTGCGCGCGCCAAGGCCCAGGTTGGCATACCACAGGCCGGACAGGCTCAGGCCCAGCGCGAAGATCACCAGCGCCAGCAGCGCCACCACCAGCGGCTGCTGCAGCTGGAATCCCCAGCCCAGCGCCAACCCGGCCTGGCGCAGCGCCAGCGCCAGCGCGCCCAGCGCGGCAAAGCTCAGCAGCACGCCGGCGGTGTAGGCCAGGGCATGCCGGCGCGCGTGTTCGCGGCTCTCGCCGCTTTGCGCCAGCGACAGCGCCTTCAGCGACAGCACCGGCAGGACGCACGGCATCAGGTTGAGGATCAGCCCGCCCAGCAGCGCCAGCGCCAACGAGGCCAGCAGTCCGCGGCTGGCCTGGGTCGGCGGCGGGGTGCGCTGCGCGTCGACAGACGCGATGGGAGTGGCCGTGGCCGGCGCCGGGGTTGCCGCGCCGTCCGCCGCGTCCGCCGCGCCGGGCAGGGCACCCGGAAGGTCCGCCACAGGTGCCGGGCCCTCGGTCGTCGGAGCGGCCGTTTCCAGCAATGCCGCTGGCGTGAGCGTCCCCATCGGCAGCGCCACCTCCAGCCGACGGGTCATCGGCGGATAGCAGATGCCGCCGTCCTGGCAGCCCTGCAGGTCCAGCACCAGGGTGCCGCGCGCCGGGTTGACATGGTTGCGGGCGACCGGCACGCGGATCTCGACCTGATCGAAATACACCGCCACGTCGCCGAAGTGCTCGTCGTGGTACGGGGTCGCCTTCGGCATCCGCGCCGCCGCGGGCAGCGCGGCCGCCAGGCCCTTGCCCGCCTCCAGCCGCACGCCCAGCTTGTCGCGGTAGATGTAGTAGCCGGGGGCGGGGGTCAACCGCAGCAGCAGCGCGTTGCCGCCATCAGCGATCACTTCGGTGCTGAACGCCTGCTCGGCCGGCAGCGGCGCGGCATCGGCCTTGCCCGTATTCCCGCCCAGCCCGAACAGGCCAGCGCCGCGGCGCGGGCCCAGCCCGAAGCCGCCGCCGTCGCCCGCCTGCGCCAGCGCGACCCGGAGCGTGCGGGTCTGCGGCGGGTAGCACACGCCAACGTCGGCGCAACCCTGGTACTTCACGGTCAGCGTGGTGCTGGCGGCGTCCTCCGCGGGCGCCCCCGAGAGCACCCCGGTCAGCGAGCCGCGGTAGGTCTCCACGTCGCCGAAGAACTCGTCGCGATGCGGCTTGCCGTCTGGCAGCGCCAGTCGCGCGCCGGCAAAGGCGGCGTCGGCGCTGGCGGAGGTGCGGTGGCGGTAGAGGTAGTAGCCGTCGGCGATCTTCCAGCGCAGCTCGATGCGGCCCGGCGCGGTCGCCTGCGCGGACAGGACGAAGACCTCGTCCACCGGCGGCAATTCGAAGTCGGCCGCGGCGGCAGGCGCCACCGTCATGAGGCCCGCGACAACGCCCAGCGCGGCCAGCCAGCGGCGCATGCGGATCGGAAATGCAGTCATCCCGTCAGTCTACCGGTGTCGCGCCCTCGGCCACCCAGTGGAGGTAGGCGGGCAGGCCATCGCAGGCTTCGACCGCGACCAGCTCCGGCAGTTCATACGGGTGCACCTCCGGCAGCCGCGCTTGCAGCGCGGGGTAGCGCAGGGCGGTGGTCTTGATCACTAGCAGCACCTCGTCCGCCTGCTCGAACGCGCCGCGCCAGCGATAGGTCGAATGCACCCCGGGCAGCACGTTGACGCAGGCGGCCAGCTGCTCGGTGACCAGCAGCGCCGCGATGCGCTCGGCGCTGGCGCGGTCGGGGCAGGCGGTGAGGCAGACCAGCACGGACATCCGCGAAGGATAGCGCCACCCCCTTGAAAGGCCCCGCCCCCGCCCCATCTTCGGTGCATCCGGGTTCGCCCGGTTTTCACGTCCGCGAATTGGCAGTCGACTGGCGCGACTGCTAGAATCGCCGGGTTTTTCCCCATCAATCAACCATTTGCAGAGGTTGTCATGTCCCAAATCAAGCCGCTGTTCGACCGCGTGGTCATCAAGCGCATGGAAGAAGAAAAGCTGTCCGCGGGTGGCATCGTGATCCCGGACACCGCCACCGAGAAGCCGATTAAGGGCGAAGTGGTCGCCGTGGGCAGCGGCAAGGTGCTGGACAACGGCCAGGTGCGCGCCCCCTCGGTCAAGGTCGGCGACAAGGTCCTGTTCGGCAAGTACAGCGGCACCGAGGTCAAGCTCGACGGCACCGACCTGCTGGTGGTGAAGGAAGACGACCTGTTCGCGATCCTCGACTGATCGCGCGTCGTTCCACCGCTACTCCAATCGAATTCTCATCGAGGTAATTGCAATGGCTGCCAAGGAAATCCGTTTCGGCGAAGACGCGCGCGCAAAGATGGTGCGCGGTGTCAACGTGCTCGCCAATGCCGTCAAGGCCACCCTCGGCCCGAAGGGCCGCAACGTCGTGCTCGACAAGAGCTTCGGCGCCCCGACCATCACCAAGGACGGCGTCTCCGTCGCCAAGGAAATCGAGCTTGCCGACAAGTTCGAGAACATGGGCGCGCAGATGGTGAAGGAAGTCGCGTCCAAGACCTCCGACAACGCCGGTGACGGCACCACCACCGCCACCGTGCTGGCGCAGGCGTTCATCCGCGAGGGTATGAAGGCGGTCGCCGCCGGCATGAACCCGATGGACCTCAAGCGCGGCATCGACAAGGCGGTCACCGCCGCCGTCGCCGAGCTGAAGACGCTGTCCAAGCCGTCCTCGACCAGCAAGGAAATCGCCCAGGTCGGCGCGATCTCGGCCAACTCCGACCACAACATCGGCGACCTCATCGCGCAGGCGATGGACAAGGTCGGCAAGGAAGGCGTGATCACCGTCGAGGACGGCTCGGGCCTGGAGAACGAGCTCGACGTCGTCGAGGGCATGCAGTTCGACCGCGGCTACCTGTCGCCGTACTTCATCAACAACCAGCAGTCGATGCAGGCCGAGCTGGATGATCCCTTCATCCTGCTGCACGACAAGAAGATCTCCAACGTGCGCGACCTGCTGCCGGTGCTGGAAGGCGTGGCCAAGGCCGGCAAGCCGCTGCTGATCGTCGCCGAGGAAGTGGAAGGCGAGGCGCTGGCGACCCTGGTGGTCAACACCATCCGCGGCATCGTCAAGGTCGTGGCGGTCAAGGCCCCGGGCTTCGGCGATCGTCGCAAGGCGATGCTGGAGGACATGGCGATCCTGACCGGCGGCACCGTGATCTCCGAGGAAGTGGGCCTGTCGCTGGAGAAGGCGACGATCAAGGACCTCGGCCGCGCGAAGAAGGTGCAGGTCTCCAAGGAGAACACCACCATCATCGACGGCGCCGGCGAAGGCGACGGCATCCAGGCTCGCATCAAGCAGATCAAGGCGCAGATCGAGGAGACCTCCTCCGACTACGACCGCGAGAAGCTGCAGGAGCGCGTGGCCAAGCTGGCCGGCGGCGTGGCCGTCATCAAGGTCGGTGCGGCCACCGAAGTCGAGATGAAGGAAAAGAAGGCGCGCGTTGAAGACGCCCTGCACGCCACCCGCGCCGCGGTCGAGGAAGGCATCGTCCCGGGCGGCGGCGTCGCCCTGATCCGTGCGAAGGCCGCGATCGCGAACCTCAAGGGTGACAACGAAGACCAGAACCACGGCATCCAGATCGCCCTGCGCGCGATGGAAGCCCCGCTGCGCGAGATCGTGACCAATGCCGGCGAAGAGCCGTCGGTGGTGCTGAACCGCGTGGCCGACGGCCAGGGCGCCTTCGGCTACAACGCCGCCAATGGCGAGTTCGGCGACATGATCGAGTTCGGCATCCTGGACCCGACCAAGGTCACCCGCACCGCGCTGCAGAACGCGGCCTCCATCGCCGGCCTGATGATCACCACCGAGGCGATGGTGTCCGAGCTGCCGAAGAAGGACGAGCCGGCGATGCCGGGCGGCGGCGGCATGGGCGGCATGGGCGGCATGGATTTCTGATCCGCCTGCGCTGCAAGCAACACGAGAAGCCCCGCTCAGGCGGGGCTTCTTTTTTGCGCGCCGCCCGCCGATGATCGATGGCTTCCCGAGCGGCGAACACGCATGCGCGCGTCCAACGGCGACGACGTCCTGATCATCGGCGGCGGCCACAACGGCCTGGTCTGCGCGGCGTACCTCGCCGGCGCCGGGCTGAAGGTGCGCGTGCTCGAGCGCCGCCACATCGTTGGCGGCGCGGCGGTGACCGAGGAGTTCCATCCGGGCTTCCGCAACTCCGTGGCCAGCTACACGGTCAGCCTGCTCAACCCGGCGGTGATCCGCGACCTGCGCCTGCACGCGCACGGGCTGCGGGTGGCCGAGAGGCCCTACGCCAATTTCCTGCCGCTGCCGGACGGGCGCAGTTTCCGCCTGGGCGGCGAGCACACGCAGGCGGAAGTGGCGAAGTGGTCCGCGCGCGACGCGCAGCGGCTGCCCGCCTACTACGCGATGCTGGACCGCCTCGTCGTCGTGCTGCGCGAGCTGATGCGGCGCACGCCGCCCAACGTGTCAAATCGCTTCGTGCTCGGGGACTGGATCAACTCCGCCTCGGTGGCAAGGCAGCTGAAGTCGCTGGACATGCGCGGCCGTCGCGACCTGCTGGACCTGTTCACCAAGTCCGCCGGCGAGCTGCTCGACGACTGGTTCGAGGGCGCGCCGCTGAAGGCCGCGTTGGGCTGGGATTCGGTGGTCGGCAATTTCGCCAGCCCCTACACGCCCGGCAGCGCCTACGTGCTGCTGCACCACGTGTTCGGCGAGGTCAACGGCAAGGCCGGCGCGTGGGGCCACGCGATCGGCGGCATGGGCGCGATCACCCAGGCCATGCGCAAGGAGTGCGAGGCGCGCGGGGTCGCCATCGAGACCGATGCGGAGGTAACGCGGCTGCTGGTGGACGCTGGCAAGGCGGTGGGCGTTGCATTGGCGGACGGCCGTGAGCTGCGCGCCGCCACCATCGCCAGCAACCTCAACCCGAAGCTGCTGTACACGCGGCTGGTGGAGCCCGGCCAGCTCGACGACGACACCGACCAGCGCATCCGACGCTACCGCTGCGGCTCCGGCACGTTCCGCATGAACGTGGCGCTGTCCGAGCTGCCGGACTTCACCGCGATGCCGGGGACGGCGCTGCAGCCCCACCACCAGAGCGGGATCCTGATCGGGCCGTCGCTGCAGTATTTCGAGCAGGCCTATTTCGATGCGAAGTCGCGCGCGCACAATCCGGGCTGGGCGCGCCAGCCGATCGTCGAGGTGGTGATCTCATCGACCCTGGACGACACCCTGGCGCCCGCCGGGCAGCATGTCGCCAGCCTGTTCTGCCAGCAGGTCAATCCGGTCATCGACGACGCGCACGGCGGCTGGGACGCGCACCGCGACACGGTGGCGAAGCTGATGATCGACACCGTCGACGCCTACGCGCCGAACTTCGCCCGCAGCGTGTTGGGCTTTGACGCGCTGAGTCCGCTCGACCTGGAGCGGCGCATCGGCCTGGTCGGTGGCGACATCTTCCACGGCGCGCTGGGGCTGGACCAGATGTTCAGCGCGCGCCCGCTGCTGGGGCAGGGCAGCTACCGCGGCGCGTTCGCCAATCTCTACCTGTGCGGTTCGGGCAGCCATCCGGGGGGCGGCGTCACCGGGCTGCCGGGGCGCAACGCCGCACGCGAGATCCTCAAGGACCTCGGGCGGCGTCCACGCCCGGCGTGACCCAGCCGCAATAACTGCACCCGCGCGTCCTATTTTGCAGCGCAGCGTGCATCGTCATAACGCTTCCTTCACGATCGGTTTGCGTCCCGACGTGGGGGAGGGAGCAAGCCCGCTGAGACCTTGAGTCTGAGCGGGCTTTTTATTTTGCCGGCGGGCGGTCGGCGCGGCGATGCCACAATCGGGCCATGACCGAAGACGCCGCCGCCTTCGACGAGATCGGCCAGCGCGCGCTGGAGCGCCTGCAGCAGGCCGCCTGCGCGCCGGCGGAACCGGCCCACCAGGCGCTGGTGGGACGGCTGGCGATCGCCAGCGATTTCGCGATCGATACCCTGGCCGCGCAGCCCGAGCTGTTGCCGCGCCTGCTCGCCGATGCCGGCACGGCGCTGGCGGCGCCGACCCTATTGGCAGGCAACCGCGACGATTGGTCGCGCTTGTTGCGTCGGTACCGGCAGGCGGAATCCACCCGGCTGGTGTGGCGCGACGCGGTCGAGGGCGCGGCGGTCGACGAGATCCTCGCCGGCAGCACGGCGCTCGCCGATGCCTGCCTGCAGGTGGCGCTGGAGGCGCTGGAAGCCGTGTTCCTGGAGCGCCACGGCACCGTCCGCGACGATGCCGGCGCGGCGCAACGGCTGGTCGTGTTCGCGCTGGGCAAGCTGGGGGGCGGCGAGCTGAATTTCAGTTCCGACGTCGACCTTGTCTATGCCTACGAGCACGAAGGCACCTCCGACGGTCCGCGCGCACTGGCGGCCGCGGACTACTTCGCGCGGCTGGGGCAACAGCTGGCGCGGCTGCTGGATGAAGTCACCGGCGACGGCTTCTGCCATCGGGTCGACCTGCGCCTGCGCCCGTTCGGCAATGCCGGCCGGCTGGCGCTGTCGTTCAATGCGATGGAGTTGTACTTCCAGCGCGAGGGCCGCGACTGGGAGCGCTATGCCTGGCAGAAGGCGCGCCCGGGGGCCGGTGACCTCGCCGCCGGAGCGCGCCTGCTCGCGATGCTGCAGCCGTTCGTCTACCGCCGCTACCTGGACTATGGCGCGCTCGACGGCCTGCGCGCGATGAAGGCGATGATCGCCGCCGAGGTGGCGCGCAAGGACCTCGCCGACGACATCAAGCGAGGTCCGGGCGGCATCCGCGAGATCGAATTCCTGGCGCAGGCGCTGCAGCTGATCCGCGGTGGCCGCGAAGCGCCGCTGCGCGAGCGCCGCCTGCTGCCCGCGTTGCAGGCGCTGGTGGCGGGCGGGCACGTCGATGCGCGCGCCGGCGATGGCCTGGCACAGGCCTACCGGTTCCTGCGCCGGCTGGAGAATCGCCTGCAGATGCTGGGCGACCGCCAGACCCACGCGCTGCCGCAGGCGCCACTGGCGCGCGCGCGCATCGCGCACGGCCTTGGTTACGACGGCTGGCCGGCACTGCGGGCTGAGCTGGACGCGCAGCGGGCGCTGGTGGCGGAGGAATTCGGTGCCCTGCTGGCGCCGCGCACCCGCGCCAGCGGCGACGGCGACCTGCAGCAGTACTGGTGCGGCTTGCCGGATTCCGGCGAGGCCGGCACGCTGGCCGCGGAAGGATTCGATGCCGCGGAGGAGCTGCATCGCAGCCTGGCCGATCTTGCCCGCGCGCCCGCCGTGCGCGATCTTTCGGACGCGGCGCGCGCGCGCCTGGGCCGGGTGGTGCCGACCCTGCTGCGGGCCGCCGCCGGCAGCGGCCAGCCGGACGTGGTGTTGCGCCGGATGCTGCCATTGCTGCACACGCTGCTGCGCCGCGCCAGCTACCTGGCCCTGCTCGACGAGCAGCCCGCCGCGCTGCAGCGGCTGATCGATGCGCTGGCCCGCAGTGCGCTGCTGGGCGAACGCCTGGCCGCCCACCCGCTCCTGCTGGACGAGTTGCTGGACCTGCGCGTGGGTGGCGAACTGCCGGATGCACGCGCGATGCAGGACGCGTGCAATGCCGCCATCGCGGGCCGCGACACCGAGGCGGGGCTGGATGCACTCAACGAAGTCCGGCAGGCACTCAGCTTCCGCCTGGCGCTGGCCCTGCTGGATGGCCGCATGGAGGCGCAGGACTGCGCGCAGCGGCTGGCGTGGCTGGCCGACGCGGTGGTCGCGTGCGTGCTGGCAATGGCGCGCGAGGACCTGCACCGCCAGCACGGCGGGATCGAAGGCGCCTCCTTCCTCGTGCTGGGCTACGGCAGCCTGGGCGGCAAGGAGCTGGGCTTCGGCTCCGACCTCGACCTGGTGTTCCTCTACGACGCGCCTGCCGACGCGATGTCGGACGGCGCCCGCCCCTTGGAGGCGTCGCGGCTGTTCCTGCGGCTGGCGCAGAAGATCGTGGCGCTGCTGGAAACCCGCACCGGGGCCGGCCGCCTGTTCGACGTCGACGTGCGGCTGCGCCCCGATGGCGCCAAGGGGCTGCTGGTGTCGAGCATCGCCAGCTTCGCCGAGTACCAGCGCGAGCGCGCGTGGACATGGGAGCACCAGGCGCTGGCGCGTGCGCGCTGGGTCGCGGGAGACGAGGCGCTGGGACAGCAGTATCGCGCGCTGCGCGCCGAGATCCTGTCGCGCCCGCGCGACCGGGTCGCGCTGTGCAACGACGTGTCGGAGATGCGCCAGCGCATGCGCCGCCAGCTGGATCGCAGCAGCGGCGCGCTGTTCGACCTCAAGCAGGGCGAGGGCGGCCTGGTCGACCTCGAGTTCCTGCTGCAGTTCCTGATCCTGCGCGATGGCGCGCACTCGCCGGCGCTGGCGAAACCACGGGCGACGCCCGGCATGCTCGATGCCGCGCTGGCCGCCGGCAGCCTGGACGCCGACTGCCACGCGCGCCTGCTGGCGGCGCACGCGCGGATGCTGGATGCCGGGCTGCGCTGCACCCTGGACCGCCGCCCGCGGCAGGTGCCGTACGACGCGCAGATCAACGCGGCGCGCCAGTGCGTTCGCGACGCCGTGCAGGCCTTCGGCTTGTCCTTCGACGCCGCGCCGGCGTCCTAGCGCAGCAGGCGCGCGCGCACGAGTTCGGCAATGCGCGCGGTTTCGCGCAGCGGGACGGCGGGGTAGCTGGCCAGCGCGTCGTCCAGCGGATGGACGTGGCCACCCTCCTGCAGCGCGGCGAGGAAGCGCGCCAGGCGTCCGCGCGCGATTTCCGGTTGCCAGGCGAACACCGGCACACCGCACGCCGCCGCCTCGCTGAGCATGTTCACCGAGTCCGGGGTGCACACGATGCGGCTGGCGTGGGCAAGCAGGCCGGCATAGGGATTCGTACCGTCGCCTGCATCGCGCCAGCGCAGGCCGGGCAGGTCCGGGGGCAGCCCGCCGATGGCAGCGCGCCATGCCGGCGGGGTACGCCGCGAGGCCACCACGCTGAAGCTGCCGCGTTCGGCGGCCGCGTGCGCGGCGAGTCGGCGCAGCAAGCCAGCGAAGTCATCCGCGCTGGCGTCGGCGTGCCGCGTGGGACCGCCGACCAGCAGGACCGTATGCGGGGCCGGCAGGTCGGCGAAGGTCGCGAACGCCGCGCGCGCCTGCTGCAACCAGGCAGCGTCCACCGGGTGCAGGCTGCCAAGCGTGTGTAGGACGTTCTCGCCCGACACGGCGTCATGCCGCGGCGCGACCACCAGATCCCAGTGCCGCGGGTGGATCCGCGGATCGAGCAGCTGCACCACTGCCCTGCCGCGCGTACGCAGCAGGCGGGTGGCCAACGCGGCCTGGCGCCCGCAGCCGATCGTGGCATCCGCTTGCGGCACTGCGTCCAGTCGCAGCGCGCGCGCGGCCAGCGGCAGCCGGCGTGGCGCCAGCC
>JAEWFT010000034.1 GCA_023388715.1 Pseudomonadota bacterium
CCGCCAGCGCCGCGCGCGCCCCGGCGGCCCAGCCCGGGTCGGCCGCGGGGCCGCCCTGCCCGTCAGCCGCGGCGGGCACGCTCACAGCCCGTTGTCGTCGCCGGGCAGGCGGGTGAGGATCTCGACCCCATCGGCGGTGACCGCCACCGTGTGCTCCCACTGCGCGGAGAGCTTGCGGTCCTTGGTCACCACGGTCCAGCCGTCGGGCAGCAGGCGGGTGTGGCGCGCGCCCTCGTTGATCATCGGCTCGATGGTGAAGGTCATGCCCTCCTTGAGCACCAGCCCTTCGCCGGGGCGGCCGTAGTGCAGCACCTGGGGATCGTCGTGGTAGACCTCGCCGATCCCGTGGCCGCAATACTCGCGCACCACGGAGAAGCGCTCCGACTCGGCGTACTGCTGGATGGCATGGCCGATGTCGCCCAGGGTGGCGCCGGGCCTGACCACGCGGATGCCGCGGAACATCGCCTCGCGGGTCACCTCCACCAGCCGCCGCGCCATCACCGAGGGGGTGCCGACGAAGTACATGCGGCTGGTGTCGCCGTGCCAGCCGTCCTTGATCACGGTGACGTCGATGTTGACGATGTCGCCGTCCTTCAGCACCTTCGCCTCGCTCGGGATGCCGTGGCAAATGACGTTGTTGACCGAGGTGCACACCGTCTTCGGATAGCCGCGGTAGCCGACGTTGGCCGGCGTCGCCCCCTGCACGTTGACGATATGGTCGTGGCAGATGCGGTCCAGCTCTTCGGTGGTGACGCCGGGCTTCACGAACGGGGCGACCACCTGCAGCACTTCGGCGGCCAGGCGACCGGCCTCGCGCATCTTCTCGATCTCGGCGGGGGTCTTCAGGTGGATACTCATGCCGGGATTATCGCCGATCCGCCCCCGCGCGGTTTCGTGCGTGGTCGTCCGGGGACCGGCGGGCCGCCGCGGCTTCCTTCACTCGCGCAGCCTCCGGTTTGCCCGGAGCCTTGCCCGCAGGCTATACTCCCGGGGCTTTATCGCCGCCACGACGGGCGCACCGTCGAATCCACACCCATCGACAACCCCTGCGCCGGGGTGCCTTGCAAGAGGTTCGGACGCAGTGACGATGGGGAGGCCCAACCCCGGAATCCAGCGCACATCGACCCGATGGGCGCGACGCCTTCATCCCATCGGCGTGGGTTCCATCATCGGAGTTTCTGCAATGCCCCAGATCACCATGCGCCAGATGCTGGAAGCCGGCGTCCATTTCGGCCACCAGACCCGCTACTGGAACCCCAAGATGGGCCCGTACATCTTCGGCGCCCGCGGCAAGATCCACATCATCAACCTCGAGAAGACCGTCCCGCTGTTCAACGACGCGATGAACTTCATCAGCGGCGTGGCCCAGCGGCGCGGCGTGATCCTGTTCGTGGGCACCAAGCGCAGCGCGCGCGAGGCGATCAAGGAAGAAGCCGAGCGTTGCGGCATGCCGTACATGACCCAGCGCTGGCTGGGCGGCTCGCTGACCAACTTCGCCACGGTGAAGAAGTCGGTCGCCCGCCTGAAGGAACTGGAGTCGGCCGAGACCGACGGCACCTTCCAGAAGCTGGTCAAGCACGAAGTGATGGGCCTGCGCCGCGAGCGCGACAAGCTGGAAGCCTCGCTGGGCGGCATCAAGGACATGAACCGCCTGCCCGACGCGCTGTTCGTGATCGACATCGGCCACGAGAACATCGCGATCAAGGAAGCCAAGAAGCTCGGCATCCCGGTCATCGCGGTCGTGGACACCAACTACGACCCCGCCCTGGTCGACTACGCGATCCCCGGCAACGACGACGCCATCCGCGCCGTGCAGCTGTATGCCCGCGCCGCGGCCGATGCCGTGCTGGAAGGCAAGGCGGCGATGCCGTCGGCCGCCTCCGTGCGCGAGGAGGATTTCGCCGCGGCTGCCGCCGAGGAAGGCAACGAGAAGAAGCCGGCCCGCGCCAAGGCCGAGTAAGCACTGCCCCGGCGGCCGCCCGCGCGGCCGCCCTTCCCCGCAGGAGGTCGCATGAGCACGCATCGCACGCTGGACGGCAAGCCCGACACCGAGGAACTGGTCACCGCCAAGCCGGCGGATCCCTCCGAGGACGTCAACGCCGAACTCGATCCCGAGGTGGCCGAGCGCGCCCTGCGCCAGGTCGCCGAGAACGAGCAGCTGCAGCGCGACGCGGCCTACGACGACGACGGCATGCCCTGAACGCCGGCGTCATCCGCCTGCCACGCCGGCCGCGCACCCTGCGCGCCGGCACTCCCACACGACCGGCGCCCGGCGCCGGCCCTGCACCACACAAGGAACAGACAAATGGCTGAAATCACCGCTTCGCTGGTCAAGGAACTGCGCGAGCGCACCGGCGCCGGCATGATGGAGTGCAAGAAGGCGCTCACCGAGAGCAACGGCGACATCGACGCGGCGGCGGAAGCGCTGCGCAAGTCGGGCGCGGCCAAGGCCGACAAGAAGGCCGACCGCGTGGCCGCCGAAGGCCGCGTCGCGGTCGCCCAGGACGGCGGCAAGGCGATCCTGGTCGAGGTCAACTCCGAGACCGACTTCGTCGCCAATGACGCCAACTTCAAGGGTTTCGTGCAGTCCGTCGCCGACGCGGCGCTGGCCGCTGGCAGCAGCGACGTCGAGGCGCTGAAGGGCGCGAAGCTCGCGTCCGGCGAGACCGTCGAGGATGCCCGCGCCGCCGCCATCCAGAAGCTGGGCGAGAACATCCAGATCCGCCGCCTGGCCAAGGTCGACGGCGGCAACACCGTCGGTGCCTACGTGCACACCAATGGCAAGATCGGCGTGCTGGTGGAGCTGTCCGGTGGCAACGCCGAGCTCGCCTCGGGCCTGGCCATGCACATCGCCGCGATGAACCCGCCCTACAACAAGCAGGCCGACGTGCCCGCGGACTTCGTGGCGAAGGAAAAGGAGATCGAGCTGGCCAAGATGTCCGAGAAGGACAGGCAGAAGCCGGCTGAGATCCTGGAGAAGATCATCGGCGGCAAGCTCGCCAAGATCGTCAACGAGGTCAGCCTGTACGGCCAGAGCTACGTGCTCGACGGCGACAAGTCGGTGGAGGCGGTGCTCAAGGCCGCCGGCGCCGAGGTGGTGGGCTTCACCCGCCTTGTGGTGGGCGAAGGCATCGAGAAGGTGGTCGAGGACTACGCCGCGGAAGTGGCCAAGGCCATGCAGGTCTGATCGACCTCACTGCGCTGCTTGAGAAGACCCGCCGGCAACGGCGGGTTTTTTCTTGGTGCGGCGCCTAGCCCGAGCGGCCTTGCGGTTCCCGTGCGCCCGGTTCGGCGCGGGGACGGACCTTCTGCAGGACGAACCCGACGATCGCGGTCAGCAGGATCAGGCTGTTGGTCACGATGAACACCCAGTTGCCCAGCAGCACGCTGTAGACCACGAAGCCCAGCGAGGCCAGCGACTGGCCGATGAACAGCCAGTGCGAGACGCCCTCGGCGCCCTCCGTGTACTGCTTGAAGATCTGCCGGACCAGGGTGGCCAGCAGGATCGCCGACGCCCCCCAGCCGATCACGTCGGCCCATGCGTTCATTGAGGCCTCCTCCAAGTCATGGCATGGCCACCTCGACCCAGGTGGGCGCATGGTCGCTGGCTTTCTCCTGCAGGCGCACCCAGCGATCGACGCCGGCGTCCTTTAGCCGTTTTGCCAGTGGCGCATTGAGCAGCAGGTGGTCGATGCGCAGACCGCGGTCGCGTTCGGCATGCTGGCGGAAGTAGTCCCAGAACGTGTAGATGCGCGCGTCGCCTGCGATGGTGCGCAGCGCGTCGGTCCAGCCCTGATCGAGCAACCGGTTGAACAGCGCGCGCACCTCGGGCTGGATCAGCGCGTCCTTGCGCCACGCCTTGGCGTCGTACACGTCCTCGTCGGTCGGGATCACGTTGTAGTCCCCCATCAGCACCACCGGGTGCGGCAGGGACGCCAGTTCGCCGGCATGCGCGAGCAGGCGCTGCATCCACGCCAGCTTGTAGTCGAACTTCGGCCCCGGCTGCGGGTTGCCGTTGGGCAGGTACAGCGCGCCGACCACGATGCCATGCACCGCGGCCTCGATGTAGCGGCTCTGGGCATCGTCGGGGTCGCCGGGCAGGCCGCGGCGACTCTCCACCGGCTGCACCCCGCGGCCCAGGATCGCCACGCCGTTCCAGGAGCGCTGGCCCTGCCAGATGGCGCCGTAGCCCGCCGCGTCCAGTGCCTCCACCGGGAAGGCGTCATCCACCGCCTTGAGCTCCTGCAGCGCGACGACGTCGGGCTGCTCGCGCTCCAGCCACGCCAGCAGGTGCGGCAGCCGGGTGCCGATGCCGTTGACGTTGAAGGTGGCGAGCGTGAGGCGTTTGCGCGAGGCCATGCGCGGGTTATGCCGGTCGCCGGGTGAATCCCGCGTGGGGAGCCCTGCGGCCGTGCCACGGCCGCGCCACCGCTCGGTGCATGGCGCCATCGGCTAGAATTGCGCTGTTTGCCCACCCGGAACCCGCCATGACGCCACTCGCCCACCGCCGTGTCCTGCTGAAACTCTCGGGCGAGGCGCTGATGGGCGACGAGGATTACGGGATCGACCCCAAGATCCTGCACCGGATCGCGGCCGAGGTGATGGAAGCCCACGCGGCGGGCGCCGAGGTCGCGCTGGTGATCGGCGGCGGCAACATCTTCCGCGGGGCCGGCCTGGCCGCAGGCGGCATGGACCGCGTCACCGGCGACCAGATGGGCATGCTGGCCACGGTGATCAACGCGCTTGCGATGCAGGACGCGCTGGAGAAGCGCGGCGGCAAGGCGCGGGTGATGAGCGCGATCAAGATCAACGACGTGTGCGAGGACTACATCCGCCGGCGCGCGATCCGCCACCTGGAGAAGGGGCGCATCACCATCTTCGCCGCCGGCGTCGGCGCGCCCTTCTTCACCACGGATTCGGGCGCCGCGCTGCGCGCGGTGGAGATCGGCGCCGACCTGCTGCTGAAGGCGACCAAGGTCGATGGGGTGTACGACAAGGACCCCAAGAAGCACGCCGACGCGGTGAAGCTGGACGCGCTCACCTACGACGAGGTGATCGCGCGCAACCTGCAGGTGATGGATACCGCCGCGTTCGCCCTGTGCCGCGACGCCCGCCTGCCGATGCGCATCTTCGACATGGCCGAGCCCGGCGCACTGCTGCGCATCCTGCGCGGCGAACCGGTCGGCACCCTGGTCCACGCCGCCGGCTGAACGGCGCTGCGGGTGGGACCCGCTTATAATCCCGCGGCTAAGACAACCGAGCTGGAGCCGCGCGATGCTGAACGAGATCAAGAAGGACGCCCAGGCCCGCATGGGCAAGAGCATCGAGGCCCTGCGCCACAACCTGGTCAAGATCCGCACCGGCCGCGCCAACGCGGGCCTGGTGGACAGCATCAAGGTCAACTACTACGGCTCCGACATGCCGCTCTCGCAGGTCGCCAGCGTGGCGGTGGGCGATGCGCGCTCGATCATCATCACCCCGTGGGAAAAGCAGATGGTGGGCGCGGTCGAGAAGGCGCTGCTCGCCTCCGACCTCGGCCTGACCCCCAACACCGCGGGCACCGTGATCCGCCTGAACATCCCGGCGCTGACCGAGGAGCGCCGCAAGGAGCTGGCCAAGGTCGTCCATGCCGAGGGCGAGGACGCCAAGGTGGCGGTCCGCAACATCCGCCGCGACGCCAACCACCAGGTCAAGGAACTGCTGAAGGACAAGCAAATCACCGAAGACGAAAGTGCCCGCGCCGAACAGGAGATCCAGAAGATCACCGATGCGGCGATCAAGGACGTCGACGAGGTGGTCAAGGAAAAGGAAGTCGAGCTGATGTCCGTCTGAGGCCGCCGCGGCCTCGCACACGATGGAACTGCCCCACAGCGCGATCCCGCGCCATGTCGCCATCATCATGGATGGCAACGGCCGCTGGGCCCAGCAGCGCCGCCGCCCGCGCCTGATCGGCCATCGCGCCGGCGCGCGGGCGGTCCGCAGCTGCGTGGAGTTCTGCCTGGAGCGGGGGATCGGTGCGCTAACCCTGTTCGCGTTCTCCAGCGAGAACTGGAACCGGCCCGCGGAGGAAGTCGGCGGGCTGATGAAGCTCTTCCTCGGTGCGCTGGAGCGCGAGGTCGACGAATTGCACCGGCTGGGCGCGCGCCTGCGCTTCATCGGCGACCGCAGCCGCTTCGATGCGGCGATCCTGTCGCGGATGGAGGCCGCCGAACGGCTGACCCTGGCCAATTCGCGGCTGCAGCTGGCCATTGCCGCCAGCTACGGGGGTCGCCAGGACATCACCCAGGCCGCGCGCAGCCTGGCCGAGGACGTAGAGGCAGGCCGCCTGGCGCCGCAAGCCATCGACGAGGACGCGCTGTCGGCGCGGATGGCGCTCGCCGACCTCCCCGCGCCCGACCTGTTCATCCGCACCGGCGGCGAACTGCGGATCAGCAACTTCCTGCTGTGGCAGCTTGCCTACACTGAACTGTGGTTCACGGAAACGTTGTGGCCCGACGTGGATGCGGCGACACTCCAGCGCGCGCTGGACGACTACGCGACGCGGGAACGCCGGTACGGCCTCACCAGCGCGCAACTCGCCGGGCCACCACAGGGGACACCAGCTTGACCAAGACGCGCGTGCTTGCCGCCCTGATCATGGCGCCGCTGGCCATTGGCGGCGTGCTGCTGCTGCCGACCCCGTGGCTGATGCCGATCGTGGCGGCGCTGTTCCTGACCGGCCTGTGGGAATGGCTGAAGCTGGCCGACATCGAGGACCACCTTGCCCGCACGGTCCTGCTGGCCTGCAACCTGGCGCTGATGGTCGCGCTGGTCTGGGGCACGCGCACCGCGCAGGGCGGTTCGCTGGCGCTGCTGGAACTGGTGGTGGTGCTGGGCGTGGTCTGGTGGCTGCTGTCGATGCTGTGGCTCAAGCACTATGACTTCGCCTCCGACCACGACGGCCACGCGCGCGCCTTCAAGCTGCTCGCCGGCACCCTGGCGGTGGTCCCCGCCTGGTGCGCGCTCGGCGTCATCCATGCGTCGGAGCCGAACGGCCACCGCTGGCTGCTCCTGGCGCTGTTCCTGGTCTGGGCCGCCGATACCGGCGCCTATTTCGCCGGCCGCACGTTCGGCGGCAGGATCTTCGGCGGGCGCAAGCTCGCCCCGCGCATCAGCCCCAACAAGACCATCGAGGGCCTGCTGGGCGGAGTACTGCTGGCGGTGCTGGTGGCGATCGCCGGCGCGCTGCTGATCGGGGTGGACGCCGCGCAGCTGGCGGCCGTGGTGGTGGTCGCGATCGTCACCGTGCTGTTCTCGGTGGTCGGCGACCTGTTCGAAAGCCTGCTCAAGCGGCATGTCGGGGCCAAGGATTCCAGCCAGCTGATCCCCGGCCACGGCGGCGTGCTCGACCGCATCGACAGCGTGCTCGCCGCGCTGCCGGTGTTCGCGCTGGGCAAGGGCCTGCTGGGATTCTGAGGATCGACATGCGGATGCTACGGGTCGCCGTGCTCGGTGCCACCGGCTCCATTGGCGCCTCCGCGCTGGACGTGATCGCGCGCCACCCGCAGGCACTGCGCGCCAGCGTACTGGCGGCCGGCAGCCGGATCGACGAGCTGGTCGCGCTGTGCGCGCGCCACCGCCCCGAGCATGCGGTGATCGCCGACGATGCCCTGTTCGGCGCGCTGCGCGACGGCCTGCGCGACGCCGGGCTGGCGACGCAGCCGCATGCGGGCGCCCACGCGCTGGATGCGCTGGTCGCCAGCGACGCCTGCGACACCGTGGTCGCGGCCATCGTCGGTGCCGCCGGCCTGTCCTCGACCCTGGCCGCCGCGCACGCCGGCAAGCGCCTGCTCCTGGCCAACAAGGAATCGCTGGTGCTGGCCGGCCAGCTGCTGATGCGCGCAGCCGCCGCCGGCGGCGCGACCATCGTGCCGATCGACAGCGAGCACAACGCGATCTTCCAGTGCCTGGCCGGGTGCGAGGACGCGCCGGCGCGGATCACCCTGACCGCCTCGGGCGGCCCGTTCCGCGGCTGGAGTCGCGCGCAGCTGGCGGAGGTCACGCCCGAACAGGCCGTTGCCCATCCGAAGTGGTCGATGGGTCCGAAGATCTCGGTCGACTCGGCCACGCTGATGAACAAGGGCCTGGAGGTGATCGAGGCCCACCACCTCTTTTCCATGCCCCGCGCGCGGATCCGCGTGCTGGTGCACCCGCAGTCGCTGGTCCATTCCTTCGTAGACTTCGAGGACGGCAGCACGCTGGCGCAACTGGGCCTGCCCGACATGCGCACCGCGCTGGCGGTGGGCCTGGGCTGGCCGCGGAGGATCGCCTCCGGGGTCCCCGCCCTCGACCTGCTCGCCGAAGGCGGGCGCCTGGAATTCGAGCCTCCCGATCTTGATGCCTTTCCCTGCCTTGCGCTCGCGTTCGACGCGCTCGAGGCCGGGGGGTGCGCCCCGGCGGTGCTCAATGCCGCCAACGAGGAAGCGGTTTCAGCCTTTCTTCAGGGCCGGATCGGTTTCCTAGGCATCCCCGATACGGTGAACGCCGCCCTGGACGCGATGCCGCCGCAGCCAGCCGACTCCCTCGACGCGCTGCTGGCCGCCGATGCGCGCGCGCGCGCGATCGCCCGCGGGCGGATCGCCGCGTGAGCACCTTCCTGACCTCCGTGTGGTGGCTGATCGTGGCCCTGGGGGTGCTGGTCACCTTCCACGAATTCGGGCATTTCTGGACGGCCCGCCGTTTCGGGGTCAGGGTCCTGCGGTTCTCGGTCGGGTTCGGGCGCCCGCTGTGGTCGCGCGTGGGCAAGGACGGCACCGAGTACGTCATTGCCGCCATCCCGCTCGGCGGCTACGTGAAGATGCTGGATGAGCGCGAGGGCGAGGTCGCCAGCGCCGAGCTGGACCGGGCCTTCAACCGCAAGCCGGTGCTGCAGCGGATGGCGATCGTCGCCGCCGGGCCGCTGGCCAACCTGCTGCTGGCCTTCGGCCTGCTGTGGGCGATGCTGGTGGTCGGCCGACCCGATTTCGCCCCGGTGGTCGGCAAGGTCGATGGCATTGCCGCCGAAGCCGGCCTGCGCGCCGGGGAGCGGATCCTGGCGGTGGGCGAGCGGCAGACGCCGACCTGGAGCGAGGCGGCGATGGCGCTGACGGTGGCAGGGCTGGACCGCGCGCCGGTGGCGGTGCAGGTGCGCGACGCGGACGGCAATGATCGGCTGCTCTCCCTGCCGCTGGACCGCATTCCCGCGGCGGCCGACGAAATGCGCCTGATTGGCGCGATCGGGCTGGTGCCGCGCCATTTCATCGTTCCGGCGGTGGTCGGCGAGGTCGCCGAGGGCAGCGCCGCCTGGGGCGTGCTGGCCGAGGGCGACCGCATCACCGCGATCGACGCCGCGCCGGTGGCCAGCTTCGATGACATCGGGCCACTGGTGGCGGCGCTGGGCCAGCGTGGCGGCCCGGGCATGGTCGAAGTGGAGCGCGACGGCGAGCGCCTGGCGCTGGAGCTGGTGCCACGCCGGATGACCAGCGCGGACGGCCAGGCCCGCTGGGTGCTGGGGGTGAGCAATGCGCCCGTGGAAGCGCCGGCCAAGGACGCCGTGTTGCGGCTCGGCCCAGTGGCCGCGCTGCCCGCCGCGCTGCGCGAAACCGGGTTCCAGGTCCGCCAGCTGGTGGAGATGATCGGCCGCGCGTTCAGCGGCCAGGTCTCGGTCCAGAACACGGTCTCCGGGCCGATCACCATCGCTCGCGCCGCCAACGACTTCGCCAGCAATGGCGCGGCCTGGTTCCTGAATTTCCTGGCCCTGCTGTCGATCAGCATCGCCCTGATCAACCTGCTGCCGATCCCCGTCTTGGACGGGGGTCACCTGCTGTATTACCTTATCGAGCTGGTCACCGGCCGCCCCGTCGGCGAGCGCGTGATGGCCGCTGGCCAGTACGTCGGCCTCGCGCTGATCGCGGGGTTGATGGGACTGGCCTTCTACAATGACATCCTGCGCCTGATGTCGTGACCCCTGGCTCCAGCCCCGCACCGGCAGTTCCCCGCCGGCGCCTCCCCCGCAAACAGGGTGTCCCTTCCGGGCGCACCCACACAGGATCCGCCGCATGACCCGTCCCTTGTCCCGCCGCCTGCTGACCCTTGCCCTCGCCTCCGCGCTCGCGCTGCCGGCCTGGGCGCAGACGGCGTTCGCACCGTTCACGGTCAGCGACATCCGCATCGACGGCCTGCAGCGCATCGGCGCCGGCACCGTGCTGACCTACCTCTCGCCGGTGGTGGAGCGTGGTGACACCCTGGACCAGGACAAGGCCGCCGAGGCGCTGCGCGCGCTGTACAGGACCGGCTTCTTCGAGGACGTGCGCCTGGACCACCAGGGCAGCATCCTGGTCGTCACCGTGAGCGAGCGCCCGGCGATCAACAAGCTCACGCTGGTGGGCAACAAGGACCTGAAGACCGAGGACCTGACCTCCAACCTCAAGCAGATCGGGCTGGCCGAGGGCGAGACCTTCGACGAGCTCTCGCTGGACCGGGTGACCCAGGAACTGACCCGCGCCTACAACAACCGCGGCAAGTACGGCGTCGAGATCTCGCCCAGCATCGAGCGCCTGGACCGCAACCGGGTCAACCTCACCCTCAACATCAAGGAAGGCAAGGCCGCCCGGATCCGCCACATCAACCTGGTGGGCAACGAGACCTTCAGCGACGAGGACATCACCGCGAACTGGGAATCGCGCACCAGCAACTGGCTGAGCTGGTACAAGCGCGACGACCAGTACTCGCGCGAGAAGCTCTCCGGCGACATCGAGAAGCTCAATTCCTGGTACCTGGACCGCGGTTACGTGGACTTCAGCCTGGACTCCACCCAGGTCGCGATCAGCCCCGACCGCAAGGACATGTTCCTGACCGCCGGCATCACCGAAGGCGAGGTCTACAGCGTCTCCGGCGTCACCGTCTCCGGCGACACCGTGCTGCCCAAGGAAGAGATCGAGGCAATCGCCGCCTTCATCCGCCCCGGCAGCACGTTCTCGCGCGGGCTGCTGGAGCTGGCGACCAACGCCATCGTCGCGCGGCTGTCGAACATCGGCTACGCCTTCGCGCAGGTGAACCCGATCCCGCAGATCGACCGCGACAAGCGCACCGTGGCGGTGGACCTGCAGGTGCAGCCGGGCCCGCGCGTGAACGTGCGCAGGATCGTGTTCAAGGGCAACACCCGCACCGCCGACCAGGTGCTGCGCCGAGAGATGCGCCAGTTCGAGGGCAGCTGGTATTCGCAGTCGGCGATCGACCGCGGCAAGGTGCGCCTGGACCGCCTGGGCTACTTCGAGGAGGTCTCGGTCGACAACGAGCCGGTGGCCGGCAGCGACGACCTGGTCGACGTGGTCTACAGCGTCAAGGAGACCACCTCCGGCAGCTTCTCCGCGGGCCTTGGCTATTCGCAGCTGACCGGCATGAACCTGTCGCTGCAGCTGTCCGAGAACAACTTCCTCGGCACCGGCAACCGGGTCTCGATCGCCGCCACCCGCAGCGCCTACCAGAAGCGCTACGACTTCGCGTTCACCAACCCCTACTTCACCGACGACGGCCTGTCGCTCGGCTACAACCTGTGGTGGCGCGAGTTCGACTACTCCAGCTTCAACGTCGCCTCCTACTCCACCCACAGCGGCGCCGCGCAGGTGCTGCTCGGCATCCCGCTGAGCGAAAGCGACGCGATCTCGCTGATGTTCGGCGTGGACAGCAACGAGATCCTGGCGTTCGCGGATTCGACCCCGCCGCCCCTCGTTGACTACATCGACGCGGTGGGCAACCGCACCTTCCACTCCTGGCGCGCGCAGCTGGGCTGGGGCCGCGACACCCGCAACCACTTCTTCATGCCGACCTTCGGCATGACCCAGAACCTGCGGGCCGAGGTCGCGCTGCCCGGCTCCACCGTCGAATACTTCAAGCTGCAGTACGACGTCAGCAAGTACTGGCCGATGAGCCAGGCGCTGGTGCTGCGCACCGCGATGAACCTCGGCTACGGCGACTCCTACGGCCAGGACTTCACCCGCAACCTGTGCTTCACCGCCGGCACCTGGATCGACACCAACAACGACGGCGAGCCGGATACCTACCAGCCGGGCCCGGATCCGTCGGTGCCGTGCGAAACGGGCTCGTCGGACTACGTCAAGACGGTGACCGCCAGCGGCCTGCCGTTCTTCGAGAACTTCTACGCCGGCGGCATCTCCTCGGCCGGCAAGATCCGCGGCTTCGTCGACAACACGCTCGGCCCGGTCTATGTCACCCCGAGCGGGTATCGCCAGCCGCTGGGCGGCTCGATGCTGTTCGCCGGCTCGGTCGAGGCGATCTTCCCGAAGCTGTTCGACAGCCCGGCGGCGCGCATCTCGGCGTTCCTCGACTTCGGCAACGTCTACAAGAACTGGGATTCCTTCGACGCCAACGAACTGCGCGTGTCCACCGGCGTCGCCCTGCTGTGGCGCTCGCCGATGGGCCCGATCTCGATCAGCTACGCGTATCCGATCCGCAGGAAGGACGGCGACCAGATCGAGCGCTTGCAGTTCACCTTCGGCGGCCAGCTCTGACCGGCCGCCCGCGATGAGCGCGACGGTCCTCCGCGCGTCCGCGCTGGCCGAGCGTTTCGGGCTGGCGCTGCGCGGCGAGGACCGCGACGTCGCCGGGGTCGGCACGCTCGCCGACGCCGGGCCGCAGCAGCTGGGCTTCCTCGCCAACCCGCGCTATCGCGGCCAGCTGGCGACGACCCGCGCCGGCGTGGTGGTGCTGCGCGAGGCGGACGCCGACGCCTTTGATGGCACCGCGTTGCTGGCCCGCGACCCGTATGCCGCGTTCGCCAGGATCGCGGCGCAGTTCGAACCCGCGCCCGTGCACGCACCCGGCATCCATCCCAGCGCGGTGGTCGATCCAGGCGCGCGCATCGATCCGGCCGCCTCCATCGGCCCACTGGCCTGCATCGGCGCGCGCAGCGTGGTGGCCGCCGGCGCGGTGGTCGGGCCGGGTTGCGTCATCGGCGAGGACTGCGTGGTTGGCGAAGGCAGCGAGCTCGTCGCGCGCGTGACCCTGGTCACCCGGGTGCGCCTGGGACGGCGCGTGCGCATCCACCCGGGCGCGGTGCTGGGCGCGGCCGGCTTCGGCCTGGCGATGGACGACGGCCACTGGCTCAACGTGCCGCAGCTGGGCGGCGTGGTGATTGGCGATGACTGCGAGATCGGCGCCAACACGACGATCGACCGTGGCGCCATCGGCGATACCGTGCTCGAGGACGACGTGCGGCTGGACAACCAGATCCAGGTGGGCCACAACGTGTTCATCGGCGCGCACACCGCGATGGCAGGTTGCGCCGCGGTGGCCGGCAGCGCGCGCATCGGCCGCCATTGCCTCATCGGCGGCGGCGCCGGCATCCTCGGCCACCTGGAGGTCTGCGACCGGGTGCTGGTCACCGCGATGACGCTGGTGACCCATTCGATCACCGAGCCGGGCGAATACTCCTCCGGCACCCCCTTGATGGACAATCGCAGCTGGCGCCGCAGCGCCGCGCGTTTCAAGCAACTCGACCGCATCGCCCGCAAGACGCTGGGCGGGGCGAAGGACGAAGAATGACCGATGCCGCACCCGCGGTGGCCCTGCCGGCCACCATCGACGAAATCCAGCGCCTGCTGCCGCATCGCTACCCGTTCCTGCTGGTGGACCGCGTGGTGGCGCTGGAGCCGAACAAGCGCGTGCTGGCGTACAAGAACGTCAGCATCAACGAGCCGTTCTTCCAGGGCCACTTCCCGGGCAACCCGGTGATGCCGGGCGTGCTGGTGGTGGAGGCGCTGGCCCAGGCCGGCGGCCTGCTCACCCAGCTCTCGCGCGAGGCGGCCGACGAGGAGCAGCTGTTCTATCTGGTCAAGGTGGACAACGCCAAGTTCAGCCGCATGGTGGTGCCGGGCGACCGCCTCGACCTGGACGTGGAACTCAGGCGGCAGATCCGCAACATGGCCCAGTACGTGGGCATCGCCCGCGTCGATGGCGAGCAGGTCGCCTGCGCGGAGATCCTGTGCGCGGCGGCGCGGCCCTGAGATGACCGCCCCTCCGCCCCCGCTGATCCACCCGACCGCGGCGATCGACCCGTCGGCACGGTTGGGGCGAAATGTCGCGGTGGGCGCGTTCGCAGTGATCGGCGCCGAGGTGGAGATCGGCGACGACACCCGCATCGGCCCGCATACCGTCATCGAAGGCCCGACCAGGATCGGGCGCGGCAACGTGTTCCACGGGCAGGCGGCCATCGGGACGGATCCGCAGGACAAGAAGTACCGGGGCGAGCGGGTGGCGCTGGAGATCGGCGACGGCAATTCGATCCGCGAGTTCGTGACCATCAACCGCGGCACCGGCGCCGGCGGCGGCATCACCCGCATCGGCGACCGCAACTGGATCCTCGCCTACAGCCACGTGGCCCACGACTGCAGTGTCGGCAGCGATTGCGTGTTCTCCAACAACGCCACCCTGGCCGGGCACGTAGTGGTCGGCAACCACGTGATCCTGAGCGGCTTCGCCGGCGTCCACCAGTTCTGCAGGGTGGGCGACCACGCCTTCATCGGCATGGGCGCGTTCGTCAACGGCGACGTGCCGCCGTTCGTGATGGTGGCGCAGGACAAGTACGCGCGCCCGCGCGGGATCAATGCCGAAGGCCTCAAGCGCCGCGGCTACGATGCCGCGCGCATCGCCGCGATCAAGCGCGCCTACCGCGCGCTGTACATGGGCGATGCCCGGCTGGACGAGGCCAAGGCCGAGCTGGAGGACATCGCCGGCGCAGGCAGCGAGGACGTCCGCGCGATGCTGGATTTCATCCTGAGCGGGGAACGCCCGCTCCTCAAGTAGGCCGATGCGCATCGCCCTGTGCGCCGGCGAGACCTCGGGCGACCAGCTCGGGGCCGGCCTGGTGGCCGCGTTTCGCGAGCGTTTCCCCGGCGCCGAGTTCGGCGGTATCGGCGGCGATGCGATGCGCGCCGCCGGGGTGGACACCTGGTGGGATGCCGACGCGCTGGCGGTGATGGGCCTGGCCGAGGTGTTGGCCCACCTTCCGCGCCTGCTGAAGCTGCGCCGCGCGTTCCGCGAGCGGGTGCGCGCGTGGGAACCGGACGTTTTCGTCGGCATCGACGCGCCCGATTTCAACCTTGGCGTGGAAAAATGGTTGAAGCAGCGCGGCGTGCGCACGCTGCACTACGTGAGTCCCAGCGTATGGGCGTGGCGCGAGCAGCGCGCGGCCAGGATCGGTGCCAGCGCGGACTGCGTGCTGTGCCTGTTCCCGATGGAACCGCCGATCTACGCGCGCCACGGCGTGGACGCGGTGTTCGTCGGCCACCCGCTGGCCGATGCGATCCCGCTGCAGCCGGACCGCGCCGCCGCGCGAGCGGCGTTGGGGGTGCCTGCCGACGCGCCGGTGCTGGCACTGCTGCCGGGCAGCCGACTGGGCGAGATCTCGCGGATGCTGCCGGTGTTCCTGCAGGCAGCGGCATTGCTCCGGCGCGACATCCCCGGCCTGCACCTGCTGGTGCCGGCCGCGAACGCCGCCTGCCGCGCTGCCATCGGGGCAACGCCGGGCGCCAACGATCCGCACGTGCGGATCCTGGATGGCCGCGCGCAACCGGCGATGATCGCCAGCGACGTGGTCCTGCTCGCCTCCGGCACCGCCGCGCTGGAAGCGATGCTGTGCAAGCGGCCGATGGTGATCGGGCACCGCATCTCGGCGTTGACCCACGCCATCGTGCGTGCGCTTGGCATGCTGAAGTCGGCGCACGTCAGCCTGCCCAACGTGCTCGCGGGCGAGGCGCTGGTGCCCGAACTGCTGCAGGAGGCGTGCACGCCGGCCAACCTGCACGCCGCGCTCCTGCGCTGGTTCCAGCAGCCGGACGCGGTGGCCGCGCTGCAGCCGCGCTTCCTTACCATCCATGAAACATTGCGGCGCGACGCCTCGGCTGGCGCCGCCGCCGCCATCGCCGCTTTGGTGGAGCGCGCGCGATGAACCTGCGCATCGCCGGCATCGACGAAGCCGGGCGCGGGCCGCTGGCGGGGCCGGTGGTGGTCGCCGCGGTGGTGTTCGCGCCGGGGCGCACCCCGGTCAACGGGCTGGACGATTCCAAGGCGCTCACGCCCGCGCGCCGCGAGACGCTGTATCCGCGCATCATCGAGCGCGCGATCGCCTACCGCATCGTGTTCGTGGAAGCCGACGAGATCGACCGCCGCAATATCTTCCAGGCGACCATGCACGGCATGCGCGAGGCGCTGCGGGCGGTCGCGCACCTGGCCGATCGCGCCCGCATCGACGGCAACCACCTGCCGCGCGACCTGCCCTGCCCCGCTGAGGCATGGGTGGGTGGCGACGCGCGTTGCCGCGCGATCATGGCCGCCTCGATCCTGGCCAAGGTCGCGCGCGATGCCCGCATGCGGGAACTGCACGCCCGTTACCCGCAGTACGGGTTCGACCGCCACAAGGGGTACGCCAGTCCGGACCACCTGCAGGCCCTGCGCCGCCACGGCCCGTGCCCGCAGCACCGGCGCAGCTTCGCGCCCGTGCGGGAGGCCGCGGGCACCCCCGTCCAGGGCGAGCTGGCGATGGCAGTCGCGGGCTGAGCGGCAGCCGCTGTCAAGCCTTGTCCGCAGGGGGGTCCCGGCCTACCCTGCAGGTTCGCCCCGCGAACGCCTGATGCCAGCACGCTTCGTCCACCTGCACCTGCACACCGAGTTCTCGCTCGCGGATTCCACCATCCGCGTGCCCGGGAAGCCTGAGCTTGCGCATCCGGCCAAGGCAGGCGACCGCCCCAACCTGCTCAGCCGCGCGGTGGAACTGCAGCTGCCGGCGCTGGCGGTGACCGACCGCAACAACCTGTTTGCACTGGTGAAGTTCTACAAGGCGGCCGAAGCCGTCGGCATCAAGCCGATTGCCGGCGCCGACGTGCTGGTCGCCGCGGGCTCGGAACCGTCCGCGCCGCTGACCCTGCTGTGCCGCGACCATTCGGGCTACCTCAGCCTCTCGCGCCTGCTCAGCCGGGCGTGGATGGAGGGGCAGCGCGGCGATGGGGTGGCGATCGACCCGCAGTGGCTGGACGAGGGCCATGGCGGCCTGTTCGCGATCGCCGGGCGCCAGAGCGTCGTTGGCCGGCTCGCCCTAGGAAACCGCCATGAACAGGCCCTCGACCAGCTCCGGCATTGGCAGCGGGTATTCGGCGAGGACCTCCACCTAGAGCTGACCCGCACCGGCCGCGACGGCGAAGCGGCGTTCAACGAGTTTGCCCTGCACGCCGCGGGCGCCCTTGGCATCCCGGTGCTGGCCAGCAACGACGTGCGCTTCCTGGATGCCGCCGGCTTCGATGCGCACGAGGCGCGCGTGTGCATCGCGACCGGGCGCACCCTCGACGATCCGCGCCGGCCGCGCGAGTACAGCGCCGAGCAGTACCTCAAGTCCGCCGAGGCGATGGCCGCGCTGTTCGCCGACCTGCCGGACGCGCTCGACAACACCGTCGCCCTCGCCACGCGCTGCAACCTCGAGTTGCGCCTGGGCCAATACGCGCTGCCCGCCTACCCGGTGCCGTCCGACGAGACCCTGGACAGCTGGATCCGCAGCCAGGCCCGCGCCGGGCTGGAAGCGCGGCTGGAGAAGCATCCGCTGGCGCCCGGCCGCAGCCGGCAGGACTATCTCGACCGCCTCGAGTTCGAGCTGGACACCATCATCAAGATGGGTTTCCCCGGCTATTTCCTGATCGTGGCCGACTTCATCCAGTGGGGGAAGAACCAGGGCATTCCGATCGGCCCCGGCCGCGGTTCCGGCGCCGGTTCGCTGGTGGCGTGGGCGCTGCAGATCACCGACCTGGATCCGCTGCCCTACAACCTGCTGTTCGAACGCTTCCTCAATCCCGAACGCGTCTCGATGCCGGACTTCGACATCGACTTCTGCATGGACCGGCGCGACGAGGTCATCGATTACGTGGCGCGCAAGTACGGCCGCGACCGCGTTTCGCAGATCATCACCTACGGCACGATGGCGGCGAAGGCGGTGGTGCGCGATGCCGGCCGCGCGCTGGGGTTCGGCTACGGGATGGTGGACGGGATCGCCAAGCTGGTGCCGAACATCCTGGGCATCTCGCTGCGCGACGCGATGGGCGAAGGCAAGGGCGGCGCCAGCGGGGAGATGGCCTCGCCCGAGCTGATCCAGCGCTACAACAGCGAGGACGAGGTCCGCGACCTGATCGACCTGGCGCGCGAGCTGGAGGACCTGACCCGCAACGCAGGCAAGCACGCCGGCGGCGTGGTGATCGCGCCCAGCCCGCTGTCGGACTTCTGCCCGCTGTTCGCAGAACACGACCAGGGAACGCTGGGCAAGAACCCGGTCACCCAGTTCGACAAGGACGACGTCGAGGCGGTCGGCCTGGTGAAGTTCGACTTCCTCGGCCTGCGCACGCTCACCATCATCGACTGGGCGGTGAAAGCGATCAACGTGCGCCGCGAACGCGAGGGCAAGGACGCGCTCGACATCACCGCGATCCCGCTCGACGACGCCAGCGTGTTCCGCGACGTGTTCGCCAATGGCAACACGGGCTCGGTGTTCCAGTTCGAATCGCCCGGCATGCGCCGCGCACTCAAGGACGCAAGACCCGACCGCTTCGAGGACCTGATCGCGCTGAACGCGCTGTACCGCCCCGGTCCGATGGAAATGATCCCCTCGTTCGTCGCGCGCAAGCACGGCACCGAGGCGTTCGACTACCCCGACCCGCGCACCCGCGCGATGCTGGAGGAGACCTACGGGATCATGGTCTACCAGGAGCAGGTCATGCAGATGGCGCAGATCGTCGGCGGCTACTCGCTGGGCGGCGCCGACCTGCTGCGCCGGGCGATGGGCAAGAAGGTGCCGGCCGAGATGGCCAGGCACCGCGAGATCTTCCGCGAGGGCGCGGCGCAGGGCGGGGTCGAGCAGCGCAAGGCCGACGAGATCTTCGACCTGATGGAAAAGTTCGCGGGCTACGGCTTCAACAAGTCGCACGCCGCCGCGTACTCGCTGGTCGCCTACCAGACCGCGTGGCTGAAGAAGCATTACCCCGCCGAGTTCATGGCCGCCACCCTGTCCTCCGACATGGACAAGACCGAGAAGGTGGTGGCCTTCCTCGACGAGGCGCGCGGCCTGCGCCTGACCGTGTTGCCGCCCGACGTCAACGCCTCCGCCTTCATGTTCGAGGCGACCCGGCCGGACACCATCCGCTACGGCCTGGGCGCGGTCAAAGGGGTCGGCCAGGGCGCGTGCGAGGCAATCGTCGCCGCCCGCGAGGCCGCCGGCGCGTTCGCCGACCTGCTGGATTTCTGCAAGCGCGTGGACTCATCCAGGCTCAACAAGCGCGCGCTGGAGGCGCTGGTGCATGCCGGCGCGCTGGACGCGCTGGGCCGCAACCGCGCCTCGCTGATGCTGCAGCTGCCGGAGGTGCTGAAGGCGGTCGACCAGGTGGCGCGCAACCGCCAGGCCGGCATCGTCGACATGTTCGGCAACCCGGCCTCCGGTGGCGATGACATCGACGTGCAGCTGCCCGAAGCGCCGGACTGGCCGCTGGCGCAGACGCTGCAGGGCGAGCGCGACACCCTCGGCTTCTACCTGAGCGGGCATCCGATGGATCCCTACGCCGAGGACCTGCGCGCGCAACTGGGCCACGACCTTGGCGACCTGGACCGCCTGTGGGCCTCGCAACCGGCCGGCGAGCGCAAGGGCTGGCGCCCGGAGACCAGCGTGGTGGTGGCCGGCCAGGTGGTCGACATCCGCCGCCGCGGCGACAGCCAGATCGTGGTGGTGCTGGAGGACGGCCGCGGGCGGCTGGAGTGCAGCGCGTTCTCGGACGCCGCCGCCGAAGTCAGCCAGCTGCTCACCCGCGACCGCATCCTGGTGGTGCGCGGCGGGCTGCGCGAGGACGAGTTCGCCGGCGGCTACAGCCTGCGCCTGCGCGACTGCTGGGACTGGAACCAGGTCTGCGCCCAGCACGCGCAGCGGCTGTCGATCCGGATCGACCTGCGGGTGCCAGAGGCGCTGCGGCAGTTCGAGGGCGTGCTGGACACGCATGCGGGCACCACCCCGATGCTGCTGGAGGCGGCCACTGCCGCCGGGATCGGCCGGCTCACGCTCAACGGCGGCCATGGCGTGCGCGTGGATGCCGCCCTGCCCGGGCTACTGCGCAGCCTGCCGGGCGTGGGCACGGTGCAACTGCAGCTCGCCAAGCCCTGGGTCCACTGAGCGCGGGCGTGCATGCGCTCCGGTACGGTGCGCCCCCTGCGTTAGACTGCCGCGGATGAACCCGAACTACCTTGATTTCGAACGCCCGATCGCCGACCTGGAAGCCAAGATCCAGGAGCTGCGGCATGCCAGCAACGGGCCGGCGGTCAACATCGACACCGAGGTGCACGCGCTGCAGGAAAAGCTGCGCAAGCGCACGGCAACGATCTTCCGCGACCTCACCCCGTGGCAGGTGTCGCAACTGTCGCGCCACCCGCAGCGGCCCTACACGCTGGATTACCTGCGGGTGATCTGCGATGAGTTCCAGGAGCTGGCCGGCGACCGCGCGTTCGCCGACGACAACGCGATCGTCGGCGGCCTCGCGCGCATCGACGGGCGGCCGGTGATGGTGATCGGCCACGAGAAGGGGCGCGACACCAAGGCGAAGGTCAAGCGCAATTTCGGCATGCCCAAGCCCGAGGGCTACCGCAAGGCGCTGCGCCTGATGAAGATGGCCGAGCGCTTCGGGTTGCCGGTGCTGACCTTCATCGATACCCCGGGCGCGTGGCCCGGCATCGATGCCGAGGAACGCGGGCAGTCGGAGGCCATCGCCCGCAACCTGATGGAGATGGCCGAGCTGCGGGTGCCGGTGGTGTGCACCGTGATCGGCGAAGGCGGCAGCGGCGGCGCGCTGGCGATCGGCGTCGGCGATCGCACGCTGATGCTGGAGTACAGCACCTACTCGGTGATCTCGCCGGAGGGTTGCGCCTCGATCCTGTGGCGCGACGCCGCCAAGGCCAAGGACGCCGCCGAGCAGCTCGGCATGACCGCCAAGCGCCTGCTGGAGCTGAAGCTTGTCGACAAGATCGTGCGCGAGCCGACCGGCGGTGCGCATCGCAACCCGGTGCAGATGGCCAGGCGGCTGAAGGCCGTGCTGCTCAATGAGCTCGATGCACTGGACGGCGTGGACACCGGGGCGCTGCTCGAAAAGCGATACCAGCGCCTGCGCAGCTACGGCGCTTACGACACCGCCTCCTGAACCATGACCCGCGCGCTGGCCGACGCGGTGGCGCGCGACCAGGCGCATCCGGGCCAGCGCCGGCCGGTGCTGGTGGGCTTCAGCGGCGGGCTGGATTCGAGCGTGCTGCTGCACCTGCTCGCGAATGACGCCCCCACGCGCGAATGCGGCTTGCGCGCGCTGCATGTCCATCATGGCCTGCAGCCGCATGCCGACGACTGGGTCGCCCATTGCGACGCCACCTGTGCAGCGCTGGGCGTGCCACTGGAAACAGTGCGCGTGGCCGTGGAGCACGCGAGCGGGCTTGGCCCGGAGGGCGCGGCGCGCGAGGCCCGCCACGGCGCCTTCCGCGCGGCGCTGGCGCCCGGCGAAATCCTCGCCCTCGCCCACCATCGCGACGACCAGGCGGAAACCTTCCTGCTGCGCGCGCTGCGCGGCTCAGGCATCGACGGCCTGGCGGCAATGCGGCCCTGGCGGGACTACGCGCGGGGCTGGTTGTGGCGACCGCTGCTGGAAGCGCCCCGCGAGGCCCTGCAGGCCTACGCCAGCACGCACCGGCTGCGCTGGATCGAGGATCCCAGCAATGCCGATGCTGGCCTGGACCGGGGTTTCCTGCGCAACGAGGTGATGCCGCTGCTGCGCCGCCGCTGGCCGCACGCGGATGCGATGTTCGCGCGCTGCGCCGCGCTGGCCGCGCAGGACGCGGGACTGCTGCAGGCGGAAGATGCCGCCGCGTTCGCAGCTGCCGGCGACGGCGCCACCCTGCACGTGGACGCCCTGGCGCAGCTGCCGGCGCCGCGGCGCGCGCGCGTGCTGCGGCACTGGATCGCGCGGCTCGGGCTGCCCCCCCTGCCCGCGCAGGGCGTGGCACGCATCGAATCCGACCTGCTGCAGGCCCGCGACGACGCGAATCCGCGCTTCGACTGGGGCGACGCCCGGATCCAGCGCTGGCGCGACCTGTTGCATGCCGGTCGCATCCGGGCGCCGTTGCCGGCGGATTGGGTCAGCGACTGGGACGGAGCGGCCCCGCTGCAGCTTCCGACCGGTGATCGCGTCGAACTGATCGGCAGCCCCGGCTTTGGCGAGACGCTGCGCGTCCATGCGCGGCAGGGAGGTGAACGGATGCACCTGCCCGGCCGCGCCCACACCCACGCGCTCAAGCATGTGCTGCAGGACGAAGCGGTTCCGCCGTGGCTGCGCGATCGCCTGCCGCTGCTGTCGCGCGGCAATACGCTGCTGGCCGCGGGTGATCGAATCGTCTCTTTCGAGATGGCCGAATGGCTGTCGACGCATGCGGCGCGCCTGCGCTGGATCACGCTGGCGTAAACTCCGGCAATGGCACGCAAGCACACAACCCCGCAGGAAGACGCCTCTCCCGTCGCCGACTTCGAACAGTCGATGCAGGCGCTGGAAGACCTCGTCGGGCGGATGGAAGGCGGCGACATGAGCCTCGAGGAATCGCTGGCCGCCTATGAACGCGGCGTCGGCCTGTACCGCCGCTGCCAGGCCGCCCTGGAGCAGGCCGAATTGCGCGTGCGCCTGCTCAGCGACCCGGCCAGTCCCGAAGACGCCCGCCCGTTCGACGCCGGCGAAGATGGCTGAGCCGCACGCGCGCTGGCGCGCCCGCGTCGAAGCCGCGCTGGACGCCGCGCTACCCGATCCCGCCACGTCGCCCATCCGCTTGCACGGGGCGATGCGCCACGGCGTGCTCAATGGCGGCAAGCGCATGCGCCCCTTGCTGGTGTATGCCACCGGCACTGCGCTCGGCGCCGATGAAGCCGTGCTGGATGCGGCGGCTGCCGCGGTGGAGCTGATCCACTGCTATTCGCTGGTGCACGACGACCTGCCGGCAATGGACGACGACGCGCTGCGGCGGGGCCAACCCACGGTGCATGTCGCGTTCGATGAAGCGACGGCGATCCTCGCCGGCGATGCGCTGCAGTCGCTGGCGTTCGCGGTGCTGGCCGGTGCGAGCCAATCGCCGCAATCGCGTGTGGCGATGCTGGCGGAACTGGCGCAGGCCTCCGGGGACATGTGCGGCGGCCAGGCGCTCGACATCGACGCCACCGGCGGTCGCGTCGCGCTGGACGCGTTGGAACGCCTGCATGCGCTCAAGACCGGCGCGCTGCTGCGCTGCGCGGTGCGGCTGGGCGCGATCGCCGCCAATGCGGATGCCGGCGCCCGCGTCGCGCTGGATCGCTACGCGGACGCGCTGGGCCTGGCCTTCCAGATCCGCGACGACCTGCTGGACATCGAAGGCGATGCAACCACCCTCGGCAAGACCGCCGGCAAGGACGTGGCGCAGGCCAAGGCGACCTTCCCCGCGCTGCTGGGCGTCGACGGCAGCCGTGTCCGTTTGCAGGCCCTTTCCGCGTTGATGCAGGAGGCGTTGTCCACGATCCCCGCGGACACCGCGTCCCTCGCCGATCTCGCCCGCATGGTGGTTGATCGCACCCACTGACACAGGGCCATTGATGGCGCGTCGACCGCTCAAGTCCGTGCAGTACCGCCTCGACGCGGCCATGGCCACGCTGGCGGTGTGGTTCATGGATGCCTGGGGCGTGATCGAGCGCGGCTACCGCCGCCCGCTGACGCGCGTCGCCCTGCGCCTGAAGTTCGCGATGTACCCGTTGCTGGCGCTGGCCGCGGTGGGCTGGCTGGCGTGGGACTGGCACCACCAGCGCAGCCTCGACGCCGCGGAGGACACCATCTTCGACACGGTGGTGCAGTGGCGGCCGGCGCCGGTGGAGCCGCGGCCATCGGGACGCACGGTGATCGTGGAAATCGACGACTGCTCCCTGCAGTGGACGCGCGCACAGGGCATCGGCGGCTGGCCGTGGCCGCGCGCCGTCCATGCCGACCTGCTGGACGCGCTGGACCGCGCCGGCGCGCGCGCGGTGGGGGTCGACATCCAGTTCCCCGACCCGGACCCGCGCGATCCCGCCGGCGACACGATGCTGGAAGCGTTCGCCGAAGGCGGTGGCGGCCGCTTCCTGTTCGCCTCCGCGCGCCAGGCCGATTTCGACGAGGGCGCGCCGCTGCGGGCCAGCGAGGTCCCCGGTGCGTTCCCGCTGACGGCGAACGCGCGGCCACCGGGGCCGCCGGTCGCGGTGCTGCCGCCGTTCGGCGAGGCGATGACACGCCACTCCGCCCTGACCAACATCCGCCGCAGCGACGACGGCGTGCTGCGCGACATCCCGCTGCGGGTAGAAACCGGCGGCTGGGGATTGCCGACCTTGCCGGCGCGGCTGGCCGCGGTGGCGCAGTCGCGCGCGGAGGCCACGTATCCGGCGCAGCTGCGGGTGAACTGGCGCGTGCACTCGCGGCTTCCGTACATCAGCGCGGCCGACCTGCTGGCCGGCCAGCCGGTCTGCCACGGCCCGCAGGATCTCGAGCCGGACCTGCGCGATGCGGTGGTGCTGGTCGGGCATACCGCGTCCGGCATCAGCGACGCCAAGCCCACGCCGGTCGACGACGCGATGCCCGGTGTGGAAGTGTGGGCAGAAGCCACCGAAGCCCTGCTCACCGGCAGCGCGATCTGGATGCCGCCGCCCTCGTTCAAGTACCTGCTGGCGGCGCTGCTGGTCCTGCTCACCACCTACGCGTTCTGGCGCGGCGAGCCGCACGAGGACGTGGACGGCGTGTTCGTGGCCACCAACCTGTTGCTGCTGGTGATCGCGATCAGCGGGCTTGCCTTCTTCGGCGTGTTCATCGACATCTTCGCCAGCGTGGGCTTCGTCAGCCTGTGCTTCGGCCTGTGCCGGATGTACGCCGCGGTGCAGCGCGGCCGCGCGATCGGCAACAACGACTACCGCGACGAGTACGATACGCGGCGGCATCCGTGGCTGGTGATGGCGCGGTTGCGCTTCGCCTCCGCGCCGGGTCTGGACCGCTTCGCCGCCACCCGCGCCCGCCGCGAATACCGGCGCCTGCTGCGCCGCCAGCTGTACGCCGGGGGCGATGCGGTGATGGTCGAAGGCATCGTCGAGCGCAAGAGCTGGCTACACGCGATCCTCGACGACCTGGTGGTGCTGATCTGGGCCGGCGACGACCGCGCGTCGGCGCTGGCCAACGCCAAGCGCGAGCTCGACTTGCTGCATCGCGACTTGAACCGTGGCGAGCTTCGCCTCGAGGATCACGGCAAGGTCATGGTCTGCACCTGCGTCGCCCTGATCGACGACGACGACGATTCCACCCACCGCGGCGAACGCATGCGCCTGCGGGAACTGCTCGGGCAGGACCTCAACGCCAGCAACGAATTCGAGTTGCGGGCGGACAATGTGCATGTACTGGAACGCGCACGCACGGTGGCGTTCGAAGAGAGAGGAGGATCGTGATGCGTACCATGCTGGGAACCATTGCCTTGGCCGCCACCCTGTTGTTGGCGGGGTCGTCATTGGCCAGGGACGCCATCACACCGGCCACGGTCGCCAAGCTCACCGCCGAAGTGCGCGCCAAACCGGAGGCGGGGGCGGCGGTGGTCGCGACCCTGAACAAGGACGCCGCGGTCAGCGTCACCGGCCAGCAGGGCCTGTGGTTCAAGCTTGCGCTCGACGGCGGCAAGACCGGCTATGTGCGCGTCAACGAGGTGCGCATGGTGTTCGCCAAGGCCGAAACCGGCGGCATCGGCAAGGCCCTGTTCACCGGCAAGGCCGGCAAGGGTCGCGTCAGCGAAACCGCCAGTGTGCGCGGCCTGGACGAAAGCGCACTCAAGGCCGCCAGCTTCGATGCCGCCCAGCTGGAACGGATGGAGTCGTATCGGGCCACCCGCGAGCAGGCGGAAGCCGCTGCAGCCAAGCGCGGCTGGAACGCCACCCAGCTGGCCTACGCGGATGAATTCGATCCGGAAGCGAAGCCGCGAAAGGGTGGCAAGCAGGGCAAACCGGACAAGGCCGCGGCGTCCCAGCCGGAGAAACGCGAACGCTTCGGTTTCGCGCGCGGCGTGCTCTCCCAGGTCGGCGGCGCGATCGGCGGCGTGGTCGCCTCGGGCGGGAAGCTGATCGGCAAGTCGGAGCAGGAGATCAGCGAGGAAGAACTGGCGCTGGGACCGCTGATCGCCGGCCGCGTGCTGGGCGCGGCACCGCTGGTGAAGGATCCGGCGGTGCAACAGCGGGTCAACCTGATCGGGCGCTGGATGGCCTCGCGCACCACCCGCCCGGACCTGCCCTGGACCTTCGGGGTGGTCGATGACGCAGAGATCAACGCCTTTGCCGCACCCGGTGGCTACATCCTGATCACCCGCGGCCTTTACCAGATGCTGGAGAGCGATGCAGAAGTCGCGGCGGTGCTCGGCCACGAGATCGGCCACGTGGTCCAGCGCGACCATTACAACGTGGTCCGCAAGCAGGAAGTCCAGGGCGTCGGTCGCGAACTGCTTGCAAGCCGCGTGAGCACCGGAGGCGGCGTCGCGGGCGGGCTGGCGCGCGAATACGTGGAGCGCAATGGCGCGGCGATCATGCTGACCCAGCTGGACCGCGACGCGGAATACCGCGCCGACCACGCCGCTGGCGTCTACCTCGCGCGCGCCGGCACCAATCCCCTGGCGCTGTACGCGGTGCTGCAGAAGATGACGGCCCTCGGTTCCTCGTCGCCGCGGCTGACGCAGCTCTATCGCACGCATCCACCGCTGGACAAGCGCCTGGATGCGCTGGACCGCACGCAGGGCGGCGCGCTGGCTCCCTACATGACGCGCTGAGGCGATCGCGCATGTCGAAAAAGGCCGGCAATGCGCCGGCCTTCGATCATCGTGAGCGCATGTCCCCGCCTTACTTGAACAGGCGGATGGTCAGCGGGTAGCGGTACGACTGCCCGTCGTAGGCCTTGAACGCAGCGACCAGCGTGCAGACGATCCACACCAGCGCCAGCACCACCCACAGCGGCACCGCGACCAGCAGGCCAATGCCCAGGGTGAAGATCACCAGCACCACCGACAGCGCGGCATAGATGAACATGCTGAGGTTGAAGTTCACCGCCTCCTTGGCGTGCTCGGCGGCAAACGCGGAGCGGTCGCGAACCAGCATCCACACGGCGAGCGCCGCGACGGCACCGGCGATCCCGGCCATCCAGCTGGTCAGCAACGCCGCCACCAGCGCGCCGGCGTGCGCTCCGGCCGCCCACTGGCGGTCGCTGGCGCTCGGCGCCACGGACTCGATCGCGTCGTTGTGGTCAATGCGGCTTTCCATCGTCGGCTCCCGCCGGAACCACTCCGGCCTACCCATGATCTTGGGCCATTGCCCGCGCGATGCAAGCCGCGATGCGCCAGAAGACCCGCGCAGGCGACGAAATGCCGCCTGCGTGGGCTGGAACGCTGCCTGCGGCGACGAGTCCGCGACAGCGCTGGTCAGTTGATCAGGCGCAGGGCGAACGGGTAGCGGTACGCCACGCCCTCGTTCGCCTTGACCGCCGCGAGGATGCAGAAGATCAGGTTGATGATCCACAGCACCGGGTAAAGCAGGAACCCGATCGCGATCGCGCTCAGTACCACCGCGATCACCCAGCCAATGGCGATGGTGATCTGGAAGTTCAGCGCTTCCCTGGCCTGGTCGTTCAGCCACTCCTTGCCCGGCTTGTCCTTGTGGGTGAGCCAGATCACCAGCGGAACGATGAAGCTGAGGAGGATGCCGGACAGGTGGGTAAGCAGCGCCAGCGTCCGGTCCTCGGAAGACGATGCGCCAACCGGCGGCGGAACGGCTTGGGTATTCTGGTCGTACTGCATGCCATGCTCCTTGCCCGCACCCCGCGGGTTCGCCTGAACATAACGCAAGAAGCGGGGGAAAACAGCCAGATGCGGGCTCAGCCGCTCCCGGCTACCGTCATGCGGCCCACCAGGATGGAACCGGTGCGCACGTGCGAACGCGGGTCCACGTCGCTGCCGACGGCTTCGATCGCGGCGAACATCTGCCGCAGGTTCCCGGCGATGGTGATGCCGTCCACCGGATAGGCGACCTGCCCGCCTTCCACCCAGAACCCCGCCGCGCCGCGCGAGTAATCGCCGGTGATCGGGTTCACGCCCTGCCCCATCAGCTCGGTGACCAGCAGCCCGCGGCCCATGCCCGCCACCAGCGACGCCAGGTCGCCGGCGTTGGCGGCCACCTGCAGGTTGTGCACGCCGCCGGCATTGGCGGTGGTCTGCAGCCCGAGCTTGCGCGCCGAATAGCTGCCCAGCACGTAGCGCGTGACCCGGCCGCCCTCCACCAGCGGCGACTCGCGGGTGGCCACGCCCTCGCCGTCGAAGGCGGCCGAACGGAAGCCGCGCGGCAGGAACGGCAGTTCCGCGATCCCGAACCAGTCCGGGAACACCTGGGAGCCGATGCTGTCGAGCAGGAAGCTGGCCTTGCGATAGAGCGCGCCGCCGCTGACCGCGCTGATATAGGCGCCGACCAGCGAACGCGCCATTTCCGCCGCGAACAGTACCGGCACCTGGCCGGTAGGCAGCTGCCGCGGCTGCATCCGCGCCAGCGTGCGCTCGGCGGCCTTGCGGCCGATGGCCTCGGGCGCCTGCAGGTCCGCCTCCGCCAGCGCGATGTCGTACCAATGGTCGCGTTGCATGCCATCGCCGGATCCGGCGATCAGCGCGCAACCGACGCTGTAGGAGGTGCTGCGCTCGGCGCCGAGGAACCCGTGCGAGTTGGCGTACACGCTGATGCTGGCGTTGGCGTTGGCGGACGCACCGTCCGAATTGGCGATGCGCGTGTCCATGTCGCGGCCGGCGGCCTCGCAGGCCAGCGCGGTGTCGATCGCGCGCGCGGCGTCGAACGCGCGCGGGTGCCACTGGTCGAACTCGCCGACGTCGCGCGCCATCAGCGCCGCATCCGCAAGGCCCGCGGCGGGATCTTCCTCGGTGTGGCGCGCGATCGCGCACGCCTGCGCCACGGTGGCGGCAAGGCTGTCCTCGCGCAGGTCGGCGGTGCTGGCACTGCCCTTGCGCTGGCCGAAGTACACGGTCACCGAGATCCCGCGATCGCGGGTCGCCTCCACGGTTTCGACCTCGCCCATGCGCACGTTGACCGCAAGCCCGGCGTCCTCGTTGCAGGTGACGTCGGCCTGGCTGGCGCCCGCGGCGCGCGCCCGGTCGAGCATGCGGGAGGCGATGTCGGACAGGCGCTCGATGCGCTGCGGGCTGTCGTCGACGAAGGGGGTTGCGGCGGCGGGAACGACGTTCAATGGCTTATCCTGTATCGATGCGAGGACGCGACGAAGACACCGGTGAATTCCTGAGCCCCAGCCGCAGCGCGCAACGGCGCGCGGCGCTGGACGTGCTTGAACTCGGCGAGCAGCTGGTGGCGATGACCAATGCGCAGCTGGCGCGGCTGCCGATTCCCGAAGAACTGCTGACGCACATCCACGATACCCAGCGGATCCCGTCGCACATCGCGCACAAGCGGCAGCTGGCCTTCCTTGCCAAGCAGATGCGCAAGCTGGACGACGACGCGCTCGACGCCATCCGCGATGCGATGAGCAAGGACGGCGAGGCCGCGCGCCGGGAGACCGCGGCAATGCACCGGGTCGAGGCGCTGCGCGACAGCTTGCTGGGCGACGAGGGCGATGCCGCGATGACCGCCCTGCTCGCCGCCCATCCGGATGCGGATCGCCAGCACCTGCGCCAGCTGGTGCGCAACGCGCACGACGAGCGCAAGCGCAACAAGCCACCGCGCGCATACCGCGAGCTGTTCCGCGAGCTGCGCGACCTGACCGCGCACGGCGACCCGGGCGCGGAAGACCCTGCGGATGAAACGCTCCACCAGGACGGCGACGACGACCACGGCTGATCAGGCCGCCTGCGTTCCGCCGACCGTCAGATCGGACACCAGCAGCGACGGCTGGCCCACGCCCACCGGCACCGATTGCCCGTCCTTGCCGCAGACGCCGACGCCGTCGTCCAGGGCCATGTCGAAGCCGATCATCGCCACCTTCTGCATGGTCTCCGGGCCGTTGCCGATCAGGGTCGCGCCCTTCACCGGCGCGGTCACCTTGCCGTCCTCGATGAGGTAGGCCTCGGTCGCGCTGAACACGTACTTGCCGCTGGTGATGTCGACCTGGCCACCGCCGAAGTTGACGGCGTACAGGCCCTTCTTCACCGAAGCGATCATCTCCTTCGGGTCGTGGCTGCCGGCGCGCATGTAGGTATTGGTCATCCGTGGCATCACCAGGTGCGCGAACGACTCGCGGCGGCCGTTGCCGGTCGGCGACATGCCCATCAGGCGCGCGTTGAGCGTGTCCTGCATGTAGCCCACGAGCACGCCGTCCTCGATCAGCGTGGTGCACTGCGTCGGCGTGCCCTCGTCATCGATGTTGAGCGAGCCGCGCCGGCCCTCCAGGGTGCCGTCGTCGACGATGGTCACGCCCCTGGCGGCCACCCGCTGGCCGATGCGGCCGGCATAGGTCGAGGTGCCCTTGCGGTTGAAATCGCCTTCCAGCCCGTGGCCGACCGCCTCGTGCAGCAGCACGCCCGGCCAGCCGGCGCCCAGCACCACCGGCATCACGCCCGCGGGCGCGTCCACCGCCTCCAGGTTGACCAGCGCCTGGCGCAGCGCCTCGCGCGCGAACGTCTCCGGCTTGTCGTCGGCCAGCAGCTCCTCGTACGAATAGCGCCCGCCAAAGCCGGCGTAGCCGGATTCGCGGCGGCCGTTCTGCTCGACGATCACCTGCACGTTCATCCGCACCAGCGGCCGCACGTCGCCGGCCAGCACGCCATCGCTGCGCGCCACCAGCACGGTGTCCACGCCTCCGGTCAGGCCCACGATCACCTGCTGCACGCGCGGATCGAGCGCGCGCAGCAAGCCATCGACGCGCCGCAGCGCGGCGACCTTGGCCTCGTTGCCCAGTGCATCGACCGGATCCAGCGCGGGATACAGCCGCCGGGCGTCGCTGCGCTGCAGCGCCTGCGCGCCATGCGCGCGGCCATCGCGCGCGATCGCGCGGGCCGATTGCGCGGACGCGATCAGCGCCTGTGCATCGAGGTCGTCGGAGTAGGCAAAGCCGGTCTTCTCGCCGGAGATCGCGCGCACGCCCACCCCCTGTTCGATCGAGTGCGCGCCGTCCTTGACGATGCCGTCCTCCATCGACCAGCTCTCGCGACGCGAGTGCTGGAAATACAGGTCGCCGAAGTCGATCCCGGGGCCCAGCAGGGTGCCGAACGCTCGCTGCAACGCGCCCGTGTCGAGCCCGGTGGGCGCCAGCAGGCGGCTTTCAGCAAGGGCAAGTGCGGTCATGCAGTGGGGTTCCGGCGGCACGGGATGGTGAACAAGATGGCGACGTTCGCCGGGACTTCAACCACGGGCGTCATCGGGGCGGCGCCGGCTGCGCGGGTTTCGCCGCGGCGCGCTCGCGCACCCGCGTTTCCACCGTCGGCGATTTCCACGGCCCGGTGACGCGATAGGTGCGCGCACCGGCCTGCTGCAGCGGCTTCTCGAGCACCGCGTTGGCCATGGCGCCGACGGCGGCGCCCACAGGCCCACCGGCAATGGCGCCGACCGCGGTCAGCAGGCCGCCCGACTTCGGCAGCACTTCCACGGTCTGGTCGAAACGCTGCGCCACCAGGTCCGCGCTGCCGCTGACGCGGATGTCGGCCGCCGGGCCTTCGATCGCAAGGTCGTCCGTGCTGGCGCTGCCGCCGGCCACGCGCACGTTGCCGTGGATGCGGTCGAAGGCGAAGCCCTTGTCGAAGATGTCGCGGAAGTCCAAGGTCAGGCGTCGTGGCAACTGGGCGATGCCGAGCAGCCCGAGCACCCGGCCGGCGCCCGGCTCGATTTCGAGCAGGCGGCCGTCGCGCGCGTCCAGCGCGATCTCGCCCTGCACGGACGCCAGCGCGAAATCGTCCGGTGCGCCCGGCCAGCGCAACTGGACGCCCAGCTTGCCCTTGCCGTCGTCGACCTGCCCGGCCAGGCCAAGGCCGGCCATGAGCGCGCCGATGTCATCGCTGTCCACATCCGCGCCCAGGCGGGTCTGTCCCGCCTGCCCGCGCCCGGTCCAGGTGCCGGTAGCCGCCAGCCGATGCTTGCCGCCACGGGTGCTGAATTCGTCCAGCCGCAGCCCGGCCGCGGACGGGGTGGTGCGCAGCCGCGCCTGGCCGAGCGGCAGGGTGCCGATCCGCAGGTCCGCGACGTCCAGCAGCAACGGAGGCACCTTGCCCGGGTCCACGTTGCCGGCGGTGGCAGCCGCCTGTTGCGGCGCAGCCTGCGTCGCGCCCGGCAGTCCGCCGCTCCAGTGCAGGCGCTCGAAGCGACCGGCCACCTGCGCCCCCTCCTGCGACGGCACCAGCAGCGCGCCGGCGATCGCCGGTCCCTGCACCTGCACCGCCGTGCCCCGCGGAGCCGGCGCCAGCTGCAGGCGGCTGTTGGCGAAGCTGCTGCCCAACAGACGCAGCTGCCCCACCTGAAGGTCCAGCCGGCGCAACGGCAGGCTGCCTGCGCCGTCGTCGCCATCGCCTCTGCCCGCGTTGACGACGCCCAGCCAGTCCAGCGCGTCCAGCCGGTCGGTCCGGCCGCCCACGACCAGGCCGTGCACAGGCGGGGTGTCGGCGCGGCCGCCGCCGAGTTGCACCTGCACCCCCGTGCGCGTCGGCGTGCTGCGCGCACGCACGGACAGCAGCCGTCCCAGCGTGACCTCGATGTCGCCGCGCTCGATCGGCAGGCGCACGTCCACGGTGGCCGCCAGCGCCTGCGCCGCCGGCTTGCGCAGTGGCTCGGGGAGATCGAAGGCGGTGCCGACCAGGCTGGAGCGCAGCCGCAGTTGCGACGGCGGCGCCGCGCCTGCCCCGATGCGCGGCGTCGCGACTTCCACCGTCCATGGCGAATTGCCGCGCAGGTAAGGCTTCAGCCACGCCATCGCCGGCGCCTTGTCGAGCAGGCCGTCGATGTCGGCCTGGGCGCGCAGCGCGGCTTCGAAGGCATTCGCCGCATCACGCACATGCGGCGGCCCGGCGCGCAGCGACAGTTGCCCCGGCCGTCCTTCATGGCGCACGTTGAGGTCCTCGGCGAGGAAGCCCTGCTCGTCGTATCGCGCCTCGCCGCGCACCTGGTCGAAGGCGATGTCCCATCGCGCTTCCTGCAAGCGCGCGCCGTCCAGCCGCACGCGGCCGCGCACCTGCCGTGGGGGCGGCGCCATCCGGTGGAATGGCAGCAACAGATGCAGGCTGGCGCGCGTGGGACCCTCGGCGCGCAGGTTGTCGAGGAGCTCGCCATGCTCGCGATGCAGCGGGCTGTTGCGCAGCAGCGCCAAAAGGTGGCGCGCATCGGCGCTGGCCGTCTGGGCGTCCAGTGCCAGCTCGGCACGCCCGAACCTGGCCATCCCGCCGCGCACCTGTTCGATCGGCACGCCGCCGATGCGACCGCTGCCATCGACGGTGAAGCCATCAGCGACGAAGCGCAGCTCGGCGTCCAGGTCCTCGATCGCCGGCCAGTCCGGCTGGAACTTGAGCACGCCGCCGCGCATGCGCGCCTGCGCCTGGAACAGCCCAGCGCCCGCTCGCCCCGGCTCATTGCGGAACGGCCAGTCGTCGAGGTCGCCAACCACCAGCGCGCGCACCTGTTCCAGCTGGCCCGCCTGCAGCGCCTCCTCCAGCCAGTTCACGGTGGTCGCCGGCATCAGGTGGCGCACCCAGAAGCCGCGCGCCAGGGCCACCGGCACTTCGTCGATCTCGACCGCCAGGTCGATCCGCGGCCGGCTGCGGTCGCCCTGGAAACCGATGCCGCCCCTTGCATGCACGTGCAACGGGCCGTTGTCGATCGCAAGGCCCGGCGTACGCACGGTCCAGTCGTTGCCGTCGCGCCAGAGCAGCGCCTCGCCGTCGAGCCGGAGCGCATGCGCCACGCCGAAGCCGGCCGGCCAGTCGAGGACAGCGGTTGCCTGGGGATCGAAGCGCATTCTCAGCGCGTCGGCATCGCCCTGCAGCCAACCGGAGATGCCGCGCATGCCGGGGCGGGTCCCAACCGGGTCGAAGCGCAGGCCTTCGGCGCGCGCAGTGGCGTGCAGGGCGCCGCCGCGCGCACCGTGCACCCGCACCTGGTGCAGGGTTCCGGCAGGCGAGGCCTCGCGCAGCCATGTCCGCAGCCGCGGCGACCCCGTGTCGCTGAGCGCCAGCACGTTCAAGAGGGGCGCGGCTTCCAGCCGGGGGGCCTGCAACCGCAGCACGCGGCCGCCGTCCAGCGCCAGCCCGTCCATCACCCACGCACGCTCGCCATCGCCGCCGCGCAGCCGCGTCGCGCGCGCATGCCAGCCGTCGCGGGCGCGTGCCCAGGTGCCGGCCAGTTCCACCCGCCCCAGCGGCTGGATCGGCGTCCCCTGCCCGGGCAACGGGGTGCCGCGCAAAGCCACGCCTTCCAGCTCCGCGTCGGCGTGCAACGCCACCACGCGATTCGCCTGCAGTCGGGCCCACGCCTGCATCCGCCCGCGCCCGGCCGCCGGCGAGACGCCGGCGACGCGGAACGCCCCGGCAGCCTCCGCCAAGTCGGCCTCCATCGCACCCGCGTAGACCCTGCCATCGCCGCTGCGGCGGTCCAGTTCCAGCGCCATCCGGAACGGCGCGGCGCTCTCGCGAAGCCAGGCATCGGCGCCGCCCCGCACATGGCCCCCATCCACCCGCAGGCGCAGGTCGATGCGCGGCAGCCGCAGGCCTAACCCCAGTTCGGGGGCGTTCACGTGCAAGCGGGCATGCGAGACCTGCAGTTCGCCCAGGCGCTCCAGCGTTTCCAGCGGATCGCCACCCTGATCCTGGCCCGGCAGGCCGCGCACGCTCCAGCGGCCCTGCGGGTCGCGCTGCAGGGTGAGGTCCAGGCCGCGCAGGCGCAGCTCGGTTAGCGAGCGCCCGGGCAGCAACCCCGCGTACTGCGCGACCAGCACTTCGGCATCGCCGATCCGAACCGGGTTGGGGCCCATGCCGATGCGCAGGTTGTCGAGCCGCAGCAGGGGCCCGCGCCGGGTCCACTCGGTCTGCACCCGATCAAATGCGACCGGCGCCCGCGCCCGCGCGCCCAGCCAGTCGGCGATCCGCTGCGGATTGCGTTCGGCCATGGGCAGCAGCTGGCTGGCCACGCCACTGCCCAGCGCCAGCACCACCAGCACCAGCGCAAGCGCGTACCACGCCCCGCGGCGCATCAGTCGCAGCCGACGTCGCAGCGGCGGGGTCATCGGGCGCGTGCGCCCCGCCCGCGCCTCAACGCCGCCCGCACCTCACAGCAGCACCACATCGAACTGCTCCTGCTGGTACTGCGCGTCGGCCTGGAAGCGGATCGACTTGCCGAGGAACTCCTCCAGCTCCGCCACCGCGTTGGACTCCTCGTCGGTGATGCGCCCCACGACCTTGGGCGAGGCGATCACCAGCAGGCGGGCGGCCTCGAACTGGCGCACCGCGCGCACGATCTCGCGGAAGATTTCGTAGGTCACCGTTTCCGCGGTCTTCAACATGCCGCGCCCGCCGCATTCGTGGCAGGGCTCGCACAGCTGCCGCTCCAGCGATTCGACCGTGCGCTTGCGGGTCATCTCGACCAGGCCCAGCGGCGAGAATTCGTACACCGTGGTCTTGGCGTGGTCGCGCGCCAGCGATTTCTCCAGCGTGCGCATCACCTGCCGGCGATGCTCGGCGTCCTGCATGTCGATGAAGTCGATGATGATGATGCCGCCGAGGTTGCGCAGCCGCAGTTGGCGCGCCACCGCCTGAGCGGCCTCGAGGTTGGTGCGGTAGACGGTTTCCTCGAGGTTTCGCTGACCAAGGAAGGATCCGGTGTTGACGTCGACCGTGGTCATCGCCTCGGTCTGGTCGATCACCAGGTAGCCGCCCGACTTCAGCGGCACCTCCTTCTCCAGCGCATGCTGGATCTCGTCGTCGACCCCGTACAGGTCGAACACCGGGCGCGCGCCGCCGTAATGCTCGATCTTCTCGGCCAGGTCCGGGCGATAGCGCGCGGCGAACTCGCGCAGGCGCTCGAAGGTCTCGCGCGAATCGACCTTCACCTTCTCGACGTCGCGGCGGATGAGGTCGCGCACCGCGCGCAGAGGCAGGTTGAGGTCCTCGTAGATGCAGCTGCCCAGGCGGGCATCGGCCGCCGCGGCGGACACCTGCTCCCAGACGCGGTTGAGGTAGCCGATGTCCTCCGCGAGCGCGTCGGCCGGCTGGCCTTCGGCATTGGTGCGCACGATGTACCCGTGCCCGGGGCCGCCCGCGGTCAGCTCGGCGAGCAACGCCTTCAGGCGGGCGCGCTCGGGCTCGTCCTCGATGCGCGCGGAGATGCCGACCACCGTCGAGCGCGGCAGCAGCACCAGGTAGCGCGAGGGAATGCTGATCTGCGTGGTCAGGCGCGCGCCCTTGCTGCCGATCGGATCCTTCACCACCTGCACGATCACTTCGGCGCCGTCACGCAGCAGGTCGGCGATCGGCACCTGCGGTTGCGGCGCCTGCGAAGGCGGCTCTTCCCCCGCCACCGCGTCCAGTGGCGCGCTGCGGAAGATGTCGCTGGCATGCAGGAAAGCGGCGCGCTCGAGGCCGATGTCCACGAACGCGGCCTGCATCCCCGGCATGATCCGCTGCACCTTGCCCTTGTAGATGTTGCCGACCACGCCGCGCTGGCTGCCGCGCTCGATGTGCAGTTCCTGCAGCATGCCGTTCTCGACCACGGCCACGCGGGTCTCGCGGGGGGTCACGTTGACCAGCAGCTCCTCGCTCACGGCAGCCGCCCGAACTGGCGCAGCAGCCCCGCGGTCTCGAACAGCGGCAGTCCCATCACCCCCGAATGGCTTCCGGACAGATGCTCGACGTGCATCTGGAAGCGGCCCTGGATCGCGTAGGCGCCTGCCTTGCCCTGCCACTCGCCGGTCGCGACGTAACGGGCGATGTCCGCCTCCTGCAGCGGCGCGATCGTCACCAGCGAGGTCGACACCGCCTGCGCTTCGCGGCCGGCCGAAACCAGCGCCACCGCGGTGACCACCTGGTGGGTGCGTCCGCCGAGCCGGTGCAGCATGTCGGCGGCGGCATCGGCGTCGGCGGGCTTGCCGAACACCTCGTCATCGAGGATCACCTCGGTGTCCGCGCCAAGCACCAGCGCGTCCGGCACCGCGACCACCCGCAGCAGGCCCGCGCCCGCCTTCTCCCGCGCCACCCGGCGCACGTAGTCGGCGGGGGCCTCGCCGGCTGCCCGCACTTCGGGGAGGTCCAGGTCGATCACGCCGAATTCCAGTCCCAGCCGGCCCAGGAGTTCGGCGCGCCGGGGCGAGCGCGAGGCGAGATGCAGCATCCCGGAAGTCTAACCCGCTGCTGACTACATCCCCGGTGAACCGCTCGTCCCCGACCCCTTGCGGCGTCAGTGCGCGTTCACCCGGCGGCAACCGCGCCTGTCCCACTCTTCCTTCCAACCGCACCGGAGTCCACCATGTCCCCACGCGCACTGTTCCTCGCCCTGGCCCTGACCATCGGAAGCCCCATGTCCGCCATCGCGCAATCCCAGATGACCGGCGCTTACGCCACCCCTGCCGACGGCACCCTGCTGTCGGTGTCCGCGACCGCGGAGTCCCGGCGCGTGCCGGACGTGGCGACCGTCTCCACCGGCGTGGTCACCCAGGCCGCGGACGCCAACGCCGCGATGCGCGCCAACGCGGTGCAGATGGACAAGGTGATGGCGGCCATCCGCGCCGCCGGCATCGCCGAGCGCGACGTGCAGACCAGCGGGATCAACCTCAACCCGCAGTACCGCTATGTCGAGAACCAGGCGCCAACGATCACCGGCTACCAGGCCAACAACACGGTGAACGTGAAGGTGCGCGACCTGTCGAAGCTCGGCAAGGTGCTGGATGCCTTCGTCGCCAGCGGCGCCAACCAGGTCAACGGGCCGAGCTTCGAGGTCGACAAGCCCGACGAGGCGTACGACGAGGCGCGCCTGGCCGCGCTGCGCAAGGCGCAGGAGCGCGCGAAGACCTATGCCGACGCGCTTGGGCTGAAGGTGCGCCGGATCGTGAGCATCAGCGAGGGTGGCGGCAGCTTCCCGCGGCCGATGCCGATGGTGCGCGCGATGGCGGCCGATTCGATGATGAAGGAGACCGCGGTCGCACCGGGCGAGACCGCGCTGTCGGTGAACATCGACGTTGTCTTCGAACTGGGGCGCTGAGATGACCCACCATCGCAAGGACGCCGACAAGGCGACGGTGCCGCTGGCAAGTCCCGAACCGGCCGGCAACACCGGCTACGCCGAGGACAAGCCGAAGGACAAGGCGCAGGCCCACATCCCCGGCGCCCGCCCTGCGCCGGACGCCGAGGAAGGCGACCTGGAGCACGCGCCCGACCCGCGCAACTGAAATTCCAACGTCGCAGACAACGCCCGCCGCGCGCGGGCGTTGTCGCGACGGCGAGCCCGGTCGAACGCCACCGCGTGTGGCGTGGCGGGATTTGCCGCCTCAGGCGCGATGGTAGGGATGGTTGGCCAGCAGCGCGGCAGCGCGGTACAGCTGCTCGGCCAGCACCAGCCGCACCAACATGTGCGGCAGGGTGAGCGGCCCGAGCGACCATTGCTCGTGGGCGGCGGCGATGACCGCATCGGCGTGGCCCTCGGGACCGCCGATCAGGAACGCGAGGTCGCGTCCCTGCCCGCGCCAATGCTCCAGACGCTGCGCCAGCTGCTCGGAGGAATGCATCCGGCCACGACCATCCAGCGCCACCACGTGCGCGTTGCGCGGCAGCGCCGCCAGCACCCTCGCGCCCTCGTCGCTGGTCGCGCGCGCGGCGTCGCGGCCCTTGCCACGGATGCCGGGCTCGACTTCAACCAGGTCCAGCGGCAACCAATGGGAGAGCCGCTTCTGGTATTCGGCGAATCCTTGGGAAACCCAGCCGGGCGCGCGCTCGCCAACCGCGACCAGGCGCGCCTTCAACGGTTACAGCCGGTCTTCGGCCGCGGTTTCGGGTAGCTCGTCGGGCCGCTGGTCGCCCACCGTCCACAGCCGCTCCAGCGCATAGAACTCGCGCACGCGCGGCAGCATGACGTGGACCACGACATCCGCCAGGTCCACCAGCACCCATTCGGCCTCGCGCTCGCCCTCGACGCCCAGCGGCATCACGTCCAGCTTCTTGGCGAAACGCACCACTTCGTCGGCCACCGACTTCACGTGGCGGGTCGAGGTGCCGGAGGCGACCACCATGTAGTCGCACACGCTGCTCTTGCCGCGCACGTCGATCTCGACCACGTCGTTCGCCTTCAGCTCGGCCAGCGCGTCATGGACGCTCTTGAGCAGGACATCCACCGGCGGCGGCGGGTTGGGCAGGCTGGTCTTGATGACGTGGGCGGTCGTGGTCAAGGGCGAAGGGCTCCGGGGAAAATCGCGCGCAGTATACGGATGCTCAGCGGTACAGGCCGTGATGGTCGATGAACGCCGCGACCGCCCCCGGCACCCGATCCCGCCACGCGTCGCCTTCGCGAATGCGGCGGCGGATGTCGGTGGAGGATTCCGCGCGCAGGCCCGGCAACGGCAGCCACGCGAAGCCGCCGGCCGGGCATGCGTGCAGCTCCGCCAGCGCACGCTGCCGATCGCCGATCTCGCGGGCGACCTCCGGCGCAGCCTGGGCCAGCTGGGTCGCGTCGAGCGGCTCGCCCGGCCGCTGTACCGCGACCAGGTGCGCCAGCTCGAACACCTGTCGCCAGCGGCTCCAGGCAGCCAGCTGCCGCAGCGAATCGGCGCCCACCAGCCACGCCAGGGGCACGGCATCCCCCAGTTCCGCGCGCAGCTCGGCCAGCGTGTCCACCGTGTAGGACGGCCCATCGCGGCGCAGTTCCCGCAGGTCCACGCCCAGCCCGGGTTCGCCCGCGAGCGCCAGCCCCAGCATCGCGGCACGCTGGCCGGCATCTGCGCCCGTGGCGTGCTTGTGCGGCGGATCGCGGGCCGGCAGCAGGGTGACATCGGCCTGCAGGACGTCGCGGGCGGCGCGGGCGATCGCCAGGTGGCCATGGTGGACCGGATCGAAGGTGCCGCCATACAGCACCCGCAGCGGCAGCCTCACGCCAGCAGCCGCGCCGCGTCGCGCTCGGCGATCGCCAGCAGCAGCCGCTCCAGCAGCAGCCAGGCGTCCGCGGATTCCTCGCCCGGCCGCACGCGGCCCTTGGACACGCGGTCCACGCGACCCGCCTCGACCAGGAACTGCTGCCAGCGCGGCGGCGGATGCCGCGACAGCGCGCGCTTGTAGACCGCCTGCTTGGATTCCCAGATCCGCTGCGCCTTGCACTCGGCGGCGAAATTGCGCGCCTGTGCCAGCGCTGCCATCGTCGACAGTTCCTTGGCCAGCATGCCCATCAGGGCCGGGATCGCCTCGCCCTCGGCGCGCAGGCCGGCCACCACCCGCGCCACCTGCGCCGGTTGCCCGTTGAGCGCGGCATCGACCATCCGGAACACATCGTAGCGGGCGGAATCGGCCACCAGCGCTTCCAGCCGGTGGGCATCCAGCACGCCTTCCCCCGCCTGCAACAGGGCCAGCTTGTCGACTTCCTGCGCGGCCGCCAGCAGGTTGCCCTCCACCCGCTGCGCCAGCCGCGCCACCGCGTCCGCGCCGGCCTTGATCCCGCGGCTGCGCATGCGCTGGGACAGCCAGCCCTGCAATTCGTGCGGCTTGATCGGCCAGGCGACGGCGACATGGCCGACGCGGGCGATCGCCTCGCTCCACTTGCCGGCATGCGCCTTCGACCACTCGCCGGCGATGACCAGCAGCACCACGTCGGGCGCGGGATCCGCGCAGTAGCCCGCGATCAGCTTGGCGCCCTGCGCGCCCGGCTTGCCGGTGGGGAGCCGGATCTCCACCAGTCGCCGGCTGGCGAACAGGCTGGGCGCATGCAGCGCGGCATCCAGCGCGCCCCAGTCGGCATCGCGCCCTTCCATGTCATGTACTTCGCGCTCGCCGATGCCCTGGGCGCGCGCGGCGGCGCGCACCGCATCGGCGGCTTCCAGCACCAGCAGCGGTTCGCTGCCGGCGACGAGATAAGCGGGCCGCAACGGTTCGCCGGCCAGCTGCGCGGTGAGGCGATCGGCGCTCAGCTCCATCGCGCTGCGCCGCCGGCGGCGACGGGCGCCCTCAGCGGCACCGGCTCACGGCGCCGCGGCGGGCTTGGACGCGGCGTCCACCCGCCGCAGGATTGCGGCGGCCATGTCGCGGCGCAGTTCGACCACCAGCATCTCGCGCTCGCTGGCCTTGCCGATCGAATCCACCACCGGCGAGAGGTAGTCGCGCGACAGCTCCACCGCCTGCTGTGGCACCGCCATGCTGCCGTCAGCGCGCTGCATGCTGAAGACCACCGCGTAGCGCAGCGCGTATTCCTGCGCGCGCCCGAACTGGTCGTGGCTGATCGGGGTGTCGGCCCACTGCTCGGAAACGACCTGCAAGGTCGCGACGGGGGTGGCGGCATCGACGGGCGCGGCGGTCGCGCCGGCCCGCGCCAGGCCATCGGCCAGCAGTTCGGCCAGCGGGCTGTAGCGCTCGGCCGCCAGCACCCGCACCGGGCCAAGGTCGGCCGGCAGGTTCAGCGCATTGCGCAGGTGGAAACCGCAGCCGGACAGCAGCGCGGCGGACAGGGCGAGGATGGCAAGGCGACGGGTCATGGCGCTGAGTCTAAGGGCTTTTGGGGCCGGTCCGGCGGATCGCCGCATGCCCGGCGCGGGGGTGGGGCGATCCCCGCCTCCGGTCAGACCACGATGTTCACGATCTTGCCGGGTACCACGATCACCTTTTTCGGCACCTGCCCGGCCACGAAGGCTGCCACCCCGGGCGCGGCCAGCGCCGCCGCCTCGACCGCCTCGCGCGGGGCGTCGACGGCGACCTCGATCGTGCCGCGCAGCTTGCCGTTGACCTGCACCGCCAGCGTGACCGCGTCGCGCACCAGCGCCTCCGCATCGGCGGTGGGAAACGACACGTCCTCCAGCAGGGTTTCCGGATGGCCAAGCACTTGCCACAACGCGTGACTGATGTGCGGGGTGATCGGGTTGAGCAGCAGGACGATCGCCTCGAACGCCTCGTGGCGCACCGCGCGGCCCTGCTCGCTGGTGTCGCTGAACCTGGCCAGCGCGTTCATCAGCTCCATCAGCGCGGCGATCGCGGTGTTGAACGCGTGCCGGCGCGCGTAGTCGTCGCCGACCTTGGCGATGGCCTCGTGCACCTGCCGCCGCAGCGCCTTCTGCCCGGCGTCGAGCCGTGCGGGATCGACCGCCGGGTGGTCCGGCTGCGCGGCGTGTGCGTGCACGTCGCGCCACAGCCGCCGCAGGAAGCGCGCCATGCCTTCCACGCCGGCATCGCTCCACTCCAGCGACAGCTCCGGCGGCGCGGCAAACATCGAGAACAGGCGCACGGTGTCGGCGCCGTAGCGGTCGACGAGAAGTTGCGGGTCGACCCCGTTGTTCTTCGACTTCGACATCTTCTCGGTGCCGCCGACCAGCACCGGCAGGCCGTCGCTGCGCGCGATCGCGCCGGTCACCCGCATCCGCTCGTCGTGCAGCAGCTCGACGTCGGCCGGGTTGATCCATTCCTTGGCGCCGTGCGCGTCCTCACGATAGAACGTATCGGCGATGACCATGCCCTGGGTGAGCAGGCGGGTGGCAGGCTCATCGCTCGCGACCAGCCCGGCATCACGCAGGAGCTTGTGGTAGAAGCGGAAGTACATCAGGTGCAGGATCGCGTGCTCGATCCCGCCGATGTACTGGTCCACCGGCAGCCAGTAGTTGGCGCGCCCATCGACCATGTCGGATGCGCCCGGCGAGGTGTAGCGGGCGTAGTACCAGCTCGACTCCATGAAGGTGTCGAAGGTGTCGGTCTCGCGCTCGGCCGCGCCCCCGCATTGCGGGCAGGTGGTCTTGCGCCACTCGGGGTCGGACTTGATCGGCGAGTGCACGTCGCCGGAGGCGAAGGCATCGGCCACGTCCTCCGGCAGGAGCACCGGAAGCTGGTCTTCCGGCACCGGCACCGCCCCGCAGCTGGCGCAATGGATTACCGGGATCGGGCAGCCCCAGTAGCGCTGCCGCGACACGCCCCAGTCGCGCAGGCGGAAATTGACCTTGCGCCTGCCGCTGCCGGCCGCCTCGAGGCGCTCCGCCAGCGCATCCAGCGCCGCCGCTGAATCCAGGCCGTTGAAGTCGCCGGAATTGATCAGCCAGCCGCGCTCGGTCTGCGCTGCCTCCTCCTCGATCCGGCGCAGGTACTCGCGCACCACCGCCACCGCGGCGTCGATCTCGACCACGTCGATCGCGGCGTGCCCGCCGAGCGCCACCGCCATCGGATCGTCGTGGTCGGCCAGGTGCGCGTTGATCTCTTCCAGCGCGTCGCGGGTGGCCGCATCGGCGATCACCGGCTTGACCGGCAGACCGTAGGCCTTGGCGAATTCCCAGTCGCGCTGGTCGTGCGCCGGCACCGCCATCACCGCTCCGGTGCCGTAGCCAATCAGCACGAAATTGGCGACGTAGATCGGCAGGTCCTCGCCGGTCAGCGGATGGATCGCCCACTGCCCGGTGGCCATGCCGCGCTTTTCCTGGGTTTCCAGCTCCGCTTCCGACACCCCGCCGTGCCGCAGTTCCTCGAGGAACGCGGCCAGCTCCGGGTTGCCCTGCGCGGCCTTGAGCGCCAGCGGGTGTTCGCCGGCGATGCTGACGTAGGTGGCGCCCATCAGCGTGTCCGGACGGGTGGTGAACACGCTCAGCGGCTCGCTTTCGCCATCGACGCGGAACTGGATCTCCAGGCCTTCGCTGCGACCGATCCAGTTGCGCTGCATGGTCTTGACCGACTCCGGCCAGCCCGGCAGGCGGTCCAGTTCGTCCAGCAGTTCCTGCGCGTAATCGGTGATGCGCAGGAACCACTGCGGGATCTCGCGCTTCTCGACCAGCGCGCCGGTGCGCCAGCCGCGGCCGTCGATCACCTGCTCGTTGGCGAGCACGGTCTGGTCAACCGGGTCCCAGTTGACCACGCTGTTGCGGCGGTAGGCCACGCCCTTCTTCAGCAGGCGCACGAACATGCGCTGCTCGTGGACGTAGTAGTCCGGCCGGCAGGTGGCGAACTCGCGGCTCCAGTCGATCGCGTAGCCCAGCGACTGCAGTTGCGCGCGCATGTGCTCGATGTTGGCGTAGGTCCACTTCGCCGGCGCGGTCTTGTTCCTGATCGCGGCGTTTTCCGCCGGCAGGCCGAACGCGTCCCAGCCCATCGGCTGCAGCACGTTGTGGCCGGTCATCCGCTTGTGGCGGCTGATGACATCGCCGATGGTGTAGTTGCGCACGTGGCCGACGTGCAGCGCGCCGGACGGATACGGCAGCATCGACAGGCAGTAGTACTTCGGCTTGTCCGACTGCTCGCTGGCCTCGAAGGCGCGGGTGGTCGACCAGAACGACTGGGCAGCGGCTTCGACAGCGCGGGGATCGTAAACGGAGGGCTCGGCGGACACGGCGACGGCTTGGGGACGCGGGCCGGACAGCCTACCGCAGCGCAACAGGGGCCGCCACGCATGGCAACATCCCCGCTTCGCCCGGAGAACGTCGATGCCAAGATCCTGCCTGATCGCCGCCAGCCTGCTGCTGCTCGCCTCCCCCGCGCTCGCCGCACCGGCGTCCCCGGAACCCGCCGCCCTGCAGTGCGGCAGGCTGTTCGACAGCCGCAGCGGGCGGATGCTGGGCGCGCATACCGTCATCGTGCGCGACGGCAAGGTCGCCGACGTCCGCCCCGGGCGCGTGGATGTCGCAGGTGCCCGCGCCTTCGACCTGGGCAGCCATACCTGCATGCCCGGCTGGACCGACCTGCACGTGCACCTGGGCAGCCAGTCCAGCCCGCAGAGCTATTCCGAGGGCTTCCGGCTCGACGACATCGACTTCGCCTTCCGCGCCGTAGGCTACGCGGAGAAGACCCTGATGGCCGGCTTCACCAGCGTGCGCGACCTTGGCGGCGAAGTGGCCCCGCACCTGCGCGATGCGATCAACCAGGGACTGGTCAAGGGGCCGCGGATCTGGGCCGCGGGCAAGTCGATCGCCACCACCGGCGGCCACGCCGACCCGACCAATGGCTACAACGGCACCCTCGCCCACCTGCTGGGGCCGCCCGGCCCGACCGAGGGCGTCATCAACTCCATCGACGATGCCCGCCAGGCCGTGCGCCAGCGCTACAAGGACGGCAGCGACGTGATCAAGATCACCGCTACCGGCGGGGTGCTGAGCTACGCCAAGTCCGGCGATGCGCCGCAGTTCACGGTCGAGGAGGCGAAGGCGATCGTCGATACCGCGCGCGACTACGGCTACAAGGTCGCCGCCCACGCCCACGGCGAGGAAGGCATGTACCGGGCCGTGGCGGGCGGGGTCGCCAGCATCGAGCACGGCACCTACATGAGCGATCGGGTGATGGCGGCGATGAAGCAGCGCGGCACCTGGTACGTCCCGACCATCTACGCCGGCCGCTTCGTCGCCGACAAGGCGAAGGTGGACGGCTATTTCCCGGAGGTGGTGCGGCCCAAGGCGGCGCGGATCGGCGCCCTGATCCAGGAAACCGCGGCGCGTGCGCATCGCGGCGGGGTCAAGATCGCGTTCGGCACCGACATGGGCGTGGGCCCGCACGGTGACAACGCGCGCGAGTTCATCTACCTGGTCGAGGCCGGCATCCCCGCGGCCCAGGCCCTGCAGTCGGCGACCATCCGCGCCGCCGAGGTGCTGGGCGTGGACGACCAGGGCGTGCTCGAGGCCGGCAAGCGCGCCGACATCATCGCGATGCCGGGCGACCCGCTGGCCGACATCCAGGCGGTGATGGGCGTGGATTTCGTGATGAAGGATGGCGTGGTCGCCCGGGAACCGGCGCGGTGAACCTGGAATGGCTGGGCTTCCTGGCCGCGACGCTGACCACCGTCGCGTTCGTGCCGCAGGCGCTCAAGACCCTGCGCACGCGCGACACCTCGGGCATCTCGCTGGGCATGTACTCGGTGTTCACCGCGGGCATCGCCTGCTGGTTCGGCTACGGGCTGTACCTGCAGTCCTGGCCGATGATCCTGTCCAACATCGTCACCTTCGTGCTGGCGGCGATCATCCTGGGGCTGAAGCTCAAGCACGGCTGACGGCCGGCGCGCCCCGGCCCGACGCCCACAGCCACCAGCCGAACCAGCCCGCGAAGGCAAGCCGCTGCGCCAGCGCCGCGGGCATCAGGCTGGCGCCGCCGGTGGCGAGCAGCAGCACGACCAGCACGAGCGCGAGGCCGCCGCGGCCACCGCGACTGCGCCAGGCCAGCGCGCCGCCGGCCACGAATGCGATCCACCAGGCGCTCCAGGCCACCGCATGCGCGCGGCTGGCCGGCGCCAGCAGGTCGGTCGGATCCAGCGGCAGCAGCCCCTGCGCCGCGAAGGCCAGGGCCGAGAGCAGCAGCATCTGCAGCCCCAGGCGCGCGCGCCATCCGGAATTCCCCGCCTGGCCGCGCCACCGCCAGGCCAGCCACCCGAGCAAGGCGCCCGGCAGCACGAAGCCCAGCAGGTTGAACGCCAGCGCATTGGGCTCGCCGTCGGCGCCGAGCAGCGCCACCGGCTGGCGCAGCTGGCCGAAGTCGGGCGAGCTCGCGCCAAACGCCGCGACGGCGGCCACGCACACCAGCAGCGCCACCGCCGCCAACCACCTGTCGTTGTCGCGCATCGCGCCCTCCGCGCGGCGATGCCGCGGTCGCGCCGATTATTCCCGATCGCCTTGTGAACGCGCGCCCGCGACGCCATCTCCACAGGCACCGCCGCCACCATGACGCCCATGAACGACGCCATCGCCCCCCCGCACGTGTTCGACGCCACCGCCGCCACCTTCGAGGAGACGGTGATCCGCACCTCGCTGCAGACGCCGGTGCTGGTCGATTTCTGGGCGACCTGGTGCGGCCCGTGCAAGACGCTGGGCCCGCTGCTGGAGAAGCTCGCGGCCGACTACAACGGCGCCTTCCTCTTGGCCAAGGTCGACGTCGACAAGGAGCAGGAACTGGCCGCCGCGTTCCAGATCCGTTCGGTGCCCACGGTGATGCTGGTCAAGGACGGACAACTGGTGGACGGCTTCCCGGGCGCGTTGCCGGAAAGCCAGCTGCGCGAGTTCCTCCAGCACCACGGCATTGCGCCGGCGGAGGCGTTGCCGGAGGAAGAAGCGGCCCCGGACGTCGCCGCGCCGCTCGATCCGCACGAGGAAGTGATGCGCCTGCGCAAGGCGGTGGAGGCCGAGCCGGACACGGCCGAGCTGCGGCTGGACCTGGCGCTCGCGCTGTTGCAGACCGGCGCTGCCGCGGAGGCCGAGGCGCTGCTGGATGGCCTGCCCGCCAACCTCGCCACCGACGACCGCACGGTCCAGGCGCGCGCCCGGCTCGGCTTCGCCGCCCTGCTGCCGGACGCGCCGCCGCTGGAAATCCTGGAAGCCGCGGTCACGGCGGATCCGGGCGACCTGCGCGCGCGGCACCTGCTGGGCGTGCGCAAGCTGGTGTCCGGCGATGCGCAGGGCGGGCTGGAGCAGTTCATCGAGATGCTGCAGCGCGATCGCCAGTTCGACGACGGCCTGGCGAAGAAGTCGCTGATCGATGCCTTCCGGGTGATCGACGACGCCGACCTGGTGGGCCGCTACCGCCGCCGGATGTCCTCCCTGCTGCTGGTCTGACCGCGGCTGCGGGGCCGGCGCAGGTCCGCGCAACCGCACCCGCGTCGCAAACCCGCGCACCGGGCGTTCCGGCCTTGGCGCCGGCGTCGTATGCTGCAACGCCGCTCCAGGGAGACAGGCGTTGCGCGAACATCCGCAGATCGAGGGCTACCGCATCCACCGCGTGATCGGGCACGGCGGCATGTCCACCGTGTACCTCGCCGAGCAGGTGTCGCTGCGGCGCAAGGTCGCGCTGAAGGTGATGCTGGCCGAGGCGCTGGCCGACGAGGTCAGCCGCGCGCGCTTCGAGAACGAGGCGCGCACGATCGCGCGGCTGGAACACCCGAACATTGTCGGCATCTACGAGGTCGGGCGCACCGCCGACGGCCTGCCGTTCTACGCGATGCCCTACCTCGCGCGCGGCCACCTGGCGCAGCGCAAGCTGGCCGGCGACCAGCCGAAGGTCGCGGCGCTGGTGCGGACGTTGCTGCAGGCGCTCGACTACGCCCACCTGCGCGGCGTGGTCCATCGCGACGTCAAGGCGGAGAACGTGCTGTTCGATGACGCCGACCGGCCGATGCTCGCCGACTTCGGCATCGCGCTGCGCCGCGGCGGCGGCCCGCGGCTGACCAATGCCGGACTCGCCGTCGGCAGCACCGCCTACATGCCGCCGGAGCAGGCGCGTGGCGCCGATGTCGACCGCCGCGTCGACCTCTACAGCATCGGCGTGCTGGCCTGGGAAATGCTGACCGGGCGGCTGCCGTACAACGCGGGCGATGCGCTGTCGATGGCGCTCAAGCACCTGCAGGATCCCATCCCGCGACTGCCGCCCGCGCTCCGGCACTGGCAATCCTTCATGGACCGGGCGATGGCCAAGCGACCGGAAGACCGCTTCGGCACCGCGCGCGAGATGCTGGAAGCGCTCGACGCGCTGGAGCGCCGCGCCGGCAAGGCCTTCGTCGCGATCGAGCCGCCGGCCGAGGTTGCGGAAGGCGAAGGCGCCAGGCCCGGCATGCGCCCGTGGCTGGTTCCCGCCACGATCGCGGTGGTGGCGGCCGCCGCGCTGGGCTATGCCCTGCTCGGGCCGGGCACGCCAACCGGCGAATCCGGCCCTGCGTCCGCCGACACCGCGCCCGGCACCGGTCCCGATGCGCTGCCCGCGCCTGCCGCGGGGGCGCAGACCGGCGTGATGCCGCAACTGGCGGAACCGGTGGAGCGCGAGAGCGTCGCCGCCTACCTTGCAAATGCCGAGCAGCAATTGCGCGACGGCCGGCTGCTCTCGCCACCGAACGCGAATGCCTGGGACAGCCTGGAGGCGGCGTGGCGCGCCAATCCCGCCGACCCCGACGTACACCCCCTGACCGCGCGGCTGTTCGACGCGCTGGGCACCGAGGCCGAGACCGCGATGGCCGCGGGCGAGGTGGCGCGCGCGCGCAAGGCGTTCCAGCATGCGCAGCAGCTCGACGCGCGCCGCGGCGGTACCGGCGTGGCGGTGGCGCAGCTGCGCGGCCGCACAGAGCGCGCGCTGGACGCGCGCCTGCGCGAGATGCCCAGCGGCGATGGCGCGGCCCGCACGCTGCTTGCTGACATCGGCTGGCTGGGACTGGACGGCAGCCGCATGCGCACGCTGCAGGCG